>CAJWHW010000019.1:0-40234 GCA_913040915.1 uncultured Fidelibacterota bacterium | reverse complement strand
AAGCTATTGTTCGTGAATTAAATAATGAAAAAATTGATATTGTAAACTATAGCGAACAACCTGAGATACTTGTAAGTCGTGCATTATCACCTGCCAAACCAGTTAAATTATTTATTGATGATGATAAGAAATACTGTGTTGCTCTTTTTGAAGATGAAAGTCTTGATTCAGCTATAGGACGTAATGGTATGAATGTTAACCTAGCTTCTAAAATAACAGACTATAGAATTGATGCGTACGGTGTAGAAGAATATGAACGAATTCAGGAAGATCAAAAAACTTCATTAGAAGATATTGATGGAATTAAAGTAGATGAAGCAAAAGCTTTAAGCGGAGCAGGAGTGAATATTGTTTCCGAACTACTAGAATCAGATATGGAAGATCTATTGTCAGTGGATGGTATGGATGAAGACAGTTTAGATGTCATTTATGAGGCAGTACAATCTTTTGTTGAGAGAAAAATTGAAACTGAAAGCGATGAAGAAGATACCGAGTTACCAGATATTGCACAAATTCTTACGTCATCTGAAGATGATGATATTGACGATAAAGATTCTTCTGATAAAACATTAGAAAACAGTGAAGAAATAGATGAATCTCAAGAAGTTAAGTCCGAAAAAACTATGGAGAATGAAGACTCCTTATCTGAAGGTGTACAATAAAATATGGGAAAAATCCGAATATTTCAGATTGCAAAATCACTGAACATTTCTCATACAGACATTCTCAGTTTCTTAAAATCAAAAAAAGTTGATGTATCCAGCCATATGTCACCTGTTGATGAAACTGTTCATCAGATGATTATGGAAGAATTTGCTAAAGATAAAGAGCAAGTAGATCGCTTTAGGAAAGAACAAGTTAGGCGTGAAATCCATGACACACGGCTCAAAGAACGGCAAAAGAGCTCGAAGAAATTAGAGCTCTTGTCTTTGAATCAACAACGCAAAATAGAGATAAAAGAAAGTGAAAAGAAAGAAAAAGTCGAAAAAGATAGGAAGAAAGAAGAAGAAATAGAGGCACAAAGATTAGAAGATGAAGCCGCAAGAAGAAAAGAAGAAGCGGAAGCTCTTAAAAAAGTGCAAGAAGAAAAAGAGAAAGCTCATAAGGCAGCTTCAAACAAAAAAGCAAAAGCATTAAAAAAGAAATTTAAATCCACAAAAAAATTACGTTCAATCAATTTGACTGATATACAATCAGAAATTGGCGTAGGAACTAGTAAACAATCATCTGGTAAACAAAAAAAGAAAGAAGATAAGGTTCAACAATCTGTTAAAACTAAGGTAAAGGGTATTCTGGCAAAGATGGATACCAAGACCAGGAAAAAATCACATAAAAAATCAAAATTTAAAGCTGAAGATGAAATTCAAGAAGTTGTTGATAAGCCTACTATACAGATTGCTGAATTTTCTAATGTTGAAGAATTAGCAAAGATTTTTGAAGTCACATCCAGTGATATAATTCAAACCTGTATTGAACTTGGAGTGTTAGTGACAAAGAACCAAAGAATTGATTGGGATCTTATTGAACTTTTGGCAGATAATTTTGATTTTACAGCAGAAAAAATTACGGATGTTGGTGAAGAATTATTTTCATTTGAAGAGACCGAAGAAGATTTAAAAAATGCTTTTCCACGTGCACCAATTGTGACAGTTATGGGGCACGTAGATCATGGAAAAACAAGTTTGTTAGACCATATAAGAGAAACCAATGTTGCTGAAGGAGAATCTGGTGGGATTACACAGCATATTGGTGCATATAAAGTCAATTACAATGAACGTAGAATAACATTCCTAGATACTCCAGGTCATGAGGCATTTACAGCAATGCGTGCCCGTGGTGCACAAGTTACAGATATAGTTATTCTTGTTGTAGCAGCAGATGATGCAGTTATGCCCCAAACTATTGAGGCTATTTCTCATACAAAAGCAGCAGGTGTACCTATGGTTGTTGCCATAAATAAAATGGATAAACCTGGAGCTGATCCGGAAAAGGTTCGACGTTCATTATCGGAACATGAGGTACTTACAGAGTCTTGGGGTGGTAAAATTCAAGATATTGAAATCAGTGCTAAAACTGGTAAGGGAATCGATAATCTCATGGAAAGTATTTTATTAGAAACAGAAGTACTTGATTTAAAAGCAAATAAAGATTGCAATGCTAGAGGAACTGTTATTGATTCAAGATTGGATAAAGGTCTTGGTCCTGTTGGTACGGTATTAATTCAAAAAGGTACATTGAAGGTTGGTGACCCATTTATTTGTGGTGATTTCCCTGGAAAGGTTCGTGCAATAACAAACGAACACGGTGTTCGTTTAAACGAATCTGGTCCTTCAGATGCAGTCCAAATTCAAGGATATGAAAATGTGCCACAAGCCGCAGATATTTTTGCAGTTGTAAATGATGAAAAAGAATTGAAAAGAATTTCCGGTGAACGTCAAAGAATTCGTCGTGAAATAGAACAGAAGAAAATGGCTTTTTCTTTAGACCGCATGTCATCATTAATTAAAGAAGGAACCATGAAAACACTACCATTAGTTATAAAAGGTGATGTAGATGGTTCAGTTGAAGCATTAGCAGAAACATTGGAAAAACTTAATACTTCAGAAGTAGGAGTTAAGGTAATTCATAAGGCCGTTGGAATGGTAACAGAATCAGATGTTCTATTAGCGGAAGCTTCTCAGGCAGTTATTATTGGTTTTCATGTACAAGTAAGTTCAAATGCAAGGTTACAGGCTAGACAGGCGGGTGTGGATATTAGAACGTATAATGTAATCTATCAGGCTGTTGAGGAGTTAACCATGGCATTGGAAGGTATGCTTGAGCCTGATAAAGTAGAAAGCAGTCTTGGTAAGGCAGAGGTGTTAACTCAATTTAAAATTCCAAAAATTGGATTTATTGCTGGGTGTAAAGTTGTTGAGGGTTTAATTATAAGAAATGGAAAAGCAAGAGTAACTCGTGATGGCGATTTATTAGCTGAAGGGTTAATCAACTCATTAAAACGACATAAAGATGATGCTAAAGAGGTTAAAGATGGCTTGGAGTGTGGAATTGGCATCGATGGTATTAAGAAATTTCAAGAAGGTGATATTATAGAAGTTTACGAAGTAAGAGAAGTCAAACGTAAACTGGAAATAAATTGAACAAAAATAGACCCTACAGCCGTGTGGAAAGGGTAGGAAATCAAGTTCTCGATATTTTAAGCGGCATTCTAACAAAATATATTGATCTATCCCATTTGGGTTTTATAACATTTACAAATGTAGATATAGCACCAGACCTTCGCTCAGCAAAAGTTTATTACAGTGTATTAAATAGGAAAAAATCGGATCAAGATATTAATATAGCGATTAACCAGAAAAGAAAAGCATTTAAGAAATATATGGGACCGGAGCTTCAAATTAAAAGTATCCCGGATTTACATTTCTACCATGATAAAAGCCTTATTTATGAAGATCAGCTCAATAAGATATTACATGATATAGATATACCTAAAAAAGACAATGATACTAAATATTCATAAACCAGTGGGTTGGACATCATTTGATGTCGTAAAAAAGATTCGTGGTATTATTCAAGAGAAAAAAGTAGGTCATGGTGGTACATTAGATCCATTTGCAGAGGGTGTGCTTATTATTGGAACTGGTTCAGACACTAAACAACTGAATACAATTTCTGCTGAAGATAAGTCCTATGTTGCGTTGCTGTTACTTGGTCAAGAAACCAATACTCTTGATATAGAAGGTAAAGTAATTAGAAAAAAACCAGTGCCTGTATTGGAAATGGAAAATGTTCAGATAGTCTTAAATTCGTTTTTAGGGCATTCAAAGCAAACGCCACCTATGTTTTCTGCGAAAAAAGTTAATGGGGAACGTCTATATAAACTCGCCCGGAAAAATATCAATGTAAAGCGTGAGCCTAAAGATATATACGTTCGTGATATCCAATTACTAGATATAACTGAGGAAAAAATCACATTTTCAGTGACTTGTTCAAAGGGTACTTATATTCGCGTATTGGCTAAAGATATCGCAAAAAAACTAGGAACCGTGGGATATTTAAAATCATTGGTTCGTACGCAGGTTGGCGGATTTTCTATTGATGAATCCCAAAGTATTCAATTATTTGAATCATTATGGAAATCATCTACAATTTAGATCAATTTAAACCATTAGATTCATCTGTAGTTACTATTGGTTCTTATGATGGCATTCATCGGGGACACCACAATATATTAACATCTGTAGTTAATCATGCACACGCTTTGAATGTACCTTCAGTTTTGGTCACATTCGACCCTCATCCTCGTCATATACTAGACCCCGATGCAGATAAACTATCACTCATAATGGGAATTGATCAAAAATTAGAAATTATCCAAGAACTGGGCCTGAGTCTAGTCTATGTCATTAACTTTACACAGGCTTTTTCAAAAACAACTGCAGGTGAGTTTTTAGATAAAACAGTACTCCCATATTTTAATCCTTGTTATATGATTGTTGGTTATGACCATCATTTTGGATATAAACGTGAAGGTAGTCCAGAATTTTTAATGACATACTGTTTAAGAAAAGAAATTGAATTGGAAGTTGTTGAACCTGTTTCCGATGATGGACATATCATTTCCAGTACTCATATTCGTAAATTGATTAAGGATGGATTTGTCCGTAGAGCGAATTTTGAATTGGGTTCTGTATTTGGATTTTTTGCAACCGTAGTTCGTGGTGCAGGAAGGGGTAAAGATTTAGATTTCCCAACTGCAAATGTTATTCCTTTGGAGAAAAACCAGCTCATGCCTAATCCTGGGGTATATTTTATACGTGGAAGGATTAATGGACTTCAATTGTTTGGTATGTGTAATTTCGGGATAAGGCCCACCTTCAATGAAGAAGATCTTGTAATGGAGATTCACTTTTTTAATGATAATATCATTGACTTGTATGGGAAAGAAATTAGAGTAGAGTTTTTAGAGAGAATTAGGGACGAAAAAAAATTCCCATCCCCTGAAGAATTAAAGCTACAGTTATTTAAAGATAAACAAATATGCCTTGAGTTACAGGGCAAGTATGAATAGGAGAAAAAAATGCCTATCACAAAAGAAGAAAAACAAAATTACGTTGAGCAATTCGGAAAAGATGCGAACGATTCAGGTGCGCCGGAAGTCCAGGTTGCTATTCTAACTCATCGTATAAGAGAATTAACTAACCATGTAAAAGATCATAAGAAAGATCACCACACACGTCGTGGATTGGTTCAGTTGGTTTCAAAAAGAAAGAAAATGCTGAAGTACATCATGCGTACAAATGCAGAATCTTATGTTAATTTAGTAAAAGAGTTGTCAATCAGAGGTTAGTAAGAAAGAGAACTCGTAAGAAAAGAAGAAAATAGAAAATGAAAAGTAAAGAAAGAACAATCGCTGGGAAGACTATGCGATTGGAAACGGGAAGAATTGCCCGTCAAAGTAATGGTTCCGTTTTGGTAACCTATGGAGAGACAACTGTCCTTGCTGCAGTAAATGCTGCTAAGGAACCAAGAGAAGATATTGATTTTTTCCCTCTGCAAGTAGAATACAGGGAAAAACATTATGCTGGTGGGAAAATCCCTGGCGGATTTTTTAAACGTGAAGCAAGGCCTTCAGAACATGAAGTTTTGACTAGTCGGTTAACAGACCGACCTATCCGACCATTGTTTCCAAAGGGGTTTAAAAATGAAACCCAAGTGATGATTACTGTCCTGCAGAGTGATGGTGAAAATATGGCTGATGTATTGGCAGGAGTCGGTGCATCTGCTGCTTTAATGACTTCCACAATCCCTTGGAATGGTCCCATTGCAACTGTCCGTGTTGGACGTGTCGATGGAGTATATGTCATTAATCCAACCCGAAATGAACAACAAGATTCCGATATGGAAATGGTTGTTTCTGGTAACAGTGAGACAGTTGTTATGGTAGAAGGTGAAGCAGATTGTATTTCAGAATCTGAAATGCTAGATGCTTTGAAACAGGCTCATGCTGTCATTAAAGAAATAATTGATATGCAAAATGAACTCGTTGCTTCTATGGATGTGGTCAAAGATGAAATTGTAATTTCTGAGCCAGATGAAACATTATTATCTGCAGTCGATGGAAAAATTGGAAGTCAAATCGATGATATTGTCAAAATTGTCGATAAACATGAACGTTCTGATGCAAAAGATGACATGGTGTCTGCTACTCTGGAATCTATGGAAGAAGAATTTCCTGATGAAGGTGGAAGCATTAAATCTATAATCGATGATCGATTTAAAACTGCATTTCGTGAACAAGTATTAGCTACAGGTGTTCGAAGCGATGGAAGATCGACAACGGATATTCGTGAAATCACTATTGAACCGGATATATTAAATAGGACCCATGGTTCTGTATTATTTACACGTGGAGAAACACAAGCTTTAGTTGTGACTACATTAGGTTCCAAAAGCGATGAATTAATTATTGACAGTATGGATGAAGATTATAAAAAATCTTATTATCTTCATTATAACTTCCCACCTTATTGTGTTGGCGAGGTTGGACGTATTGGATTTACAGGTCGCCGGGAAATTGGACATGGGAATCTAGCTCAAAGAGCAATTAAGCCTGTACTTCCTGAATATGATGATTTTCCATACACAATTCGAATTGTTTCAGAGATCATGGAATCGAACGGTTCATCATCAATGGCATCTGTATGTGGCGGTTCTTTAGCACTTATGAGTGCAGGAGCACCTTTGAAAAATCACGTAGCAGGAATAGCCATGGGTCTTATTACAGATGGAGAACGTCATGCAATTCTAAGTGATATATTAGGAATGGAAGATCATCTTGGTGATATGGACTTCAAAGTTGCCGGTTCAGAAGAAGGAATAACAGCGATACAGCTTGATCTGAAAATTGAAGGTTTATCCTTTGAGTTAATGGAACAGGCACTTGAACAAGCCCGTGAAGGTAGGTTGCATATTCTTGGTAAAATGAATGAAGCAATGGCTCAGCCAAATGATATTTCTCCATATGCACCACGAATTATGTCAATCACAATTAATCCGGAAAAGATTGGTGCATTAATTGGGCCTGGTGGTAAAAACATCAAAAAAATCATTGAAGATACTGAATGTGAGATTAATGTTGATGACGATGGTATTGTTACGATTGCTGGGGAAAATACCGATAAATGCAATGATGCCATTGAATTGGTCCAAGCCTTAACGTTTGAACCGGAAGTGGGAATGGAATTTGATGCAACTGTTACTCGTCTAATGACTTTTGGTGCATTTGTGGAATTTGTACCCGGTCGTGAAGGAATGGTCCATATTTCAGAATTGGAGTGGCATAGGGTAGAAAAAGTAGAAGATGTTCTCAAGCCAGGAGACGAAGTTCGTGTGAAATTAATCAAAATTGATGACCAGGGTAGGTTGGATTTTAGTCGAAAAGCCTTGCTTGAAAAACCTGAAGGTTATGTGGAACGTCCAAAACGTCCCCGTCGTGATGGAAACAGGGGAGGTAGAAAACCTTTTAAAAAACGTCGATTCTAATTTTAACCTAACATTCTAATAAAACGGTGGAGATACTGAATAAGCATTTTCACCGTTTTTATTTTCATGATCTTCATAAATAAATTACTATACAATATTTTATGACAACCAATATATCATCACATTTTCAATCTAGAACTCCTTCTGCGATTCGTCAAGCGCAGATCATGTTTTCGGAAAGGAAGGATAAAGACGATATTCAAGTCGTGAATCTTGCAATTGGGAATGTACCTTTACCAATGTACCCCGCAATGAAGAAAAGAATGTTTGAATTAGGAGAAAATGCTTTTGATGATGGTATTATAAAATATAGCCCAAGTGTAGGCACCACTGAAGCAAGGAGTGCTTTTCTAAATATCATAAGTTCAGAAGGAGTAGATACTTCTAACCTGCACTGTATGATAACTGATGGTGGTTCTCAAGCGATGGAACTTATGATGCTTGGTGTGTGTGGACCTTCTTCTAAAAAGCCATTAATGTTAGTGGAGCCTGTCTATACTAATTACATTGAATTCAGCAAACGGTTATCGATACCTGTAACTACTGTTAATCGTGAAATAGATGAAAATGGCTATTTTAGTCAAGTTTCTTTAACTCAACTAGAAAATAGAATAATCGAAAATCATCCAGGTGCTTTAATTATAATTCCAGCAGATAACCCAACCGGACAATTCATTTCACAGAAGGAATTAATCGAAATTGCAAAAATTTGTGTGAAACATAATGTTTGGATAGTAAGTGACGAAGCATATCGTCAACTTTATTATGGTAAAAATAAAACATCAAGTATTTGGAAAATATCAGAAGAAGATATTCCTGGTATCACTGGTCTAAGGATTAGTATTGAATCAGCTTCAAAAGTTTGGAATGCGTGTGGTTTACGTATTGGCGGATTAGTGACAGACAATAAAGAATTTCATACGGGTGCAGTTTCAGAATATACGGCTAATTTGTGTGCCAATTCTATTGGACAGCACATATTTGGTGCAATGGCACTTGAATCTCATGAAAGATTACACCAATGGTATGCAAAACAGCGAGAATACTATAAATCGCTTATGATTTTTCTTAGGAGAAAGCTCATAGATAAAATCCCCGGGTTAATCGTAACACATCCTGAAGCTGCAATATATTTTGTGATTGATTTTAGATCTATATGCGATGATGGATTTGATTCTTTTGAGTTTGTTAAATATTGTGCTTCAAGTGGAAAAGTAAATATTGAAGGAAATTATTTCACTCTATTACTTGCACCCATGAGCGGATTTTATTTAGACTCAAATAAAGGTAAGACAGAACTAAGGATCGCTATGGTAGAAGACCCTACTCTTATCGCAAAAACTCCGCAATTATTACATTCACTTTATAATTCTTATAAAAACACGATCTAATTTCATTTATCTTGATCATAGATCTGGTCTTTATTAATTTAAAGTATAACTTTAAGTAAATTTGAATATGGCGAAGATACAACCAAAAGTAAAAAAACTTTATTATTCAATTGGAGAGGTAAGTGAACTTACGGAATTGAAAGCTTATGTTCTGAGGTATTGGGAAACTGAATTTTCGCAATTAAAGCCGCCAAAAAACCGAGCTGGGAATAGAACTTACAGGCAAAAAGACATTGATGTTATTCTTAATATAAAAGACTTACTTTACAATAAAAAATTCACCATTGAAGGAGCTAGATCTGTTATAGCTAAGGGAGAATCCATTCTAGAAAAATCAGAAAATTCTGAATCTTTCAATGAGAAGCAACAGGTTATCTTCAATAAAATTAAAGAAGATTTGGAATCAATTTTAAAAATTATTTCTGAATGAATTAACGGAGCGTGGCGCAGCCCGGTAGCGCACGTGCATGGGGTGCACGGGGTCGCAGGTTCAAATCCTGTCGCTCCGACATTAATGACAAACGACTTTACTGATAATAAAGAGGGGCTAAAATGCCCCTTTTTACTATATTGGCATAGTTTGTAATATTACGCTAGTTTTATACAATCTTGGAACGATTAGTCTAGACTTCAATGTATCAGATTTGTCTAAGGTTCTAGTTGAAAATATTTTTAATGAAGTAGAATAAGAATTTTTGAAGTTTAATCTAATTGTTATCATTTTTAATTTAGTTTGTCAATTTTTATCTGCTCAAATTGTAATCAACGAATTTATGGCTTCAAATGATAGTACTATAGCTGACAATAATGGAGATTTTGATGATTGGTTAGAGTTAGCAAATTATTCGGATGATATTATAAATCTATATGGTTGGTATTTGAGTGATAATGAATCTGATCCTTTTAAATTTCAGTTTTCCGACTCTATATATCTTTACCCGGACTCTCTTTTATTACTTTGGGCTGATAACGATGAAGAGCAAGGAGTTGGCCATTTAAATTTTAAACTTAGTTCGGTTGGTGAAGAAATACTACTTACAAATCCTGACCAATTATTGATTGATTCTATATACTTTAGCCAACAGCAAACTGATTTCAGTTATGGTAGGTATCCAAATTATAATGGAATATGGGGTTTAATGGATAATCCTACGCCCGGAGTGTTTAATCTTCCGCATGATTCAAGTGAATATTCTCAGGAAGCTTTTGTATCCATAGAATCTGGAGTTTATGAAGAAGATATTGTTGTTGAAATATTGTCTGACACTGAAGATATTGATATTTATTTCAGTCTTGATGGAAGTAATCTAGATATTAACTCAATGCAATATTATGAGCCAATAACACTTTCAGAACCAACTGTTTTACGTATAATGACGATTGAGCCTGGTCTATTACCAAGCAGAATTCAAACATTTTATTATTTAATTAACACTAATTATAATTTGCCAGTTATGGCACTAGTGATTGATCCTGATGATTTTCCAATTGGGCTAGATGAATATAATCTACATGTGACTTATTTTGATCAAGATGGAGAACTAGGGTTTAGTACTGATGCAGGTATTGAACGCCATGGTACGAACTCAACACAGAACCCATACAGAATAGAGTTTAAAGCACAATACGGCCAATCTTACATTGAATATCCAATATTCTCAAATAGGACTTATAATAGGTACAAAAGACTAATTCTTAGGAATGCAAGTAATGACAGATTTCCAGAATATGGAAATAATAATAGAGCCCATCTTCGAGATGGGGTTATACAATCTGTTTACAGTCAACTTTATCCACACGGTGGATATTCATCATTTCAGTCTGTACATGTATATATAAATAATTCATATTGGGGAATATATCATCTCAGAGAGAAGCAAGATAGATTTTATATTGAAGAGTTATTCGATTATGAGGATATTGACCTTTTGGAAAGAGCGTTTGGTTACCCATCTAATAAGAATGCGATTGAAGGTGACTGGCAAGCATATGATGCGTTTGAAACTTTTATTGAATCAGAAGATATGAGTCTTTCCGTTAATTTTGAATATTTAAAAGAAAACATTTACTATGAGGAGTTTTTAGATTATTGGTTATTAGAAATTTTTGTTGGCAATTTTGATTGGCTCACTAATAATATGAAATTATTTCGTCCCAGCTCGGGAGAGGATAAATGGCGTTGGCTTCTATGGGATACAGATCATGGACTTGGAATAGAGTATATTTATTCAGGAATAAATTGGGGAGATGTTTCTACTGATTATTTAAACTGGTCGACAGGATTAGAAGGGCCAAGAATTGGAGCCGGTAGTAACAATAGAGTTATTAGAGCTATACTACGAAATAATCAGGGTAAAATTGACTTTATAAATCGCTTTTCAGATTTGTTAAATACAACATTTTTAAATGAAAATTCACTAGGTGTTCTTGACTCACTTGTGGGAATAATTGCTCCAGATATCGAATATCATACTGAACGTTGGAGTGGATCAATAATTGATTGGGACGTTGGGGTAAATAATGTCAGAAATTATTTTATAGAGCGTCCAAACCATGTAATTAATCATATAAAAAATAAATTTGAGCTAGACACTACCTATAGTGTTACTATTGATGTACCGGACTCATATGAAGGTTCTGTTCAAATAAGCACCATAACAATTGATGAATTTCCATGGACAGGAATCTACTTTAGTAATACTCCAGTTATTATTACCGCAGTCTCAGATTTTGATAGCCAGATATTTTCCTGGGAAAATTTAAACTCACTTTCTCAGACTATTTATATAGACTCACTCCAGAGTGACACAATATTTAGACTCAATCCTACCATTCTATCAAGAAGATCACTGATGATTAATGAATTTCTTGCAAAAAATGATACCTGTTGTATTGATAATTATGGTGATGTCGAAAGTTTTATAGAGATTTACAATGGTAGTGATAGCATAGTTTATCTAAATGGGATGATGTTGGCTACTAACTTACACGATCCAAATTATACTATTATTGATGATACTACAGAGATTTTTCTTTACCCAGGTGAACTAAAACTATTTTGGAATGACAGTGACAGTTTACAAGGATTTAATCATATCGACTTAGCATTGGATGGTAATGGAGGTCAAATATTTCTTATTAATAAACAAGATAGCTTAGTTCTAGATTCTATTATTTTCGATAGTCAAAAAGTAGATATTTCTTTCGGTAGATATAGGGATGGTGCAGATACTTGGATAGAATTATACCCGACACCTGGCAGAAATAATATTGGGAATTTTCCAGTTGCGAATCTTTTAAGAGACAGTATCAGCTTTACTAATACTTATCCATATCATCCAGTTATTACTGATTTTGAAATCGTAAATAATGGATACTCTAATCTAGTCATTTCAGATATAATAATTGAAGATGATATGGTCCATCCAAATTTTGGAATACCGGTTGTTTTAAATCCAGGACAGTTCGATACTCTTTCCATTATCTTCAATCCTAATAATACAGGAAACTTGAGTTCAGATATAATTTTAGAGACAAATGATCCTACTCAACCATATATTAACATTCATGTTTCTGGTCTTTCTCAGCTCGCTTCCTATCCAATAGTATATGATATAACTGATACTCCTGATGATGAAGGCTTTAGCCTTGATTTGAGTTTTTTACCAAGTAAGTTTGATGGAGTTGAAACTTCGGATACGATAAATGGATATACTATTTTCCGGTTAAATACCGACAGTGCTGGATTTCAATGGGACTCTGTTACTTATCTATCAGCTAATCAACAATCAAACTATCATAGTCAAATTCCAACAATATGCAATTTTTCATCAGATAGCCTTTGCAACTCTGTTTTTATAATCTCAACTATATTAGAAAATGCAGATACATTAGTTTGGTCAAATACCTTGGAAGGATTCTCTATTGATAATCTTTCACCAGGAGCGCCAATGGAATTAAGTGCTCAAAGAACAAATAATCGATTGATTATTTCTTGGAATTCAAATCAGGAGCAAGATATAGCAACGTATATTCTAGATAAATCCAGAGATTCATCATTCACTACTGAAGACTATCTCTCATTTTTTGTTAATAATACATTTTTCTATGATACAACCTTCCAAGAAGGAACGACTTTTTATTACAGATTATCAGCATCAGATTATTCTGGCAATATAAGCAGTTTTTCCGATACAATAATATATCCTGATCCTAATCTGTTTATTGATGAGAACTTTTCAATACCTACACAGTTTTCTTTGCTCCAAAATTATCCTAACCCATTTAATCCATCCACTAGGATAGTTTATGGATTACCTAAAACAAGTCATGTAAAATTGGCAATTTATGATATTTTAGGTCGTGAAGTCTCTGTGATACTTAATGAAGTACAAGAGCCTGGGTATAAAACAATAATATGGTATGGAACAGATTATTATGGGAATTATATTGGGTCAGGATTGTACTTTTATACAATCCATGCGGGTCATTTTACTAAAACAAGAAAAATGGTGATCTTAAAATAGATTTTCTATATTCAAGAATAGGAGTCTCAAAGCTTTCTTCCCATTGAAGTATTTGTGGAATTTTTGATTTGTATATATAACAATTGTTAAATTTATAATTATAAATTTAGGATCTATAAGAAAAACAAAATGATTAATTCAATATCTATTTTTGTAACACTTAGCCTAGTTATCTTGGTTGGGGTTTCCTTCTGGCTTAAAATTCCCCGAACAACTATACCTTTAGCAATTATTTATTTAGTTTTTATGTTTCTCAGTCCATTTGATTCACAAAAATCATATGAGAATAATACTATGATCGAGACAAAACCTATCAATCCAGATAAAATTATCATAAAGCCTATGACAAATTCCCGGCCTATTCAACCCTTAGAGACTGATATTAAACCACAAAACCTCACAATTAAATATAACCCCAACAAAAAAGAATTACCCAACACTAAGCAAGAAATACTGGAATCAAAACCACAGTCTGACATAGAAAAAAAATTAAATAAAGAAGAAGAAAAGCAAAAGGATATTTTGCGTTTGCGTGATATACAGATTTGCAAAAATGTTATAGATCGTGTTCCTGTTGGTACTGATGTGTATTTTAGTAAGAATGTTGATTCACTCTACTGTTATACTAGAATACAAAATAGAGGAGGAAAGCAAGAAGTCAAGCATGCCTGGTTTTATGAAGATCGATTAATGACTCAAATACGATATAATATTAAAAAGTCAAATATTTATCGTTCCTGGACTAAAAAGACAATCTTAAGAAATCAAGTTGGAAAATGGAGGGTGGATGTACTGGATTCGGATGGGACTATAATAGGTTCAAAAAAGTTTGAGATTATAAACTCTATCTCACCAAGATAATATATTGAAAAATTCTATTATTATATTTTTTGCATTCCTATTGGCGTGCGAGCCCGTAGTACGTAAAATGGAGATTCAAATGAATTGGACGGAATTTGATTTGGATCTTCCTGATGGTATTACTGTCTTTGCTGGAGAAAATAAAAGTATGCCTTTGAAGGCCTGGGTTGCAATTGTTGATTTATCCAGTGAACAAATATCTGTAAGAATTTTATCTTCAACTGATACTGATCGTAAAAATACGCCCTTACATTTTTTAGAAAATTCCGGAGCACGAATTGTTATAAATGGTGGATATTTTTTAATGGATAAAAATCCAGCGCAACATGTAGGTCTGTTAAAAACAAATGGTATTCTTGAAGAACCATCTAGTCCTTCAATTATTAGAGATCAGTCAAGGTATTTTATCAGTCGTGGTGCGTTTGGCATAAAAACAGATGGCAGTGTTGATATTGCCTGGTGCTCTACAAAAAATGATTCCATTTTTGAGTGGTTAGAGCCGTTAAATAATAGGCCTGGGTTGCCAATAGAGTCACTACCATTTAAGCTGGGAGATATCTGGAAGGTAAGGGAAGCAATTCATGCTGGACCAGTATTGATCAACGATGGAAATATTCGAGTAACTGTTGAAGAAGAAGTATTTTTTAATACTCCAATTGCGGGTGTACAACCGCGTTCTGCAATTGGTTACACAAAGATGAATGAACTTGTACTCATGGTTGTAGATGGAAGACAGCCAGATAGCCGTGGGGTATATTTAGAAGAATTGGCACTCCTGATGCAACAATTTGATTGCGAAGAAGCATTAAATCTTGATGGAGGTGGTTCGAGTGCCATGGTTGCTGATAGCAGGCTTTTAAATCGCCCTTCTGGAAGGACATACCAAAGAGAAATAATGTCTGCTATAGGTATTTTTTACAGCAATTAAATTTCCAAAATTATATGAAAATATTGCGCCAAATTTATCATTGGGTTTTATCTTGGGCTGATAAACCATCTGGACCAAAGGCATTAGGTATAATATCAACTGCAGAAGCGTCATTTTTCCCAATACCGCCAGATATATTATTAATCCCTCTTGCATTAGGTAAGAGGAGTCACTCTTATACTTTTGCTTTTATTTGCAGTGTGGGCTCAATTACTGGGGCAATAATTGGATATGGAATTGGAATGTGGATTTGGTGGGAAGATATTGGCATTTTTTCTAGTTTTGCTCAATTTTTCTTTGATCATATACCTGGTTTCAATGTGGAAGGGTTTAACAAAATAAAATTATTATATGATGAATATAATTTTATGATTGTTTTTACAGCAGGATTTACACCAATTCCATTCAAATTATTCACAGTTAGCGCTGGTGCTTTTAACATTAACTTCCCCTTTTTCTTATTAGCTTGTATTGTAAGTAGAAGTGCGCGATTTTATTTAGTTGCGGGTCTAATTAAAAAATTTGGTGAATCTATTCAGAATTTTATTGAAAATTATTTTAATCTATTATCGATAGGTTTTACTATTTTATTTATTGGAGGGTTCTTATTTCTAAAATTTTTCTTTTAAATGATCGGGGTGTGGCGCAGTCCGGTTAGCGCGTGTCGTTCGGGACGACGAGGTCGGAGGTTCGAATCCTCTCACCCCGACTTTTTATTATTTAATCAAAATTATGTTGTAATTTCCCGATATGGATAAAATTAAACTCGCCTTAAGAATTATAGGTTATTCAGGCTTTGGTATTTTTTTTCTGCAAATTATAAACCTTTATGTGCAATTATTTGAGCCATCCAAATCAATGTTTCAGATATCATTTATTATTGGGATCCTTTTTTTGTTTATTTTGGTTTTGATTGATAAGACTACTAATCAAGAAGATAAGTATTATTCAAAAAATATAGAGAGATAAGATTGTTAATTACCACACAAGATAAATTTGAAGATTATCGGATTAAAAAAACTTATGGCATGGTCCAAGGTAGTACAATTCGTGCCCGTCATATTGGCACTGACATCTTGGCTGGTTTAAGAAATATTGTTGGTGGAGAAGTTCATGAATATACAAAAATGCTGGGAGAATCTAGAGAACAAGCACTAGACAGAATGAGAGCAGAAGCTGAAAATCTGGGTGCAAATGGTATTGTATGCTTAAGATTTACTACATCAACTATTATGTCTGGAATGGCCGAATTTCTTGCCTTCGGAACTGCTGTATACATAGAGGCAAAATCAACACATGATTAAGGGTATTGTTTTTCATTGTTTGACAATCTATATTCATGATTATGTATTTTGATTTTCAATTGAGTTCGGATGATGATGACCAATGGATCGAAGGCCTTGAGTCCATTGATGAAGAGCCTGAAATGAAAGAAGCTGTAAGAATACAGGATCCGATAGCATCTTTAGGTCTTGTACCTCCTCTAACTGCAGAAATAGGTACAAATCTGAAAAATGCTTTAAAACAGCTGCAAAAAGAAAAACAAAATTGTTTACTCATTGTCAAAAATGGCAGTTTGAAAGGAATTTTAACCGAAAGAGATATTCTCTTAAAGGTAACAGGAAAAGGTTTTGATCTTGATCTGGTTACTGTTGATGAGTTTATGACAGAAAGCCCAGAATATTTATCCCCTGAAGACCCTTTAGCTTATGCACTTAATAAAATGCATATAGGTGGTTTTAGACACGTACCGATTGTAAATGATAATTTTCAACCTGTCGGACTAATTAGTATAGCCGATATAATTTCAACAATTGCAGATTATTTTAGCCGTGAAATCATTAATTTACCTCCATTAGATAGGTTTGTTGATCCAATAAAACAAGAAGGTGGTTAAGGTCTAAATTCTATCTCAGAATTATTTTGTCACTTGTAATTTCTTTGCCAAATGATGGCAAAAATAAAACTGAAAAAAAATAAAAAATATAAAGCTATTGGTTGGAGGGAGTGGGTTGCATTCCCTGAATTCTCAAATTTTGCAATTAAAGCTAAAATTGATACCGGCGCTAGGAGTTCAGCACTACATGCAACACATATCGTTGAATTTGAAAACAATAATCAAAAATGGATCAAATTCCGGGTTTATCAATCAAGAAAATTCCTAAACATCAAAACACCCATAGTGGGGTATAAAAAAATAACAAATTCTTTTGGAAAAACTGAAATACGCCCAACGATAGAACTCAAAATAAAATTAGGAAAAAATTCATGGATTACAGAAGTAACCCTAGCACGCAGAAGCAAGTTAACTCATCCTATGTTAATAGGACGTAAAAGCCTGAAAAAAAAGTATATTGTATATCCGCATAAATCCTACATAATGGATATGCCAAATCAAAATTAATGAACATCTATATTCTATCAAGAAATAAGAATTTGTATTCGACTTCAAGATTAGTTGAATCCGGAAAGAAACGCGGTCACGATGTGCGAGTTATTGATTACATGCGTTGCTATATGAATATCACTTCACATAATCCAATAGTCTATTATGGGGGGCAGTCACTATCTAAACCAGATGTGGTTATACCAAGAATTGGTGCATCAAATACCTTTTATGGTACTGCTGTTGTTAGACAGTTTGAAATGATGGACAGTTATTGCTTGAACCCTTCAGTATCGATTACAAAATCAAGAGATAAACTATTTTCTTTACAGATTTTAGCAAGAGAAGGTATAGATATGCCTGTTACCGGATTTGCAAGCCATACAAAAGATATTAAAAGTGTAATTGAAAAAGTAGGGAATGGTCCATTGGTCATTAAACTTCTTCAGGGTACACAAGGTCAAGGAATTGTATTAGCTGAAAATAGAAAAGCTGCAGAATCTGTGATGATCGCATTTAGACAAATGGATGTTGATATTATGGTCCAGGAATTTATTGAAGAATCAAGTGGAACTGATATTCGTGCATTTGTTGTAGGGGATAAAGTTGTTGCCGCTATGCGAAGAATTGCACCGGAAGGTGAATTTCGTTCTAACGTACATCGAGGTGGCAGAACTGAAAAAATAGATTTAACTGAAGATGAAATTGAAATGTCAGTGAATGCTTCAAAAATTCTAGGGCTGTCAACTGCGGGTGTAGATTTAATGAGATCTAAACGTGGACCATTAATATTAGAAGTAAACTCTTCTCCAGGTCTACAGGGTATTGAAACTTGTACTGGAGTTGATGTAGCGGATAAAATCATAACATTAGTTGAAAATTAAGAATAGTGTAAATATGATTTATAGAAAAATGGTCTAATATGAAATTAATCATCATTGTAAAAGTATTCTTCTCATCTATTTATGGAATAATAATTAAACATAATTAGAATAAGGGATCTCGTTTAATAATTACTGGAATTCGACATTAAATTCGCAGGCTTTTTTTATTCAAATTATATGGATTTAGTATATGGAATCTATCTCAATTAATGGATTCGGTGATAATCTAACCGTTAATGGTATTCGTATTGGAGACCTTACACCTTTTGAACATGAAAAAATTGAAAAGGAAAGAGGCTGCCAAAATTATGCTCCATTGGAAAATATTGTAGTTTCAAAGGTAAAAGATTCTTCAACGTTAATTGCAAGAAAGCCAGACCCGGTTGATATTACAAAATATGTAGAGACTGAATTAATTGATGGGCTTTGTTGTTACTCAGCTGTAAATCAAGGACAGTTAAATCAAACAATAGTGGATGCTGTTGTAAAACATCTTAAAGAAGAAAAACTACCTACTGTTCCTAGATCCATTAGACATAAATATATGAGTGCATTTTTATTGGCATCAACCGGTATTACAAATATGGATAAGGTTATTCCTAAAGTTGCAGGAGTAGAATCATGGGAGTTGACGTTTAAAATATGTAGACGCTGGGGATATCACGTAAAAGGTATAAAAAATGAAAACTGTATTATCGTTGGAGCAGCTGGGAATTTTCATGGTAGATCTCTTGCTGCAGTCTCTATGTCAGATGATTTAGATTCCAGAGATGGTTTTGGACCTTTTGTTCCAGGTATAAAGCTGGTACCTTATAACGATATTACTGCACTAGAAAACTTATTCAATAGAGCAGGAGATAGAATAGCAGCATTCATGGTGGAACCTATTCAGGGTGAAGCGGGAGTTATAGTACCGGATGATGATTATTTCAAAAAAGTTTCTATACTATGTAAAAAACATAATATCCTGTTAGCCATGGATGAAGTTCAAACAGGCTTTGGAAGAACTGGCGCAAATTTTGCTCATCAGTTATTTGGTGTAAAACCAGACATAATGGGTTGTGGTAAGGCTGCTGGCGGAGGAATATTGCCTGTTTCTTTTGTTGCTGGAAGAAAAGATGTGATGGAAGTATTAACACCTGGCAGTGAAGGATCAACATTTGGAGGTTATCCATTAGCTTCAGTTGTTGGTACATACGCAATAAAAGTACTAGTCGAAGAGAAGCTAGCTGAAAATGCAAAAATGCAAGGTGACTATCTGATTGGTCATCTAAACGATATTATGAATGATTATCCAGATAAAATTAAAGAAGTGAGGGGCAAGGGACTACTAACTGCTTTTGAAATGCATAATGCACCTCATTTAGATGGGCATGCAGTTTCTGTAGGCTTATTAGAGCATGGGGTATATGCAAAGGAGACACATCATTCGACTGTTCGTTTGGCGCCTGCTTTGACAATCAATTCAAAACAGATTGATGCACTTTCTGAAGCAATAAGAAACGTTATAAAAGAATTGTGAATTATAAAAAGAAAATAGAAAAATTGGATAAAGAATGGATATTTTGAAGCAACTTGGAATTAATGCAACTAATTATGGTTCCTGTTCTGGACCAAATCAATGGAATAAAACAACAGATGCAGGAATAATTCAATCAATTAATCCTGCTGATGGTGAAATAATTGCATCAGTCTATCAGTGTACAATAGAAGACTATGAAAAAGTTGTAAAACGATCACTTGATGCCTTTAAGGAGTGGAGAAAAGTTCCTGCTCCTGAAAGAGGTCAGGTAGTTAGACAATTGGGTGATGCTCTTAGAGATTATAAAGATCCTTTGGGTAGTCTAGTCTCCCTAGAAATGGGTAAGATTAAACAGGAAGGAGATGGAGAAGTACAGGAAATGATCGATATTGCAGATTTTGCGGTTGGACAATCTAGAATGTTATATGGTAAAACAATGCACTCCGAACGGAAAAACCATCGTATGTATGAACAATGGCATCCTCTGGGTGTTATTGGTATAATTAGTGCGTTCAATTTTCCTGTTGCTGTTTGGAGCTGGAACGCATTTATAGCTGCTATTTGTGGAAATACAACCATATGGAAGCCATCTTCATCAACACCTCTTTGTGCGGTTGCAATCCAAAATATTTGTAATGAAGTATTATCAATTAATAATGTACCAAATATTTTTAGTACAGTCATTGGTAGAGGTTCAACTGTGGGTGAAAGCATGATCAATGATAATCGTGTTCCTATGGTTTCATTTACTGGTTCTACAAAAATGGGTCGACATGTAAGTCAAATAATCTCCAAGCGTTTTGGTAAAACTATTTTGGAATTAGGTGGTAATAATTGCATCATTGTGGATGAAACTGCAGATATGGATATGGTAATTCCTGCAGTAGTCTTTGGTGCAGTTGGAACAGCTGGGCAACGTTGTACTAGCACTCGCCGAGTTATTATCCATGAGTCTAGATATGAAGAATTTGAGGAGAAATTAATAAGCGCTTATGAACAAGTTAAAATTGGAAACCCATTAAATGATGATACATTGATGGGACCATTAGTCGATGAAAATGCAGTTTCAAATTTTGAAGCAGCAATTTCTAAGGCTAAGGATTCGGGTGGTGAAGTTTTAATTGGTGGAAAATCAATTGAATGTATTGGTAATTATGTTTATCCTACTATAATTAAAGCAAAAAATGAATGGGATATAGTTCAAGAAGAAACATTTGCACCCATTCTATACATTATGAAATATTCAGATTTAAATGAAGCTATCAAGATGCACAATGATGTACCCCAAGGACTTTCATCCGCTATGTTTACCCTCAATATGAGAAATGCTGAAAAATTTCTCTCTTCTGTTGGCTCAGATTGTGGAATAGCAAATATAAATATTGGGACTTCTGGAGCAGAAATTGGGGGAGCTTTTGGTGGTGAAAAAGAAACTGGTGGCGGTCGTGAGTCAGGATCTGACAGTTGGAAACAATATATGCGTAGACAGACCAATACAATCAATTGGAGTACAGATTTGCCTTTGGCACAGGGAATTAAGTTTGACTTATCAAACTAAAGGTATTTATGGGAAAAATAACTTTTAATAATACGAGAAATACTATAGGTAAACATATGCTTGCTGATGGAATGTCTCCAGTCATTGATTTAGACAAAAGTTACGGTTCTTATTTAGTAGATGGAAATACGGGGAAAGAATATCTTGATTTATTTTCAATGTATGCTTCTATGTCCATTGGATACAACCATCCATATGTATTAGAAAATTCAGAAAGGCTGAAAAAATCTTCGATTAATAAACCGGCCAATTCCGATATATATTCTCCAGAAATGGCTAAGTTTGTGAGTACCATAGGAAGATTAGCACAACCTGATTATTTACCATATGCTTTCTATATAGAGGGAGGTTCTCTTGCCGTTGAGAATGCATTGAAGACAGCATTTGATTGGAAGGCGAGAATGAACCAAATGCATAACAAAAGTGTACCAAAAAATCTCGTTGTACATTTGAAAGACTGTTTTCACGGGCGTACCGGATATACAATGTCTTTAACAGATTCACCAGACCCACGAAAAGTACAATATTTTCCTAAATTTGATTGGCCTAGAATTACCAATCCAAGTATAACTTTTCCCTTAGATGAGAAAAATATACAGACTGTTGTAGATTTGGAAAAACAATCTATCAATGAATTAAAAAAAGTACTCCATGAGTTTCCCAATGATGTAGCTTGTATTATCTTAGAACCCATACAGGGTGAAGGTGGTGATAATCATTTTAGAGAAGAATATTTTAAGGAACTGAAAAAATTATCAGATGAGAATAATTTCTTACTGATTTATGATGAAGTACAAACTGGTGTGGGTATTACGGGAAAAATGTGGGCACACCAACATTTTAGAGAAATTGAACCTGATATAATCAGTTTTGGAAAGAAAACACAGTGCTGTGGAATCTTTGCAGGACGAAGATTGGATGAAGTAGAAAATCATGTTTTTCAAGAGTCCAGCAGAATAAACTCTACTTGGGGTGGAAATTTAGTTGATATGGTAAGATTCACTATTTATCTAGAAGTCATTGAACAGGAAAACCTCATACATCAAGCAGAAGAAAATGGCAGTTATCTTCTCTTAAAGCTTCAGGAATTGGCAATTGAACATTTAGATTTAATCTCAAATGTACGTGGAAAAGGGCTTTTTTGTGCGTATGATCTACAGACTCCTGAACAACGAGATAAACTTATTTTATTGTTGCAGGAAGAAGGTGCATTGGTATTAGGATGCGGACGTAAATCCATAAGGTTTAGACCTCATTTAAATATTACTAAAGAAGATATTGATTCAGGTATATCGATAATGCGAAATGCATTAACCAGGTTATAATTGTGAAGGAGGTCGCAGGTACACTTTTTATCGTATCAACCCCAATTGGAAATCTTGGAGATATTACATTCAGAGCTGTTGAAATTCTGAATCAGGTTCATCTGATTGCTGCAGAAGATACACGTCATTCAAAAAAACTATTAAATCATTACGGTATTGTTACTCCACTTATCAGTTATTATGAACATAATCGGTTTAAGCGTATCCCAAAATTAATTCAACATTTAAATAGTGGTAAAGATTTGGCGGTCATTACAGATTCTGGTACGCCATGTATCTCTGATCCTGCATATAAACTCATACGTGAAAGTATATCTAATCAAATTAAATTAGAAGCGGTGCCAGGTGCGTCAGCATCATTGACTGCACTTGTTTCATCCGGCTTGCCTACAGATAAATTTCTTTTTGAAGGATTCCTACCACCTAAAAAAGGGCGTAAAAGAAGAATTTCTAATATCAAGAACAGTGAAGCGACTTTGATTTATTATGAATCGCCAAGAAGATTAAAAAGAACGTTGAAAAACTTATTAGAAATTTTAGGAGACAGACCTGCAGTCGTAGCGCGTGAACTGACCAAAATTTATGAAGAAATAAAAAGGGGAACACTTTCTGAATTATTATCGTATTTTAGTGCAAAGACTCCGAAAGGAGAATGTGTAATCCTTGTGGGTAAAGATGATCCAAATGTCTATTTCAACTAAACCGCTATTTATATCCTTTGAAGGTATTGATGGATGTGGAAAAACTACCCAAGTAAAAATGTTAATGGAACGTCTATCGAAGCATCAAATTGAATCATGCTTAGTACGAGAGCCAGGCGGTACAAAAATTTCAGAAGAAATTCGAAAAATACTTTTAAAAAATAGAGATGATAAAATGTCAAGTAGGACAGAGGCTCTGTTAATGACAGCGAGTCGTGCTCAATTAACAAAAGATATTATAATTCCACAATTAGATTCAGGGAAATGGGTTGTTGCTGATAGGTTTAAAGATTCAACATTAGCTTACCAAGGAGGTGGTCGGGGAATTGATTTAAATATTTTACTTAAACTAAATCATTTTGCAACCTATGAAAAGGATCCTGATATTACGTTTTTTATTGACCTCACCGCTGATGAATGTAATAAACGAAGGACAAAACTAAATTTAGATCGAATTGAAAATGACGGTATTACATTTCAAACAAATGTTAGAGAACAATATCTTAAATTATCTAATATGTTCTCCGAACGGTTTGTCATAATTGACGGTAAAAATTCTTTTGATGAACTCCATCGTATAATCTGGGCAGAAATCAATCATCGTAAAAATTTAATATGAAAAATCGCAGAATTAGAACTTTATCATTGATCATATTTTCATCACTAATATTTATTAGTGCAGGTAAAAAAGATATTTATAAACAGGTCAGAAAAAATCAATCATTAATGAATGATGTTTATAGGCATTTAATTACGAATTATGTTGATGAGATTGACTTGGATGCTTTTACAAAAATGAGTATCAATAATATTTTAAATGATCTAGATCCTTATACTGTTTATTTAGAGAATGAAGAGAGAAGTGGAATTGAAATGCTTACAAAGGGTAAATATGGTGGAGTTGGAATTCAAATTGGGCAAAGAGAAAAGGTGTTAACGGTTATTTCTCCTATGGAAAATTCACCAGCTAAACGTGCTGGGATAATAAGCGGAGATAAAATAATAAAAATTGATGAAACTGATACTGATGGACTTTCCATGGATGATGCGGCAAAATTAATTCGAGGTGAAAAAGGTTCTGATGTGAAATTGACTGTTCAAAGATTTGGAGTGAGTGAGACCATTGAGTTTATTCTTACTAGAGAAGATATAAAGGTAAAGGATATATCTTATTCAGGTATGTTGGATGAGCAAATTGGGTATATCCGCCTTACAAGATTTTCCAGAAATTCTGATAAGGAAATAAAAAAATCTCTTAATGAATTATTAGATCAAAATATGACAAGTTTAGTCCTTGATCTCCGCGATAACCCCGGTGGTCTTCTTAATGCGGCAGTAAATATTTTAGATCTGCTTGTGGATAAAGGTGAAATGTTAGTTTGGACAGAAGGGAAAACTCAAAAATCTTATCGTAAATATCGCAGTAAATCTGACCCAATAGTCCCTAAAGATGTTAATATTGCTGTATTGGTTAATCAAGGCAGTGCATCTGCAAGTGAAATTGTTGCCGGTACATTACAGGATTTAGATCGAGGTATCGTGATTGGTCGTTCCACATTTGGAAAAGGTTTAGTCCAAACCGTATTTAATATTGATAAAGAACGATCATTAAAGATAACAACAGCAAAATATTATATTCCAAGTGGTCGATTAATCCAAAAACCAGGTTATCTTCCTCAAAATATATTGGCAGATACTTCTAAGCAGGACAGTCTGTTTTATACAAAAGGAGGTAGAGAAGTTTCTGGTGAAGGTGGAATTATACCTGATCATGAAATTGAGTTAGATAATATAACGCCGATTTTATCAGCAAGTTGGAGACAAGGTTTATTTTTTAGTTTTGTTCAAAAGAATAAAACTAATTATCCTACTTATGAAAGTGTGCAATCAGATTCAACTCTAATGCCAAAGTTTGAAGAATATATTTATGAAAGGGATATCGATATTTTTGTAAAAGGTGAATCCGATTATCTTGATATGAAAGAAATGTTGTGGAAACTAGATTCTACTAATATACAAATCCAAGGTGCTGTTGACATTCTAGATTCATATTTTGAAGAAAAAGCAATGACACAATTCGAGACTGAGAGTGAAAAACTTCATCATTGGTTAATGGTAGAATTTGCGGATTATTTCCATGGGGACCAGGGAAGAGTGAAATTATCTGCAACACAGGATAAAGACATACAAAAAGCCATTACCATATTACATGATCCAATTGTGTATGAGAAAATATTTTCCCCTCAAATCGAATCATCCATTTTAGATGAATAGTATCCTTTACCTTCATACAATAATTATCGTTTATAATAAAACAATTCCCTTCGTAATTTCGCCGACTTTTCGTCGGGCGATTAGCTCAGTTGGTTAGAGCGCTACGTTGACATCGTAGAGGTCGGCGGTTCGACTCCGTCATCGCCCACATAATTATGGATGAAATCAAAATAAAATTACCGGATAATTCAGTAAAAACTGTTTCTAATGGTACAACTCCACAGCAAGTAGCAGATAGTATCGGCTCAGGATTGGCACGTGCTGTTGTTGTAGCCAAAGTTAATGGAAAATTCACTGACTTAAATACTCCGATTTTTCATGATTCTTCTCTAGAATTATTTACAGGAGAAACTCCTGAGGGTCATGACACTTTGCTACATTCCACTGCTCACCTGATGGCTCAGGCTGTAAAAGAACTATACCCTGACACAAAGGTTACAATTGGGCCTACTATTGAAAATGGATTTTACTATGATTTTGATACAGATGTGTCTTTCTCTGAAGAAATTCTGACTAGAATTGAGCAGAAAATGAAAGAACTTGCTAAGGCAGGACAAGAAATTACCAGACAGGAAATTTCTGTTAATGATGCAATCAAATTATTTAGTGATATAGGTGAGAGTTATAAGGTGGAGATAATTGAGCAAATTGATCCAAATGACAATATATCAGCATATACACAAAATGATTTCACAGATCTTTGCCGTGGTCCACATGTTTCAAATACGTCAAAGATTAAACATTTTAAATTATTATCCACTTCAGGTGCATATTGGCGTGGAGATGAGAATAATAAAATGCTCCAACGTATTTATGGCACTGTATTTGCAACAAAAGATGCGTTAAAAAAACATTTATATAATTTAGAAGAAGCAAAAAAGAGAGATCATCGTAAACTAGGAAAAGAATTAAATATATTTACATTCGATGATGAAGTAGGTCCTGGTTTACCCCTGTGGTTACCTAATGGAACAGTTATGATTGATGAATTGGAAAAATTAGCAAAAGACTCTGAATGGGATGCTGGGTATGACCAAGTCCGATCACCTCATTTAACAAAGGGAACTCTTTATGAAAAATCTGGACATTTAAAGCATTATAAAGAGTCCATGTACCCGGCCATGGATGTTGATGGAATAGAATATTTTGTTAAACCAATGAATTGTCCACATCACCATAAAATTTATGCATCATCGCCACGTAGTTATCGTGATTTACCTTTAAGGCTAGCAGAATATGGTACTTGTTACCGTTATGAAAAATCTGGACAATTATTTGGACTTATGAGGGTACGAAGCTTGCAGATGAATGACGCACATATTTATTGCACTAAAGATCAGTTTAAGCAAGAATTTCTTAGCGTCTGTAAAATGTATTTGAAATATTTTAATATTTTTGGAATAAAGAAATATTCGATGCGTCTAAGTCTTCATGATAAAGAAGGACTGGGGAAAAAATATGTAAATGAACCAGAATTATGGCTAGAAACTGAAGATTGGGTAAGAGAAGCCTTAAATCAAGGAGGTATTGATTTTGTTGAAGTACCGGGTGAAGCGGCATTTTACGGGCCTAAAATTGATGTCCAAGTATGGAGTGCTATAGGAAAAGAGTTCACTTTAGCAACTAATCAGGTAGATTTTGCTGTACCGGAAAAATTTAATTTAGAATATGTAGATGAATATGGTACTTCCCAAACACCGCTATGTATTCACCGTGCACCTCTAGGAACTCATGAAAGATTTATTGGATTCCTGATTGAACATTTTGGAGGTAATTTCCCACTCTGGTTGGCACCGGTTCAAGTCACTGTTCTGCCTGTATCAGATAAAAATTTAGATTATGCATCGGATATAACACAACAATTACGCCAGAACGGTTTCCGAGCAAAATTAAACGATAAAGCTGACAAAATTGGCGCAAAGATTCGTCAAGCTGAATTAGAAAAAATTAATATTATGTTAATCGTTGGAGAAAAAGAAGCATCAAACAATACTGTCTCACTTCGTCGTAGATTCGAAGGAGATACAGGTGCATATTCTTTAGATACCTTGATTAATGAATTAAATGATGAAATAAAACATAGGAGACTCTCTCATAGCGAAAAAGCAGAAGCAGCGACTGAATGATGAAATTACTTCTGACGAAGTACGATTAATTTCGGCAGATGGAGAACAATTAGGTGTTGTTCCCATTGAAGCTGCAATAGAAAAAGCCCAGGATGTCGGTATGGATTTAATGGAAGTTGCTCCAGGCGCTAAACCGCCTGTTTGCAAGATTGTTGATTACGGCAAACTAAAATACGAAGAAAAGAAAAAACAACAGCAGAGTAAAAAGAAGCAGCATGTTGTGAAAGTCAAGGAAATCAGGCTAAGGCCAAGAATTGAAGACCATGATTTAATGACAAAGCTTACTCGAGGAAGAAAATTTCTTGCTGATGGAGCAAAATTAAAAATAACATTGATGTTCCGGGGACGAGAACTTTCTCGGATTGATCTTGGTAAAATAGTTATGGAAAGAGTACTCGAAGAATTGGCAGATGTGGCTGAGGTTGAAAAAGATATTCCTTTGGAAGGCCGACGCATGTCAATGATCCTTAATGCAAAATAGGAGAGCTAGATGCCTAAAATGAAAACACGGCGCGGAGCCGCCAAACGGTTTAAAATCACAGGTTCTGGCCGAATTAAACGAAATAAAGCAAACCATAGACATATGCTCATTCGCAGATCGAACAAAGCGAAACGTAAGATGAGGCAAGACGGACTTGTTTCCAATTCTGATCGCAAACTCGTGAAAGCAATGTTGGGTGTCTAATAATCTGGAGACGATAATATGCCAAGAGCAAACAGTTCCGTTCCCCGACACCGTCGCCATCGGAAAATCGTCAAGCAGGCCAAAGGCTACTATGGTGCCCGGAGCCGCACATTCAAGTCTGCTAAAGATGCAGTTGTAAAAGCAGGTCTTTACGCCTATCGCGATAGAAGACAAAGGAAACGTCAGTTTCGAAGATTGTGGATTACGCGCATTAATGCAGCTTGTAGGCTTAATGGGACAACATATTCTGCTTTTATTAATGGTCTGAAAACCAATGGTATTGACTTGGATCGGAAAATTCTGGCTGATATGGCTGTGAATGATCCGCAAGCCTTTACTGCATTGACAGATTCCCTGAAATAAACTTGGAATGTCAATGATGGAACAACTCGAGTCGGTCAGGGAGGAATTCCTGGCCGAACTTGAATCCTTTCCAGAATTACCTCAAGAAATTGATGAATTGCGTTCCAAATTTTTGGGAAGAAAGGGAAAGGTTTCGGCTTTATTTTCTCTTATGGGAAAAGCATCTCCTGAAGAACGGCCAACCTTAGGTAAAAAGCTTAATAAACTAAAATCAGAACTCACAGCAATTTTCGATAAAAAAGAGGCTAGTGCTTCAGCGTCTAATCAGTCTTTAGAAGATGATGCAGTTGATCTTACTTTGCCAGGAGTTGCACCCCGAGTCGGTTCTATTCATATTTTGGAGCAGACTCTCCAAGAGATAAAAGAAATTTTTAAATCAATAGGTTTTCATGTGGCTTATGGGCCGGAAGTGGATGACGATTATCACAATTTTTCAGCACTAAATATACCAGAGCATCATCCTGCAAGGGATATGCAGGATACTTTCTTTATAGACCCGAATACAGTATTAAGGACCCATACATCTAATGTCCAAATTCATTTGATGGAAAATGAAGATCCACCTATTCGATATATCGTACCTGGAAGAGTTTACAGGAATGAAGCAATAGGCTATAAATCTTATTGTCTATTTCATCAGGTAGAAGGGATTTATATTAATGAAAGCGTGTCATTTGGTGAATTAAAAGGATGTCTGGAGTATTTTGTAAAACAAATGTTCGGACCAAAAAAGAAAATGAGATTTCGCCCTTCCTATTTTCCATTTACTGAGCCAAGTGCAGAAGTAGATATGTGGGATAATGAACGCCAAAAGTGGATGGAAATTTTAGGGTGTGGCATGGTAGATCCTGCTGTTCTTGATAATGTGGGCTATGATTCAAAAAAGTGGCACGGATATGCTTTTGGTATGGGTGTAGAAAGAATTGCTATGCTTAAATATAATATTCATGATATTCGTTTATTTTATAATGGTGATATTCGATTTATGGAACAGTTCTCATGAAGGTTTCTATAGAATGGTTAAAATCGTTTGTTGATATTACTGAGACTCCTGAAGAATTAGCAGAATTACTTTCAAATACTGGTTTAGAAGCTGAAGTGATCGGAGTCCATAATGAATTACCGGGTGTTGTAATAGGTTATGTTGAAACAGCAGAAAAACATCCGAATGCAGATAAATTAAAATTATGTACTGTAAATGATGGTAAGAATATTCATCAAGTTGTATGTGGGGCTCCAAATGTAGATGCTGGCCAGAATATTGTATTTGCAACCGTTGGTTCTGTGTTACCGGGAAATTTCAAGCTAAAAAAAGCGAATATTCGCGGTGTCGAATCATATGGTATGATCTGCTCTGAAAAAGAACTGCAAATTTCTGATGAGGACGATGGTATATTTGTTCTGCCGAATGATTTGAGTCATGGTGAAAATTTCATGGATTCCTTTGGGAAAAAATTCTTATCTCTTGAATTAGATATTACACCCAATCGTCCTGATGCTTTTTCACATCAAGGAATTGCCAGAGACATTGCCTGTGCTACAAATCGTAAATTCAAGCCACTCCAGATAAATCCTATAGAATCTAAGGGCAATGAACTACTATCCATTAAAATGGAAAATCCAGATGATTGCCCAAGATATGTAGGTGGAATTGTAAAAAACGTCAAAGTAGGTCCCAGTCCTGACTGGATGGTTGCAAAACTAAAAGCAGCAGGTCAGAGAAGTATAAATAATCTGGTAGATATTTCAAATTATGTCTTACTGGAAATGGGTCACCCTACACATATATTTGATTATAATAGGCTCCGGCAAAAGGAAATTTTAGTTCGACGAGCAAAAAAAGGAGAGGTACTAACAACCTTAGATGAAGAAAAACATAAGCTCTCAGCTAACCATTTATTAATCACCGACGGTCATAATCCAATAGCATTGGCAGGAGTAATGGGTGGATTGGAATCTGCTATATCTGATGATACAACTACTGTTTTAGTTGAAAGTGCCTATTTCGATCCTGTAACAATACGTAAAAGTGCAAAAAGTGTTCAAATGAGTACTGACGCATCTAAACGATTTGAGCGTGGTGCTGATCCTGAAGGTACTATAAATGCATTCTGGAGAGTAATATCTTTAATAGAAGAACTTGCTGGTGGGGAATTTGCTTCTGAGATAATTGATGTTTATCCTAAGAAAATAAACTTTCCAGAAATTAATTTCAGAAAATCAGAACTGGATCTTATTATGGGATTCGAAGTTAGCAAAAAAGAAGTTGAAAGAATTTTAAGTGCTTTAGGCATTGTTTTCAGCCATTCGGATCAAATATGGAATTGCACACCACCATCATACCGTCCTGATCTTGAGCGAGAAATTGATATTATTGAAGAAATTGCTAGGATGATAGGGTATGATAATATTCCATCAGATGAAAAAATGTATGGAACTTTTAGATACAATACACCAGATCCTGAATACAAAATAGACCCAATTCGCTCAACCCTAGCTGGCTTTGGTTTCCACCAGGTTTATGCTAATTCTCTACAAAATAAGAGTGACGCTTCATTACAAGGTAAAGCACCTATAAAAATGTTGAACCCATTAAACCAGGAAATGGCTTACTTACGAACTTCTCTTATTCCTGGTCTAATGAAATTTGCGGACTTTAATATAAAAAATGGGAACTTTGATTTTAGATTATTTGAACTTGCCAATATTCATGAACAAATAGGTAGAGGGTTTGAAGGAATCAAGGAATACAGGCACCTAGCTGGAATTATTTATGGCGATAAAATAAGCACATCTGTTCATTCTAATGGGAAAAAAGAAGATTTATTTACATTAAAAGGGTATTTAATTAGCCTTTTTCAAAAAAAATTATGTATGAAAATTCAACTAATAAGGGGTGATTACAGAGGATTTGATTATGCTCAAACTATTCTAATAAATAATCAGGATGTAGGTGCCATGGGACGCTTATCACAAGACTGGATACAGACTATGGGTTTAGATGTCGACGAATCATTTGGTTTTGAAATAAATCTGGAGCCTATTTTGAAAATGTTAGGTACTAAAAAGAGATTTCAGTTCATTAATTCCTTTCCAAAAGTACCACGGGATCTGAACTTAGTTATGCCTGAAACACAGAATGTTGGACCCGTTCTTGATATGATGTTCAAAAATGGTAAAAATCTTATTGTTGAAGCAGAACCAGTTAATATTTTTGTTGATAAGTCAACACTTGGTGAAGGATTAAAAAGTGTCACATTCTCTCTTCTATTTCAACACAATTCCAAAACACTTGAAGATAAAGATGTAACTCCGGTAATAAACGACATTATCCATATTGCTGAGTCAAACTTTAATGCTAAATTAAGATCATGAAAGACTTAACATTATTAAATGAATTGGAAGTGAAAATACGGGAATTAGTCTCTTCACTGAAACGTGAGCGTGAAATGAACAAAAATTCTGATAAGTCTCTAAAAGAATCTGAAAAACTTTCTCGTATTGAGGAAAAAGTTAAAAATCTAATTCAATTGTTTAATCAATTGGAGAATTCATAATAAATGAGTGACGATAACAATAAAGTAAAAATTTCAATATTTGGACAAGAATATTCTGTAAAAGCACCAGCTGACCCAGATTACATAAAAAAAATTGCTCAGTACTTAGATGAAAAAATGAGAGAAGTTCAATCGGGATTTACAACAACTCAATCTTCAACTAGGATTGCTATATTAGCTGGAATGAACATTACAGACGAATTATTTAATTCTCGTCAATCTGGTGATACGGAAGATTCTGATATTGAAGAAAAAATATCTTCACTGATTGAACTTATTGACGAATCTATTTAACTAAAGTTTTTTCTTTATATGTCTGATACATTAATCCTTTCAGGAAAGGATGTCAGCACCTCAGTTTTTAATGATCTTCGGAAAAGAATCACTTTCTTAAAGAAGAAAAGCATTACACCAGGATTGGCGGTGGTTTTGGTAGGAAATGATCTCGCGTCTCATCTCTATGTAAGATCAAAAAGCATGAAATTCAATCAACTCGAGCTGTTCTCAGAAACCTTTTTTATGGACAATGACACGCCTGAAGAAGAATTATTGGATCTAATCTCAAATCTCAATGAAAATGACCGATTCCATGGAATACTTGTTCAGTTACCTCTTCCAGAACATATCAATTCGCAAAGAGTATTAGAAACCATTGATCCGAAAAAAGATGTGGATGGATTTCACCCTGAAAATGTTGGACTTCTATCTATTGGAAAACCACGATTTATACCCTGTACACCAAAAGGCATAATGCGAATTTTATCCCATTATAGTATCGATTTAAAAGGTAAGCATGTTGTTGTAATAGGTAGAAGCAATATTGTAGGTCGCCCAATCTCAATTCTTACAAGTTTAAAGCAGGATGGTGCCGATGGGACAACAACGGTTTGTCATTCAGGTACGCTTAATATTTCTGATTTTACACAGACAGCAGATATTGTGATTGTTGCTCTTGGTGTGGCGCACTTTTTAAAAGGTGAGATGCTCAAAAATAATACTATTGTTATTGATGTTGGCATAAACAAAATAGATGCTGATAATAATAAGGGGTATGAACTGGTAGGAGATGCTGATTGGGAATCAATTCGATCAATAGTATCAGCGGCTACACCTGTCCCAGGTGGAGTTGGACCCATGACAATCGCAATGTTAGTTGAGAATACTGTAGAAGCAGCCGAGAAATTGCTTTAGATAATTAATGTAGCCTTCATTCCAGATAAAAATTATGAAATACTTTAAACTAATTTTTATGCAGACTACTATAATAATACTTTTTTCCCAAGATATCTATGTTGATAAAAGTATTACCTATGAAAAAGAATATTATGCCAAATTTGACCGTTTTACAAAACACGGCGGTTGGAATAACCATGGTAATGACTCAAAAGATGAAATAAAACTTCCTGACAATTTTCAGTCTCTAGGTACCGCATTCACATTGGAAGCTCTTTACTACTCTCATGATTCTACTAGTGATTATCATCAAAAAATTATTGGTAATTTGATTTTCAGTGGTAATCAATACGGAAGGTCTTCTCCACACATTACTTTTATAAGAAATGATGATATTTACTATGGATTCTCTCACGATGATCAAATAAAAAATAGAATTGTAGCTAACGTAAGAAGTGCAAATATATGGCAACATGTAGCTTTTACTTTTGATGGTAATAAGGCAGTATTGTATCTTGATGGTGTCCCAATAGATAGTACCTTGAGATGGTCTGGATTAGTTCCTTCAGCAATCCCAATTACCTCTATAGGTACAAGGTTTTCTGGAAAGATTGATGAAGTAAGAATTTGGAGTGTTGCTAGAACTCGTCTTGAGATCTTAGAAAATATGTATAGCTTAAATGATTCTTCTGTAAATGGATTGCTCGCATATTATACTATGGACACTGATGAAGATTTTAATATAATTGATCTTTCATCAAACCAATATCATGCTACAATAAGTGATGCACAGATACTGCCAGAATATTTATATAATGAATCATGTCCAGATGGACCTGATGGATCCTATAACTGCCCCTACCCATCCATTTCAGGGGCACTTGAAGTAGCTGAAGGCGGACAAACAATTTTTGTAAAAGAAGGGCGTTACACAGATCTTATTTTTGGTGAAAATATAAACAGGTCAACATATCAAGAAGGACCGTCAATTTCACTTGTGGGAGAGAATCATAATACAAAAATTGATGGCACAATTGAAATAAACGCAGAGTGGGAACCTTATAATCATAATGGTCACCAAGTTTATAAAGCAGTTCTTGATATGGGAGCTATTTCAAGGAAAGCTAACACACTTATTGATACAATTTATGGAGTTTTTGTAAATGATCGTTATATGATCCCATCAATGCCTGTAAATTTTAAAAACCCTACTGATCACCCATCTGGAAACAAAGATAATCCCGAACAAAATACATTTCTTTCGGTAAATCATGGAGGAGCTCCATACGCTGGAAATTATTACCCTGCTGATTTAGATAACTTAGACACCCTTGAAGAGTTCTCTTTTGATAAAAATACCAATAGTCTTTACATATATGCAGGAGAAAATATTCCTGATTCTTCAAATGTTCGCGTAAGAGTAAGAACTTATTCAATTTATCTTCATTACTCGGACAATATTGTTTTTGATAATTTTCATTTTTATGCTGGTGCTGTTTTTACAAGAGATGCAAGTTATATAACATTTAAAAATTCAATTTTCAGTCATAGTTGGGAAGTTGGTCTCAGACATCATGCAATGGAATCAGCTGGAATTGATAAGCGTCATAGAGGAAATATGATGGTCAATGGTCTTCGTAATACAGTAAGAAATAGTATTTTTAGATATGTTGTCGATGCATATATTTTTAGAACTAGGAAAGTACGTTGGCCGGTATATGAGAATATACTCGCAGAATATAACGGGTGGTTTGGGAGCGAGTATTGGAACCTAAAAGTAGATGATAATTGTGTTAACTGTAATGCTGACATAACCAATGATGAAAATTATTTTCCAGATACATGGCGATATATCACTATGAGACAAAATAGATCGGGTAATATTGGCCCCGGTAAAAGATCTCTTGTCGAATATGCATGGATAGAAAATCATTACCAAGACTCAGATGGATCTGGAATAGGAAGAGCTTCAGGTGCTGCTAACAAATCCACCACAAGATATTGTTGGTTATTCAATACAAATCGTAATGGTTTACGATTTGATGGTAACTGCGCTGGACAATTTGGACTTGTACATCATGTAGTTTCCATTGGAAATAAACGTGGATTTCGTATCAAAGGAGATAAACATAATGTTTATCATATTGCTGCTTATGATAATTATGATAATGATGTAGTATTAAGAGCAGATAAATACTGCGGTGATTATGGTTCGGATGAATTTGAGCAAAATGTAGAAAATGGATTAGGAAATATTAATACAGATGTTCATAATGTTATATCAGGTAGAAATTTTGGCTGTGCATCCAATGATTGTGGTGATCAATTCATTACAAATTATGGAGAAAATGTCGTAAACACTGATCCGGAATTTCTATTAAACGAATCTGGAAACTGGTACGGGAGGCATTTCCCAATCGATAATAATGAAGGAAATTGGTCTCAATCTTTTCCTCAACTGGAAATGGAAAATCCTTGGGTTGATAATAAAAATAGATCAACACAGCAACTAGTAAATATTTTTGGAGAAGATCCATTTGTAGATGATCGAATACAGTCTTATGATTTTAGACCCAAAAAGGGTTCAATATTTATCGATGGTGGTAAAATAATTGAGGGTATAAATGATGGACAAGATGAAGATTTTTATCATGAACCAGCATATCCAAACCAAAATAGAGCTTATGTAGGAGATGCACCAGATATTGGTCCTTATGAATATGGTGATTCGGTCTATTGGATACCCGGCTATAGGTTTAATTATCCAAGTGTTCCAATCCCTAGTAATGGTGCTACGAATGTACCTTTAGAATATGGTATTGCTTGGAATTATCCATGGTCAGAAAACTATGATGGTGTTACCGCCACAGTTACAATTAATGGTCCAGGATTAAGCCAAACTAATTCTTTCACATATCCTTTAAATGTAATGTTTGTAAAACTCAGGCCTGGATCTTCCTATACATGGTCTGTTCATGTTAACGGTATTGAAGGAACTTCAGATAGCCAAAATTGGACTTTTACTACTACAGATAGATTATTCCCACAAAATGATCGATCTATAAATATATCCATTGCAGATAGCACCTATCTACCACAGCATATCCAAACATTAACAGTCTCTAAAGATTTTAATTCATTTCTGAAGTTTGATATACCTTCATTTATTAATGACTTAAGTATAACAAAATTATATTTAATTCCAGAAACTGTAAACTCATTGACAGGTGGTTTAGTATTATATAAATACTATAATACATATTGGGGTGAAAGATTAGATGAAAATAATATAGGGTTGGCCAATCATAGTTTAATTGAACCTATTGATACAGTTTCATCAATTATAGAAAATGTACCTATTGAGTTCAATATTTCTGATTATATAAATGATGGTGGGATTCATTCATTCTCTTTAGGTGTGCTTGATACGAACGACCATATATCATTCTACAGTTCTGAAAGATTAGTTCTAAAAGGCGAGTTTAACTCAACTGTTGAAAACCATAATTCTGGATATGCTACCATGAAAAGTGTGTGGCCTCATTTGTCTTTTCAATTGCAAGATGGGAATCATCCACCGACAGAATTTAATTTAATCAGTCCTGATGATTCTTCTAACACTGTTATTACACAAGAAGATATAGAACAGGGATCTCAACTTGAAATGATATGGGAGTCAAGTATAGATCCAGATGGAAATGAAATTTTATATAAATTCATGTTATTTAATGCACCCTATGTAGATGATTCAATAGTAGTATTTGATACTACTATTTCTGATACTGTTTTATATCTAAACTATCAAATCTTTATCGATACTATGGGCGATTCTAACCAAGATACCTTAGAAAGATATTGGACTGTTTTTTCGTTAGATGGTGAAGATACTACTATATCCAATGAAATAAGAAATATTCAATTTGATTTGAGCAATATTTTGGACATAGAAACAGACATAACACCAGAAAAGTATTTCCTTCATCAAAATTATCCAAATCCATTTAATCCTAGAACAATCATACGTTACGATTTACCAAAAGAAAGTAATGTTGACATCAGAATTTTTGATATTTCGGGAAGAGAAGTAATATCATTAAAAACGAACACTCAAAAAGCCGGTTATAAAAGTATTGAATGGAATGCTACAAACAATTTAGGAGAGAATGTATCCGCTGGCATGTATATTTATACTATTCAGGCAGGTGATTTTAGAGCAAGTAAAAAGATGATACTCCTTAAATAATATCAATTATGAAAATAATATAACAATTCAGATTAATCGAAAATGATTAATTGTAATCTACTTGAATTGTAGTAATGTGAGCTGCACTTCTAGCAGGTGTTGTTCTTCTGGGTAGTTTCATAGTATTAATAGAATTTCCACTAAAATAGTTCATCAAAAAATATATAATAATTCACTTAGTGACTGATGAATAGGCTTTTGTTTTTTATCATAACGTATTTATACATTTTCTGTTTTTTAAATGCATCTATAATTGTAACAAATCAGTCAATAAAATTCACCAAGGAAAATCAAAATACAATCGATTATCGTATTGGAGAATTTTATTTTTATTATTTTAATAAAACAAAAAGTATAAAAATTACTCATCATTCTAACCCAAATAAGACTGTATGGAGAACAATAGATAATAAACCTTTTATATCAGGATCAAAAGGAGTTGAAAAAGTCAAAGAAGATCATGGATCATTTTTTATCAAGGATAAAAAGCTAACTATATATAACAGACAAATAATAGAACAATTTGACATGAAACATGATACTGTGTCAGTAAAGGGACATTTACTAAATAAAAATGATAATAAAACACATTTCACACTTAAGTTTTTTCCGGTATCAGATAATCAACTATCATTCCGTTTAGAAATTGATTCTAGACTGTGTAATCGTTCGTCCATTATAACCTACTCAGATCCTAAAGAAAATATTTTTGGTTTTGGTGAGCAATTTACACATGTAAACCTTAAAGGAAAGAGGGTGCCAATATTTGTGTCAGAACAGGGGATAGGCCGTGGTAAACAACCAATTACTTTCCTTGTCGATTTAGTTGCTAATTCAGGCGGTAATGCTTTTACCACATATGCGCCTGTGCCACATTATATATCTAGTAATCTTCATTCAATTTTTATCAAAAATACTGAGTATTCTATTTTTGATTTTAAAGATAAAGATGAACTTACGATTGAAGTATTCTCAAATATTATTGAAGGTGGTATTATAACTGGTAAAGATCCAGCATCTATAATTCAAGAATATACGCTTTATTCAGGCAGAATGCGTCCGCTCCCTAATTGGATTCATAATGGATCAATAATAGGCCTTCAAGGCGGAACAGAGCGTGTTTTTGGAATAGTAAATAGGCTAATAGATAATAATGTAGAAATAGCAGCAGTTTGGCTACAAGACTGGGTAGGACAAAGAATTACTTCATTTGGGAAACAATTATGGTGGAATTGGGAGTTAGATAGTGATCATTATCATCATTGGGATTCACTGATGACCTTTCTAGACAGCAAAAACATAAGGGTATTGACCTATACTAATCCTTTTTTGACAAACGTAGAAGAAAAAGATAATTACAAGGTCAATTATTATGATTATGCTAAAAGTAAATCCTATTTTGTAAATGATGAAAATGGTATACCATATGATCTAGATATCACAACATTTTCGGCATCTTTGTTAGACTTAACCAATCCAGAAGTAAGAATCTGGTACAAAGATATGATAAAAAAGAATATGCTATCACTGGGTATTGATGGATGGATGGCGGATTTTGGGGAAGCACTACCATATGATTCTAAATTATATAATGAAGAGACTGGAGCTAGATTTCATAATCAATATCCAGAAATATGGTCAAAATTAAACCAAGAGATTGTGGAAGAATCCAATTTGGATAATCTAATATACTTTTGTCGCTCCGGATTTTCAAAAAGTCCTGGATATACATCAATGTTTTGGCTTGGAGATCAACTTACATCATGGGATAATTATGATGGAATAAAAACAGCATTAAATGGTCTTTTGTCTTCAGGTTTTTCCGGCTATACTATAAATCATAGTGATGCTGGAGGATATACCGCAATAAAAACTTCTCTTTTAAAATATATTAGGTCGCAAGAGTTATTAATGCGATGGACAGAGTTAAATACATTTACTGCAGTCTTACGTACCCATGAGGGAAATAGACCGGATGATAATCATCAAGTATACAGTAATAGAGAGACTATGGCACATTTTAGTAAAATGAGCCGTATTTTTAAAGCATTGGGATTCTATCGAAAAATTCTCATGGATGAAGCATATAATAGCGGTCTTCCTATAGTTAGACATCCATTTATCCATTATCCAAATGATAAAAATATTTTAAAAGAGCCAATAGAAATATTTTTAATGGGTGATGA
>CAJWHW010000018.1:0-40275 GCA_913040915.1 uncultured Fidelibacterota bacterium | reverse complement strand
ATACCCTAGATCTATAAGGGCCTGTTCAAAATTATCATCAGGCACGTAGGTGTAGCCATCGATGGCACAAAACTCAACCCAATCATAGGGCCAATTTGGATTTGAAGAAAATGACATATGGATCGCACATTTGTTTTCTTCTGATAATGAACTAGCGCCACTGAACATTAGAGCCATATTTGTAACATTTGATACATCCCAGCCGGATAGATCTTGATCAAATGCATCGGCATTGTAAAACATCTGTACCGTGCTCGTCACATTTGATACATCCCAACTTGAAATATCTTGGTTAAAATTAGAGGCGTTACTAAACATTGCGACAACATTGGTCACACTGGATACGTCCCAACTTGAAATATCTTGGTTAAAATTAGAGGTGCCACTAAACATAGCGCCCATATTGGTCACACTGGATACGTCCCAGTTTGATATGTTCTGGTTAAACGAGTCCGTACTTACAAACATTCTTTCCATATCAGATACACTAGAAACATCCCACCCCGATATATCCTGATTAAAACTGTCAGCATTATAAAACATGTATTGCATATCTGTTACACTAGACACATTCCAAGAAGATATATCATCATTGAATGTCGATTTGTTTTCAAACAATGTAGCCATATTCGTAACAAGAGAAACATCCCAGGTATTAATCTCACCATAAGTTGTTAGAGCTGTCGCGTTATCAGAGATCCACAGGTCTACCGCTGTCTGCAGTTCTGCTGTAGTTTGGGGTTGGAAAGCATTGTTTAGGCTCCCTTCCTGCTCATACCAGGCGATCTTGTCATCATTGTAAGCTGCAGAGAGCACATCCATGTCTCCGTCACCATCCAAATCCGCTGCATAAACAGAATAGGCATAATCAGCTGAATCGGAGATGGTATGCTCCGTAAAGCTCTCGCTACCATCATTCTCATACCAGGCAATCAGATTATTTTCTCTCGATGCGGAAAGAACATCCATATTTCCGTCACCATCCACATCCGCTGCATAAACAGAATAGGCACCTTCCGCCGATGTGGAGATGGCATGCTCTGTAAAGCTCTCGTTACCGTCATTCTCATACCAGGCGATCTTATCAGGATAAAAAATTGCAGAAAGCACGTCCATGTCCCCGTCTCCGTCCACATCCGCTGCATAAACAGACTGGGGACCATTCGCAAATGTGTCGACGGAATGTTCCGTGAAGCTCCCACTGCCGTCATTCTCATACCAAGTGATCTCGTCATCATCGAATAATGCAGAGAGAACATCCATATCTCCGTCTCCATCTACATCCGTTACATGAACAGAAAGGGGACTATCAGCTGAATCGGAGATGACATGCTCTGTAAAGCTCTCGTTACCGTCATTCTCGTACCAGGCGATCTTGTCATCAGTTCGTGATGCAGAGAGCACGTCCATATCTCCGTCAGAGTCCACATCCGCTGCACGAACAGAACTAGGACCATCAGCTGAATCGGAGATGACATGCTCTGTAAAGCTCTCGCTGCCGTCATTCTCATACCAGGCAATCATATCGGTCCACCAAAATCCAGCAAGTATGTCTATATCTCCATCACTGTCCACATCAATAGCATATACACTGCGGGATGAATTTTGCGCAAGATCATGTCTGGTAAAATTTTCACTGCCATCATTTTCATGCCAGGCAATTCCATCGCTCCAAGACGCAGATAGCACATCCATGTCACCATCACCATCTACATCTGCAACATGAACATCAAAGGCACCATTCACATCTGTGGAAATAGCATGCTCCGTAAATGTGGGCTGGGCAAATGAAAATGAGATGAATAAAAAGAGTGTAAATATTGTAGTTGAATGATAGATGGTATGGATATTGCTTTGTCTTTTCAGCATGCGAACTCCTATTGATACAGTTATCACATTAAGGTAAATGCAGTCAAGTAAAACTTCTTTTCATAATAAGTTTTACTAAAGATTAATGAGCAATAATCGGGAGTGTACTGGCTTTAAACTATGTAACATTTTAGGAAGTGTATTTAGCCCAAATTTATCTCACCGAAAACAAATATAACATTATTAATATTAATTTACAATAGAGTTTATAGTTTTAGGTAAATGGGGTATATCGCTTTAAATAATCATTAATTATAAATAGTACTGAAAATAAGCGGAATATATCTAAAGATGATTCAAGGTAGTCACCACCAACAAAATTAGTCTTGCTGTCCATAAAACAGTCCGAAGGCGTCTAGGATTTTTTAATGAAAATTACGCTGCCACCCAATCAATTTTTGTATTATCACCAAAATTAAACTGCAGACGTCGGTGCCCATCATGCTTAAGAGATAGCCAGTCCAGTTTTTCAATAAAAACCTTAACTCTGCAGAATCGTTCAAAACCAAGGTCCAAGTCTGCCTGATCAATTTCTGAATCTGGTTTCTCTATTTTATTCAGTGTTTGGTCCTCTATTATAGAAGATGGAGCTTTGGGACTCATATAGCATATCTTACTATGAATATGCATCGAATCCCAGATAGCTTTTGTACGTTCATCATCTTCTATATGACAATTTCCATTGACCCTTATCTGTACTTTTCTGGCCCGATCATAGAATAAGGCACTTACAGCATTATTATTTTTTAAATCACCTAATTTTGGACTTCTCAAATCAGTATGGAATGCGAGATAAGGTACACTTTTATTTAATCCCCTTAGAACAACAGTTCTTGATTCAGGTTTATTATCCCGAATTGTAGAAAGTATAAAAGAATGAAAGTCATGGCTTGAATTATTAACTCCATCCTGAATATATGACAATTCTTGGTTTAAGATGTCTTTAGGCTCCATTAGGTTTAGCTCCTCTTGCATTTACATAAATTATAGGCCCCTACCACCCAGACTACATGAAGAAGCTATTGCCCCATATACAAGCGAGTTAGCATCATTACAACTAACTTACTTGATGAGTAGCATCTTGTTTGTTTGCATGAAATCTCCTGCTTCAATCCTGCAGAAATAAACCCCCGCTGAAACTGACTGTCCATTGTTATTGGTAGAATTCCATCGGACTGATTGAAAGCCTGCATTTTGCTGAGCACTGACCAGATTCTTTACAATCTTACCCATCATATCGTAAAGGGTAATATTGACCAATGCATCTTCTGGTAAGTCATAGTCAATGGTCGTAGTTGGGTTGAATGGATTAGGGTAGTTTTGATAAAGCGCAAATACTTGAGGTATAAAATGTTTGGTATTACTTGACACAGCATGGACAACAATAGGCACATCAAAAGTGAGAGTGTCACCATCTATGCAATACCCAGGCTGATTTTGGCAGTTTAAAGCTTCCGGGTAAGCTGTGAATGTGACAATTGTATCAGCAATAATCGATGAATCTGCAAAAACACTAAAGCTTATTTCGTGGCACGTACCCGCAGACATAGCGTAAAACCAAACGTGACCAGTGTGTAAGGAAGTCAAGCTTGAATCAGACTCAATCGTAACACCCGGGTACCAATTATGTGCCACATCCGTATTGTTGCAAAAATCCATTTCAACAGAGATAGTATCTCCCGGATTCCATAGATCATCAGATCCCATTACTGTAATCACAGGCTCGCTAAGTGAAAAATCCCAGTCTACCTGAATGGGACAACCAACACCAAATGCTCCCATATTTGTACCATCATCTCCGGCACCAAGTGCAGGTGAATTCGCAGCTAAGGTATAATCACCGCTGTCCGGGTTACAGAATAGTGGGTCCGCATCAATATTTCCTTCTCCATCCCAACCGTCTCCTATAATTGAATAGGTAGCGGTTAAGGATCCCGTTGACATAATAATTTCTTCAGGCGAGTTACCCCATAGAATTGAGTTTAACAGTGTAGGATTAGAATTAACTGAACAATAGATACCTCCACCACTACTAGTAACATTATTTGCAATTGTTATATGATTAAAGGTAGGAATTGAATAGTCTGTACAATAAATACCGCCACCATTATTGTTTGCATGATTGTCTAGTATGCTTACAAATTCTAGATTAGGATTAGATGTGGCAAAATAAATCCCTGCACCCAAGGAAGCCTGGTTATTCTTAATCGTACAATTTGTAATGGTTGGTTCGGAATAGTAACTGTAAATCCCACCCCCATACTCTGATGAATTATTTTCAATAGTAATCTCATTCATAACGGAGTATGAACCTCCATTCAAACAGATACCACCACCATTTGTTCCACCATGATTATCTCTTACGACAAGGTGGTCAAGCCTGGGGCTTGATCCTTCTATATAAATTCCTGCTCCTTGACCGTATACACATCCTATACCATTCTGGATTGTAAATCCAGTGACCCTGCATGTTGAATCAATATTACCTACGATCGCTAGCGGACAATTGGAGCTATCCCCATCAATAATTGTATTGTTTATATAGCCTGTATCATTTGTTGTGATGAAAAGCGAAGCCAGAACAACACTTTTACCATTGAACCAATTTGTACCATAGAATGTACCAGGGTGTACCAAAATAGTATCATTTTCATTAGCTCTATCATAGGCAAACTGAATTGTTGCGAAAGGGTTTTCTATACTACCATCATAATTATTTGACCCTGAATTTGAAACATGCCAAACGGGCCCATTGTGCATTGGATCTGGTGCGACATAATCATCTCCAAACATTGTACTCACATCCCATGTTATACCAGGAACCCACATTTCACCACCATTTTCATATGCACCTATATCAGGTGCTTCGCCAAGATATCCATCTGTAATACCTTCTACTATCATACCAGCATCAACTAAAGAAGAATCAGGGTGTGGACGGAAATCATAATTTTCAGGGTCTATCAAATGATTTTTAATATCACCGCCTGTCTCATACCCATTCCAATTATGGTCATATGTTCCTGGAACAGGATAGTCACCATAGGTACCACTCCTATGACCTGCTATTTTATTTGCAGCATTGTTACGAGTGATAGTCCCTTCATTACCTCCCTGGTCAATCATAACAATTATATCATTCTTATCTCCATTATCAAAAGCCGTATTATTATATAGATTATGTTCATAGCCCTTGATCATTATTCCACCCTGGACATTCCAAATTACATTATGATGCATTAAACCATTATTACCGGAACCATTTCCGTCAAACCTAGCACCATACTTAATAGTATCATGAAGCCAGTTATATCTTATCTCTACACCTGGCTGTTGTCCAACCATACATTGTATTAGTGAGCCATCACTTTGCATATATCCACTATCATACATATCATTAAATTCTATCAGTGCTGCATCGCCTGGATTCAATGTTGCTGAAGCACCAAGTTTGTGTAAAGTATTTCTACGAAAAATATTTCCAGCCCCTCCCATCTGTATGGTAGTCATTAAACCATTTAAATCAGTTGCTGTATAATCAATATGATAAAAATAACAATCTTCTATCGTATTATTACCTGAATACATTTCTAGGGCCGCGCCATCCGTATATCTAAAAGCTGAACGAATCACTTTACAATAGCTACTTGAAAGAAATATACTCATATCAGGTATTGTATCCACAACTCCAAGCATCCTTTTATAAGAACTAGGATAGTATAAATTGCAGCCATCAACGAGACCATAATCACTATTGGTAAATTTAAATGTAGTTCCAAAAAATTCTAGATTCTTGATGGTCACATAATCTGAATTTGTTACTTCAAATGCATAAGACTGTACCTTACCACGGATCTGAAGGTGATTAGGATCTTCTCCACCGGGTGCCCAGAAATACAGTTCTTTTGTTTCAGGATCAAAAAACCATTCGCTATCCGCATCCAAAAATTCCAGTTTCCCTTCAAGAAAGTAATCATGATGTTTCGTCTTCCAAGCAGGTACAGGATCATATGTAAATGTATTGCCGCTGTGGGTTAATACTCTTCTAGACCAGGTCTTAAAGGATCCTACATTCAGAATTGCGATTGCATCCGTTATATCTAGTCCACTTCCTGCAAGATTAACATTCCCATGCGGTTCATCGATAAGCGTTCCGTTTCCATAAGCTTCAGGATCTTGATCAATGGTACCGTGCCCCCAGTAATTTTCCTTATCCCAAATAGAGCCATCTGAAAAATTTGCATTAGGCCATCGGGCCATAACCATTTCATTTCGATCTACAAATAACTGCCAAATGTCAAAATCCAGGGTGGTTTTCCATATATTTCCCGAATATACCTGCCAAACGGAATCGATTGAAACTGTTCCATCCATTGCAACACGTTCATCATTAAAATTGGTAAATACAATCTCTGATCCATTTGCTCCATCCTGATCATTAAGAGTAACTACTTCATGATAAACACCTTGCCTTATATAGCAAATATCTCCAGATGTCATTATCTCAGAAGCTCGCTGAATATTTCGAAATGGATGTGCAAATGTACCTGGATTTTCATCTGATCCATAGGTAGCTACATAGTAATCAGATGCATTCAGGATAAACACAAAAAAGAAAAGACTTAATGATTTTAACAATGTAAAGAGCATCACAAATACTACTAAATTTTTGATAATAAGAATTTATTTTTATAAAATTAAATATTCTTCAATTTAAATATTATTAAAATGTAGCTATGGTCACACCTAAAAGAAACCCCGCGATATGCGGGGTTTCTCAACGAGTACCCGGGGCCGGACTCGAACCGGCACGTCCTTACGGACAATGGATTTTAAGTCCATAGTGTCTACCAATTCCACCACCCGGGCACTTAAATGAGGCGTCGGCCGGATTCGAACCGGCGAATAACGGTTTTGCAAACCGCCCCCTTAAGCCACTTGGGTACGACGCCATAGATCGTATTTTTCTTAAAAATTTGCGACGGAATTTACAGTATGAATTCCAACCTTCAATTTACCTTTTTTGATTTATCACTCCAAATTATCCTGTAGCTTCAGCCATGGATATTGAACGCTTAAATATATACGAACGTCTAAGAGATTTCAAAGTCCCTGCAACCATATTGGATAATATTTTTTCCGATGAAAAGGACATCACTGTCCTAGAAAATGCTTACAATGCATTATTGCGTGATGGATTTAGAGAAGATGAAGCAGCTGAAGAAATTGCTAAAATGATTTTTAAAGAATTAGATATCGATCCCAACGATTACTTGGAAGAAGAAGAGAAATAATTCACATTCGCCATTGGTGGCGGTGGAACAATTATCTTATAATCAAAATCTTCACCTTCTGAGACTTCCTGCCTTAATTGATCAACTTTAGAAATATGTTTAACTACAACATCATAGGAAGATAGCCCTGTTTCCATGCTGTCCATTAACACATCTGAAAAATATATAGCTTCATTGCGGAGATAACCCTGTCGCACATCCTGCCAGACTGTTGGACTGTCCATCATTTTACTCTGAGTTAGTAGTAAATAATGAGTAACAAATTCATTTAGATGTTCATTATCTGCCGCCATAAGAACAGACATAAGCGCGATTATCCCTATCTTCTTCATAGATCAATTATAAGGCTGAGACATCGATACTATCCAGCCAGTTGGTCACTTTTTCCACCACTTTTTCTAAACAGCCATCATTGAAAGGTAACTCTAAGCCCGCTAATTCAACCAATCCCGTAAACGGGAGGCTTCCACCTGCCTTACACAACCGATAGTAATCTTCCCAGGCCTGCTCACTGTCTTCTTCATTCTTCATCCAAAACTGAAACGCGCAGGTCTGTGCTAAGGTATAGTCGATGTAATAAAATGGCATCTGATAAATGTGAAGCTGCCCCTGCCATAGGCCACCGGATTTTGCATAGGCTATATCATCATAATCTCTGTCAGGCAAGTATATGGATTCCAACTCCAGCCATTTTTCTTTTCTTTCTTTTGGAGTAGCATCAGGGTTTTCAAACACCCAGTGCTGAAAATGGTCTACGCATGCGCCATAAGGTAAAAAAGATAAACTACCGGAAATATGTTTGTATTTGAAACGGTCTGTTTCTTCCTTAAAAAATTCTTTCATCCAGGGCCAGGTAAAGAACTCCATACTCATAGAGTGAATCTCTGCAGATTCCATGGTCGGCCATAGATAACTGGACAGAGGTTGCTTTCGACTAGAATAACACTGAAATGCGTGTCCCGCTTCATGCGTCAATACAGTTATATCATGATCTGTTCCATTAAAATTAGAAAATATGTACGGACGTTCATACTTGGGGAATGCGGTGCAAAAGCCACCTGCCATCTTACCATCCCGGTTCACTAAATCCATGAGATCTTCGTTCACCATGATATCAAAGAATTCACCAGTTTCATTAGATAATTCATGGTACATCTTTTGAGCTCGTTCTACCAATTCATCCGGAGTTCCTTTTGGTGTCGGATCCCCTTCTTTAAAGTTGATGCCATCATAGAAATATAGGTGATCTAGACCCAGGATTTCTTTTCGCTGTTGGTTCAGCTTTTTTACAACTGGAACTACATGGTCAACAATTTGCTTTCTAAAATTGGCAACTTCTTTGGAACCATAATCTGACCGACTCATTCTCATATACCCCAGCTCAACAAAATTTTCAAAGCCTAAAGTCGTTGCAATTTTATGGCGAAGTTTTACCAGTTTATCATACAATTCGTCAAAAAATTCTCCATTTTCTTCAAACCATTTAAATCTGGCCTGATAAGATTCTTTTCTCACTTCTCTGTTTTCATCTTTATGAAAAGGCCCTAAGCCTGCCAAATTATATGTTTTACCTTTAAACTCTATTTGAGCACCGCCAATCTTCTGAGTGTATTGATTCCTTAGTTCAGTTTCTTCTTTGAGCATCTCTACGATATCAGGGTCAAATGTTTTCAGATCCATTTCAATTTGTTTTAGAAATGTTTCGCCCCATTCTGCGGCCAATTCTTCCTTAAACTGTGACGTATTAACAGCTTTATCCAATTCATTATGAATTTTCATATATTCAGGTCCGATGTTATCGTAATATTCTTTTTCGGCCTTCGCTTCATCATCATTAATATTTTTATTAAAGTTCAGACTTGCAATGGCCTGGTAGGAAGAATATTCTCGGCTTGACTCATCCACTTCCTTCAAAACTGCAATTTGCTCACCCGATGATTCAGCACTATTAAACCTTGTCAGCCAGCTGGACATATTCTGCCTTGCTTCATCTAGATTAATTCTTTCATAAGGATATTCACTGTATTTCATGTTAGACCTTTCTTTCATTTTTAATTTGAATTTAAACGAGAAATCTTTCTTTCTTCTCTTCCTTTTGGGTCAGGCTGCGGTATCGCCATTAATAATTCTTTTGTATAATCATGCTGTGGATTATTAAAAATTTCATCCGTATTGTTTATTTCAACCAGTTCACCATTATACATAACCCCGACTCGGTTAGAAATGTGTTTTACAACGGATAAATCATGCGCAATAAAAATAATGGAAAGATTTAACTCATCCTGTAGATCCATCATCAGGTTAATGATCTGAGCCTGGATGGACACATCCAGCGCAGACACCGGTTCATCAGCTATGATTATTTCCGGATCTGTGGCCAAAGACCTTGCAATGCCAATCCTCTGACGCTGGCCGCCAGAAAATTCATGAGGATACCTGTTTGACTGTTCAACCGATAAACCAACTTTATTTAACAGCCAATCAACTTTTTCATCCTTTTCTGTATCGGAGAGATTTGTATTGATATTGAGTGGCTCCCTAATGATATCCTTAACAAGCATCCGCGGATTTAGAGACGAATAGGGGTCCTGGAAAATCATCTGGATATGTTTTCGATAGGGTTTCATGCTCGACCTTGAGAGTCCAAGTAGTTCTATCTCACTTCCATCCATTGATATAGATATTTCACCTTTAATTTTAACATCTGGTGCCGTTAAGCGAAGTACATTTAAGATTGCATTTCCAAGTGTAGATTTTCCAGAACCGGATTCACCTACAATGCCTAGAGTTTCACCCTTTATTAGCTCAAAACTAACTCCCTTTACAGCATGCACTGCACCTATTCTTCTCTGCAATAGTCCACCAAAAATTGGAAAATCAACTACAAGATCATTTACTTTTAGTATTGGACTGCTTTCGTTCATTATTGAAGAATTTCCGGCTTTACACGTGCAAAATGATTTTCTTTTATCTCAATCAGATCTGGCTCTATGCCGGTGCCGCTACAGGCACATTCATCAGCATCGAATCGTGAACAAAGCTTACAGCCATCACCCATTTCAATAATTGATGGTACCATGCCCTTCAAGGCTTTCAGCCTTTTCGTACTTTCATTCATTTTAGGTATTGATTCCATCAATGCCTTGGTATAGGGATGAACAGGATTATTGAATAATTCATGTATATCGGCAATTTCTTGGATCACACCGCCATACATTACAATTACACGATCACATGTCTCAGCTACCACTGCCAGATCGTGAGTAATTAGCAATATTGCTGCATCTTCCCTTTTATTTTTAAGGTCCATCATCAAATCTAAAATTTGCGCCTGTATTGTTACATCAAGCGCAGTGGTTGGTTCATCCGCAATTAATAGTGCAGGATTACATTGTAAGGCCATTGCGATCATGATTCGCTGTCTCATACCACCAGAGAATTGATGTGGATAGTCATTGATCCTTATTTCTGGATCCGGGATCCCTACAGAATTGAGTATTTCAATGCTTTTCTTAGTTGCTTCTTCTTCCGTTAATTTATCATGATGAATAAGAATTTCATTCATCTGAGTTTTGACTCTCAAAACGGGGTTTAAAGACGTCATTGGCTCCTGGAAGATCATTGAAATATGCTTACCACGGTATTGGCTCATTTCTTCGTAGCTTAAATCCAACAAATTCACGCCTTTGTATATCACTTCACCGCTTACGATTTCGCCGGGCGGATTAGGTATTAGACGATTAATTGATAAGGATGTTACAGATTTTCCGGAACCCGACTCTCCTACAATGCCCAATACTTCTCCTTTATAAATATCAAAGCTGACATCATTAACCGCCTTAGCAACTCCAGCTTCTGTATGAAAAAACGTTTTCAAATTTTTTACTTCGATTAATTTATTGTTGCTCATCTCAATCTCGAGTATACCTTAGGATCGAAAGCTTCTCGAACCCCTTCACCAATAAATACAATTGATAGTAGTGTAAAAAATTGTGCAGACACAGGGGAGAAAACCATCCACCATTTTGAGATATTTGAAAGCCCAATGTCAAGCATTTGTCCCCAGGATGGTGTGGGCGGTGCTAGCCCAAAGCCGAGATAGTCTAGCCCAACTAAAGCTGAAATTCCTGCAACAACTGAAAAAGGGAAATAGGTGATGACTGGTACCAATGAATTCGGCAGTATATGCTTAAACATAATCTTAAAATCTGATTGTCCCATGCTTAAGGCTGCTGCCACATAGGGTTTTGCTTTTTCTCGGTAAAATTCTGCACGAATTAGGTAGGTCATACTAATCCAGTTTACAAGTGTATAAATACCAATCAGGAGTAAAAAAGAAGGTTTCAGAATCGATGAGATAATAATGATTACAAATAGCATAGGCAGACTGGACCAGACTTCGATTAGACGCTGGAAGAATAAATCAAATTTTCCTCCGAAATAGCCCATTGCACCTCCAATTAAGATACCAACAATGTAATTAATAATCGTCAGCAGTAACGCAAATGATATGGATATATTAAATGCATAACACAATCTCGCAAATACATCTCTTCCAGTATTATCTGTACCCAGCCAGTGGATACTATTTGGCGATTCAAACATTTTATTGCCTTCGTAGGTTATATCTTCGAAAGGAGAATATGGATACAGAGGTAGGATAACCCAATTGCTGTTCTGGTGATCATTTTGAAATTGAACTTTCAGTTTCCTGTAGCGTGCTTCTCCTGGTACATCCTGATTAAAAGTTTTTCCAGGGATATAGCCAGAGATGATTGGAAAATAATATTCATTATCATACTTAACGATGAGTGCACGATTATTGATCAAAAATGGTAAAAAAAATGAAAGAATATATAAGGACATCAAAATGACCAGAGAGTAGTACCCTCTTTTCAAGCCCTTAAACTTTTTCCAACGTTTTCTGAGGACAGTTTCGTGTAGTTCCTGGTTGTCTTTCACTTCAACCATTACTTGAATCTAATCCTTGGATCTACCGATGCTAATGCAAGATCTGAAATAATATTTCCTACAAGACGAATTAATACTACGATAACTAAAAATCCTAATGTGACGGGATAGTCTCTGGCGAGAATGGCTTCAAAGGCCATTCTTCCAAATCCGTCAATATTAAACATACGCTCAATAAAATAAGACCCGGCAATGACGACACCCAAAATATGACCAATACCGGAAGCGATCGGAATAAGACTGTTTCTCATGGCATGCAGCCAAATGACTCGTTTTTCTTTTAATCCTTTGGCAAAGGCAGTTCTCACATAGTCCTGACTTAAATTTTCCAATAAACTGTTTTTCATTAACACAGTCATAGTCGCAAAACTTCCTATGGTCCAGGCAATAATTGGCAGAATCATATGATGAAGCTGATCCAATATTTTTTGAATCGGAGTCAATGTCTCCCAGACTTCCGTTGGACTTCTGAATCCACCGAGTGGGAAGATATCAAAAAAACTGCCTCCCCCAAATATAACCAGTAAAACCCCACCCAGAGCCCACCCGGGTATTGAATAGGCAATAAATATTGCAACGCTGGATCCAAAATCAAATATAGATCCATGATTTAGTGCTTTTCTTATCCCCAAAGGGATACAGATCAAGTAAGAGAGAAAAATGCCTGTCAATCCAAAAAATAATGATACTTTAAACCTTGGCTTCATGACATGTGTCACAGGCTGAAGAAATGTATAGGACTTTCCTAAGTTCCCTGTCAGAATACCTGAAAATTCCTTTTGAAATATGACTGCATCCATGGAACCATTTTCATTGATTTGGTCTATATTAGCATGCCAGGCATCACTCAGTACTCCGTCTTTTTCATAGACAATCAGTTTATCTAAATCTTTTACATGCACATCAACTTTCCAATATTTCCCATCTCTCTTACCTACGCGTTTTTCATAGACTTCTTCACCTTTTCCAATAGTGAAGTCTCTGTGCTTTATCTCTCTAGGCCACACACCCAGCCAGATTAAATACCTTTGATAAATGGGCTTATCGAACCCATAAAATCGTTCCAATTCTTTTAAAGCTTCCGGAGGTAATGTTGTTCCAGATCCTCCAATATCGATGGATGCAGCAGCACCACCTTCCGAATCCATACCACCCCCCATCTGTAATTCTAACATTATTTGCTCAATCGGTCCACCTGGAGCCATTTGTAATATTGTAAAAACAAGTACAGTGGATCCAAAAAATGTTGGTATCATCAATAATATACGTCTTAAGAAGTAGGTTAACATTTAGGTCTTATTGATTCTTTGATAAAAATTCTGGCCAGTATTTCATATCAATTGGTTTCAGATTTAGATTCTTATTCTTTTCCATAGCATCATTCAGGGTGTTGTTTTTTGTCTCATCAAACCACCAATATTTAAAAATATCCCAATGCTCCCCTCCGTATCTCGTAAGCATCCAGTCTGGAAAACTAAATTTATCCCACCACATAACACGCGCATAGTTTCTTGCAATCGAATATGCGATTGGATGGGTTTCATGAAAAATACCATCTATCTCTCTAATGATATCGATGCGGCGTTTTTGGTCAAAGCAAATGTCATATTCGTCCAATAGCTCATCAACGCGAGCACTCTTAAATCCCCATACATTATTATTATCTGTTTGATCAGCCAGAGATGATCTCAATGTACCTTCAGGATTGGGATATACCAAGCCGGAATAAGCTAATGATGCAATTTTAAAATTACGGGCATTCACATTTTTTATCATCGTATTATAGTCAATAAACTTAATTTGCATATCAATTCCATATTCTTTAAGCATCTGCTGTACCGGTGTAACCATGTACTCACGGCCTTTTTGAATCGGAATCTCAAAAGATAAAACTTGACCGGTTTTATCATGTACTAACCAACCATCATCATTTCTTTTACTGTAACCTGATGCGCTCAGAAGTTCTAAGGCTTTCTCAGGGTTAAACTTGAATGGATTATTACCCGGATTTTCATAGGCACTTCCAGAATAAAGAGAATTCATCATGCTATATTCACTGTAATACATCTCACGATTCATTTTTTCTCTATTGTAAAGATAACAAAATGCATACCGTATATTTTTATCATTAAAGGGCCACTCTCTCATGTTAAAAAAATACCCTTGGGTTCCTGCAGGTTTTTCAGAAAAAACTCTTTGTTTTTTTATCCAACCTTTTTGAGTTGCTTCAAAGTCAGTTTCTTCAACCCAAAGTCTGGATGCATAACATCGAAATATATCCTGGTCTCCTTTTTTGAATTTTTCATATCGTAGCGCATCATTATCCTTTATTGCAGAAACCTTTATTCTGTCAAAATTATATCTATACCTTACAAATGGGTCATCTTTTGCCCAGTAATCATCTCTTCTTTCAACGATGTATGATTCCTGATTACGAATATGCTCATCACGAATAATATAAGGACCTGTCCCAGGCGTCACGCTGAATGCATATTCTTCTAGAAATGCTGTGCCATCCAAATCTTTTAGAATATGGTTCGGCAAAAGTCTCATTGATGTAGCAAAATAAAGAAAATTTCTCCAATTGATTGATTTTGCTTTTACCGAAACAATGTATTTTGATTCTGCAACTGGTCGCTCAAATTTCGAGTATGTAATCTGGTAGGAAGGTGCCAGAATAGTCTCATCCATTAGCAGCTCCCACGTGGCAATAACATCATCAGATGTGACAGGATATCCATCCCACCATCTCGCATCAGGGTTTATCCTAAATCTAAACGTCTTTTTATCATTACTTATATACCAATGGGTTGCTAATCTTGGAACAAATTCCAGTGTAACGGGGTGTGTTTCCAAAAGTGCTTCATAGCACAATTCGTGAATTGTTCTTGCGTTGAGTGATTGGCTACCGTTTTGCCCATAATAACGCATTGTTCTTGGAAATAGAGAATGTATATAGTCTAGCTGGCCACCTTTTTTTGCTCGTGGATCCCCAAAATAAGTACCATCATTTTCTTCTGACCAGACATAGGTTTGAAATCCAAGGCCTTCTGCAATGTCTTCAAAGCCATATCCGCCTTGTTTAGGTGATGTAAGCGTATCCACATCGTGAAAGACGAAAGATATAGTCCGGTTTGAGATTCCTGTTTCTTCACTGCCACAGCCAATGAAAAATACAGCGATTAATAAAAATGTGAATTTTTGCATGGAAATAAAGATCTTTCTAATGATTATTTTATGTCAAAATAAAGGGCACGGAAATTAGGGCATGAAAAAATGAAAAAAATATTATAATTCTATGTACTTTTGTTGGTTCTTGTTATTTCTCACTAGATTTAAATATTATTTTATCCGAACCTTATGTTGTAGCTAGAAACAAACCTACAAAATAATAAAATGCTGTTAACGCTACACAAATTGAGAAAGTGGAGGTCCAACCATCCATATGCCTGGCAGTTCGGAAGTCTCTTTCCCAATCTTGTCGAATTATTTTTTGCACCTGTTGCTCCCCACCCTGCTCTTCACAGTCTTTTAATAATTTTTGCAATCTAAGAATATCTTTTAGCGGAATGGATTTAATACCTTCTGACATCGCAATTTTCAGTAGAGGATCATCACAAGGGTGAGTATCTTCAATTTGAGTATTTTGTCCGAAAATAAATGATGCAACTATAATACTGAAAGCACAATATCTCACTTGAAACCATATATAATTTTAATTGAAAAGATTGGCAGCTTAGTAATGGTCATTTTTGGGCCTATAACTTTTTCAGTTTGGACTCGCCAATTTTCATTATTGTAGTAATTATTCATGAATCCCATTTTCACATCTAATCCTAAACGTGAAGATAAATAATAACGCATGCCGATCATTCCAGAATATCCAATCCAATCAACTAACATGGCGTCAGTTGTCCCCATTTCTGAAATTGGACTATCATCTCCAAAGCTGTTCAGTAAGTAATTCCAGTCATCTGCCTTATCTCCTGGAGATGTATCTACAGTAATACGTCCTCTCCCCCAGATAGGTGCCAGAGTAAAATTTAATTCAATCTTTGGTCTCCATCGGAAGAATGTTTCGATTGGAAACATTCTATAACGAAGTGTGCGCCTAAAAATAGATTCGGCTGAATTGATTAATCCCAACTTTCCTAATTCTAAAGATGTAAATGAATTATAGCCAACCCTGGCGTTACTGAAAAATTCATAATAAACGCCCCAATTTAGAAGCAAATTACGATTCAGGATTCCTGCCGCAGGGAAGGGGACACTTTCATTCTCATCAAAACCAGTTAGAGTCGGTTGATAAAAACCCAGCCCTAAATCAACACTAAGTTTAGGCTGTGCTGAAGTGATTGAACCAGCAGCAACAGCCAAATAGAATATGAATACTTGAATTTGACTCTTCATGCAAGGTTCTTAATTTACGCCCCATGAAACAAATGGCGAGCATATTCCTTTTTCTCATTTCAATGTTATGGTCAGAAGAACCAGATACAGACGTAATGCATATGATGGTAAAATATGACGGGGAAACAGTTATCGGATACATCGATACAATTGGATTCCAATATGTTCGTTATACTCCGAGAGATTCTATTGAATTTGACTCCATGGTTATACAGGAGATTTATTACATTTACAATGATTTTGGACGAACATTCCACTATAGCTGGAGCTTTGAGCAGAATATTGAAAAAATGGAAAACCGAACCGGCTTTCTATATACTCTTAGGGGTGATACATTGGAGTTTTTTGATATAAAATTCAATCAGGATATGATAAACCCTGAAGTGTATATCAATACAGGAATCAACCGCACAGAATTAATCCCGCTCTTAGAAGTAGAAAAGATTGTCACAGATTATTCAATTATGGAATATTCAATTAAGAAAGGATTTTATTATTCATTTTTTTCTTTCTTGATTGCTTCTACAATGGAAATAATGTTTAAATGGGATGACTCCAGGCGATCAGCACCACAAGTGTGGGATCAATATAATGATTTATTACCAAAAATGAGTATGGTTGGTATGAACGAAACCGGAGTCACTTATGAATCTGTTTCTTTTTTAATCCCTATTTCTGTTTTTTCTTCCATGTTTTATGATATATGGCAAAATAAAAACACCTTTTATTTCACTCCTATCTGGGAAGAAAATAAGTTTGGAAGGAGTATGTATGTTTTTTCATTGAAGCATATTGCGTATCGATTCACGGAAAGGATATTATTTAAAATTGAAAAAACAAAATTTGGCAAAAAGCTCATTAGATGGATTCGAAGAAAATAATCGTAAATTAAGCTTGTGGAACAGAAAATAAATCCTCACATCCTACTATGGGCTTTAAGTTTAAGTCTTTTGTCATGGACTTGCGAAGATCTGCAGGATGATTTACCGAAAGAATTACCAGTAGCGGACACAACCCCTCCTCAAGCTGTAATTATTTATCCTGTAGATGGTGTCTCTGCGGCGGGTGATGTAACAATAGTCGCCCGTGCAACAGATAATGATGTGGTAGATTCTGTTCAGTTTTATATTAATCAAAAATGGGTAGGGACAGACACGACTGGCGCAGAAGACTTATTTGAATACATCTGGAATACACGTGAATATAAAGAAGATGATTTCCACTTTATATCAATTGTAGGATATGATGCTGCGGAAAATGAATACGCATCATTTCCAATCCGGATCAAAGCGGATAATACTGATAATGAGCCACCGGTAGCTTTCCTGTTAAATCCCTTTGCGGGTCAGGTTGTCCAGGGACTTGTTGAAATAACTGTGGAAGCAACGGACAATGACAGTATTCAATATGTCAGCTATTACATCAATAATATTCTACAAGGATATGTATTGGAACGGCCGTATACCTATCTCTGGAATACGGCTACAGTAGTGGATGATGAATACTATTCTATTTATACTGTTGCAAGGGATATGAGTAATAATGTCACAACCGTTCCCCCTATCAGTGTTCTTGTAAATAATGATATTCAAAATGATTTAATGCCACCTACTGGCTCCATTACCAGTCCACCCGCAGGGTTGACCGTTAGCGGTGAAGTGTCAATTATTATCAGTGCAACAGATAACCGTGCAATGGGAGAAGTAGCCTTATCTATTGATGGAAATTATATTACGACAATACAAGAGATACCCTATTATTATATCTGGGATACGACTCTTGAAGAAGAAGACGAAGAGCACACGATCAGTGTAGTTTTAATTGACCTAGCAGGAAATGAGACTGCTTTAAACCCTATTTCAGTTTTTGTAGATAATGAACCGCCGGAAGACACAACACCGCCTACTGTATTGATTATGGAGCCTGCCGCAGGACAAAACTTGAGTGGCATTGTATCTATTAAAGTACATGCTGAAGATGATACCGGTATAGATAGAATTGAATTCTTTGTCAATGGTGACTCTGTTCATACAGATCATACTGAACCATATAGCTTTGAATGGGATACTGAAACAGTTACAGATGATATGGAACATATAGTCGCTGTCATGGGTTTTGATCTGGATGGGAATGGGATGCTAGGTTCGCCGATTGCAGTCTATATTGATAATTTTGATAATGTTGCACCTTCAGGTCAAATTCTAAGTCCGGTAGCTGGTCAAACAGTTGATGGAATGACCACGATTGAAATATCCGCCACTGATAATGTGGGAATTAAAACAATTGATATAGCTATTGATGGAAATTACAGAACTACTCTTACTGAATTCCCTTACACCTATGAATGGGACACAACGAGCGAAACAGATGATAGTGATCATGTCATCAGTGTGGTAGTTGCAGATTCTTCTGACAACATAGCTTATGTTCAACCTGTGAGTGTTTATATCAACAATATCACGGATGATACTACGCCGCCCGTTATTGCTATTACGAATCCACTTTCAGGTCAATCGGTTAGCGGAGTTGTGAATTTCACAGTCATGGCAAATGATGATTTTGGAATAAGTGTAGTTGAATTTTTCGTAGATGGTGAATCAATTGATTCAGTTACTGAAGAAGATTATCAAGTAGACTGGAATACTTTATCATTGGAGAATGGTAGCCAGCACACATTATCCGCTTCGGTTACAGATAATGCCGGTCACACAACCATTGCCCAACCAATTCTTGTAACTGTGTCAAATGAATAGATTTTTTCTTTTTCTAGTACCACTTCTAATGATACTTCTCAGCTGTGAAGAGGGCCCATTTTTTGAAGTGCCGGAAGGACAGGATTCCATTCCTCCAACATTGACTCTGACTTTCCCCCCTGATCAGGCTACCCTATCGGACACCATTCTTGTTACGGCCTATGCCTTTGATAATATGGAATTAGATATGGTCACCGTTTATATTAACGATTCTGCCATTATTACCCAAAAGGATGGTCCCTATGAGTATTTATGGATTACCAACGATGCAGAAGAAGATGCCTATCATACTTTATACGCACAAGCTGAAGACGCCGCTGGGAATATTAATCGTACTATCCCAATTCAGGTTTTAGTTGATAATGTTGATAATGTGGTGCCAACCGGTTCATTAATCTACCCTTTCACAGGACAAACTCTTTCCGGTGAAATTACTATTATTGTGGAAGCACAAGATAATGAAGAAGTTTCATTTGTTAATATTTACATTGAAGGTGACACAGTAGCCATATTAACTGAATCTCCTTATACATATAAGTGGAATACAGAAGAAGAAATTGACGATATTACCTATGTCATACATGCTCATGTAATAGATGCCGCAGGAAATCAAACAACACTGGGACCCATTTCAATTCTAATTGATAATTATGAAGCAGATGACAACATTGCTCCAACTGGTAATATTACTAATCCTGCTTCTGGTTCTACTGTTTCTGGAACGATTGATATTGAAGTTACAGCCTATGATGATGTTGAAATGGGTTTTGTAGATTTTATTATAGACGGGTCTGCTGTCGCCCAGGATGATTCAGAGCCTTACTCCTATAGTTGGAATACAACGGAAGTTACAGAAGATGTAGATCATACAATAAATGTAAATATAATCGATGCTGCAGGGAATTCTACTGCACTTTTCCCGGTCACTGTTTTTGTTAACAATATAGAAGAACAAGATATCATAGCACCCAATGTAATATTATATGAGCCTGCAGCAAATCAAACTGTTTCCGGTACTGTAAATATAACAGCTATTGTATTTGACAATGTTGGTGTTAATCGTGTTGAATTTTATCGTAATTATGAACTTGAAACTACCATAAGCACATTTCCCTATACTTACGAATGGAATTCCACATCTGTGGATGATGATTCAGAGCATACATGGTATGTTAAAGCATTTGATACCAGTGAGAATCATTCCCAAACCCAACCCATTGCTGTCTTTGTTGATAATGATGATAATATTTATCCAACAGGTTTTTTTCTCTTTCCTTACGCCGGTCAAACAGTTAGTGGAGTCATTGAAATTCAAGTATCTGCTTCTGATAATATTGGCATTGAACAAGTAGAGTTCTTTGTTGAAGGTAGTTCCATTGGATTTGACACAGCTGAGCCGTTTAGTTTTTCCTGGGACACAGAAACAGGTGAAGAAGACGGTGAACATGTATTGGGAGCGATCATCAAAGATTTAGGTGGTAATGAAACTGATATTCCGCCTATATCGGTATTGGTTAATAATGTGGTAACACCTGATGATGACACGACACCACCTGTAGCAGCAATTCTGACACCAGTTTCAGGTCAAACTGTTAGCGACTCAGTATTTATTTCTGCTTTTGCGACAGATAATATTGGAATCCAACATGTTCAAATTTTAATCGGTGAAGAATTGGTGGCTACCATAACTGACTCTCCCTACACACACCTATGGGGTACATATGGTCTGGCAAATGGTAGCGAATACGTGATTCAATTGATAGCCAGTGATCTTTCAGGAAATGCAACAACAGTCCAACCTGTAGCTGTGACGGTTCAAAATGAATATGAAGGAGAAATTGAAAACGTAAACTTGGCAGTCTTAGAAGAAACAGTCTCTCTCAGCTGGGATGCACCATACGATGCCGTTTCATTTAAAGTTTACCGTGATGATTTATTTTTGGTAGAAACTTCTAACCAATTCGTAAATGATTCTATTACAGGCGGCATTGAATATTGTTACAAAGTTGCAGCTGTCAATAGTGTTGGAATTGAAGGACCAATATCAGATGAGTTATGCGGTATTCCATTATTACCAGCACCTAGTTCCTTTAGTGCCACCGTATTTGAAGACACAGTTAATTTAATCTGGGATGGTTTAGAATATTCAGATGGTTATATAATTAAACGAAATGATATTGAGATCTGGAATGGAACAGAATTAACATTTACTGATACAGATCTTTCACACAGTACAACCTATTTATATACCATCACTGCTTTTGATTCTTTTGGTACAATTGGCACAGAGTCAGACCCTCTAATTGTCACTACTCATGAAGAATTATTACCACCGGATTTATCCATCACAATAAGCCTATCCATTGGAACCTTAGCATGGACTTCTGTTTCTTCTGCTTCCGCCTACCGTATTTATAAAAATAATTCACATATCGCTGAAGTTAGTGATATCAATTATGACGTTGAATTGGATGGTGGCACCGCTACCTGCTTTTTTGTCACAGCAATTAATGAGTATGGCTCTGAAAGTGAGCCATCCAATCAGGAATGCGGTGTCCCTATACTAGCTGCACCTGTTTCATTTAATGCAACTATTAATGATACCAATGTTACTTTAGCTTGGTCTGCAGTAGATAACGCTTCGGGATATATTATAAATAAGGATGATATTGAAATATGGTCTGGTACATTATTAACCTTAACAGATTATGGATTGGCATATAATACAACTTTTAATTATACTGTTAGTGCAGTTGATTTTGAAGGGACTGCAGGCGAAGAATCTGATCCATTGAGTGTAACAATGCCAGTAGAGTTAACTGTGCCCGTCATTTCAATTAGTGTTTCAGGTACAGATGCAAGTTTGAGTTGGTCTTCTGTGCCATCTGCTTCAGCTTATCGTATTTACAATAATAGTTCTTTCATACAAGAAGTGATAAATACTAATTATGAAACTGAATTATTTCATGATACCGAAGCATGCTTTACTGTAACTGCTATTAATGACTATGGATCTGAAAGTGATTTTTCTAATGTAGAATGTGGAACTGGGAACTTTACCCCACCTGTCCTTTCATTAACAATAAGTGATTCAACGGCGATACTTAATTGGGGTTCAGTTATTTCTGCTGAATCTTATAAGGTTTATCAAGGGGATAGCTTTTTTGTAGAAGTATCTGCTCTAAGTTATGAAGTTGATATTGGAACAGGTGAGACAACTTGTTTTAGTGTTTCTGCCGTTAATTCCTACGGAACAGAGAGTGAAACATCTAATGAAGAATGCGGTTCAGGATCTTAAGGAAAGTATAAGTTCCCTTCACAATCCTTAACGGATTGATTCAGGTAAATTGACTCATAGGAACCTGATAAAAAGAAAATTCTCCCAGAATCGGGATTTAATAACTCAATTTGGTAATATTCCGGTAATTTATTTTCTGTGACGATTTCATATTCTTGATTCTCATTTAATTCAAGGGTCGAATAATTATAGACCATCCAGCCGTTACCAATCCACTCAGTTGAATCTAAAATGCTTTCTGAAAAGTTCATTCTCCCAATCGTGTCACCTAAAGCAGTTAATGTATCTCCAAATTTTATTTGAAAAGATGGAGGTGTATTAAATGTTATAGGATCTATACAAATCGATAAAGAATCAAATTCAGAAAAATTCCACTCGCCCACGGGTTTGTAACATTCTATAAATACAGAATCAGAAAATCCACCAATGTTTTTTGATTGATCTTTTGCTCTGATCTTATACCCAAAATGTTCCTGCCAAGTGATATTTGTATCAATATAAATTGTATTTATTGAAGCCAAATTTGTCAATGAATCGAAGGCTCCTTCTAATCCGCTTGCTTTAAAAATATGGTATTCACTGACATCAACAGATGTAGACTTTTCCCAGCTAATTTTTACTTTTGGAGTACCTTCGGATAATGTGAAAACTCCACGCAAGTTTGATGGAAATTTGGGGGGTTCTTCATCTACATCACATCCTAAGACCATAAATATAAAAACTAAAATAAATTTTTGTTTCATGATTAAGATTATAAGAAATAATTAAATAAACAAAGCAATGGTTTAAATTAGTTAAAATAACAAAAACCCGCGATTAAACGGGCTTTTTAAAAGAGCGAGAGACGAGATTCGAACTCGCGACCCTCACGTTGGCAACGTGATGCTCTACCAGCTGAGCTACTCTCGCAATTAATAGATTGTTTGAATATAAAGTAGCGAAAATTACTTTCCGTCTATTATTCTGACAATGTCGTTTTTGGGAAAAATTCTAATTCTGTTTTGTCTCTTTTCCAGACCAAGTAAGATGCTGCCAAATAAAATAAATTTTCTATTACTTTTATCCATCCAACCATTTCTCCTTCCTTTAGTCCGCACCCACATTCAATGTTATAACCTCTTATGATAGCTTGGCTGATTAAAATTATAAACAATACAAACAACCCACCACTGATTAAGCTTGCACCATCAACCATAATTCCTGCAATCAAACCTATACCTATCAATAGTTCTAACCAAGGAATAATCAATGCAACAATATTTTCTAGACCAAAGGGTACAATATGGTAGTTAGAAATGTCCCGGGCAAATTTTGCTGGATCTAGTATTTTCTGATAGCTTGCATATACAAAAACTATACCCAGAATACATCTAATCAATACAACAATGTAGGGATGTACTTTAGTCATGAAATTCAATATCCAAGCCAGCATCAGTCCATGATTTCCAGCCACCCTTAAAAACAAAAATATTCATAAAACCAAAATCCTGTAATTCATATGCCAAATCTTCACTAGAACCGCATTCATCATCACTGCAATATATCACAAATCCTTTATCAACCCCTCCAAGAAGATACTCAATTTGTTCAATCAATAATTCAATATCATCATTTGCTATAGCACCAGGGATCATACCTTCTGATAAATATTCTTCTGATCTTGCATCAACAAAAAGCATTCCCTTTTTATGCAAGGATTGTGCAGCATTAAAATCAATTTCTCTTACCTGATGGTCAGAAAGAATTAATAATGCATCATCTACTTCTGTTACAACTTTAAGTGGTTCCGCAATCCAGGGGATGGATTCATCTCTACCTAAATTTGATATGAATCCTGCAATAATTGCACCAATAATATAGAAAGAGAGTTGCTTTTTATAATTCAATTTTGGGATAAGAGTGAAAAGGGCCTAGTGATCATGCCCAACATGATTCCCTTTATATTTTGGTTTACTTTTTGATTTTTCATTAGTCTTTGCTTCTTTTGGTTTTAAGGATGAACAGGTAGCAAGTGATTCATCTACAAAAGCTAAGATTTCTGGATTATCTTGAATTTTTTTATTCAATGCAACGGTTTGAAACTCCACGGTATTAATAGCAGATTGTATTACATCTTCTGATTCCTTTAGGTCCTGTCTGTACTGTTCAATAAGTTTTAATACATTCTTCTGATTGGCATATAACTCTTCTAATGGTTTTTTCGGGTCTTTCTTTTGCAACTTTTTAAATCTTCTCTGAATCGATTTGATATTTTTTTCATGAGAAGAAACATCTATAATTGGTTCCATTTGATCAGATAGATTGATAGTTAATACAGATAGATATTTCCCTTGTTTACCGCAGGAATAAATATAAGGTCCACCTTTTTTCTGCGGTGTATTTGGCCTTGTCATATTTGTACTTCCACTAGTAACAATAAAATCTGCATTTGCAAATTTTTCAGGCAACTGACTATAAGTTTTACGATCACTATTAACAAGAATCACAACTAAATCTGCTTCTTTAGAGACTTCATCAATATAACTATTGCCTGCTTCAATATAATCGTCAGCAATAATGGATTCAGTAGTATCTGGTAACTTATCTGACACTCCAATGATGCCAACTTTTAATGCCCCTTTTTCAACAATCCGATAAGGTTGAAATAATAGTGATTTTGTCACCGGGTCTCTTAAGTTTGCGGATAAAAACGGAATATCATTTTCTGTTTCCATCTGCTTTAAAAAAGATAACCCATTCAGAACTTCGTAATGACCAACATTGATAGCATCACAACCAATTCGGCTATATCCTTCTAATATAGCTCCGGCACGATACTCCTCAGATTTTATATTTGTTGGATTCAATTTAGATGTACTGAAAAATAGATCTCCAGCATCAAGAATCAGCGGGTCAATTCCTTCATCCCTCATTTCATTGATTTTTACATATCGTCTGGACAGACCGCCCAGTGGATTTTTCTTTCAGCCACAGGGGTCTAACTGCCCATGAACACTACCGGAAAGTACCATAGTAACTGATCCATGACCTGATGCTTCAGAGCAAGACCAGAATAGCATTGAAGCTATCAAAGCAGTTAGAAAATACTTTATTGTTAATTTCATTTTTTATCCGCCACTTAATTTGACGTTGTAGCCTTTTTGTACTAATATTTTTTGTATTTTTCCCCTGTGATTCCCCTGTATCAGAATATCACCATTCTTGACAGAGCCTCCTACTCCACAACTTTTTTTTAATTCTTTGGCTATGGTAAGCAATGTAGTGTCCAACTCATTTAAACCCTTTACAACAGAAATGATTCTTCCACCGCCCTTTCGATCTAAATGTATTCTAACTTTCTGAACTGCAATATCAATAGAATTATATTTTGGTTTCTTTTCATCAATTGATTGAGAAGTATCTGTGGAGTAAACAATTTTTGAGTTTTTTGTCATTGTTGTTTCAAAACAATTTATGGGAAATTTTGTTCCCAATTTCTACCACAAAAACTACTAATTTTTTAAACAGAATAAATAGAATCAATTCATCAATATCAAGTCTTCTATGAAAAAAACTATAATAAATCTATTGATTTACTATCTGAGTCTTTTAATTCTTTTTATAAACTTTTTAGATGGGCAAATAACTGGCTCTCTTGCGAATACAGGTATTTTCCTAAAAAATCTTCAATTTGACTTTAGTCCAGTAGATGAAAAAAATGGAACGAAATATTATATAGAGATAGATGAGTTTAATTTTGGATTCTCCGATATATTCATAGACCAAAGACAGAATAGCAAAGCTCAACTAATTTCTACAAAAATATCAGGACCTAATTTGAATTTAAATGGATTCAAACTTGGTGGAAGAGTCTTTATAAAAGACTGGGTCACTACTGAAAAAATTAAACGATTGGAAAAAAGATTATCTATTCCCAAAAAAACTATCAATCTAATTGCTGATGCTGTAGATATTTATAAGTTGGACATGACAAAATATCCAAATTCATTAAATGATCTATATATTAAAAATTATTTAGACTTAGATAGAGAGCCATTTAAAAATCAGACCTGGACTTATTCTCTATTACTTCCTAGACAGATTATTGCCCATCCTACTCATATCAATCCTATTCCTAAGACTCAACCAATCGTATTTGATTGGCATAGCAGAACCTTCCAATTGGAATCTGCACATGATTCACTCTATAATATTCCGGAAACATTCTGGGATTATGCTTTAAATATTCGAGAAATTTCTCAAATATATTCATCTAAAATTGAAATAATCAAATACCCTGATAAGACTAATTTTGATTTTATTTTGGACCAAGGTCAATTTAAAATTGAAAATATTTCTGTTACTGCAAATCCTGAAAATGACTTGAATAATCACACCAGAATAAATTTAGCTAATCTGGTTCTGGAAGTAAGGAAAGTTGCATTTTTAGGAAACTTATCTTCACTACCAAAAGTCAAACACGGTGAAGGAAAATTTACAATCAGGAATTTTGAAATCAAGATACCCGATGGTTTAAAGGATGAGCCAGAAATCCAATCTATGCTGGAAACATTGGGAATTTGGAATAATGAGCTTAAAGTTAGATTGATAGAATTATCAATCAATCTAATGAATGAATATACAGGTGATATAAAATTTGTACTAGCAACACCATTCCTAAAAATAAATATTGATGGAGATTACTCTCTTAGGCAGGATAAAATACACCCAGAAATTCTTCTCCATAAAATGGTAGTAAAAATCCATCCAATTTCTTTGGGTGTGAGAAAATGGATACGCAATTGGGAAAAAGGACAAGGAAAAACACTAAATAGGAAGGGAGCGACAATTATATTAAAGTTAGATGGGCCATTGAAAAACCCAGTTATCCATGGCTATTAGTACCTATCCAAATAATTTTGTTCACTATTCCTGATCTCTGTATTGTAATTTCTAAATCATTATGGGGCCGTAGCTCAGTTGGGAGAGCGCTTGAATGGCATTCAAGAGGTCGTCAGTTCGATCCTGATCGGCTCCACTTCATCCTCAGTTTTAATTTTTCATGTTAAAATTATTGTTCATACTACCTATCTCACTGTTAACATTCAATTGTATAACTTTCAATGCGATGAAAGATGTTAACCGGTATACAAGTACTTCATTGAGTAATCCAAACGATTCTGATCAATATCCCGAATTAACTATACGTAATCAATTAATGGGACAATTATCTCCTGAACGCACTTGCTATGACGTAAAATTTTATGATTTGAATTTGGATATTGACGTAGATCGCAGGTTTATAAGTGGATATAATACAATCACTTCTATTGCCGTAAATGATTTTCAAACTCTTCAAGTCGATCTTCGTAATCAGATGAATATTGAAAAAATTGTTTATTCTAATTCAAATTTGGAATTCTCTCGTAACGAAGACGCAGTTTTTATCCAATTCCCTGCTATATCTGCAGGCAGTGAGTTTTATTTCACAGTCCATTACAGTGGCACTCCTAGAGAAGCACCAAGACCGCCTTGGGACGATGGATTTGTATGGGAAAAAGATAAAGCAGGGCGTCATTTTGTGGCTGTAACTAGCGAAGGTCTTGGGGCCAGTCACTGGTGGCCATGCAAAGACCATATTGCTGATGAACCAGACAGTATGGCAATCAATATTTCCGTTTCCAATGAGTTGATGTGTGTTTCCAGTGGCCAATTAAAAGAAATAAAAAAACTTGATAATGGCAAAAATGAATATCGCTGGTTTGTAAATAACCCAATTAATAATTACAATATTTCTGTCAATATCGGACATTATGCCATTATACAGGATACTATTCATTCATTGGGGAAAATTCAAGATGCTAGCTATTATGTCCTAGATTATAATGAAGAAGTAGCGCGAGAACATTTCAAGGAAGCGCGCACAATTATACGAGCCCTGGAGTATTACTTCGGGCCATACCAATGGTGGGATGATGGATATAAACTTGTGCAGGCCCCGTATTTAGGAATGGAGCATCAATCCGCTGTGACTTATGGAAACGATTTCCGTGTTTATGATAAATCCAAATCAAGAAATATCTATGGATTTATTGATTATATCACCTTACATGAAACGGCTCACGAGTGGTGGGGTAATAGTATTACTGCCTGTGATCCTGCAGATGTATGGATCCATGAAGGATTTGGAACCTACACTGAAGCTCTTTATGTCGAATACCTTTTAGGTTATGAAATATCTTTAGATTTTTTGATCCAGAAAAGGCGAGGCATAGGGAATAAAAAAGCTATCGTTGGTCCAAGAGAACAAAATTACTGGGGCTTTAGTGATGCATACAATAAAGGATCCTGGGTTATTCATACTTTGCGGAATGTAATTGATAATGATGAATTATTCTTCACAACATTAAAGGGATTTGCTATTGATAATGCAAAGAGTGTAGTCTGCACGGAAGATGTCCGAGATTATTTTGCTGAACAGACCGGATTAGATCTAAACAAATTCTTTGGACAATATCTTTTTGATCGAATGGTTCCTACATTAGAATTTTCTCAAAATGAGGGAAAATTTTATTTTAGATGGACAAGTACGATAAATGGTTTTGACATGCCTATAAATTTATTAGTCAATAAAAAAGAAGTCAGGATTTATCCAACTGCATTTAGAAAATCCATTGCAATACCACAATATGCCACTGTAGAAATCAAAGATTGGGAATATTTAGTTATAAAGAAGGAAAATAATGATTTATTGCATTAGAGTAAAAAAACATAAAAAATTATAATTAACATGCTTATCATAATGATAAAATTTTATTAAGTTAATTTTTCTATTAAAGCTCCTTTTTTACTATGTTTAAAAAGTCTACCATCATATTAAAGGTCAATCTTCCAGTATTCACATTCCTAGGACTGGGATGGAATGCTCCAAATAAGACCAATCCATTTGGAAGTTCATAGCGGACACCATGTCCAAATTGATAATCTTTCAATTTTATTGGATGAAATTTTCTATGAAATTTGAGACAAGAATCAAATCCAATTTTTCCTAAACCTAAAACAACTTTCAATTTTTTTAATAATTCAAATTCACGTGATAAAAAAGGTTCACAATTTTCTTTCTCTTCAGAAGTAGGTTTATCACCGGGTGGTACACATTTAACAGCTGGAGTGATATAGCCATCTAAGGAAAGACCATCATTCCGATGATCAGAGTTGGGTTGATTAGCTAATCCAACATGGTGTAAACATTTGAATAAAAAGTCAGCAGACTTATCGCCAGTAAATACTCTTCCTGTCCTGTTACCTCCGTGTGCTGCAGGTGCCAGTCCTAGTATCATTAGTTTTGCATTTATATCACCATACCCGGGAACACCTTTACCCCAATATTCCCAGTTCATATAAGATTTCCGCTTTTGTTGTGCAATTTTTTGACGAAATTCAACAAGCCGATCACATTTTCTACAAGAAGTAACTTCATTTTCTAGTTTTTCAAAACTCATTTATCTGCCATTAGCAAAACTTTTCCAAAGTTTTTTCGATCAGTTATATATTGATGGGCATCAGCAGCTTTTGACAATGGAAAAACAGCAGCAACCTTAGGAGTAATAATTCCTTTATCTAGCCATTTAAGTAGTTTTTGTCCATAGAGTTTTACCAAATCTTGTCTTTGGCGTATCAAACCCAGATGGAATCCGAAGACTCCTTTATTTTTCGCCATTAAATGCATAGGATTAAATTTTGGGATCCCTAAATACTCGGGTAAAATTTTTATAAAATTTTTTCTTTTTCCTAATGCTGCCTTTGAAAAACCATAAGAAATCAAACGACCAAATTCGGATAAGCAATTATAACTTTCATTTAGATTTTTTCCGCCTAATGAGTCAATGATTACATCGGCACCTCTACCATCAGTGATTTCCAATACTCGCTCCCTAAAATTTTCTGTGCGATAATCAATTAAATTATCAACACCCATTTCACTGATTTGAGCATGCTTCCAACCCGAGCAGGTACCAATGATTTTTGCTCCTAGATGCTGAGCAATCTGCAGTGCGGCTATTCCAACTCCTCCTCCAATTCCATGAATTAAGAACCACTCTCCTTCCTTAATTGCAGCTTGATGAACCATCATAAAATAGGCTGTCAAATAAGTTACAGGAACCGCTGCTGCCACATCTAGCCATTTATTATCAATAAAGAAGAGTTGTTCTACTGGTACATTCACATGAGTTGAGTATCCATGAAAGCGAGATAAGCCCACAACATTACTACCAATAAATTCAGCCATCGAATCATCACCTGTTTTTTCTATGGTACCGGCAATTTCAAAACCAGGTACATAAGGCGGTTTTGGTGCTGTTGGATACAATCCCATCCTACCCATAAGATCAGCAAAATTAATACCCGTATAGCTTATTTTAACACAAACATCTCCAATTTTAGGATCATCGATTTGATCAGACTTGAACTGGAGTACATCCGGTGCCCCATGTTTAGTAACAAATATAGATTGACAATTAGTCATTATTTTCCCCGTAAGTTAAATAAGTTGAACCATTGTTTCATCAACATCCATTGTATAAATTCGCCCGCCGTTTTTCAACGGCATTATATCCACTTTTATCATTCTTTATTATTGAAGGGTAATATATGGCACTAATGACATCCATGCGCGAAAAAATGCACGTTGTGTTATGGGCATTGTTAGCAATGTTCCTGTTAAGTATGACCATTGGCGGTCTCGTTGGTGGTGCAAATATTCTTGATCAATTGGTCGGTAAAGTTGATCCTAGAACGACTATTGCAAGAATAAACGGTGATGATATATCGCCAGACTATTATAATCAACTTGTTAATCAGCAGATTGAGCAAGCCAGAGCTAATGGTCAGAAAATTAATGATTTTCAGATTAGACGAGCTAGAAATAAGGCTTGGGACAATATGCTGCAAGATGCTTTAATATCCCAAGAAGTAGAAAGACTTAATATTTTTGCAACTGACGAAGAAGTCCTCTATCATCTTGAAAATAATCCTCCTCCCTTTTTGCAACAAAATCCAAATTTTCAAACAGAAGGTACATTTGACTTGGAAAAATATCGTAATGCCCTAGCAAATCCACAGGGTGATGAGTGGGCTCCAATTGAATCATTTATGAAAAACACTTACATACCAAATTATAAACTTCAAAAAATCCTGGATGAAAGTATTATAATTTCTGAGCGTGATATTGAAAATGAATTCATAAAAAGAAATGTAGACTATACAATTTCTGGGATTCATATAACATCTTCAAAAGTTCCTGCAGAAGAATCAGAACCTAATGAAGAAGAAATGCGAAAAGAGTATGAAAGTTCATTAACAGACTTTGAGCATGGTGAGCTACGGTCTGTATCCTACGTATCATGGAAAAAAGTTCCATCAAAGGAAGATTCCGTTTCTATAGAAAAGCTAGCTAATGCAATTTACGAGCGATTAAAAGAAGGGGAAGATTTTGTATCATTGGCAAATGAATATTCAGCAGATCCTGGAAATCAAGGAACGAAAGGTGGTGACTTAGGATGGTTTGGTAAAGGACGCATGGTTAAACCATTTGAAGAAGCAGCGTTTAGCGCAAAAAAAGGTGCTATTACAAAACCTGTTAAATCTAACTTTGGATATCATATTATCAATGTCAGAGATAAAAAAGTTGAAAATGGTGAGCAGAAAATACTTGCTTCTCATATCCTCCTAAAAATTGAAATTTCTCCTACTACTTTGTCCAATATGTCACGTGAAGCAACTTTATTCAGTTACGACGCTCAGGATAATGGATTTAATAATGCTATCGAAGAATATGGACTCACCATTGGTAAACATGAGAAAATGAATGATGAAGGATTTTCCATCAATGGCTTAGGCGGACTTAGAGCCGGAGTACGTTTTGCATTTGATAGTAAAATTGGTGATGTCTCCGATATTTTGGAAAATGATAAAAATTTTGCCGTATTCACATTGGACGAAATCATTGAGCCAGGTACTAAACCTTTTGAAGATGTTGAAAGTCAATTAAAGAGAAAAGTTAAAGAAGTAAAAATGAAGTCTGCTACACTGGATCAAGCAAATAATATATTGGTTAAACTCTCCAGTTCTGATATACACGTAAATGATATGATTGATGAAGACTCTGAACTTGATGCCGTAAAAAATGAAACGAAACAACTGATTCAAGGTTTCACATCAATAGGCAGAAGTAATTATGTAACAGGTGCTCTGTTAGCTGCAGAACCTGGTGAAATCATGGGACCATTAGAAACCACCCGCGGACATGCCATTATTGAATTAATTTCAATTGGAAAATTTGATTCAACTGAATACGAAACTCAGAGGGAATCTTTGAGGAACACTATTTTCAACAGAAAACAAAATCAATTTTTTAATGCATGGATAGATGATTTAAAAGAAAAATCAGAAATCATTGACAATAGAAATTTTTACTATTGATTTGAATTAATCTAAAAATACCCCGCTTTTGCGGGGTTTTTTGTTTACACAATCATTACTAAGTTATATGAATTCAAATGGATTATAAGACAATTAAACTAAATATTGATGAAAGCTATATTGCAACTGTTTCTTTAAATCGCCCCGATGTGAGGAATGCCATGAATGAAATCATGATAAATGAGCTCACATCCTGTTTTCAAGATCTTTCATCTAATAACACTATACGAGTTGTACTATTAAGGGGAAATGGTCACTCCTTCTCTGCTGGAGCAGATCTTCAAATGATGAAAGATTCATCCCACCAAACACTAGTACAAAATAAAGCGGGAACGAAACAATTGAGAAATATGGTTGAAGCTATTAATTCTTGCTCAAAACCTGTAGTAGGAGTAATTCATGGTCATGCATTTGGTGGTGGATTTGGTCTTTGTACGTTATGCGATATTGTTATCGCAGAAGAAAAAACACTCTTTTCATTATCTGAGGTATTGATTGGATTAATTCCTGCTGTTATTGGCCCTTATGCAGAAAATAAAATTGGAAAATCTTGGTTTCGGGCATTAGGAATATCTGGAGAACAGATTGATGCATCTTTAGCTAGAAAGATTGGTTTAGCTCATTTTGTAATAGAAGAATCCAAGATGGAAATGATGATAAATCATGTAGTAAAACAATTACTGAAAGGCGGACCGTTAGCACAGTCAAAATTCAAGGATTATATCAAAAATATGGCAGCTACAGATTCATCTGATCTGATTGCAGAAATTCGTGCCAGCAAAGAAGGAAACGAAGGTTTATCTGCATTTTTAGAAAAACGAAAACCTAACTGGAACAAAAACTAACTTGATAACCTATCCTACTAAAGTAAATATAGTTGAAGTTGGTCCTAGAGATGGTCTACAGAGCATTGAAGAATTCATTACGACAGAAGATAAAATAACTTACGTGAATCTCTTGTCACAATGTGGTTTTTCAGAAATTGAAGTAACTAGTTTTGTTTCACATAAATGGATTCCTCAATTAGCCGATGCAAAAGAAGTTTCTGCTAAAATAAATCGTTTAAATGGAATTACCTACACGGCCCTTGTTCCCAATTTGAAAGGGCTAGATGATGCTTTGTCTGCTAATTATTCTTCCGTAGCTATTTTTACGACTGCCAGTGAATCATTTTCACAAAGTAATACTAATTGTTCTATTGATGAATCCATGGATCGGTTTCACCAAATGTCAACTGTTTGGGAACAACATTCACTTCGTGTTCGTGGATATATTTCCACTGTATGGCACTGCCCTTATGAAGGTCCAATAAAATCAGAAAGTGTCATAGATGTTATTGCTAAAATACTAGATTTGGGAATCGAAAACATTTCACTGGGAGATACTATTGGTAAAGCCAATGCGGATGAAGTACGGTTTATGCTGGAAAAAATATTAAACCGATGGCATCCAAAACATTTTGCTTTACATATGCATGATACTTTTGGATTTGCCAAGGAAAACATTAAAGCTGCCATGGAATTTGAAATAAATAACTTTGACAGTTCTACGGGTGGAATAGGTGGCTGTCCTTATGCAAAAGATGCATCGGGAAATATTGCAACAGAAAATGTGGTTTCTCTTTGCAATTCAATAGGAATTCAAACTGACATCAATGAAGATAAACTAGAAAAAACTTCAAATTTTATAAAATCCATTGTTAAAAAGGAATCGTTAGTCCATGCCAAAGATTAAAACGAGAATTGATAACCAATCGGAAAAATATAAATCAAACTACAAGTACCATAAATCTCTATCTGTGCAACTGCAATCTTTATTAGAGAAGATTAAGGAAATGGGGCCTCTCCATCGAATCGAAAAACATCATAAACGGGGAAAATTAACAGCACGGAAACGAATTGAAATACTTAAAGATAAGGGTTCAGAATTTCTTGAATTTTCAGAATTAGCAGCCTATGAAGTCTATGATGAAGATGTCCCAGCAGCAGGGATTATTACAGGAATTATAGATATCCATGGAATATCCTGTATCGTCATTGCCAATGATGCTACTGTTAAAGGCGGTACCTACTACCCATTAACCGTAAAAAAACATCTTAGAGCTCAGGAAATAGCGATGGAAAACCGTCTACCCTGTATCTACTTAGTGGATAGTGGAGGTGCATTCTTGCCAAAACAGGATGACGTTTTCCCTGATAGAGACCATTTTGGTCGTATTTTCTACAATCAGGCACAAATGAGTGCCGCAGGTATACCACAAATTGCTGCAGTTATGGGTTCCTGCACTGCCGGTGGAGCATATGTTCCCGCTATCAGTGATGAAGCAATTATTGTCAATAAAACTGGAACCATTTTTTTAGGTGGCCCTCCATTGGTAAAAGCTGCTATTGGCGAAACCTCTACCCCTGAAGAATTAGGCGGAGCAAAACTACATACTCGGTTTAGCGGTGTAGCTGACCATTTTGCTGAAAATGATGCAGAAGCCATTGATAAGATAAGAAGAATTATAAACCATTTACCTAAACAGAATTATTCTTCTGAATCATTTAATGAGCCCATCTACGATATTGATGAATTATTTGGTATTTTAACCCAATCTCATCGAACACCATTTGACGTTCATGAAGTAATAGCCAGAATTGTGGATGACTCTAATTTTGAAGAATTTAAATCTGACTATGGAAAAACACTTGTCACAGGATTTGCAAAAATTGGTGGAGATCCTATTGGTATAATCGCAAATAATGGTGTCCTTTTCAGTGAAACAGCCTTGAAAGGAGCTCACTTCGTAGAAATTTGCTGCCAAAGAAAAATTCCACTTATTTTTCTTCAAAATATCACTGGTTTTATGGTTGGGAAAAAAGCGGAAACAGGTGGTATAGCTAAAGATGGGGCAAAAATGGTTCAGGCCGTAGCAACTGCGAACGTACCTAAAATAACAATATTAATTGGCGGAAGTTTTGGCGCAGGAAATTATGCCATGAGTGGGAGAGCTTATCAGCCCAGATTTCTCTTCATGTGGCCCAATTCAAGAATTTCTGTCATGGGCGGGGATCAGGCTGCCAATGTACTAGCTACAGTAAAGAGTGATCAACTTAAGGCTAAAGGTAAGGAAATGACACATGATGAGTTGGAAAAATTGAAAAAACCGATCCATGAAAAATATGAAAAAGAAGGCCATCCTTATTATGCAAGTGCCAGGCTATGGGATGATGGTGTCATATTACCTACAGAAACTCGGCGTATTTTGATTCAATCTCTAAAAGCAATAAAAAACAATCCATATCCAGATCCGAATTTTCCTGTTTTTAGAATGTAAATTTTACCAAGTGGAAATTTTCAATGAAAATATCCGAACTACCTTTTTCTATTAATCTTCTGATAATTACCTTTATAAAATATTAATAGCAGTATTAAACAAAATGAAGTTTAAAAAAGAAGATCGTCTTAAAATTCTCATGATTCTTGCCATGCTTACATGGGGAATTTCATGGACTAATGCGAAAATATTGGGTGAATATGGTGATGCGCCAATGATGATGATTTGGAGATTTATTTTTGCCGCTATATCATTTGTGCCCATTCTTAGTTTGCAAGGTTACTCATTCAAAATCTCAATAGATGCATTGAAATTTATAATATTAAATTCCATTTTTATGACTAGTTATAATTTCTTTTATTTTAAAGGAACTCAGTTAGGTCTTGCAGGTGCGGGTGGTGTATTAGTTACTACACTTAATCCTATTCTTACGGCTCTGGTAACAGGAATATTCTTAGGTGGAATCTTACAAAAAAAGGATATAGTTGGTCTCATTCTTGGCCTTTTGGGAAGCGCACTCATTATCCGTATATGGGAAATAGATTCGGGCATTCTTTTTCAAACTGGAAATTTTCATTTCCTTATGGCTTCTTTTTCCTGGGCTCTTGTAACAATTATTACATCGAGGTCTAAAGAAGTTATAGAATTCATCCCATATAGTTTTTGGTGTTTTACACTTTCAGGGCTGTTTAGCATACCATTTGCATTAAACCAGCCACTTTTAAATATATTTACTTTTGATTGGATATTTTGGATTAATATGTTTATTCTGGCTGTTGGAGCCATGGCTTTTGGTACTTCGATTTATTTTCAGGCTTCTGTGGAATTGGGTGCTAAAAAAGCCAGTGCATTTATTTTTACAGTACCATTGTCTGCTATGGTTTTTGCTATGGTTTTTTTACATGAACCACTCCTTCTTAATACCTTTATCGGTGGAAGTTTGGGAATATTAGCAGTTTATTTAATCAATGAATAATTGAAGCGATAAAAAATATTGAATTATTATTTCATATTATTTTTTAATCTTGATAAAACTGAATCTGGTGCCTTAGTAGGTTTTCCATTTTCTTTTATAAAAGCATGAATTGTATATCCAGTTACTAATACAAAATCTGTCTTTAAGCTTTTTACAATGTATTCAATCCTCATTTTAGATTTGGGTAAATCAGAAATGTATGTTTGGACAATGATATTTTCCTCAAATTCAGCACCTTTTTTGTATTCGCAGTGACTTGTTATTACAGGCAGATAAATTCCACTGTTTTCTATCGATGTTACATCCAAGCCAATGGAATTAAGTAGTTCTGTACGGGCCTCCTCAAAATATTCAAAATAACGGGAATAATAAACAATCCCCATTTGATCAATATCTTTATAATAAACTTTGACCTGATGATCATATTGAATCATATTATTTCTTGAAAATATCCTAGTTTATCATATTTCTGAATTCGGAATTCCAAAAATTTTTCAGGATCAATTTTTTCTAGATTATTTAATTCTTCATGAATAGCTTTTTCTAATTCATCGGCTGTAGTTTGAAATGAACGGTGGGCGCCACCTTTTGGTTCTGAAATAATCCGATCACATATCCCCATTTCCACTAAATCTGCTGGAGTTGGTTTGAGTGCTTCTGCTGCATCCTCTGCTCTTTTTGCATCTCGAAATAAAATTGAAGCGCATCCTTCAGGACTGATAACTGAATACCACGTGTTTTCTAACATAAGCATCTTATCACAAATTCCAATTCCAAGTGCCCCCCCACTTGCACCTTCTCCTATTACAACCCCAATAATAGGTACTTCCAAACCAGACATTGCCAAAAGATTTCTTGCTATAGCTTCACCTTGTCCACGTTCTTCAGCTCCTATGCCAGGATATGCCCCAATTGTATCCATAAAAGTAATCACAGGTAATTTAAATTTTTCTGCCAATTTCATAACTCTGCGTGCTTTTCGATAACCATCAGGACGCATCATACCAAAGTTACGATATAGATTCTCTTTTGTATTTCGGCCTTTTTGTTGACCAATCCAAACTACTTTTTTATGACCAAAATGACCGATACCCGCAACAACGGCCGGGTCATCCATATGATAACGGTCACCGTGTAATTCAAAGAAATTAGGTGAAAAATGTTGAATATAATCTAAAGAATAGGGTCGATCCGGATGACGTGCTAATTGTACTCTCTGCCAACGACTCAAACTTGAATATATTTTTTCAATTTGAGCAGTACGTAATTTTATTAAACTTTTTAGGCTTTCTTTTGTTTCCTTTGATGGCTCACTCAAATTCTCTAATTCAAGAATTTGTTCATCCAGTTCTCTAATTGGTTTTTCGAAATCGAGATAATATCGGGACATGAAAGTTCTATAATAAATTCAAGAATAACTTCGATCTAATTCATAATAGGCCACAATACCAAGTATAATAATTAAACCAAAAACTATATTTGCATAATTGACCGGCAAATTTAGACATAAAAAACCAACTATACTTATTATGAGTGAAGTACCATGCATTATAAGAATAGAATGATGTATTGAAATACCTCGTTGAAATAACCTATGATAAGTGTGATCTCTTGAAGCCTTGTGTATCTTTTTCCCTCTTTTCAATCTCGAAATAATAACCATTAACATATCAAATAATGGAACAAAAAAAATTAAAATTGGAACAAACCAAGATGAGCCCTGTGATCCTATTCTTGGTTCATATATAATTGCTGCTGATGCAAGGATGAAACCCAGTGTTTGTGCACCTGAATCACCGAGGAATAAAGTAGCGGGTTGAGAGTTAAAAAAATATAGTGCAATACAAATACCTAGAATTATTGTACTTATAAATATTAACTCAGATTGACCAGCTACTAAGGAAATTATAAGAAAAAATCCAGCTGGAACTCCAGATATTCCTACAGCTAATCCATCCATGCTATCAATAAAATTATATGCATTTGTTATTGTCACTACCCAGAGTAAAGTAAACATAATATTCATCCAGTACTCCCAAGGATCGCCAAGTCGAAATAAAAATTCCGATGATTCGAAAAAATTTATTTGAACTCCCAAGTAGATAAGTACGATACCACCTAAAATTTGTCCCAATAATTTTTTTCTTACATCCAGATTAATGAAATCATCCAATAATCCAAAAATTCCTATTATTAAAGCGGATATTAATATAGCCAGAATAGATATATCTCTCCACATATCGGTAAAAAGAATGATTAAAATAAATGTATCCAAAATAACAACTCCACCAACCATAGGTACTGCATTTTGATGCTGTTTATGATCCTCACTTCCTGGAAAATCCATTAATCCAATTTCGGGTGCAATTTTGATTCCAATCAAAGCTAAACCTATAGTCAAAATAATACTTACTATAAGCAGGATCATAACATATTCTAGTTGGGCAAAATTTTCCATAAGAATAATAATTTAAAACAAAATAATGAAAACTATATCCAGCCAAATATTTTCCAAATTCGTAATCGCCAAACCATCCAAATTGCCTCATACATAATTGTCTTGGACATTTTTGATTCCCCAATCGTTCTATCAACAAAAATTATTGGTTTTTCCAAAATACGTGCTTCTTTCCTCCATGCTCTAAAATTCATTTCAATTTGAAAAGAATAACCCTGAGACCGAACACTGCCCAGATCAATCTTATTTAATAAAGTTCCTCTCCATGCTTTATATCCACCAGTACCATCATGAATTGGCATGCCAGTCACTACTCTAGAATAAATATTTGCACCATAACTTAAAATCAATCTTTGAATCGGCCAATTCACAACACTAATACCCTCAATGTAACGACTTCCTATGACAAGGTCATTATTCATTAATTCATCGACACCCTTGGATATATTTTGGGAATTACTAAGAT
>CAJWHW010000017.1:0-40501 GCA_913040915.1 uncultured Fidelibacterota bacterium | reverse complement strand
TTTCCCCCACTGCCCCCTCAAGACAGCGTGTCTACCAGTTCCACCACTTCGGCTAAATGTTTGTTATTCCCCATCAAGATCTAAAGTACCTTCAAATTCAGTAGGTAACTGTTCAGTTGACGGCAAAACTGGTCTATCCTCAGCAGCCTGTTTAACTATTGATGATGCTGAATCGGTAGTAGGACCACTTAACATACTGATTAAAACAGCTAAAGCTAAAAATAATGTAGCGAGCCAGGTTGTGATCCTGCTTAAAACATTACCCGCATTTTGTCCACCAAGCATAGAACTTGCGGTTTGCCCTCCAAATGTTCCGGATAAACCACCTCCTTGGCTAGCTTGCATCAAAACTACTGAAATCAATAAAATGCTGACAATTGTATGTATAATGATTAAAAATCCAGTCATAATTTCCTCTTTTCAACGACTTCCGCCGTTTTTGTTATGGATGTAAATGATTCGATATCTAAACTAGCTCCGCCTATTAAAAACCCATTTACACCATAAATATTTAATAATTCTTCGGCATTCTGCGGTTTGACAGACCCACCGTAAAGTACATGAATATCATCTGAGTTTGGAAATAATTCTTTCAGAATTTTTCGCACTTCATAATGAGCTGATTCCACTTGTTCAGTATTAGCAGTTAATCCAGTACCTATTGCCCAAACTGGTTCATAAGCAATTATAACGTTGTCCAGTTTCTCTAAATCAAGCAACCCCATTTCCAATTGAGATTTCAATACCAAATTAGTCTGACCTAATTCACGCTCTTCCAAGGTTTCACCAATACATAGTATTACCTTGAGACCACCGGCTAAAACAGACTTTACTTTGCGATTTACCATAACATCTGTCTCACCGAAAATATGACGCCGTTCAGAATGTCCTAATATCACATATTCAGCACCACATTCTTGTATCATGGAAACTGAAATTTCCCCTGTAAACGCTCCATCTTTTTCCCAGTGGCAATTTTGTGCCGCAAGATAAAATGGCGGATTTACATCCAATTCAAAAAGCCCCGTAAAAGGCGGGGCGAAAATAACCGAAACGTGATTTATATCCAAAAGCAAATTAGTTGTTTTTTCGACGAAAATAGATCCCTCATTTGGGGTTTTATGCATCTTCCAATTTCCTGCAATTATCGGGTTTAGTCTCATATTATAGCTCCAATGCTTCCAATGCGGGAAGCCGTTGTCCACTCAATAATTCCAGGGATGCACCACCACCCGTTGAAACATGAGTCATCATTCTACTTAATCCAAATCTTTCTGTTGCCGCGGCTGTATCACCACCTCCAATAATTACTTTGTGCCCTTCTTCAACACAGTTTGCCAAGTGTATTCCAATTTCACGAGTTCCTTTGGCAAAGCCTTTTATTTCAAAGACACCCATTGGACCATTCCATACTACAGTTTGTGACTGGCTTAAAATTTTATTGAATTTCATTATTGTCTCCGGACCGATATCTAAACCCATTAAATCATTAGGTATTTCATTAACCTTATAAGCTCCAAATGGTTTAGTGTCCTTTAGACTTCTTCCACATAAAACATCTTCAGGAAGATGAATACGTACACTTTCTTTTCTAGCTCTATTTAAAATATTTTTTGCCATTGAAATCATAGATGATTGAATAAGAGATCCACCGACTTCTTTACCACGCGCCTTTAAAAAAGTAAATGCCATACCCCCACCAATTATAATGTGATCTGCTTTTTCGATGAAATGATTAATCAATTCAAGTTTAGTTCCAATTTTTGCTCCGCCAAGAATAAGAGTAAGTGGCCGATTTGGTCGTTTCATAAATCTTTGGAGAAAATTGAGCTCTTTATCCATAAGCCAGCCTATTCCAGCATGTTTATAGTGAGATGTTACACCTACATTAGAAGCATGAGCTCTATGGGCAGTTCCGAAGGCATCATTAATATATATTTGCCCATGGCGTGCAAGTCTGGATGCAAATTCCAAATCATTGGATTTTTCACCTGCATGAAATCGAAGATTTTCTAAAAGATGAATTTCGCCTGGCTTAAGGGAAAGGGATGTATCTAGTGCATCATTAGAAACACAATCTTCAGAAAATTTTATCGGTAATTCCAATAAACCCGCTAATTCTTCACCAACAGATATTAAACTTAAATTTGAATCTACCTGACCATTTGGACGGCCTAAATGGGACATTAAAACCACCGATGCTCCTGCATCCAAACAGGTATTTATAGTGGGCAGAGCAGATTTGATCCTGAAATTATTTGCAATATTTTCACCTTCTAACGGAACATTAAAATCCACCCGAATTAAAATGACTTTTCTTTTGAGATCAAACGCTTTTAAGGTACGTATCATTATCTGACTCTATAGGAATTGCAACAACGAGTGTATTCACTTTTTCATCAATAGCTTTCTTAATATCTGTTGCTATGGGTGAAATAGTTGAAAAGGGAGTTAAAATAACATCCAAAATACCAATTATTTTTCCTCCGATATTTTCCATAGTCCTAAATACTATTTTCATATTCTCTAACCTTTCATCAGGGTTTATGGTTGCCTGTAAGCTACTGTATTTTACTCTTTTTATTATCTTATTCCAAACCGGAAGCCTTAAAGATTTATTGATTCTCAGAACAATCCACTAATCCTGCTTATATCATCTCTAACAGTATTTAACAATATCTTTAAAGAATCCATTTTTATAGTAATTAAAGCATAACCCGTATATTTTGGTTTTCACTGCACTTTGTAACATTAATTCACCAAATTGATTAGAAATTGAATCTGTTAATTGGAAATAACTTTACTGAGAAGCTAAATACCTCTTAAAAAAAGTAAACTTATAAAATCATATACTGAAGATTTCAGTTCCGGAAAAATATATAAACAGACATTTTATAATTATAAAATTAAATGGATTAAGAAATACATTCCAAGACAGATTAGTTGGATATTCCTTTTTCTCATTAAGCTCGGTAATTTTGACTATGGCTGATTTTTTTGTTGGGAATAAATCCAAATTCGATTTTCAGGATCTTATGGCCCATCGTGTTCACGAAATTCTATTGGTGGCTAGCCCTTATGATGCTTTTATTCTTGAAGAAGATGGGCATTTAACTGAACAAATATTGTCCGAATATATCGGCATGAATTTTAATTATGCTCCTCGGGTAACAAGAGTATCAACTGGAATTGAAGCACTGAAAGCGATGAGTGAAAAACAATATGATCTTATTATCGTTATGCTACGTATAGCAGATCAGAACCCAATCACTTTAGGAACCGCAATTAAGGAACGATATCCTAAAAAACCGGTTATTCTCTTAGCATTCGATGAATCTGAATTGAAACAACTTCCTGAAACTATCACGCCAAAATCAATTAATCGTGTATTTATCTGGTCTGGCGATGCAATTGTTTTTCCTGCAATTATTAAGTATGTTGAAGACAGAAAAAATGCAGAAGAAGATATCTGCAATGGAGATGTTCGGTCCATCCTATTATTAGAAGATTCTCCAAGGATGTATTCAGTTCTTTTACCAATGATTTATAAAGAGATTATGTACCAAACCAAAAATTTGGTTAATCGTGGTTTAAGTCAGTCAAAAAAATTAATGCATCTACGTGGTCGCCCAAAAATATTGTTAACTCCCAATTTTGAAACTGCCCAGAAGTTCATACGCAAATATAAAAACAATACAATCGGTGTTATTTCAGATATTCGTTTTCCTAAAAAAGGTATTAATGATCCAATAGCGGGACTGAAATTTGCAAAATGGGTACGTTCCGTGGATCCATCGATCCCGATTATGTTACAGTCCACTGATTTGAAAAATAGTAAATTGGCAGAAAAAGTTGATGCTGCATTTCTACATAAAGGTTCTCATACACTTCTAACTGACCTGAGATCATTTATCATCGAAAATTTCGGATTTGGAGATTTTATTTTCCGCCTATCAGATAATACTACTGTTGATTCTGCATCCAATATTGATGAATTCATTCAGTGCCTTAAAAAAATTCCGGTGGAATCGGTAGTTTATCATGCAAAAAGCCATCATTTTTCAAATTGGCTTGCTGCCCGCACAGAATTTGAACTCGCATCAAAGCTCAGACCTGTTTTTGTCCATCAATTTGAGACTGGTGAACTCTTAAGAGATTATTTATTGGAATGTATGCAAGCAAAACAGAATGAACCTGATTCGAGGGTAATGGATTATACATCAGCACGATTTAATAAAGAAAAACTTGATTTTTTCAGACTATGCGGTGGTTCTTTAGGTGGGAAAGCAAGAGGTTTAGCTTTTGCAAGATCAATGATAAAATATTCAGAAATTCAAAACGAATTTAAAGATACAGTGATTCGGGTTCCACACTGCGCCGTAATTGGAACGAACGAATTTGACTTTTTTATGAAGGATAACCAGCTCTGGAAAATAGCACTTGAATATTCTGATTACGAAAAATTAGAGCAGAAATTTATAAATGCTCGGTTATCAGTTGATCTGATGCTCAAATTAGAATCATTTATCCATGATCATACATATCCACTTGCAGTCCGTTCATCCAGTTTATTGGAAGATTCTCAATACCAACCTTTATCAGGAACATATGAAACCATAATGCTTCCAAATAATTCCAAAACATCCAAAGACAGGCTGACTAAGCTAGTGATAGCGATAAAAAGGGTATTTGCATCTACCTTTAAAGGAGAAGCGAAATCATTACTACAAAATACAGCTCATAGAATTGAAGAAGAAAAAATGGCAGTAATCATTCAGGAAGTTGTGGGGAAACCTTATACCAGTAAACGGTTTTATCCTACAATCAGCGGCGTCTTAAAAAGCATTAATTATTATCCCGTCTCTTATATGAAGCGTGATGAAGGAGTAGCATATTTAGCACTGGGATTTGGCCGAACAATTGTAGACGGAGAAAAATGTCTTTTTATTTCCCCAAAATACCCTACTATAATTCCACAGTTTTACTCTCCAAAAGCATCAAGACAAAATAGCCAAGTACAATTTTATGCCATTGATCTTAATTCTCGTAAAAGTTCACGAGAAGACCTCAGTGCATTTCCACTGAAATATGCAGAAGAAGACGGCTCATTTAAATCTGTAGGCAGTGTGATTTCATCAGATGACAATACAATTAGGGATTCATTGACAATACCCGGAACACGTATTGTATCATTTGCACCCATTCTTAAATGGAATAAGATACGACTGGCAAATATCATGGAAAGAATTTTAGCCATTGGTCAAACTGCTTTAGGGTGCCCGATTGAAATAGAATTTGCTGTAAATCTTTACACTGATCAAAAACCTGAATTTTATTTATTACAAATTAAACCAATGGTCTTGACTGGATTGCGAAATATTCAAAAAGAAACGAATGATGAATCTATAATTTTTTGTAAAAGCCAAATAACACTGGGAGACGGAGAAATTAATTCTATACAGGATATTGTAATTGTGAGAGAAGATTCATTTGACCCAGCGAAAACAGTTGAGATTGCAAATGAAGTAGAGAAAATCAATAATAAGTTCAATTCTGACAAACAATACATTCTTTGTGGACCGGGACGATGGGGTTCATCAGACCCCTGGCTTGGAATTCCAGTCAGTTGGCGGCAAATTTCTCAAGCAAAAGTAATTGTTGAAGTGGGTAGAGAAAATTTACCGGTTGAACCATCATTTGGCAGTCACTTTTTTCAAAATATAACTAGTCTGCACATTGGTTACCTAACTATTGATTCGAAACAAAATAATGATCTATTAGATATAGAATGGCTTGAGGAAAGTTCATTAGTTGAAAGTACAAAATATTTGGATCATTACCATCTAGAATCAAATATGAAGGTTATATTAGATGGTATGTCCGGTAAGGGTATTATTCAAAAGCCAAGAAAAAAAGATGTAGAAAAAATGGATGAAGAAGAATCCAGCGGAATTTAAGCAGTAAAAATTATTTAGACCACACCCTGATCTAACATAGCATCAGCCACTTTAATAAATCCGGCAATATTCGCACCTTTCACATAGTTGACTAATTTATCATTCCCACCATGATGTACGCAGGCTTCATGGATATTTTTCATGATTGTATGAAGTTTCTCATCTATTTCATTTCGTGACCATTTTATTTTCATGCTGTTCTGGGACATTTCTAATCCACTTGTGGCTACACCTCCGGCATTTGCTGCCTTGCCAGGGCCAAATAATGTACCACTTTCAAGGAAGACATTCACAGCATCCATATCACTTGGCATATTCGCACCTTCAGATACTGCTTTACAACCGTTGCCAATAAGAGTTTTTGCATCATCAAAATTGATCTCATTTTGCGTTGCACAAGGTAATGCAATATCACAGGTAATAGACCAAGGACGTTGCCCTTCCATAAAAGTAACACCAAACTCATCTGCATATTCCTTGATTCGGCCACGGCGATTATTCTTTAAATCCATGACCCAGGCTAATTTGTCTCGATCAATTCCATCTTTATCATGGATAGAACCTGATGAATCTGAAAGGCTGACAACCTTTGCACCTAACTGGGTGGCTTTTTCAGTAGCAAACTGAGCCACGTTTCCTGAACCGGAAACTGCCACAATCTTCCCATCAAAACTGTCATTATTATGCTCCAGCATTTCTTCTGCAAAATAAACACAACCGTATCCTGTAGCTTCAGGACGAATCAAGGACCCACCCCAATTCAATCCTTTACCAGTTAGTACGCCTGTAAATTCATTTCTGATTCGTTTATATTGACCATACATATAACCAATTTCACGTCCGCCGACTCCAATATCTCCAGCAGGAACATCTGTATCAGCTCCTATATGTCGACAAAGTTCTGTCATAAAACTTTGACAAAAACTCATTACTTCATTATCTGATTTACCCTTAGGATCAAAATCTGAACCGCCTTTACCACCTCCCATGGGTAATGTGGTAAGACTATTTTTGAATATTTGTTCAAAACCAAGAAATTTGAGAATGGAAAGATTCACAGAAGGATGAAAACGTAAGCCCCCTTTATATGGACCAATTGCCGAATTAAATTCTACACGATAGCCTCGATTTACTTCCACATCTCCCCGATCATTCCGCCAGGGAACACGAAACTGTATTACCCGTTCTGGCTCAATCATTCTGTCTAATATCCTAGAATGAAGATAATGAGGATTTTCCTTTAAAAAATCCCAGAGTGATTCAACTACTTCATAAACTGCCTGATGAAATTCATTTTCACCGGCATTTTTCATTTTTACACCTTCCATAAATTGTTCAATAGAAGAATACATATTTTGCTCCATTATTGAAAAAATGCGTCGGAAATTACAGGTAACTTTAAATCTATAAAGAGAATATTTTTAGGGAATTCTCGTTGGTATCCTGCGGATTAACCAATTAATTTTCCGGACTTTTTTACTATCTTTTTTGGCGGAGTAGCTCAGCTGGTTAGAGCAGCGGAATCATAATCCGCGTGTCGGGGGTTCAAGTCCCTCCTCCGCTACTTGCAAATCATCAACGAGAAACCCCACTATTTGGTGGGGTTTTTTATTATATGCTATTTATGCTAAATATGCACAAAATAGCATGAAAATGCATGGTATTTGCAACTATTTGCAACAGAGATTGTTCGCGTTTTTTTAAAATTCATAAGCGCTTCATTATAATCTAATATTAAATGTAAAATTATGCCACAGGCTTCGTATTATTAATTATATAAAATGGAGAGAAAAAATATGGGAATCGTAGAAAATGTAAAGAACTTTGATAAAAAGACATCAAAATATTTCGTACCCTTTTCACTATTATTTTTTGCACTTGTCTTTGGTTGGAATTATGCTTCCGGAGAAACAATTTTTTCATCCTTAATGCAAGATATCAGTATATTTTTCATACTAATCAACCAGGGAGTTATTATCAGCTATTTAACTTGGTACAAAGACTGAACATTTATAGCTTATATTGAATTTACTTATCAGGACGGTCCCTTTCCATTCTACAGGGTAGGCTCTATATACTAACTGCTTTCTTTTTTCTTTCTTAAATTTTATCATGATTTATTCACCGCCATTGTGGATCAAAGAATATGCTGAACCCAAAGCATTGGAACAGTATGAACAAGCACTTGAAGTATTGGGAAATATTGACTCAGAAAAACTTGAACAACTTTCGCCAGAAGAATTTGCAAAGCAACACAAAACGATAAAGAAGCTGATTGAATTTTTTTGGAAGCAACATCTTTATATCGGAAATCTTATTGCCAAGCACGGAAGCAAAATAGATAAAACAGAATACCTAAAAACACTGACATATATGAAAGAGACTTTTGCTGCCATGGCACAATCGGACGGAGTCAATGGGAATTAAGTATCCAGAGATCAATTCTTTGTCAATGTATCAGATATAAAAAAGCTTTTTCAACCCTATTGAATTTTATCAGGTACTTGATTGACCAAATCACCAAAGTGTTTTCAATTTTTTATTTTACTATAAATTTAGTAATGTATGTATTTAAATAATTATATTACTGTAATACTTTATATAATATCAACTGGATAATTTCACCTTACTCTCTACATATTGAGATTCTTTTTTGATTAGGATGCATTGGAACTTTATTCGACTTTTAGCATATCAGGAGCCTTAAGAAAAATTAAATGGCAGAGAGATGAATCACTCTCCATTGTATCGAGTAGGTTCTTTGAGCCGCCTTCTCTCTGCTTTCTTTTATATCCAATAGAATTTGATAAATAAAAGCCCCGCCAAATGATCGGGCTTTTCCACATAAAAATAGGAAATTTCAAGTGAAAACAATTACAATTTCCAAATTAAAGATGCTGCACCAAGAATTCCTGCTTGCTCCGGCGGAAGCCCAGATTGTAGAATTTTAATTTTACCTTTTAAATTATCCATTAAATAATTATCCAGGGCTTTTCGTGTAGGTTCGAGTAGTCTGTCTCCAGCCTGACTATATCCTCCATAAAAAATAAATGCTTCTGGAGATAAAATAATCGCTGCCAGAGCCAATCCCGCAGCTAATTTATCTGCTGTATATTCATAAATTTGAATCGCTGTATGGATTTGATTATCTACAGCTTGATCAATGATTCTTCCATCAATATTACTTGGATCCAATGTTTTTAAAAATTCATCATTCGGATGAGATTCTTGAAATTGTGAGACGGTTTGCTCCACACCCTTTTTAGACACATACATTTCAAGGCACCCTTTCAACCCACAGGTACATAATCTTCCATTCAAGTCAATTGAGATATGCCCCATTTCGCCGGCCATACTATCATGACCGTAGATTATTTCTCCACCTGAATAAATTCCACTTCCCAGACCAGTACCAAGGGTAATAAGTACAAAATCATTCATTTTTTTTGCGATTCCAAACTGTTTCTCTCCTATGGCTGCTGCATTAGCATCATTTGTAAGTTTTACATCACAGGAAAAAGTATCCTCTAATAGGGTAACTATATCTACATTCCCCCATTTCAGGTTTGGTGGATCCTGAATAAAACCTGAATGATGGTTCCCATTAGGCGCACCAATCCCGATACCTGTCAATTGATAGTCATCATCATTGTTTAATTGGTTATTCACTCGCTTTTCAAGACGGTTCAGTAAATGCGTTACATTCTTGTCCCCGTGGGTTAAAATTTGGGCAGAATGATAAATTGTACCTTCTTCACCAATCAACCCGTAAACTGTATTGGTGCCGCCAATATCTATTCCTAATACAACTGGTACCATTCTAAACTCTTTATTCTATTGCAAAATTATTATCACTTAAATCTGACACATTGGTTTCCCAGCTAGTTATTTTAATCTGGTAATCATCATCAGGAATTAATGTATTCTGTAATATCCAATCGAAAGAATAGTTATTCTCTAAATTATATTCAATATCCTGTAATCTAGATCCGTCTTTATACAGTTCTATACGAATGTTTTGCGTTGTACTATCATTTGTCCAGGTAATTGTCTTTGTTTCACCACGGGTCCATTCTTCACCACCGTTTGGATTAATTACTTTCAATTGATTGGAATATAATTGGAAAGTTTCATCACTATAGTCACCATAACAACCACCACAATAAGTAGTGGAATTCTCACACAAAGATTCTAAATAGATTTTATAATTATTCCCATTTTCTAAATTCCAGGAATTAGATATAAAAACGTTTTGATCACCATCATTTTTGACACTGGTAGCCAGGATTGCTTTTTGTTCTTCAACCTGATATAGACTTATCTTAAAACCGAAAAAACAGTCTGGCAGATTCGTCTCCCAAAGCACCCGCAAAGAATCTCCTCCAATTTCAATATTTTCACCGCCGTTTGGAGATAATAGAGTGATATAGGGTTCAACTACATTTTGGGAAATGGTAAAGGTCGCCTGACTTTGACTGTAAATGCAACCGATGCAGTAATTACCATTGTAGCACAATCCATCTATCCTGATTTGGTAATCATGAGCAGATTCCAACTCTCCGTTAATATACCAGTCAAATGATCCATCATTAGGCGTATTAATTGCTATATTAGACTCATCTTGTCCATTACGAAGCAAAACGATGTTTACACCCCATTCACAGGCCTCTATGGTGGATTCCCAGGTAATGGGTATTGTCGTACCAGGGTCAAGAGATTCTCCTCCAATTGGATATGTAATGGTTATGGATTCATAGATATTATCCATATCCCCATCATCGGATTCAGCTTTACTTTGATCGGTTGTAATAGATTCGCAGCTGAGATAAAATAAAATGATAGTTGAATAAAAGGTAGTTTTAGAAAAAAACGTTAAATCTTTAAAGGTCATTATTTCAATTCTGACCCTTGCCGGATATTCATTTCTATAACGGGAGCTGTATTTGGCTCAGGTTCAATCACTACAGTTTTTATCAGTGTGTTTACAGCACCATAATCATCAGAGACAGATAATTGAAAGGTATATTCTCCTGCAGTACCTTCAAAACTCACTTTGCCTGAATAATTATTGGGTTTTAGTTCTACCGATGAGCCAGAGATCTGTTTCCATTTGAAATGAATTCTATCACCCAAATCAGGATCATATGACTCTGTTGCATCCATAATCATGGGGTATGTATTCGTCAGTGGTGAGTTATCATGCTCTACCATCACTTTCACTTTTGACCTTTCTATTCCAGCCATTTGCTCCAGTTGTGCCCTCTGTGCATCTCTAACTGGATGTGAATGAATCTCCTGAACAATGGTTGTATCAATATTGGTCTGTTTTGCTGATTCCTTGGCGCGATATTCATATTCTCTCCAGCCAAAAATCATTCCTGCTACTAAGACTACGAGCAAAAATGACAAAATTCTATCCATGGTAATTATACGATCCGTTTAGAATTGAAATTGAAACTAAAATGTGAAGGAATTTAACCAATAATAATCATCTAAGATCAAGAATTGTACGTTTGAGATCTACGCCATTGAATGCAGGATTTTGTCTGGAAGCATTTGGGACAGTTCTTGCAAATTCCGGTACAGACTTATAGATATACTCTATGAGTTCTCCCAATTCGAGTACATTATTACCATCATCGGCACTACCAGCTAATCCTTTTAGAAGTGCATAAGTAAAAATACTGTGTTTTTTCTCTTCATATACCTGAGAAGTCTCACCAATTGAAGCAGCATTTAAAATGCAAATTTTTTCAGGTAAATCCGGAAAATCCCATATAGATACCATAGATCTCTTTGGGTTGATATAGGTAATATCCATAAATAAAGTTATTGTGCTAATATTTGCTAATACTGATAATAAAGATAAATTGTTAACTAATTGCTCTAGTGGATATTTAGTTACATGCCTATTCAGCTTTGCATCTTTTGGTACCAAAAGAGGTTTACCATCTATCCATTCACCATATCCACGATAATATATAAAAATATCCATTTCTTCCACATCTGAATATTTTTCCGCTGTTAATACACGTTTTCTTAAGTCACCTTGGTGTGGGTCAAAAATATTGCGAAAATCATTTTCTGATGGCCCACCTTCCATTTGCCAAGTTTTGGCTGGTAATAATTGAAAATCAGATAATCCAAAAGCTTGTTTAAAATAGCGTCTCATAACGCTGCCATCGCGGTTTGCAAATTCTAACTCTGGATAATTTTTATCATCGTACCGCTCCGTTGCTAAAATAATTGCCATGGCATTGGGGTTTTTTCTTCCTAAAGGAATACGGCGATCTACATCAATTTCACCCAATTCGTCCGGATAATAATCTACATTACCAGCACCAATATTTTGTATGGTAAGTTCCAAGGGAGAACGATAGTGACGCATCACTTCTAGATCAATCCTTTGTACGGCTGCCTTATCCAAATAATCTGTTAAAATAAAATCTATAGCGAAATTATCCTGAAGTGTTAAAATTGGGATTTCTAAATCGACATAGTCACCGGGATTCATGGATGGGAGACTTAAACTTCCGGTGAAATTTGGTGTAGAATATGTTTGTTTTGCAGACAATTCAATAATTCCGGATTCAGAAGAGCCTTCCCCTACATTTTGGATTCTCAAGGTAAGAGTTACGATTTCATTTTTAGGTATATAGTGTGTACCAAAATCATTTGAAACAGCAAAATCAGCAATAATTAGTTTTGGAGGAATAACTGATTTAGTTTTAATCATAAAATGATAGGGATTATCCAAACCTATATCTTCTTGCGATAAAAGTTTTAATTCAAATTCTTGTTCGCCTGTCTCTAATTTCAATAATCCTTCCAGATCAAAATCAACAAACTTAATTCTTCCTGCAGCTAGGGTATCAATCACAATCAGCTTTTCAAAGGACAAGTTTTGATTAGGATTTTTTGGTACAATAGAAATACTTACTTTATATGATGGACTTTGACCATCATTGAAAACTGAAAATTGGATTGTACCTTGTTCTAATGCATCAATAGTACTATTGCCCGATGGCTCAATAAGCGTCATCTTTTGAATTGTGAAATGGGGCGACTCAAATACCATATTACATGCAGATGATGAATAGCCTGTTTCTTCACCTTCCGGATCCAAAGCAGTTACTAGGTAACACTTATCTGCACTATAATCCAAATTTCGAACCGTATACTGGTTTGATTTAACCTTTATAATGAATTTGGCCGAATCCTGAGACACCTTTTCATAAATCTTATAATAGATAGCACCTTCTACAGTATCCCAGTTTAAATGTATCGATGACACATCTCCATCTGCAGTCAGACCTTTAGGTGGCTGAATTGGTACTTTTGTACAATGTTTATTCGATCGATCGCTTTCCACACCGTACTGATCTACAGAAGTAATCTCGTAACAGTAATTTTCACCGGGAGGCATAATATCTTCAAAGGTATTTGTTTGAATAAAAGTTACTAATTCACCATCTCGATAAATATTGTAGGATTCGGCATTATTCACTTCATTCCATATCAGCATGATTCTGGATTCACTTTTCATAGATGCCAATATTGGTGACCCAATAAATCCTCTTGTAGTTCCCTTCACTTCCACTGATGGATGACTTTCTTTATCTAAAGCATCCAATGCAGAAATCTTATAGAAATAATCGGTTCCAAATTCAAGGCCAGAATCTTTATAAGATGTTATATCAGTATTAATAATTTTTTCATTGTTTCTATAAATAATATAAGATAAAGCCCCGTTTACAGCAGACCATTTTAGAGTTAATTGATTTTTTGAAACATCTATCTTAATATCTCTGGGTATTGTCGTAGGTACACTCGTACAGTATTCTTCTGATCGCTGTCCCTCTAATCCAAAATTCCCCATAGCTTGAACAGAATAACAGAACTCCTTTCCAGGTAATTCATTTTTTTCAAATCTATTCTCTCTACCCTGATATATTTCGATACCATTTTCGTATAAGATATAATTATTAGCTTGCTTTATATCATTCCATTCAATAATAATATATTCTGCTTTCGTTGTGGCTCGTAGTCCTTTGACATTCAGTATTGGGTCATGGTCAGTTGGCTTATTATGAGAATATAAATAGCATTGGACTTTATCTTCTCCTGTCAGTTTTAGACTCAGAACCAAATCTCTATTTCTCTTTTTTCGTGGATTAATTTTTATTCGTTTATTTCCATCATTCTCATGTTCAATGAATAAAAAGTAAAATTTTGGTTCAACTTCCTTAAAAACAAACTTACCCTTCCGATTTGTTACCTCCTCCATCAATACTTCATCTTTTAAATTTCGGATTGTCACCTTTGCTTTTTTTACAGGTTTATTTTCGAGATTATGTATAACACCCGAAATAGAAACTGGATTTGCAGTAAGAAAGACTACAAAGGATAAAAATAAAATTATTTTCCGCGACATGTGGAAGGGGAAAAACAAAAAAGCTCTCAAAACGATGAGATCAATCAGGGTAGTCTATAAAGTACCCTGTCTGGATTTGAAGAGAACAATTGAGGCATTTGCGGCAATTCCTTATATAGTTTTCCTGTAGACTCAGAAACATGTTTACTAATGTAATTATGTAATTCTGCTACAGTTACTTCCTTATCCCCATTGTCCGCTTCTCCACGTAATCCACGCAGGAGATAATAGGTAAATATTGTATTCCCTTTATCAGGATGATCATAGGTAATCTGAGTCGTATTAGATGCATAGAATGCCGTTATAGATTCGGGAGGCATAATTTCTTTTGGTAGAATAACCTCTGGTTCAGCACCTTTTTTCTTTTTCTTCTTCTTCTTTTTCTTTTTACCGTTTTCTTCTTCAGAACCGGCCTTGACAATATGTTGAGTAAACGCCGAATTATTAAAATCGACATCCATAAAAATTGTGATTTCACCTACTTGTTCAAATTTTTGAAGTTCAGATAGACTTTTATATAAATCTTTTACTGAATAAAATGAATAATCTTTAGTTGTGTCAGCATCATACGGAATTAAAACTTTTTCACCGTTAAAAGTAGTTCCCTCACCGCTATAATACAAAATTAGATCCATTGCATCATGACCTGAATAATCAAGACTTGATTCAATTTTCTTGCGGACGAATCCAATGTCAGGGTCAAAAATTGCTTGAAAATCACGACTAGAAATTCCATCATTAAAAAACCAGTACTGACTTGGAACAATTGCATGATCCTCTATTCCAAATAGTTCACGGAAATATTCCCGAACCATTTTTAAATTTTCAGTTGTTGAAACTTTACCTTTGATCTCGGGATTCCAAAAATTCAAATTCCCCAAGACTATACCAATTGTTTGTCTATCAGTTGATACTTCCGGAATACTCGTAATTATTTCCGGTGTAATTGGTGCTTCTGCAATGGTTAAATTATCCGGATATGGTGTTTCATAAACAATTAATTCATCAGACCTTTTATACTTTTTCATTGTCTCTAAATGAAGCTGGATATCCTGACGCGTTTCAAAATAATCATAAAGCTCTAAATTAATTGTAAATTGATCTTGCCGTGTCATGATTTCGAATTTAAAATCTAAAACTTCACCTGCATTTACAAACCCGAATTGATGTAATTCATCTGCATCATCAGATACAAATGAACTATCTCTTCGAAAGCGGACACTAACAGTATCAGACTTTCCTTCGGAAAGGTTTTGTATACGGACAGATATTGTCACTGTTTCATTTTTTGGTATGTAATTCTGCCCCCAATCATTATCAATAGCAAAATCTGTTACAACCAAATTTGGTGCAATAATTTTTAATGTTTCAAATGAGATTGGTTCTGGATCTAGATCAACACCTGTGAATTCATTGATTCTTATATTGAATTTTCTCTCTCCAGATTCAATTTTTAGCTTTGCATATAAAGAAAAGTGGATGGTCAAAGTATCACCTACATCTAACTTAGGTATCATAGCCACAGAATCAATTTTCAAAGATGGTGTGACTGCGCCTTCAATTGATTCAAGCCAGGGTTTTAATTCTCGTGCAGGACTGCGGCCATCATTGACTATCTTTGCGATTATCCAACCATGCTCACGTCCATCTAAAATTCCATTTCCTGAACCTTCAACAAATCGTTTTTCAACCAAAGTTAAATGCGGTGGTGGCAATACCCAACCACATTGCATTGGCGATAAGGGGCCTTCATCGCCATCCTTATCAATACTTGATACCATGTAACAATATTCTGTATCAAATTCCAAATCCTTATGCTCATAAAAGTTTTGCTTTGTCTTCGTATGTATTGTCTTTTCCTCAGTTTTCTTATCAACTATATAAATATTATAAAATTCTCCACCTACCATATTTTTCCAATTAAAAAGCACACGTTTTACATCTCCTACTACAGATAAATCTTTGGGGAAATTTACCAGAACCTTATGACATTCTTCATTCGATTTCAAACTTTCAGTTCCATACTTGTCGACAACATGAATAACATAACAATAGTTTTGACCTGCAGGTACAATATCCTGATAGCTAGTATCTTTTAATTCATCTAACAATTCACCATCTCGATAAATTCGGTATCGATGATCTACCCGCAATAATGATTTTTTCCAAACCAACGAAATTTTTTCAAGATCAGCTTCGCCAGTAACTTCAGTTGGTAATACTTCTTCATGAGTTAATAGCTTAATATCAACTTTTGGACCCTCAACATCATCCTGATCAATGCTAGCCATTTCGTATAAATAATTATTGTCAAATTCAAGTCCCTTATCCAAATACTCTGTCCCATCAGGTGTAGAGAAAATCAATTCACCATCTCTATATAAGCGGTATCCAGCAACACCTAAAATACCTGTCCAGCTTAAGAATACTTCATTCCGGTTTACCTGTCCTGAAAAATTCCCAGGAGGCGCAAAATAAGCTCGTCCGCATTTAATTTCACTCTGTGGACCAACAGTCTGATATTCATCCTCTGCAGCTACAGTATAACAATAATCAACACCAGGTTTAATATTCTCGACAAAAAACGTATCAGGTGTGTCAGCGATATTACTCCCGTTTCGAAAAATTTTATAATTTACGGCTGGACCTAGCGCCGGCCAATCTAATGAGACTGAATTAACCAATGATGTCAATTTGAATTTTGGATCTATAACTTCCGGGTGTGTTGTAACCGGTAGTTTTTCTGAATTAACACCTTCTATATCATCTTTATCAATAGAATTTATTTCGTAATGATAGGTTGTCCCAAATTGAGTATCAGAATCTTCATATTCTGTTTCCGATTGTTTTGAAAGGAGTGTTCCATCCCTATATAAAGCATAAACATTGACACCTGCAATTGGAGTCCAACTTAATTTGATAATTCGGCCACTTCCTTCTTCGGTGTATCCTCCAGAGACGACAAGTGGTGTAATTTCTGGTGGTCTGAAAGAAGATGTCTCAGTTACCTCATTTGATTTGGGACCTTCCAGATCGTAAATATCAATTGATCTGACGTCATAAGTTGTTGGTATTCCTGGAGCTACATCTGGATCTAAGTATGATAGTGTGTCTTCAACTGTCGCAATAAGACGATTATTTTTATAAACCACATAGGCCTTAGCTTGAGGAATATCTTTCCAATGTATTGTGAGCTGTTCTACTCCTCGTTCTACATTTATTTCAGACCTTAAACCATCTGTAGATAATCTTATCTGTAATCCTTTTAAATCTTTATTTTGAATCTGAATTCTATCACCACCATTACCGCTACCATTACCATAGGCTTTTATGGTGTATTCTCCAGAAATAACTTCCCTTTCAAACCTAAATTTACCATTACTAGAAACAATATATTCTTCTTTGAGCTTACCACCCTCGGCATAGAGAAAAACCTTAGCTTGATCTACATTTTTTGAACTTCCATCTTCATCAATTAATTCACCGGTTATCACATAAATAGGTGGCACTTTAACTTTGTATTTCTCTGATTCTGGTCCTTCAATACCATCTTCTGTCATTGAAGTAATATGATATTCATACTCTTTATCCCATTTAATCGATTTATCATAATACTGCTGTTTTGCTGTATTTGTTAACAATTTGCCATCTTTGTATATATTATATGATGAAGCGCCATCAACAAATTTCCAATTAATTAGGTTTTTACTTAGTTCATTAGTGGCTTTTATTGAATCCGGTGGTGGATAAACGCTTTTATCACAGGCTGCTTTTGATTGAGGACCTTCTGTCCCATGCATATCCTTTGCAGAAACTGTAAAACAGTTATCTGCCCCAGGTTCAGTTGGAATTGTAGCTGAAAGAGTTTCGGATGAATCTGTGAGAGCTCCATTCAAATAAATGAGATATTTAACTGCACCTGAGACTTCTTCCCATGTCAGCACCATTTGACCGGGACCGCTTTCTGCAATAAGTTTTTCAGGCTGAACCATTTCTTGATGCGTCGTCGCAAATTCAGCAAGGGATTTATCACCTTCATCACTTTGGTGATCTAGTGCTGCTAAGGTATAAGAATACTCCGTATCATATTTTAATTTAAAATCCATATAGGAGTTGTCTGATGTTGAATTAACCATTTCACCATCACGAAACACATTATATCCACTAGCACCATCAACAGGATCCCAAGATAATTTCACGATATTTTTTCTCGCTTCTGCTGTGATATTTTGAGGGGAAGGTAACAAGGCTTTTCCATATTCAGTTACGGAGCGAGTACCTCTTGATTCATCATTTTTTACCGGTAATACATTATAGGAATAAGTTGTACCAGGTTGTATTTTATCAACGAATATAGTTTCAGTTACATCACCAATTTCATTGTTATCTCTAAAAATAATAAACCTGATCGATCCTGGAGTTTGACGCCAATTTAATTCTACACCATCAACCACAGATTTAGCCAATACTTGTGGTTGGTCATCAATTGCTGAAAGTACAGGCTCTATATCTACATTCGCACCATCCACTGAAATATTTTCTGATCCTGCATGCCCTGTTGCTGCATAAAAGTTCATGGTATAATTACCATTTTGAATTTTCTTTAGCTTGAACTTTCCACTTTTTGGTGTTTCAAAATCTACAATTTTTTTCTTTTCAATATCATAAAGCACAATACGAATGGGACCAATCTTTTTACCAGCTTCATTGAATGCCCGACCTGAAATTGAATATTCTTGGGCATAAATATAGGATGTCCAAAGGAGTGCTAATAGGACAGGATATCGTCTATAAATAGACAATTTAAGAATGAATTTCATCCCCTTCATTTTACCTCGGTTTTTTTACGTGCCAATATAATTTCGGATTAGCTAATTGGCAATCACACGGGAACTTAATTATTCAAAGAATAATTGTAAACATCTTTATCGATTTTCATTTTTAGGATCTAAAACAACATATTGTTGCCAAAATCGTACAGATTCAGCCCATTCTTCCGATGAATAAAATGCCTTTGTTCCACCAGTTAGTTCCAACTGGTTTCTCATCATTGTTATAGGACCCATGGGGAGTTTGTTTACACCTTCCGGTATGGCATTTATGCTGATTAGTTCCCATTCACAATCAGTGCTTCGTTCATTATTTTCATTTAATACATCATGTCGGTATAGGATTAAATCCACCGCACCTGCTTTAAGTAGCCTACCATCTATTGCACGGATTTGAATATAAGGCTCTTCATCAGTTCTTCTTTTTACTATCTTAGAGACTAGTTTAGTATCCATACTTAGCTTAACATATGGGCAAATAAATTCTGAAAGAAATGATTTATCCACTTTCACAATACGGACTCCATCTCGATAACCTGCAGAAAATTTTCCATTTTCCATCTGGGTATGAGCATGGGAAGCTATTTCTTCAAAGCTCAAAGTCTTTGAGTATGTCTTACCCGAGCCATTAACCTGACGACGGACAAAATCATTTACACCAACAATCATATTTCCCCTTGATTTTCATTATGAAAAATTAATTCAAATAATTTCATCAGTCATTGCCATTTAATATAGCTAACTATAATTTATTTCATGACTTTTCCTATCTGGTTACCTTTTGCGAATGAATGGCTAACCTTTTGGTTTTTATTAATTTTTATACTAGGTATAGTTGGTTTAAGTGAGCAAATAAATAAATCGGGTTTAATTCCCCAAGAATCTAATCGAAGATTGATTCATTTCTTCATTGGGGTTTTTATTTCCTTTTCACCCTTAGTTTTTTTTTCAAATATACAACCTGCATGTCTCGCATTTATTTTCACAATTTTAAATTTTTATACTCTTAAAAAAGATGTATTCCAAGGTATACATTCACAGAAAAATAAAACGTATGGTACGGTTTATTTTCCATTGGCTTATTTGCTTATTGTAATTGCATTTTGGTCATACCCTAGATTTATTATCATCTCTCTTTTAATATTGACAATATCAGATCCATTAGCTGCCCATGTCGGCTCGTCTACTGATAATCCGTTAAGTTTTACTATCTGGGAAGATCATAAATCTTTGCAAGGTACCATAACTTTTTTTTCATCATCTTTAATATTAATCTATATATCATCGCAAATATTATTTAATTATTCGAATATATTTTTATTCGGTATGGCATTATTTACTGCTATTGGTGCGACAATTGCTGAGGCTACAAGTAAGCATGGAACTGATAATTTATCTATCCCAATAATAAGTATAATATTTATGATTGGTTATGTGCACCGTTTTACAGGTTCCAAACAATTCTTTGATTTGACAATTACAGAATTTTCTATTCTCCTATTAATTATCATTCTCCTTTTATTATTGGCCTATAAGCTCAAGTCACTTTCAAGAAGCGGATATTTTGGTAGTTTGATTATGGGCATTATTATAATGTTAATTGGTAGTTGGCAGTTTTTAGTACCTTTAGCAGTCTTTTTTATCTTCTCTTCTTTTATTAGTAAGATAACTAAGAGTAATTCCTTTTATCGAACAAAAGGGTCTCAAAGGGATATCATACAAGTCTATGCAAATGGAGGTATTTCTTTAATATTATGTATTTATAATTTTATTAATCCAAGTTCGATCAATCTATTATTATTTTATGCTTCTGTAAGTGCAGCAATGGCTGACACCTGGGCAACTGAGATAGGCAAACTATCTAAGAACAAACCAATATCAATTTTAGACTTGAAAGAAATACAGCATGGTCTTTCCGGTGGTATTACTAGAATTGGCATTATAGGATCGTTGCTTGGATCATGCCTGATTGGCTTTACTGTTTGGATTATTCATCCAATGCCTAGTTTTATAATTTATGGAATAATTTTCTGTGGATTTTTAGGCGCTATATTTGATTCAATCCTTGGAGCAACTATTCAGGCCAAATATGAAACACAAAAAGGGGAAATAATTGAAAAACCGATTAAGGATGCCATCCTTATCTCTGGTAATCCTTGGATCAATAATGATATGGTCAATCTGTTCAATACGGCCTTTTCTCCATTGATTATGTATATTTTTTTAAGGATTATATAATAAAGCCTTTCTTAATTTAGAAGGGCTTTATATTGTAGTAGTATTAAAAGTGGTTTAGATGACTTTATAGACTAATAATCCCACCATTACAATCAATGAAATAAAAATTAGGGCAACACCCATGTTACCCTTTTTTATCTCTTCCCATTCATCAATATCTGAAGATAGCCAATCAAAAACTTTTAATGCGATACCAACACCAAAAGCAAAACCTACAGCAGCAGTAATTGACCAACCAACTGCTCTGCCATATTGTGTTAATAAACCTGCGAGTGAATTAGGATCTTGAAACATAGTTACTCCTTAGATAATCTCCATATTTTTCATGATTTCTTGCATAAATTGTGATGAATCCATACGGCCTTCTGCTAAAGAGATAGCTTGTTCTGCCGTACAACTTGCCATGAAAATATTTTTTTCTCCTTTAGAAACAGGTGCTTCAACAGAAATAATTACCATGGGTGGTGTATAAGCATTTGCAAGGCCCAGTTGTTTTTGATGTGCAATGGCTTGTCCTGCCGAGGCAAAACCGACCAGCATAACCATTTCGAAATTATTTCTATTACTTTGTAAGGTCATTGAAAATTCATCTATATCAAGAGAAAGTTGCGAAGATTCAACAGTTACCCTGTAAGATTTACAAACACTTTTGACTTTTTTCTTAAAAGCATAATTAGCAAAGAGACCCTCCGTTCCAATAGTAAATGCTAGGAGCGCCAGAAATAATATTCGTTTAGATTGCATCGTTCAGTTCAATAATTTCTATAGGATTTTACATATCCTAACTTCGGTGAATCAAGGAGTAAATACAGGAATTCCATTTTTTATTACATACTGAAGTGGGTGGTCAGAAACAAAGTAAGGAATTTCAACTGGTCGCTGAAAGTTCCAAACAATCATATCTGCATTATGCCCTTCTTGGATTGAACCAACTTCCTTTTCAATTTGAAGAGATTTAGCCGATGTATACGTAGCTGCTTTTAATGCTTCTAGTATAGGCATCTTCATGTAAATGCAGGATAGTGTTAAAATAAAGGGCATAGACCGAATGTAACAACTTCCTGGATTATAGTCCGTTGCTATAGCTACATCCACACCAGCTTGATTTAGTTTTTCATAGGGTGCATACCCTATTTTACCTAAACAGAAAGTTGTTCCAGGAAGTAAGGTTGCAATAACATTATTTTCAACAAGCTTCTGAATTCCTTCTTCATTTACAGCCATTAGATGATCTGCTGAAATACAATTAGTTAAACCGGCTAATGATGCAGCACCGGAATCTTCAAATTCATCCGCATGAATTCTTGGAATCAATCCTTCATCTTTTCCCGAGTTTATAATTTTCTCCGTTTGCTCAACATTGAAATATCCATTCTCACAAAATATATCATTATATTTGGCAACTCCTTGTTTTGCAATAGCAGGAATCATTTCATTACAAATTAAATCAACATATCCTTCCAAATCATCTTTGAATTCAGGCGGGCATCCATGTGCCCCCATAAAGGTAGGGACCATGTCAATTTTGTGAGCTTGATTCACTTCATCTATTACTTTAAGTGATTTTAATTCTGATGCTGTATCTAAGCCATATCCACTTTTACATTCTATTGTAGTTGTTCCAAGTTTTAAAAATTGATCCATTCTGCCCTGAACTTTAGAAATTAGCTCTGATTCTGATGAGTTCCGAACACCACTTATACTAGCAATAATGCCACCACCTTCCGCAGAAATTTCTTCATAGGAAATACCATTTAGGCGCATAGCAAATTCTTCATCTCTACCATTTAAAAAAACTGGATGTGTATGTGAATCAATAAATCCAGGAGTGACCAATTTATATTTACAATCTAGGAAGTTATCAGCAGGATTAAGTTTTTGACCAATCTCACTAATCTTACCATTTTCAATTGCAATTTCTACATTCTTGTAAGTCACCATACATTTTTTTTCAGTGTTGTACGTGACCAATTGGCTGATATTTGATAATAATAATGATTTCATCTAATTAGCTAAAAACAAATAAGCAGACTATTTAATTCTTATGCCTAATTCTGATTTGACATAGGTATGTCAATATTCCAAATATTTGCATTTTTAATTGCTTTTTCATATCCTGCATCAGCGTGACGAAATATTCCCATTCCTGGATCATTTGTAAGAACAGATTTAAGACGTGAATCCATTTCAATAGTTCCATCTGCAACAATAACTTGACCTGCATGGAGAGAATATCCCATACCAACTCCACCTCCATGATGAAAAGACACCCAGGTGGCACCTCCTGCAACATTAACCATGGCATTTAGTAATGGCCAATCTGCAACGGCATCTGTGCCATCCTTCATTGCTTCTGTTTCTCGGTTTGGTGATGCTACAGATCCACAATCTAGGTGGTCCCTCCCAATTGCAATAGGTGCGGACAAATCACCATTTCTAACCATTTCATTCAAGGCTAAACCAAATTTTGCTCTAGCACCATAACCCAGCCAGCAAATTCTTGCCGGCAACCCTTGGAATTGAATTTGTTTTCCAGCCATATGAATCCACCGACATAGAGCCTCATCATGGGGAAAAATATCCAATATTTTTTGATCTGTTTTATAAATATCTTCGGGGTCTCCTGACAAAGCCACCCAGCGAAAAGGTCCCTTGCCTTCACAAAATAATGGTCGAATATATGCAGGTACAAATCCAGGAAAGTCAAATGCGTTTTCTACACCAGCTTTCACAGCTTGCGCACGAATATTATTCCCATAATCAAATGCAACAGCACCCAGTTTTTGCAAATCCAATATACCCTGCACATGTTCACCCATTGAACGAATAGATTCTTGTATATATTTATTAGGATCTGCTTCTCGCAGTGCGTTAGCTTCTTTTAAACTATATCTATTTGGTATATATCCTACTAACTCATCGTGTGCAGATGTTTGATCTGTAACTAAATCAGGGACTATTCCGCTTTTTGCAATTTCCGGGACTAAATCAGCAGCATTCCCTTTTAACCCAATCGATATTGCATTACCATGTAATTTAGCTTCATTAGCCCAATTTAGTGCTTCTGCTAACGATTCTGTAGATTTATCCAGATATTTAGTTTCCAACCTACGTTGAATCCGCCAAGGATCGATCTCAATACTGATAGATACACCTCCGGCCATTTTCACTGCCAATGGCTGTGCCCCACCCATGCCTCCTAAACCTGCAGTTAACGTGATTTTACCTAATAGAGAATCCGTATTCCAATGTGTTTTAGCTGCTGCAACAAAAGTTTCATAGGTACCTTGCAAAATACCTTGAGTACCTATATAAATCCAACTCCCAGCTGTCATTTGACCAAACATCATCAGACCCTTTTTATCCAATTCATTGAAATGTTCCCATGTTGCCCAGTTTGGAACAAGATTAGAATTTGCAATTAATATTCTGGGCGATGTTGTATGGGTTTTTATAACACCCACCGGTTTCCCTGATTGAACCAATAATGTTTGATCTGGATTAAGCCTTTTTAATGTTTCAAGGATTGCATCAAAACATTCCCAATTTCGAGCAGCTTTACCCCTACCTCCATAAACTATCAACTCATCTGGGACTTCTGCCACATCCGGGTCAAGGTTATGCTGAATCATTCGATATGCAGCTTCTATCTGCCAATTTTTACAGGATATTTTTTTCCCGGTCGGAGGATGAATCATACGCGACATTTAAATCTCTATCATTAGATTTTTACTGAAAATATTTAATTAGTTGTTTTGCATAGGATGGCTCACCTTTAAAAACAGTGTATGAAAAAATACTAATACCGCTAAAGTCATTAATACCTGTATGATAGATTTTTTTCCCTGCAGAATTTGCATTTTGATTATATGTAGCAATACCCATAATAACTCTAGCAATATACTTTTTAGGCAGACTTTGTTTCATTATTTGAATATTTTTATCAAAGGTACTCAAATTCATACTATAATTCATAGGGACTGCCCAGTCTATATATCCTCCGGCCAACCATACATCCCATTCCTGACCAAATGTATTTCTTGCATTATTTAAATTAGGTTTAACTGCGGCTGAAATTATACAATTTGGCTGATATGCTTTAATTCGGGTAGATGCTTTACTTAGAAATCTTGTAATTGCAGAACGTTTATAATCAGAAAAAGAGGGTCTTTCATTTATTTCTAATGGTGGCAACCCAGGGATATTTGTCTGATAATTAAGAAAATATTTTAATCCAATTGGATTCATTCCCCATCCTAAATCGTGGTAACGGATATAATCAAAATGTATGCCATCTAATTTATAATTTTGTAATAATTCCGTAATAACATTTTGGAGGTGAGCATCTACTTCTGGGTGAGTAGGTGCTAAATAAAATCCTTCCCCATTTGATTTTCTATCATTCTGCATTTGTTTCATCGTACTTTCAATATTAATCAAATCTGGGGTTTTTGAATCAACCCATGTAGGCTGTGAAAGTAATAAATGGTCAGACTGTAAAGGGTATTGTGGTGATGACCATAGGTAATAAATATTCAACCATGCATGAATTTTAATGTTGGATTCATGGCCCTTTTTCAATGCATAAGATAGTGGATCAAAATTAGTTTTAGCTAATAGGTGTGATCTTGGAACTAAATTGGATTTATAATATGCATCACCTCTACCTCGAATTTGAACAAAAAGATGATTATAATTATTTTCTTTTGCAAATCGTAGAACAGCATCTATTTTATCTTCAGAAATAATATGGTCTCTAACAACCCAAAGAGCTCTTACATCAAAAACTTCACTTTTGACTACTCCCATAGATAAAAAAAGAAGGGCAACAAGTGTCGCCCTTCGAAAAGTGTTCCATTCTAGGTTCACAAGAGTATTTAAACTAATTTAATTTTCCGCTTCAACTTTCGGTGCGCTATCACCGACCAAGTCTACAAATTCTATTAGAGACATAGGAGCACAATCATTATCTCTAAATCCCAGTTTTGTTATACGAGTATATCCGCCATTTCTTTCAAGGAATGCTGGACCTACATTTTCAAATAATTCCCGGACGATTGCCTTGTGTGGAACTTTTTTCAGTACTTGTCTACGCGAATGTAGATCACCTTTCTTTGCAAAAGTAACAAGAGGTTCAACAAAAGTACGGAGTTGCTTGGCCTTCGCATCAGTGGTTTTTATCTTTTTATGAGTGATTAATGCAGATGCTAAGTTTGCCATCAGTGCTTTACGATGTGCAGTCTTTCGACCTAACTTCCGTCCAGATTTATTGTGTCTCATTATTAGCCTTCTTCTGCCATAATTGAATCGACAGCCATTCCAAAATGGAGACCCATAGAATCTAATTTTTCAACTAGCTCTGTTAAGGATTTTCTACCAAAATTTTTATATTTCAACATTTGGTTCTCTTCCTTACTGACTAATTCATGGATATATTTGATTCCTGCTGCTTGCAAGCAATTATAACTGCGTACAGAAAGCTCCATTTCGTCAATAGTTTGATTTAAAAGCTTTCTCAGAGCCATTGTTTCATCAGAAACACCATCAGAAATTTCCAATACAGAAGGATTTGAAATTGCTTCAACAAATTTCAGATGATCACGTAAATAAGTAGCAGAATAAGAAACTGCATCTTTTGCTGTAATAGATCCATCAGTCTCAACAGATAAAGTGAGAATTTCGATAGGATCCTTTGCACCAGGAACAGGTTGCACGTTAAATGTAACTTTTGTTACAGGATTAAATATACTATCAATTGATAATGTTCCCACGGTCAGATTTGGCAATTCATTTTCTTCTGATGGTACATATCCTTTACCAATACCAATTCTCAATTCTAACTCAAGTTTTCCTTTAGCATTAATTTCAGTGATATATTGTTCGGGGTTTAAAATTTCATATTGATCACTTGCATCTTGTAAATCCTGTGCAGTAAAAACTTTTTTCCCTTTCATTGTTAATGTTACCTTATCAGGATTATTATCCATCAGTCTAAATCGAACTTTTTTCAGATTCATAATGATATCTGCAACATCATCTTTTACCCCTGTTATAGTGGAAAATTCGTGTTGGACACCATCAATTTTTACATGGGTGATTGCAGCACCGGGAATACTTGTAAGTAAAACACGACGCATAGCATTGCCTAGTGTAGTACCATAACCACGCTCTAATGGTTGTATAGAAAAACTTCCAATGTTTTCAGTTTTTGTATTTTCTTTGAATTCTACATTTAGTTCTAGTTGTTTGGTTGCCATAAAGGATTTTCCCTTTTTTTAAATTATTTTGAATATAATTCTACAACTAACTGTTCATTTACAGTAAGCTGCATTTCATCTCTTTCCGGAACAGAAATAAATGTTCCACGCATTTTTGCTTTATCGATTTCCAACCAAGGAAGATCAATATCACCTTTGATGCGTTTAATGGATTCTAAAATAATATCCATTTTTTTACTTCTTTTTCTTACTTGAACCACATCGCCTGGTTTCACAATAAATGAGGGAATATTCACAACTTTATTGTTAACCAAAAAATGTTTATGACTCACAAGCTGTCTTCCGGCTGGACGAGAAGGTGCAAACCCTAAACGGTACACTACATTATCTAATCTACTTTCCAGCAATTGAAGCATGTTTGTACCGGTTTCACCTTTCATTTTATCCGCTTTTAAAAAACTCAGACGGAATTGTTTTTCTAATAATCCGTACATGAATTTAATTTTTTGTTTTTCTCGTAATTGTATTCCATAATTCGATAATTTTGAACGACGAGTTTGACCGTGTTGACCCGGTGCATAAGGTTTACGATTGAGTAAACGATCAAATTTTGGATTTCCGAAAATATTTTCCCCAAATTTCCGTACTAACTTCCCTTTTGTAGTATCTGATTTTGCCATATTTATTCCTTATACTCGTCTTCGTTTTGGAGGGCGACAACCATTATGAGGTAATGGTGTTACATCTTTAATACTTGTAATCTGTATCCCTGCAACAGCTAATGCACGAATTGCTGATTCTCGTCCTGAACCAGGTCCTTTCACTTCCACATCTAGACTAGATATTCCTAAAGACATAGCAGTTTGAGCAGCTTTATCTGCAGCCATTGTTGCTGCATATGCTGTACTTTTTCTTGAGCCTTTAAAACCAGACGTACCAGCTTTCTCCCATACAATCACATTTCCTAATTTGTCTGTTAGGGTAATATGGGTATTATTAAATGTAGATTTAATGTGGGCAACGCCATGAGGCTCTACATTTTTCTTTTTTTTCTTTTTCGGTTTATTTTCAGCCAAAATATTCTCTCAATTAATTATTATTTTTTTCCTAACCCAATGGTACGTTTCTTCCCTTTACGAGTTCGTGCATTGGTTTTTGTTCGCTGGCCATTGGCAGGAAGTCCTCGACGGTGTCTTAAACCTCTATAAGTACCAGTATCCTTAAGTCGCTTAATATTCATCGCAGTCTGAGAGCGTAATTCACCTTCAACCATGAACCCTAAATCAGAGATAGCATCTCGAAGGGCAACAACCTGTTCCTCAGTTAAATCTTGTACACGGGTATCCAGGTTCACTTTGGCTTTTTCACACAACTTTTTTGCAGTAGTTAAACCAATACCATGGATATACCGCAATGAGTAAGGAACCTTTTTATTCCGTGGAATATCTACTCCAACTATACGTGCCATATATCTAATTTATCCTTGACGCTGTTTATGTTTTGGGTTTTCACAAATCACCAGTACAACGCCTTTTCTTCTTATGACTTTGCACTTAGCACAAATCTTTTTTACGGATGGACGAACTTTCATTGGACTCTACTTTTGTCTGTACGTAATTCTTCCTCGGCTCAGATCATAGGGTGAAATTTCTAATGTCACCACATCACCAGGTAATATTTTTATAAAATGCATTCTCATCTTCCCACTAACATGAGCTAATACTTCGTGTGAATCGCCTCCAATTTCTACTTCAACGCGAAACATAGCATTTGGCAATGTCTCCTTGATAATTCCATCAATTGTAATTGGTTTTTCCTTAGCCATGAGATCCAACACTTAAAATTTTAGGTCCACTTTCTGTTATTGCAATAGTATGCTCAAAATGTGCTGATGCTGCACCATCTCTTGTAAATATTGTCCATCCATCTTGAGCGGTATAAACATCTTTTCTACCTGCATTTATCATTGGTTCAATTGCAATGCACATACCTGCTTGAAGTTTATAACCCTGTTTTGCTTCTCCATAATTGGGAATCTGCGGCTCCTCATGAAGCTCTGTACCAATGCCATGACCAACCAATTCTCTTACAACTGAAAATCCATGGCCTTCAGCATAACTTTGAACAGCATTACCAATATCTCCTACATAATTTCCAGGAATAGCTTGTTCAATTCCTTTTTTAAGCGATACACGCGTAACATCCATTAATTCTTGTTTATCATTATCTATCTTTCCAATAGCAAATGTTTTGGCATGATCTCCATAATAACCATCTAATTCAGCACCACAATCAATACCAACAATCTGACCTTCTTGAAGAATATCGTTACCGGGTATACCATGAACAACTGCATCATCAATAGATACACATAAAGTTGCAGGGAAGCCCATATAACCTTTAAATGCTGGGCGTGCTCCTTGGGAGCAAATAAAATCTTCTGCCATTTGATCTAAATCAGAGACTCTTGTTCCAACAACTACATGAGATTCTAGCATAATCAAAGTATCTGCAACAATTTGACAACTTCGTGCAATTTTATCAATTTCTGATTGTGATCTTGTGTGTATCATTACATTCTTCTCCGACCACGAATTTTTCCTTTCGTTAAAAACCCGTCGTAATGCCGCATCATTAAGTGGGACTCAATCTGTTGTAATGTATCTAAGGCAACACCTACGATTATTAACAAGCTTGTACCACCAAAAAATGAAGCTAAATCATAATTGATATTCATGGTTTGCATGAGGATATAAGGAAAAATTGCAACAAATGCTAAAGCTATAGAGCCGGGTAAAGTCACACGAGTTAAAATATTATCAATATATTCAGCAGTTTTTTTGCCAGGACGAACACCGGGTATAAACCCTCCCTGCTGTTTCATAGTAGATGAAACTTGAACAGGATCGAATGCAATTGCCGTATAAAAATATGTGAAGAAAATTATCATTAAACCAAATACAAACCAATAAAATGGATGTTCAAAAGAAAACCAATTCATTAATGTTTGGGCAAAAGAACTATCTCCTAAAAATGTAGAAATAGTGCTGGGAATAAACATGATTGATTGAGCAAAGATAATTGGCATAACTCCAGCTGTATTCACTCTCATTGGGATATGTGTATTTTGACCCCCATAAACTTTTCGACCCACAACACGCTTTGCATACTGAACAGGGATTTTCCTCGTCCCCTGAGTAAGTAAAACCACAAAACAAATAATTAAAAACATGATTCCCATAAGAATGAATTCAGATAATAAACCACGTACACCTTCTTGAACCAATGTGATTTCGCTTAATATTACATTTGGGAAAGCTGCAACAATACCAACCATAATGATGAGAGAGATACCATTCCCAATACCCCTCTCTGTAATTCTTTCACCAAGCCACATTAAAAATAATGTGCCTGTTACCATACTAATTAATCCAGTAAATGTAAACATCCAGCCAGGATTCAGTACTACCGGTTGCCCATTTGCTGTCAAACTTGGGAGAAATACTGCTACGACACCATAAGATTGCATTGATGCTAAAAGAACGGTTCCATAACGAGTAATTTGAGTAATTTTTTTACGACCTGCTTCACCTTCCTTTTGTAACCTTTGGAAATAAGGAATAACAGAACCCATTAATTGAATAATAATTGAAGATGATATATAAGGCATAATACCCAATGAAAACAGAGATGCTTTTTCGAATGCACCACCAACAAATGTATTAAATAGACCAAATAATGAGTTTTGCAAATTGGTAAATGCACCAGCAAGAGCTTCACCATCTACACCAGGAATCGGAATATGTGCACCAACCCTGACTATAATCAAAATACCTATCGTAAATAGAATTCTGCGACGTAGTTCCGGAATTATAAAAATACTTTGGATTTTATCTATCACTGGACGGTTGCAGTCCCACCTGCTTTTTCAATTATTTCTTTTGATGAAGAACTAAATGCCGTAGCAGTAATATGCACCTTTGAAGAAAATTCACCATTTGCTAATATTTTTATTGGTTTCAATGCTGAGCGAACTAATCCATTTTTAGCTAAAACTTGCGCATCAACTTTCTTTAATCCCAATGATTCAATAGCTCCCAAATTAACTATTTGAAATTCTTTTCTGAATAAATTAGTAAAACCACGCATAGGTAAACGACGCGCCAACGGCATTTGTCCACCTTCAAACCAAGGTCTACGCTTAAAACCTGACCTTTGTCCTGCTCCCTTATCTCCTCGTCCAGCAGACTTACCTAAGCCGGAACCGTTTCCACGACCTACACGCTTCCGATTTTTAGTTGAGCCAGGTATAGGAGTTAATGATTCTAAATTCATAATTCTTCCACTTTCAATAAATAGGGTATCACATTTATCATCCCCCGTATCGCTGCTGTATCAGTGTGCTCTACAGTCTGATTTAATCTACGCAATCCCAAAGCTTGCAACGTAGCTTTTGCTTTTGGCTTATAGCCAATACCACTTTTTACTTGCGTAATTTTTAATGTTTTTATTTTAGCCATTAACTAAAAACCTCACCAATAGTCATCCCACGTTTGTTTGCAACAGCAACTGCATCTTTCATCCTGACCAGTCCATCCATAGTTGCATGAACTAAATTCATGGAATTCTTAGAACCTTGACGTTTTGTCAATATATTATGAATACCAACTTGCTCCATAACTGCTCTTACAGAAGCTCCAGCAATAATTCCAGTACCCGGTGATGCAGGTTTAAGGAAAATTCTACTCGCGCCATGTTTACCTATAATGGTGTGAGGAATTGTACCATTTACAATAGAAACCTTAATTATATTTCGTTTGGCAATCTCTTTTCCTTTTTGAATTGATGAAATAACCTCATTAGCCTTTCCCAAACCAATACCGATATGACCTTTACCATCACCAACAACAACTAGAGCGGAAAAACGAAATCTTTTTCCGCGAGAAGTAACTTTCGCTGTTCTATTTATTTTTACAACCGCCTCTTCCTTTAGGTCAAGCTCAGCTGGATTTATGATTGCCAAATCAGACTCCCCTTAAAATTTTAATCCACCTTCACGGGCGGCTTCTGCAAATGCTTTAACTCTGCCATGATAGGGATAACCATTTCTATCGAATACAACAGATCCAACTTTTTCGGATTGTGCTTTTTTCGCTAAAGCTTTTCCTACAATACGACTGATATCTGTTTTATTTCCTGCTTTTTTAAGATCAGGTATTAAATCTTTTTCTTTGGATGAAACTGCTATTAGAGTATGACCATCAAAGTCATTAACAATCTGGGCTTCAAAATGCTTACTACTCCGAAAAACAACCAACCTCGGCCGTTCCGAATGGAGCCTGGACGTCTTTTTACTTCTATTTCGCCTTCTTTCATCTCTACGTATTACTGAACGATGTTGAGCCATTATGTAGCACCCACAGTTTTACCTTGTTTTGAGCGAACATACTCATCTTTATAACGCACACCTTTCCCTTTATAGGGTTCAGGTTTCCGAAACGAGCGAATTTTTGCTGCTACAGCACCAATCAACTGTTTATCATTCCCTTCCACTTTTAACTCAGTGCGGTTTGCACTTACCTTTATTCCTTCAGGCATATCAAAATAAATATCGTGTGAATATCCCAATTGTAGTTTCAAACGATTACCCTGCACTTCAGCTTGATATCCAACACCTATAATTTCTAGCTCTTTTGTAAAACCTACAGACACACCTAGGATCATATTATTTAGCATTTGGCGTGTTGTTCCATGAAGAGCTCTGTGTTCACGCGTATCACTTGGGCGTTCTACAACAACTGTACTATCAGATTGATATATTTTCATATCCTTATGAGCATTGAATTCGAGTAAACCTTTCGGACCTGAGACTTTAACAAGACTTCCTTCAAAGTCAACCTTTACGCCATCGGGTATACTTACTGGATTCTTACCTATTCTTGACATCGTATTTAATAAACCTCACAGAGTAATTCACCGCCAACACCTAACTGATTGGCTTTTTTATTTGAAAGCACACCCACAGACGTTGAAAGAATTGAGATACCTAACCCATCTAAAACACGAGGTGCTTCTCCTACTCCCACATAAACGCGTAAACCAGGACGACTGACACGTTTTATACTATCAATGACTGGTTTACCTTGGTAATCATATTTTAAGAATAGGCGAATATTTTCTTTCCCTTTATCCTGTGCAATGAAAAAGAAATCTTCAATATATTTTTCTTCCTTTAAAACCAATGCGATTCGTTTTTTTAATGAACTACTGGGAATATCCACCCAACGTTTATTGGCTGATAACCCATTCCGAATTCGCGTTAGAAAATCTGCTATTGGATCAGACATTGACATAAAATTTCTCCCCTACCAACTCGCTTTAGTTACACCAGGAATTTCACCTTTCAGTGCCATTTCTCTAAAGCAAATACGACAAAGACCGAACCGTCTTAAGTAAGCATGTGGCCGTCCACATTTAAAACAACGATTCTTTTCTCGTGTAGAAAATTTTGCTTTTCTTTTTGATTTATGTATTTGTGATTTTTTTGCCATTAGGCCGCCTCTTCAACTTCCTGACTTACTGGTTTATCTCTTAATGGCAAGCCAAAGTATTTTAATAGATGGTATGCTTCGTTATCTGTTTTTGCTGTAGTTGTGATTGTAATATTCAATCCACGAATAGCTTCAATTTTATCATAATCTATTTCAGTGAAAATTATTTGTTCTTTAATTCCAAAGTTATAATTCCCTCGCCCATCAAAAGATTTAAATGACAATCCACGAAAATCTCTTGTCCTAGGCAAAGCTACACAGATTAACCTTTCTAGAAATTCATACATTCTATCTGAACGCAATGTTACTATACAGCCGACTGGAAATCCTTTACGAATTTTAAAGTTTGATATATCTTTTTTAGATTTAGTTATAACAGGTTTTTGACCAGAAATTAAAGACATTTCATCCACTGCGCTTTCTAAACTCTTTGAATTTGCTTTTGCATCACCCAACCCCATATTTAAAGCGATACTTGTTAGTTTCGGGACTTCCATCATATTATCATAATTGAATTGCTTTTGCATCAAAGCTATAATTTGTTCTTTATAAAATAATTTTAAAGAAGGAACATAAACTAATTTTTCAGTATTCGCTTTTGCTTTCATTGTCTTCGTTTTTTTCGTCTCTGCCATTCTTATACTTCAATCTCTTCACTAGTTTTTTTTGAAATACGGACTTTAGAGCCATCTTCCAGTTTTTTAAATCCTGTACGTGTTGCCTGTCCACCATATACAATCATTACATTCGAAATATGAATTGATGCTTCTCTTTCTACTATTCCACCAGAAGGATTCTCTTGTGTAGGACGAGCGGCCTTCTTCATAAAGTTAATTCCTTCAACTATCACCCGCTGTTTTTGAGGAAAAACTTGAAGAATTTTCCCTTCCAAACCTCGATGGTTCCCACTAATTATTTTAACGATCATACCTTTTTTTACATGCATTTTTAAAGGACCTCCGGTGCCATGGAAATAATTCTCATAAAGCCTCCGTCTCTTAATTCACGGGCTACAGGACCAAAAATACGTGTCCCCCTTGGTTCACCTGCACTATTTAATAAAACAGCAGCATTTTCATCAAATCGAATTTTGCTTCCGTCTCTTCGGCTAATTTCTTTTCGAGTACGAACAACAACAGCTCGGTGCACTTCACCTTTTTTCACCATCCCGCCTGGTAATGCTTTTTTCACAGTAATAACAATTTGATCTCCAATGCTTGCATATTTCCGTTTTGATCCGCCTAATACTTTGAAACATAGAATTTCCTTTGCTCCTGTATTATCTGCAACTTTTAATCTTGTCTCTTGTTGAATCACTTTACTACTATCCTATTCTTACAACTTCACGGATAATTTCGCTAACCTGCCAACGTTTTCTTTTACTCATTGGTTTGATTGCTGATATTTTCACTATATCTCCATGCTTTGGAGAAATAGATGTAACATGAGCTAAATAGTTTTTAAACTTTTTTACTCGTTTATGATAAACAGGATGCGGTATTTTTCGAGTGACTTTCACGGCTACAGTATTTTGCATTTTAGTACTAATTACTTCACCAATCAAGGTTTGACGTTTACGTTCAGATTTCATACTTTATCACCTTGAACCTGAACCATTCGGATACCCATTTTATTTTCATTTAAAACTGTTTTGATTTGGGCAATCTCTTTTTTTATCTTGGAAATCATAGTACCATCTTCTAATTGCTGCAAAGCTTGCTGAAAACGAAGATTTTGAAGTGCCTCTAAATTTTCATCCAATCTGAGTTTTAATTCGACCTCATTCATGCCTCTCAACTCTGCGGGTTTCATTAAAATTTCCTCCGTTCTACCACTTTTGTTTTTATTGGAAGTTTATGCCCTGCATCACGAAATGCTTCATCAGCTTGTTCACGAGTTACACCATCAACCTCAAATAATATTCTACCTGGTTTTACAACAGCAATCCAATGATCTAGGGTACCTTTACCTTTACCCATTCTTGTTTCAGCTGGACGCGCAGTTACAGGTTTATCAGGGAAAATGCGAATCCACATCTTACCTATTTTCCTTACAATTCTTGAAATCACAATACGTGATGCTTCGATTTGCCTTGCGGTAACCCATCCGGATTCGGTCGCTTTTAATCCATAATTGCCAAAGGCAACGTGATTTCCCCGCATAGCCATACCACGACGATTTCCACGATGGACTCTTCTAAATTTTACTTTTTTTGGTTCTAACATTATTTATTAACTCTTAACGTTTGAACTGTCCATTACAGATCCATACTTTGATACCAATCACACCGTATTGTGTATGAGCTTCAGTCAAAGCATAATCGATATCGGCTCTAAGTGTATGTAATGGGACACTCCCATCTGAAAATTTTTCGCTGCGGGCAATTTCTACGCCTCCAAGACGACCCGCAACATTAATCCTAATTCCTTCTGCACCCATTCTCATAGTCGATTGAATGGTCTTATTTACCACCCGGCGGTATGAAATTTTCTTTCTCAATTGATGTGCAATATTTGATCCGACCAATGCTGCATCCAGTTCTGGACGTTTTACCTCTGAAATATTGATTTGTGCATCTTTTTTCCCTGTAAGTTGACGAAGTTCTTTTTTTAAACGATTTACTTCTTCTCCACCACGACCAATCACTATTCCAGGACGTGCTGTAAAGATTGTAATTGTCACTTTTTTGGATGTCCGAGCAATTTCAACTTTTGAGATTCCTGCATTGGGAAGTCGATGTGAAATATATTTTCTGATTCGAACGTCTTCTTCTAATTCATTACTGTAATTATTTTTTGGCGCAAACCAGCTTGAGCTCCATTTTTTATTGACGCTTAATCTATATCCAACTGGATGTGTTTTCTGACCCAAAGATAACCTCTTTATTTTCCGTCGCTTACAACGATAGTTACATGACTAGTAGGCCTGCGAAGACGAGATGCCCTACCCATAGATGCAGCACGAAATCTCTTCATGACAGGACCACCATCAACAAATGCTTCTTTAACCCCCAGTCCCTCGGGATCAATATTTAATTCATCATTCTGACTAATAAGGTTTGCTACCGCCGATCTCAGTGTTTTTTCAATTAAACCAGCAGCTTTCTCAGGTGAAAAATGGAGTTGATTTAATGCATCTCCTACTTTCAAGCCTCGAACATTATTAAGCGTCTTACGTATTTTTCTGGGAGACTGATGTACATATCTTGTACTTGCTTTTGCTTCCATTTTTAGTTCTTCCTATCGCCTGAATGCATTCTAAAAATACGTGTTGGTGAAAATTCACCTAATTTATGTCCAACCATATTTTCGTAAATAAAAACTGGGATAAATTTATTCCCATTGTGAACAGCTAAAGTATGCCCCACAAAATCAGGTGTAATCATAGAACTTCGCGACCAAGTTTTGATAACTTGTTTCTTACCGCCTTCATTTATCTTTTGAATTTTTTTCAAAAGTTTCTCGTCAACAAATGGTCCTTTTTTTAAAGAGCGTGCCATACTTTTCTATTTTCTCCTCTTTATAATCATCTGATTTGTTTTTTTATTTTTTTTCCGAGTTTTATAACCCTTAGTCGGTTTACCCCATGGTGTGCTCGGATGGCGACCTCCAGATGATTTTCCTTCGCCCCCTCCCATAGGATGATCTACAGGATTCATAGCGACACCCCTAACTTTTGGACGCCGGCCTAACCACCGATTACGACCAGCTTTACCGGACACTACCTGCTCGTGACTTCGGTTACCAACCTGACCGATAGTGGCCATGCATTCTTCTCGAACCATACGAATTTCACCAGAAGGTAATTTTAAGGTACAAAATCCATCTGCATGAGCCATGACTTGCGCTGCTGCACCTGCCGACCGAACCATTTGTCCGCCTTTTCCTGGAATCATTTCTACATTATGCACGAATAGACCTGCTGGAATATTTTTTAGTTGCAATGCATTTGCCACTTTGAGAGGTGTATTCCCTCCGGACAAAACAGGATCGCCTACTTTTAATCCCAGAGGAGCCAAAATATATCTTTTTTCACCATCCGCATAATGAATCAAGGATATATAAGCAGACCGATTTGGATCATATTCAACAGTAGCAACTTTACCCGGGACATCAAACTTATCCCGCTTGAAATCAATTAGTCTGTATCTGCGTTTATGCCCACCACCGCGGCGTCGGATTGTGATCCGCCCTGAATTATTTCTACCTCCACTTTTTCGCAAGGGGGTAGTCAAACTTTTTTCAGGCTTATCTGTTGTTAAATCTGCAAAATCAGGACGAGATGCAAATCGTGAACCAGGCGTTACAGGTTTTAATTGTCTAACACCCATAACTAATTCGCTGTTTCTCCACGAAGGAGATCAATTACTGAACCAGATTCAAGCGTAATTATTGCTTTTTTATAACCAGCTCGTTTACCAGTGGTTCGTATGGTTCTACCACCACTTCTCACTGTCATTTGTTTATGTTTGCCCATACGATTCATTGTCGCAACTTTTTCAACTTTAACATCAAATTTGTTTTCTACAGCTTTTTTGATTTCAGACTTATTTGCATTTGGTGCAACAAGAAATGCGAATTTATTTTCACGCTCTTCAAGAATAGCCATTTTCTCAGTCAAAATTGGTTTTATAATAATTTGTGAATACATGTTTACAATGTTAATATTTTTGTTAAAACAGACATACTGGCTTTATCAACAACAAGAATTTCACAATCAATTAAATCATATGTACTGACCTTTACAGCATCTACCATATAAACATTTGATAAATTTCTTGTTGCTTTATCTAAATTTTCATCGAATCCGCTAATTAACAGTGTAATCTTTTTAGTATCTATTTCTAATTTTTTTAAAATAGATAGGAATTCCGCAGTTTTATGAGAATCTAATGTAAATTCTTCAATTACTAATAGTTTACCTTCTTTTGCCTTATCGGATAATACTGATTTCCTGGCTAGACGGCTTAGTTTTTTCGGCAATTTATGATGATAATCATGTGGTTCCGGACCAAATACAGTTCCCCCTCCTTTCCACAATGGAGAACGAATGGTTCCTGCACGAGCAACACCACGACCTTTTTGCTTCCATGGTTTTTTACCACCCCCCTGAACTGCAGAACGGTTTTTTGTAGCATGGGTTCCTTGACGCATATTAGTCATTTCAGCTAATACGGCCTGCCGAACAACAGCTTCATTGGGTTTTATCGAAAATACAGATTTATCCACCTGTATATCTCCAGCTTTAGTTCCATCCAATTTTATTACGTCTAACTTCATTTTATTTTAAAATAATTACGGTTCCGTTTTTAGCTCCTGGGACAGAACCCTTTACCAATAACTGATTATTTTCTTTATCAACTTTAATTACCTGTAGATTTTCTACTGTAACCTTGGAATTACCATGGTGGCCTGCCATTCTCATACCTGGAAAAACTCTCGAAGGGTCTGATGCTTGCCCTATCGAACCTGGTGCTCTTTCTGTATGTCCAGTGCCATGTGTTTTCTTTTGACGGGAAAAGTTATGACGCTTTATTACTCCTGTAAAACCCTTTCCTTTTGATGTTCCGGAAACGCTTACAAAATCACCTTCCTGAAACAAACCAACGTGAAATGCCTGACCTGTTTTATATTCAAATCCAGGTACCTTATTAAATTCAACTAAGACTTTTTGAGGACTAACACCAGCAGTAAAAAAATGTCCTTGAAGTGGCTTAGATGTATGTTTTTCCCTTCTTTTCCCGTACCCAACTTGTACCGCATCATATCCATCTTTATCAATCGATTTTACTTGCGTGACAGTACAAGGTCCAGCCTGGAGTACAGTCACTGGAATGATATGACCATTATCATCAAAGACACGACTCATTCCAATTTTTTCTCCAATTAATCCACGCATTATTAAACCTTAATCTCAATATCAACACCAGCAGGTAAATCTAACTTCATTAATGATTCAACCGTTTTAGGTGTGGAGTTTAGAATATCGACCAATCGTTTATGAATTTTGGTTTGAAATTGCTCACGGGACTTTTTATCAACGTGAGGAGAACGTAATACAGTGTAAACCGACCTCTTGGAAGGTAAAGGAATTGGACCAGAAATAATTGCACCAGTTGACTTTGCAGTTTTTACAATCTTTTCAGTTGATTTATCTAAAAGAAGATGATCATAAGCCCGAAGGCTAATTCTTATTGTTTGATTAGCCATTAATTTTTACTCAACAATTTCAGTAACTACACCAGCACCAACAGTATGGCCACCTTCACGGATAG
>CAJWHW010000016.1:0-42901 GCA_913040915.1 uncultured Fidelibacterota bacterium | reverse complement strand
TTTGAAAAATGATGTTGTAATTCTGGACACAGCAGGACGTCTTCATGTGGATGGAGAAATGATGACTGAGATTCAGCAAATCGCTGAATTTGCCACACCGGATGAAATCTTGTTTGTGGCTGATGGCATGACAGGCCAAGACGCAGTGAATTCCGCAAAAGCGTTTCACGAAGCACTTCACCTGACAGGTGTTATCCTGACAAAAATGGATGGTGACGCAAGAGGCGGTGCTGCAGTTTCTGTTCGGGAAGTAACGGGTAAACCAATCAAATTCATTGGAACTTCTGAAAAGTTGGATGGACTGGATGTGTTTGATCCGAAACGAATCGCAGATCGGATTCTTGGATTTGGTGATGTGGTTTCAATCGTTGAAAAAGCCCAGGATGTGTTCGACGAAGAGGAAGCGGAAATATTCCAAAAAAAGTTAGCGAAAAACACCTTTAACTTTGATGATTTCAAATCTCAATTGCAACAAATGAAAAAAATGGGTTCTATGAACCAGTTGCTCGGAATGATGCCTGGTATGAACTCGAAAGCTTTAAAAAATTTGAACATGGATGATCGTCAAGTTGGTTGGACCGAAGCGATTATCAATTCTATGACACCGGAAGAACGCCATCGCCCGGAGATTATTAATGGCAGTCGAAGATTGCGCATCTCCAAAGGAAGTGGTAGACCGGTTCAGGAAATAAATGCTCTGTTAACTCAATTTTCTCAAATGAAGAAAATGATGAAAAAAATGGGCAAAATGAAAAATATGAAACTTCCCGGAATGGGCAGTTTTGGAAGATTTTAATTAAGGAGATACAAGTTGGCGACGAAAATAAGACTGAAACGAATTGGGCGTCGAAACAGACCATTTTACCGAATGGTTGTCATGGATTCACGGAATCGCCGTGATGGGGCTGCAATTGAAGAATTGGGTTGGTACAATCCGATTGATGCAGACTATTATTATGACTTAAAAGGCGACCGTGTGATTCACTGGCTCGGTGAAGGTGCACAACCCACCGAAGCAGCACACAAATTATTACGCCGTGCAGGGATTGCCCATCAATGGCATCTCATGAAACAAGGTTTGGACGAAGCCCAAATCGAAAAAGAGATGAAAAAATGGGAAATGAACCGCGAAGAGGTTCAACAAGCACGTGCAGTACGGGCTGAAAAGAAAGCTGAAGAAAAAGCAGCTGCAGTTGCTGAAGATGTGGAAGAAGCTGTAGAAGAAACCGTAGAGGAAGCTCCTGCCGAAGAATCGGCAGAAGAAGCACCGATCGAAGAATCAGCACCTGAAGAATCCACAGATGAAGCTCCTGCAGAGGAATCAGTAGAAGGTACTCCCGAAGAGGAATCGGATGACGAACCTGCTGAGGAAGCTACCGAAGAAGGTGCACCTGCAGAAGAAGCTTCAGACGAATCCACTGAGGAAGCTGAAACTGAAGAGGCTCCAGCGGAAGAGACCGAAGAAAGCGATGAATCTGAAGAGTCTTCCGATGAAGCGGAAGAAGCATTAACTGAAGAAGAGTCCAAAGACGTTGAAGAGGACTCAGATGATGAATCAGCTTCTGAGGAAGAGTGAAAAATTTATTAGAATTTACTATCAGTTAGAAACATGGAGGATGATATGTTAGAGTTCATTGAACAGGCAGTAAAACTCTTGGTTGATAAACCGGATGAAGTTAAAGTTGACATCGTTGAAACAGAGCAACGACTCATATATGAATTAACTGTCGGCGAAGGTGATTACGGCAAAGTGATCGGTAAGAGCGGACGGAATATTTCAGCTTTGAGAACATTAGTTTTTGCAATCAATGCAAAACAGGGTGGAAAACGTGCTCGTTTGGATGTTATTGATTAAATGAGAAACCGTGTCCATCCTATTGCGACCATTACTAAAACTTCAGGATTGATGGGAGATGTTCGTTTGAGGCCACTTACACGATATTTCGATGAATATATCGAAGAAAAAAACTTGATGTTGGGGTTTTCCCCCGATGCGTCTGAAGATATTCGTTTGGAAGTAATTAAGGGTATGGGCAAAAAAAGACGATTCAAATTTGAAGGGGTTAATTCGCTTATAGATGCTGAAAAAATCGTTGGTCAAACTATTTTTATTGAAGCGACATTGGAAGATGGAATCAATCTAATTGCAAAGGATCTGTTAGGCTATAAGATTTTCGCTCAATCTGGTGAATTGATCGGTACTTTGAAAGATGTAATGTGGTTGCCCGGTAATGATGCTTACGTGATCAAAAATGATGGAAAAGAGTACTTAATTCCTGTGATTTCTGAAGTGGTAAAAGGGATTGATCATGAAGCCGGTATCATAGTGATCACACTAATGGATGGTCTACTGGATTGACAATAATTGCTGTCATAACCCCTGTACCAGATGTTATTGACACCCTGATTCAAAACAGTATTCTTCGGAAAGCTGTAGAGAAAGATGTTGTGGAATTCCACTTGGTCAATCTCAGAGATTTTGGAAAGGGTAATTATCGACAAATCGATGATGCGCCATATGGTGGAGGTAGTGGGATGGTCATGATGGCTGGTCCTCTTTTCAAGGCTATTGAATGTGCCCTGGAATTAGTTGGCGGTCCTGGAAATGTACAGGTGATTTATCCTTCACCGCAAGGTAAAGTGTGGAATCAACAAATGGCTGAAGAAACAAGCCAGCAGCAAAAACTTATTGTCATTTGTGGACATTACAAAGGAATTGATGAGAGAGTCATCGAGAAATACGTAACTCATGAATATTCCTTGGGTGATTTTGTTATGACGAATGGAGAGATACCTGCCATGGTGATGTTAGACAGTGCAGTCAGGCTTATACCTGGGACATTGAATAATTTAGATTCAGCTTTAACTGATTCATTTTCACAAAATTTATTGGATCATCCGCATTATTCCCAACCCCGGGAATTAGATGGGATGGTTGTACCGGATATTTTAACTGGTGGTCACCATGCAAAAATTAACGCCTGGAGAAAGAAGCAAAAAGAGAATCAAACAAAACAAAAAAGACCTGATCTCTGGGAAAAATATAAAAATTTGAAAGAAATGGAGAAAAAAGAATGAATAAGGTATATGAAGCAACAAAGGAATTTTTAAAAACTGATATTCCGGAATTTGATTCTGGGGATACAGTGGGAATTGATGTCCGTGTTCGTGAAGGGAATAAGGAACGGATTCAGCGATATGAAGGGGTTGTAATTGCTCGTCATGGTGGGTCATCTTTGGACGCGTCCTTTACTGTTCGGAAAGTAACAAATGGGATTGGTGTGGAACGGATTTTTCCGCTCCATTCACCCATGATCGCTTCAATTGATGTGAAACGCCGGGGTAAGGTTCGTCGTGCAAAACTGAATTATTTAAAAAATGTTACGGGCTCTAAAGCAGCACGTATAGAAGAAAAACGATAATTTTATAAAAAATTCTTCTGAAGCCCCTCCGAAAACGATTGTTTACGGCAGGGGCTTTTTAGTGTATGAATCAAGAGAATAGAATCGTGTTCGGTATAACTGCCCTATCTCACCTGGCTTATAAGTGCACAAATTATGCTCTTCCCAGCTTTGCTATTAGTGTTTCACTACCAATTTAACTTGGGGTATAGTATTAGTTTTTTTTTAAGCTTTGTAATAGGATGGATAGCATTGGCTACCTATTATACTTTTTAAATGGTTGTTACAGTAATGGCAATCACTCTAACTCCCGGTTTATTAGGATGGTTATTTATTCTACGTATAAATCAAACTGCTTGAATGGAACACATAATCTTTAGAACTTTACATCCCAAATGAAAACATCGACACTAAAAGATTGTCCATCAGTTCATCAAGTATTACTAGAGATAAATAGATATAACATCCATCATGAAAGTTATATAAAATATTTAATTAATAATGAATTGTCGCAAATACGGTCTAAAATCAAAGCAGGCCAACTCAACAAAACAAAGGATGAATTATTAAATTTTATCATTACTCAAGTTTTACTTCAAGCTTCACCTAAGTTGGTAAATGTAATCAATGGTACTGGTATTGTCCTTCATACTGGTTTTGGTAGAGCGCCTTTTAAGGGAACTCTGTTGAAAAAATTGGCAGATCGTTTGGACGGATACATTAATCTCGAGTTTGATTTAGAGTCTGGAAAACGAGGTGATCGGCAAATTTTTATTTCAGAACAAATTGCATCCATTTGCAACAGCGAACATGCTATAGCTGTAAATAATAATGCAGCAGCAGTCTTCTTAGCTTTAAACCAAGTGGCTGATAGTGGCGAAGTGATTTGTTCTCGAGGGCAAATGGTGGAAATTGGAGGATCATTTAGAATCCCCGATATTATTGAAAAAAGTGGAGCAGTTTTAAAAGGAGTGGGCACCACAAATCGTACTCATTTGAATGATTACGAAAATGCCATATCAAAAAAGACAAAACTGATACTTTGGGTCCATACTAGTAATTATGTTGTAAAAGGTTTTACTAAAGATGTTGATTTAGACAGGTTGGTTTATCTTGGTAAAAAGTATAAAATTCCTGTTATGGCAGATTTAGGAAGCGGTGCATTATTAGATATGAATTCTCTAGGGATTGCTGATGAAATTCCAGTAAAATATATCGTTAAAAGTGGACCCGATATAATCACATTTTCTGGTGATAAATTACTGGGAGGGCCGCAATCGGGGTTAATTGTCGGTAAGAAAAAATGGGTTGATGCGTGTAAGAAAAATCCACTATATCGTGTCATTAGATGTGATAAAATAACCATTGGATTGTTGGAAGAAACATTACGTTCTTATCGTAAGAACTCCTTTGCAAAAAATAATTTAGCTCTCTCCCTTTTGACTACATCAAGGAAGGTTTTGATAAATCGAGGAAAAAAGATCTTGAATCAATTATCCAAATCAAAAATTAAGCAATTAGGCATACATCTGACTGATTCTGAAGTTGAAGCAGGGAGTGGATCCCTACCTGAAAATAAAATTGAAAGTGCTACTTTGGCATTTTCTCCTAAAAGTGGAAAAGTAAAAGATCTTGCAACTGCTTTTCGCTGCGGTTCGATTCCAGTAGTGGGTTTTATCAAGGGCAATATATACTTCATTGATTTAAAAGCAGTGTTACCCAATCAACTCAAGCGCCTTGTAAAAGCTATTCAGGAGATCTGATAATGTCGCAGGTTGTAGTAGGGACTTCCGGACATATTGACCATGGTAAAACATCGTTGGTTAAAGCCCTTACTGGGACAAATACAGATTGTTTAGAACAAGAAAAAAAACGAGGAATGACGATTGACCTTGGATTTGCTTATCTAAACGAATCAATTACAATTATTGATGTTCCTGGACACGAAAAATTTATTCGCAATATGGCAGCTGGTGCAGCAAATATTCATTTTGGATTAATCGTTATTGCAGCAGATGATGGTATAATGCCCCAAACAATAGAGCATATAGAAATTTTAACTCTTCTTGGTGTTAACAAAGGCTGTGTCGCTCTTACGAAAATTGATTTAATAGAGGATCGAGAATGGATTGATTTGGTTGAATTAGATATTACTGAATTGTTAGAAATATATGGGTTCGATTTCACTATAGTTCATAGGATTAACAACTTAACCGGTGATGGAATTGAATCTTTAAAAATTGACATTCAAACTTTAGCTAATAAGCATAAAGCTATATCAAGATCATCACAATTTCGATTAAATGTTGACCGGTTTTTTTCAAAAACCGGATTTGGTACCGTTGTAACAGGGACTATTATAAGTGGTGAAGTGAAAAATGGAACAGATGTGGAAATTTTTCCTAATGGTCTAAAAACTAAAATTCGTGGTATTCAGACACATGGTGGTATCGTAGATAAAGCAGAAACAGGAGACCGTGCTGCATTGAATCTTGCAAATGTAAAGTCCTACGATTTAAGCCGTGGGACAGTTATTGCTACACCAAAATCCTTAAGATCAACAATAAGAATTATTGCACATATAAAAATGACAAAATCAACACAATGGGCAGTCAAAAATAAACAGCGACTCCGATTTCATTTTGGTACATCAGAAGTCTTGGGACGATGTTTCGGGGAAAAAATAGAAAGTGGACAATCAAAAAACTTTATTATTGACCTAGAATCACCTATTGCCGTTGCCATGGATGATAAATTTGTAATACGTTCTTATTCTCCCTTGGAAACAATCGCTGGTGGATTAGTTCTAGATCCAAACCCATTCGGGAAATGGTCAGAATTGAAATCCTTTGCTCAGAAATTACCATATAGTCCAAAAGAAAGATTTCTATTTCTGATTGATGATAATTGGAAAACACCAAAAATGAAAAATGACTGGGGATCTTTATTTTTTATATCAGCTGAAATATTGGCTAAATGGATTAAGGAATTGAATATTTATGAAAATGAAAATGAACTTTTGTATACAAAAAGTGGATTTGAAAAAAGTCAATCAGAACTGATTAATTTTTTTAAAATCTCATATCAGAAAAATCCATTCCGAACCATAATCAGTTCAGAAGGAATTTTAGCTAAATTGAAATGGTCAGAAGAATGGCTCAAATTTGTGATAAAAAGATTAACGAAGAGTAATAAATTGATATTAAAGCAGGGAGGCTATTCACTAAATAGCTTTAAACCTGAATTTTCAGCAAGTGATATTGAAGATTTAAAAATTATTAAATCCCTTATTACAAGATCAGGCATTGAACCTATTTTATTAAAAGATATCTCAGGAGTTTCTGGCTTCAATCCCAATCGTGTTGGAGACTTGGTTCATTTATTGCATGAAAAGAATGAAATAGAAAATCTTGGTAAGAATTTTTGGATGGATCGTTTTATTTTAGACAAATTAATTCAGGACATTCAAAATTATTTTCAGTCTAATATACATCTTTCAGTAACCGATTTTAAAGATATAACTAACTTATCCCGAAAAACTGCGATTCCTTTGTTAGAATATTTAGACAAAAAACAATTTACTGTACGAAAAGAAAATGTACGTTACAAAGGAGATGCATTTGATGGTTAAGGATAATGTAGCTCAAACTCCTGTTATGAAACAATTCTTTGAAGTGAAATCTCAATATAAGGATGCTTTGGTATTATTTCGCATGGGTGATTTCTATGAAACATTTCTGGAAGATGCTGAAATTACAGCTAAAATATTGGGCATTGTTTTAACCAAACGCGCAAATGGTAAAGCTGCTGATGTAGACCTAGCCGGTTTTCCATACCATGCCCTGGATAATTATTTACCAAAATTAGTGAAGGCAGGGCATCGTGTAGCTATATGTGAACAGGTTGAAGACCCTAAATTGGCAAAGGGTATTGTAAAACGTGAAGTTATTGAAGTGGTTACACCTGGTACCCTTACCAGTGATCAAGCACTAAGCAAAAAATCAAATCGTTATATTGGTTCTATATTTTATGAAAAAAACATCGTTGGGCTTGCATTCCTTGACCCTTCCACTGGTGAATTCCATATTGGGGAGACTTTATTAAACCAAATGAAGGACTATTTTATCAAATTTTCACCGAATGAAGTAATCTTAGGTGAAGGTGTAGTTTATTCAACTACTGAATGGTATAAGCAATTTCATCCATTTATTACACAAATTGAAGATTGGATATATGATTATGAGAGTGCTTATAGCTCTATGGCACGGCACTTTAATTTGAATTCTTTAAAAGGATTTGGATGCCATGAAATGCGTGCAGGTATTACTGCCGGTGGTGCGCTAATGCATCATATAAAAGAAAATTTAAGTTTATCCTTGGATCATGTTTCAAAATTAACTCCTATCAGAAACAAAGATACAATGGGTCTTGATGAATTTACGATCCGAAACTTAGAGGTTTTTCAATCCTTAACAAATCAGGGGACTCATGGCACACTAGTAGATTGCATTGATAAAACCCAAACGCCAGGAGGTGGTCGACTTCTTCGTCGCTGGCTTCATAACCCGTTAATAGATAAGAATAGAATCGAATCTCGACTTGATCTGGTTGAATCATTCAAAAATCATCAACGAACACTCAAAGTAATACAAAGAGACCTGTCAAAAACAGTCGATATTGAAAGAATTTTGGGAAAAGTAAATCAAGGCAAGTCTTCTCCCCGCGATTTGGTTGGGTTGGCTCTAGCATTACATAAGATTAATGATTACCAAAAGGAACTGAAAAAAACTGGTGATCTAAACTTATCTACTTTTTCAAAATCATTTTTAGATACTAGTGAAATTGTTAAAAAGGTATTCGATACTATAAACAAAGACACGCCAATTCAGATAAAGATGGGAAATGTTATATGTGATGGCGTTGATTCAAAATTGGATGAATTAAGATCACTGCTTAAAACCGGTAAAGATTGGATTGATAATTTTCAAGAATCATTAAGAGAAGAATTAGATATCCCAAAACTCAAAGTGGGATTCAATAAAGTTTTTGGATATTATATTGAAGTGAGTAAAGTACATCAAGAAAAAGTACCTGAACATTTAATTCGAAAACAGACTTTGGTTAACTCAGAACGTTATATAACAGAAGAATTGAAGGAGTACGAAGAAAAAGTCTTGAATGCTGAAGAAAAAATATTTTCCATTGAATCTAAAATATTTTCAGAATTATGTGACTATTTATTGGATAATATAAGTCTTATTCATACAAATGCAAAATCAATCAATAGAATGGATTTACTTGCTGGATTTGCGGCTCAAGCTCTTAGTCAAAAATATTCCCGACCAAAATTGTCAAAAGAGCCCTTATTAGAAATTGAACAAGGTAGGCATCCAGTAGTGGAACAATTGCTGGCATCAACTGAAAAATTCATTCCAAATGATTTAATTATCCATTCAAAAAAAAATCAAATTCATTTGATTACCGGTCCTAACATGGCCGGGAAATCAACATATTTACGGCAAATTGGACTCATCACTTTAATGGCACAAATTGGAAGTTTTGTTCCTGCTAAATCTGCCACGATTGGACTTGTTGATCGACTGTTCACGCGTGTAGGGGCCAGTGATAATCTTGCTGGTGGAGAGAGTACTTTTCTGGTGGAGATGAATGAAGCCGCAAATATTCTGAATAATGCTACAAAAAGTAGTTTAATTCTATTGGATGAGATTGGCCGGGGAACAGCAACTTTTGATGGTTTATCTCTTGCTTGGGCTATTACCGAATATTTACATGAAATGGAAGATATGAATGCCCGTACACTCTTTGCAACCCATTACCATGAGCTCACGGATTTGGAGGGAATGTTAGATCGAGTTGAAAATCATCATGTTGAAGTGAAAGAGTTCGGTGATAAAATTATTTTTCTAAGATCGATTGCAAAAGGTTCAGGTGATAAAAGTTATGGTATTCATGTAGCCCAAATGGCTGGATTACCCATTTCTATAATCCACAGAGCAACAGAAATTTTAAATCACCATATTGAGCAATCAGCAGATAAAAGTGGAACTTTTACACCCATCCAGCAGTCCAATCAAATAACAGTTTTCCAGGAACAGGAATTTAAAATAAGAAAAAAATTAGATGAATTAGATTTGAATAATATGACACCATTGGAAGCACTTAAAGTATTAGATGGGCTTAAAAAAGAACACGATCTATAGAATAAAAAGAAATAAACAAAATTTTATTTTGTATCTTTTATTTTCTACATTTGTTTATACGGAGGGTTATTGGGCAAAATATGGTTGGGAGTTATTTGAAAATGTAATAGATGCCAGAACTGCATCATTGGGAAATGCGACGACAGCTTATAATTATGAGTGGCCAACGACTTCATTAAACAATCCAATTTTTTCATCTGCGCCTTCTCAAAGAATAACATTATCACACCAATCCAGATATGCAGGAATATTTAATAATGATTTGATTAGTTTTCCAATCAAACGCAAAGATAAAGTATTACAATTTAATATTTTGTATGAAGGAATTGGGCAAATCCCAGATACCCGTAGTATGCTACTTGATTGGGGTAATGATGGGCAGTTTGGTACAAATGATGCTGGAGAAGGAAATGGTATATTGGATGAAGGTGAAAGACTTGATGCTGACCAATTACGGTTTTTTAGTCAACATCAAATTGGCGTGCATAGCTCATTTACCAACTCTATTCAAAATATACCGGTTGGCATAGGATTTAAAATTTTATCTTATTCACTCGATAAATATTTTGCCATTGGGGTGGGGATTGATATTGGAATTATAAAACAAGTAAAAGGGACTAGTATTGGTATTGTTACTAGAAATTTACCTGCATCTGGGCTCATATGGGATAATGGTACTGTGGAAGGCACTACACCTACAGTATCAATTGGAGTTCATCGACCACTTGAATTAACCAAACTCCCACTAAAACTTCATTCCATGTTTAGTTTTGATTTCTCCACATCGAATCGTCATTTGGATTCTCAATTAGGTTTTGGGCCATTTTCATTAGATGGTTCATTTGGAATTGAAGGGATTATTAAAGATAAATTCTATATTAGAATCGGTCAAAATGAAATTGGAAACTCTACTGGAGGAATAGGTATGCATTGGACAGGTTTCGGTATTGATTATGCTTTTTTATCTTCTCAAAACAATAATTTAGGGCATCATCATTTAATAACATTAAATGTAGAAATGGATTGGATAAAAGAAAAACTCATAAAACTCCAGTAGTGCAATCAATTTATTTTTAGATTTACTGGACCTATTACTTTATTAACATCCTTGGATACTATTCTCATAAATCTTTAATTTCAAAGGCTTTACCCCTAAACTAAATAATGATTAAAAGTATGACAGGATTTGGTCGTGGATCTGCAGGTCGCGGCCCCAGCAGAATTGATGTGGAAATTCGTACTGTAAATTCACGGTTTCTTGAATTGAAAATACGTGGTTTTGGACTCGACCCAACAATCGAGAAAAAAGTACGAAATTTGGCCGAATCATCACTCCAACGAGGTAATGTGCAATTACGTATCGAGTTAAAATCTTCACAAGATTTCCCAAAGATAAGTTTTAATAAAGCTCGCTTTGAAATGATTAAGGAGATATTAAAAAAGATTCATGTTGACTACGGACAACGATTAAGTCTTAGTGATATTATTTCAACAAATGATTTATTAATTGCTGAAGAATCAGAAACTTTGAAATCAAATACAGTAGTTAAAGCTGTAGAATTAGCACTTAACCAAGTCACGCAGATGAGAGTTAAAGAAGGGAATCAGATACAGGATGACATCAAACTACGTATTGAAAAACTTCAAAAAAGTATGGAAGAAATACAAAAAATATCTGCAAAATTTAGTGCCGAAAAACAATCTATGATGCGCCAAAAAATTTCTGATCTTTTAGAAGGTGAAGATGTAGATGAATTAAGACTTATTCAGGAAGTAGCTTTTCTCAATGAACGTGTAGATGTTACAGAAGAAATTGTTCGCTGTAAAAGTCACTTCAGTCAATTATCATCTTATCTTACTGTAGAAGAGCCAGTAGGAAAACGGATTAACTTCCTGATTCAAGAAATTGGAAGGGAAGTAAACACTATAGGTTCAAAAAGTCCACAAATAGAGGTGACTAACTGTGTGGTAGAGGTTAAAGACCAATTGGAAAAAATTCGCGAGCAGGCACAGAATATTCTATAATGAAAAATTTAATAACTATATCAGCTCCATCTGGCTCAGGGAAAACAACTCTATGTAAAGCTTTACAAGAAGTGAATTCTGAAATTGAATGGTCTGTATCCTATACAAGTCGTGAAAAAAGGTCTATAGAAATAGATGGTATTGATTATAATTTTATTTCTCCTGATAAATTCGAGAGTTTGATTTTAGAACAAGAGTTAGCGGAATGGGAAAATGTTCATGGTTTTTATTATGGTACCCCAAAAGCTTCTTTACAAAATGTAATTAATAATAACCAAACTATGTTATTGGAATTGGATGTCAAAGGAGCACTCCGGATCAAACAATTATATGATAAAAACACATATTCAATTTTCATTATTCCTCCGAGTATTTCTCATTTGCGGGAGCGTTTATTGAAACGAGGAACCGATTCAGAAAAACGAATCGAAATCCGTCTGCAGAGATTTGAGCAGGAAATGGGTTATAAAGATCGCTTTGATCATATAATGATTAATGAAGACATAAAGCTTGCTACCGAAGAATTAATCAATATTGTAAATAACTTAAACAAAGGAGTATTTAATGGGTCTTAAAACCATTCCATTTAGAGAAGTGGAAGAACATGCAGAAAATATGTATGAAGCAGTTGCTGTCATGTCAGGCCAAGCAAAATCAGAATTACAAGAACGTATTTTGAGCAGGACAATTCAAGAGCACCAAAATGATGAAATTGATGTTTTTGATGAAGTAGAAGAAACTTCTCCTGACAACTACGAAGAAAAGGAAAAAGCCACCACTGTTGCCATTAAAAAATTTCTTGATGGCGATATTACATGGAGAAAAACAAAACTAGATTAAGTGAATGGCAACGAAAGCATTAAAGCATAGATATCTCGAGCAACAAAAACAATTGTTTGGGAGTGAATTGTATCTTTCTCAGAATACTGGAATTCCTACGAATTCTGAATCAAAAACAGAATTAGTTGGTATTAGTCAAGAATTAAAGGATTACAATAAACAAATTTGTGTTTGTCAAGAATGCTCACTGGGGTCTTCAAGAACAAATTTTGTTTTTGGAGTTGGTGATCCAAATGCAGATTTATTTCTTGTTGGGGAAGCACCAGGTGAACAGGAAGACTTAAAAGGTGAACCTTTTATTGGCAGGGCGGGAAAACTCTTAGATGATATTCTAAAAGCAATCAATAAAAAAAGGGGAGATGGTGTATATATTGCCAATGTCTTAAAATGCCGCCCACCTAATAACCGTGACCCATTACCTTCAGAAGTAGAAAAATGTGAACCATTTTTAAAGAAGCAAATAAGTTTAATCCAACCTAAATTGATCGTTGCTTTAGGACGAGTAGCCGGTAAAACATTATTAAAATTAGATGTACCATTAAAAGAGATGAGAGAAAAAACATTTGATTATAATGGCACTCCCTTAAGGGTTACATACCATCCTGCTGCTCTACTTAGAAATTCAAACTTTAAAAAACCAGCTTGGGTTGATTTTCAATGGGTTCAAGCCTACTTGCAAACAGCTTAACTAGACATGGATGATAATAAGCAAATTCTAAATGTCCAACCACATTCTCTTGAAGCAGAAGAAGCAGTATTGGGATCAATGCTTTCTGCTAAGGAAGCTGTGAGTAAAACTCTACAGTGGTTAACACCTGAAAATTTTTACAAAGATGGTAATAGTAAAATATTTTCATCCATGATAAAACTATTTGATTCTGGAGAACCAATCGATACCGTTTCGGTGATAGACTTACTAAAGAAGAATAAAGAATTGGAATTAGTTGGTGGTGCTTATTACATTACTGGTCTTGTAGAGTCCGTTCCAACGGCAGCTCATGTTGAACGATATTCAAAGATTGTTCTTGAAAAATCTCTGCTAAGGAATTTGATTAATCTATCCCATAATATTGCTAAAGAAGCATATGATGATACCCAAGATGTTGGAGAAATTCTAGATACCGTTGAGCAATCAATTTTCAGCATAACACAAAATCGCTTAAAGGGTGGATTTACTCATATTGACCCAATCCTTGTAGAAGCCTTTGAGCGCTTGGAGCATATAAATGCTCAACCGGGTAATGTAATCGGTGTACCATCTGGTTTATTGGATCTGGATGATATTACATCTGGATTTCAGGACGGAGATTTGGTAATTGTAGCAGGACGTCCAGGGATGGGGAAAACAGCATTGGCATTATCCATGTTAAGGAATGCAGCATTGGAAGGAAATATCGGTGTTGGTATGTTCAGTCTAGAGATGGCCAATCACCAGTTAGCAATGAGATTGCTATGCGCTGAAGCTCGAGTTGACAGTCATTTTGTCCGAACAGGAAATTTGCCAAACACACATTGGAAAAATTTAAGTATTGCAGTTGGCTCTTTAGCAGAAGCCCCAATATACTTAGATGATACGCCTGCTCTAACTGTTTTAGAGCTTAGAGCAAAGGCAAGGCGTTTAAAAGTGGAGAAAAATATTGGCATGGTTGTTGTAGACTATCTCCAATTAATGCAGGGCCCCAAAGGAATCGAAAGTCGCCAACAGGAGATTTCAGTTATCTCTAGGTCCTTGAAAGCGTTGGCAAAGGAATTAAATATACCTGTAGTGGCCCTATCTCAGTTATCTAGAGCGGTGGAGCAAAGAGCTGACAAACAGCCTCAGTTGTCTGATTTACGTGAAAGTGGTGCAATTGAACAGGATGCAGACGTGGTGATTTTTCTTTATCGTCCATGGGTTTACAGTCAGGAAGATGAGGATGAGGGGAAGGCAAAAATCATTGTTGCAAAGCAGCGGAATGGACCTACTGGTGCCATTGAAGCGTCTTTTATCAGTAAGTATGCACGCTATGAAAACCTTTCGCAGATTGAAACACCATTTTAATGGATAACCCACTTTCAAGATTAGCCCCACAATTATTCGGAGAATATCCAAAGCCTTTTATTAAACTAGTCGAATCAATTTCTAATGGATATGGTGAAAATAAGAATGAATTAACATCCATTCTTTGGAAAGCATATGATTTTGGAAATCGGCATCATGAAGGACAAAAGAGACGTTCCGGAAAACCTTACTTCAGTCATTGTATTGCTGTAGCTCAAACTTTAGCTTCTTGGAAAATGGACATTACTACAGTAATGGGCGGCTTATTGCATGATACAGTTGAGGATACAGATGCAACTATTAAAATGCTTCGTCAGGAATTTGGAGATGATTTGGCTAATCTCGTTGATGGTGTTACTAAAGTTGGCGGGATCAAGTTCTCATCTCGGAAAGAAAAACAAGCTGGGAATTTCATGAAAATGCTCCTATCTGTAGCAAAGGATTTAAGGGTTATTATTATCAAGTTTGCTGATCGAATTCATAATATGGAAACTATAAAGCACATGCCTAAAATTAAACAACATCGCATTGCTGTAGAGACCCGTGATGTTTATGTCCCCTTGGCTCACCGCCTAGGTATGTCGACAGTCAAAGCGCAACTAGAAGATCTTGCATTTAGTGTTTTAGATCCTTCTGGATTTAAAACACTTGATGGAAAAATTAAATCTACAAAAAAACATCGGAAAAAATTCATCAAGGAAATTATTGACCCTGTAGAAAATGAACTTAAAACGTATGACATTATACCGGTTGTTTATGGAAGAGCAAAATCCTATTCATCAATACATGGAAAAATGATATCTAGAAATAAATCTTTTGAAGAAATTTATGATCTTTATGCAATTCGAATTATTGTCGAAAAAATTGAACAATGTTATTTAGCTCTGGGGATCGTACATAGTGTCTATTCACCTATACAGGATCGATTTAAAGATTTTATTGCTACTCCAAAATCTAATGGGTACCAGTCTGTCCACACAACTGTTGTTGGTCCAAATGGACAATTGGTTGAAATTCAAATTCGTACATTGGAGATGGATGAAACTGCGGAAATAGGTGTAGCAGCGCATTGGATATACAAGGATGGAGATTCTTTAGGAATTGATCAGAATGTGAAATGGCTACGTGAACTATTAGAAATATTGCAAGATGAATCAGCTGACCCGGCAGAATTTATGGATTTATTAAAAATTGATCTTTACAATGAAGAAATTTTTGTATTTACTCCTGCTGGTGATTTAATACAATTACCTATTGGTTCAACACCTGTAGATTTTGCGTTTCAGGTACACACACAGGTAGGTATGCATTGTATGGGGGCAAAAATAAATCATTCCGTAGTCCCCCTGAATACAAAGTTGAAAAATGGAGATATGGTTGAAATTATTACCAGTAAAAACCAAATGCCCAGTTACGGGTGGCAAAAATTTATTGTTACCACAAAGGCACGAAATCAGGTCAATCGGTATTTAAAAAAGATTCGTGATCAGGAAAGTATTAAACTGGGAGAGGAATTATTAGAAAAAACCTTGAGACGAATGAAAATGTTGAAAGACAAGGATGAATTTCAGGAAAGTTTCAGCCGATTTGGTTATTCAGATATCAATTCATTATTAAGTGCTCTTGGGTCCGGTGTTATTACTGTAAGAGATATTTTTGCAAAATTACGTCCCATGGAAGAAGTTGAGATAGAAAAGAATGAAGAAGAGGAATCTAACCGATTTTTTGATTTTGCCCGTTCAAAAACTAAGGGAATCATTTTAGATGGAATTGATAATTTGATGGTTAATTTTGGTAAATGTTGTAATCCAATCCCCGGTGATGAATTAATTGGTTTTGTAACAAGAGGGCGGGGTGTTACTGTTCATCAAAGTGCATGTAAAAGTTTGCCATTATTGTCTCATGAATCTGATCGATTAATACCAGTAAATTGGAATGTGAAATCTTCTGATAATTTCAATGTAAGGTTGAAAGTTGTTGGTCAAGATTACAAAGGCTGGTTAAAGGATATGTCTGAATGTATTTCAAAGCAGAATGTGAATATTACAAGTGTAGATATTAAAGTAATTGAATCTGTTGCCACAGCACATTTTATTGTCCAAATTAATAATAATAGACAATTAAATCGTCTCATACGAAAAATAACTAATCTTAAAAAAATTGATTATGTGGAAAGAGTAGTGCGATAATGGGAACTAAAACATATACAAAAAAAGATATCGCAAAAGAATTCGCAGTCAGAAAAGGAAAAAGCGTACGAACATCTATAGAATTGGTGGATGATTTTTTTGAAATCATTCGTGATTTTTTAATAGAAGATAATCCCTATACTCGAATCGAAATTCGAAATTTCGGTGTTTTTGAATCTAAGCCCACCAAGGCAAAACCCAGAGCTAGGAACCCAAAAACTAATGAAGAGATCTATGTCCCAGCTCATAAGAAAACAAGATTCAAACCAGGAAAAATCCTAAAAGAACACCTACGTAAACCTATCTAGTTTATGGGCCGTATCCTCGGAGTCGACTACGGTGATCGACGAATCGGATTAGCATTATCCGATCTAGAAAAAATAATTGCTTCACCATTTAAAACTATCCAAAACAAAGACAGTTTGAATAGTCTAGCCACGATTATTGATGAACAAGATGTGGAATCAATCGTGATAGGTCTTCCAATAGGATTAAAAGGGCAAGATACTATACAAACTCTTAAAGTACGAGAATATGTTAAAAAACTAGAATCTTTTAATTGTCCAATTTATTTAGAGGATGAGCGACTAACATCAGTCGCAGCCCAGAAATCTTTAATTGAACAAAACCTCAAAACGGGGCATAATAAATCAATAATTGATAAAAGGGCGGCGTCTATCTTGTTACAGCAATTCTTAGATAAGCAAAAAAGATGAACTCATTTTTTAATAAACCACCTTGGCAGCTAGCCATCATTAGTGGCTTGATAACAGGAATTGCCTACCAACCATGGCATCTAGGTATTCTAGCCTTCATAGGTTTTGTTCCACTTTTGCATATTTTATTTCTTCAAGATGCTGATGATAATTTTCGTCTAGGTTACATTTTTGGTATTACCCATAATTTCATTTCATTTTATTGGATTGGCTTTAATTCCGGAGCCAGTTTTTGGGTTGTGTTCTTATCTCTTATTGCAGCAGTTCTATATCTTGGCCTTTTTTGGGCAATTGCTGGCTGGGTATTTGGGCAGGTAAAAACTCAAACTAATAGATTGATACTTTTCCCATTTTTGATTGTTTCTATGGAATGGATACGCAGTTTTGGACCAATGGGATTTCCATGGGGAAACTTAGCTTTAAGCCAATTAGATTTCTTACCATTAATACAAATAATAGAAATTACAGGAACCTATGGCGTAACCTTATATATATTATTATATAATGTTATACTTTATATACTATTAAGAGAATTTAATTTAAATAAATATCTCGCAATTTTTGCTTTTATTTTTATGTTTGGATTATGGATAACGGGACATTACAGAATGAAACAGTTCAATAATTCTTCCCAAAATATTAATATTGCAATACTGCAGCCTAATATTGATCCGAATACAAAGTGGGAATATGATAAGAAAAAGGAAACTATTGCCTATATGGATTCGCTGCATTCAATCGCCATTGAATTAGACCCTGATTTGATTCTTTTCCCTGAAACAGCTTTGCCAGCCTATTTACGGTTAAATCATAGAGTAAGAAATATGATCCAGAAGAAAGTAGACACATCTGGTATTCCTGTATTGACAGGGACAGTCGATTTAAAAATATCACCAGATAGGGGAAAAAAGTATTTTAATAGTGCCATGTTCCTTAAACCATATCATGACTACATTATTTACGATAAAATACATTTAGTTCCATTTGCAGAATATATTCCAATGTCCGAAGTATTTCCATTACTTAAGAAATTAAATTTTGGTCAGGGGAACTTTAATCGTGGTACAGAGTATACAATGTTTGAGTGGCAAAATGTAAGATTTTCCAATTTAATCTGTTATGAATCAAGTATTCCAAATGTTGTACGTAAATTTGTAGAAAATGGTGCTGATATGATAACAATTCAAACCAATGATGGATGGTTAGGGAAATCTGCTGGACCCTACCAGCATTATGACATAGCAAGGCTCCGCGCTATTGAAAATCGTATTCCAATTGTTCGCTGTGCAAATACTGGTATTTCTGGCTTGATTCTTGCCAATGGAAGATCAGTGCATGAACAGTCACTGGAAAAATCATCAGTATTTATGGTCTCGGTACCTTTGAATTCTTCTGGTAGTTTTTATAGCGAATATGGTGATGTCTTTGCATTAATCTGTTTCGTAATTTTTCTATATATTGGACCATTTAAATGTTTAAAAAGACAATATTAGTATTCACGATCAGCGCTTGTAATATTTTTGCAAATAATCCTAGCATTCACCCAATAGTAAAGTCTGCAATATTGCCAGGGTGGGGGGAAGCAGAAAAAAAATATACCCAACGTTCACGATTTTTTTTGATGACTGAAGTTGTATTATGGAGCTCTTGTATAAGTGCATATACCTATTCTGCACATAAAGAAAAGCAATTCAAAGCATTCGCCGTCAAACATGCAGGTATAGATGCCCGTGGAAAGAATCGTGAATACTGGGTTGACATTGGTAATTATCAGAATATGATGAGCCACAATGAAGAACATCTACGATTCAGGGAAATTGAAGCACTTTACCTTGATAGGCAAGGATGGGACTGGTCTTGGGATTCCAGGCAAAATAGAGATGAATATGAAAATATGAGGATAAGTAGTGATCAATTTGCCCTTGTTGGGAAATTTATTGTTGGTGGTATTGTACTAAATCATATTATTTCTGCAATAGATTCTCTTTATCTTACACGGTTGGAGAATATTGACTCGATTTCATTAACCCCCACTATTGGATATAATAAGGATCCAAATTTATCTTTGCGATTGGAATTTAATTTTTAGAATGAATCCTCTTATTCGTCTCAGCCTTTACTTAGTATTTTCTATATCAACCTTATTATCTAAAGAGATCACTTTATTATTTTTACATATTCTTGCAGGTTTAATTATTTTATTTATTGAAAGGCATCATTGGGATGAATGGAAAAAGAAATCTGCACCTTATTGGAAATATTTTCCAATAACTGGGGCAATATTCTTTTTGATTTCATTTTTGTTTTCCGAAAAGGCCCTTAATGAAATTTTATTTGATATAACTTCTGCAACCGTCCGATTAATTATTATGGTAAGTATGATGACAATATATATAGTAAAAGCAAGATCATATGATATAATTAATTCGGTACGAAGTCTATGTTATAAAATCAATATAAAATGGAGATGGGTTGATGATTTTTTGCTCTTTGTTGAAATGACAATTCGATTTTACACTACAATTCAAGATGAGTGGCGTAAATGCGAGAGGTCACAAATGGCTATTTCTTCAGAAGCACCCAAGAGTATGATGAAAAAAGCGATAAGGATTGCACATTTTATACCAGATTTTATTGTATTGAATTTGATAAAAGCTGAGACAATTACATCAGTAATGATTATGCGAGGTTATGGAAGATCTGTACCAAGAAGTATCTATCCTTTAATTGGTTTTTCCATTTTAGATTTATTATGGTTTATTTTGGGAACTAGTATATTGTGTGGGGTGCATATCTTTGTCAAGATATAAATTAATTCTTCAGTATGATGGATCAGCTTTCTTTGGGTGGCAACTTCAAGCGAAAGAAAGAACAATCCAAGGAGAAATTGAAAAAGCTCTTCAGAAAATTTCCAGGTCAAAAGTAAGAATTCCTATTCATGGTGCTGGTAGAACGGATACAGGTGTGCATGCTTTTAGACAAACTGCCCATGTAGATTTAGATACAAATTTGTGCGAAAATGAACTAAAAAATGCCATTAATGGTAATTTACCACCTGATTGTCGCTTGGGAGATATAGAAAAAGTACATAAAAATTTCCATGCTAGATTTGATGCAAAAATGCGACATTATCGATATCAATGCTATACTGGTGAATCAATTTTATATGAAAATCAAACATGGATAGTACCTTATTTGGATATTAGACGTTTAAATAAATTGGCGTATAAAATTATTGGAAATCATGATTTTCTTTCATTTAGTAAACATGGAGCAAATATAAAGCACACTAATTGCATCATTAATAAATCTGAATGGATGTCAGATGGAAAAATGCTAATTTTTAGTATTGTAGGTAATCGTTTTCTACATCATATGGTTCGTTATCTCGTAGGAACGATGGTTGCAGTAGTAGAAGAACGCTTCTTGGAAAAGGATTTTTTAGCTTTATTAAAAAATCCACAAAAAAATGTTCAAATTTTGAAAGCACCAGCGAAAGGATTAATCCTTGAGAAAGTTGAATATGATTAGAATACTTTCAATTTTATTAATTTTATTTTCAAGACTCTTGTCAGGTGGTGATATTGATGCATCTAGACAAAGTGCTATTACTAGAGCAATTGAAAAAGTTGGACCAGCGGTAGCTAGCATAAATGTGGAACAACATATTTCTTCCGTTACTTTTGATCCGTTTTTCGGATTTATGTACCCCAGAGAAATTTATCCAATGAAAAGTTCTGGCAGCGGTGTAGTAATAAGCCCGGACGGGTTTGTAATGACGAATCATCATGTAATAGAGCATGCAGATAAAGTGACAGTTACTTTAGCTGGTGGGGATGAATATGAAGCTGAAATAATTGGAACTGATGAAACTTCAGATTTAGCATTATTAAAATTGAATGGAAACAATTTTCCCTATGCAAATTTAGGTAGTTCTGAGGACCTTATAATAGGTGAATGGGTGATTGCATTAGGAAATCCATTTCAGCTTTTTTCTATCAGTAATAAACCATCTGCTAGTGTGGGGATTATTTCAGCAACTCATATGGATTTTGGTAAGCAAAAGAGCGGAAAAGTTTTTCAAGATATGATCCAGACTGATGCTGCAATAAATCCCGGGAACTCAGGTGGGCCTTTGGTAAATACTTTGGGTGAAGTTATCGGTATTAATACTTTTATTTTTACTGGTTCAGATTTCGCTCAGGGATCAGTCGGAATAGGATTTGCGATTCCAATTAATTCAGCAAAGCGAATTGCGAAAGAACTACGAGAAACAGGTCATGTTGACCGGGGTTATTCTACTGGCTTAGTCGTACAACCGGTAAATCGAAGTTTTTCCCGCTATTTGAATATACCATTTACCAAAGGTGTTATTATTGTTGAGGTAAGTACAGGAAGTGTTGCCGATAGGGCAGGCCTAAAAGTGGGAGATGTTATTTTAACAGTAAATGAACAAACAGTCAATCGTCCAAGTCAAATTCGAAACATTATTTCAGAATATGACCTTCGGCCTGGAGATAAACTTCTGCTAAAAATATATCGTGAAGGAGAATATAAAATAATTAAAATGAAATTGGGGAAATCTAGAAAGGGAAAATAGATGAGGCTTGCACCTGAAGGACGGATAATTGTACTGCCTTTAATGGTATTTAATGCTTTAGCGATTTGGCAGGCGAATGAATTGGAAATCCCCATGATAATCCCTTGGATTCTAATTATATTATTGGTATTCTGCCTAAATTTTTTTAGAGACCCGATTCGAAATATTCCTGAAGGAGATGATTTGGTTTTAGCACCAGCAGATGGTAAAATTGTAAAAATTGAAAAAATTCAAGATCAGGATCTAGGAGAATCACAATTAGTTTCAATTTTTTTAAATATATTTAATGTGCATGCAAATCGGATGCCTATCCATGGCACATTCTCTAAAGTAGAATATGAAAAAGGAAAATTTTTGGCAGCATTTGATCACAAAGCATCAGATGAGAATGAACGAACTGAAATTTTACTTAATTCAAAATTTGGAATGATTAAAATCAAACAAATTGCTGGTTTGATTGCAAGGCGGATTTTATGTTATGCAAAAAAAGGTGAGACCATGGATGCGGGAGAAAGGCTAGGGTTTATCCGTTTTGGATCTAGGACAGATTTAATACTCCCAATTCATGTAAATTTATCCGTAGAATTAGGGCAAAAAGTTATAGGGAATACCACTATTATTGGTACATTCGAATGAAACTTAAATATATAAAAAAACCACCTCGATCTCGTCATTTTATTCCAAATATTCTGACTTTAATCAATATGTTTTTGGGATTTTTGGCCATAGGTCTTATCTTTAATGGAGAACCTATAAAAGCAGGTGTATTTATTATTATTGCTGGTCTATTTGATGTCTTTGATGGTAAAATTGCCAGAATGCTTGGAATTTCATCTCGTTTTGGTGTAGAATTTGATTCCATGGCAGATACAGTATCTTTTTGTGTGGTACCATCAATTTTAGTCTATTCTCTTTATGTCGATGGTCTACCTTCTTTATTAGGTGCATTTATATCCTTTACACCACTCATGTTTGGTACAATTCGATTAGCTAAATTCAACTTAGATGAGGATCCAGGAAAACCAAAATCTTATACGGTTGGTCTCACCACACCTATTGCTACAATTACATTATTTTCCTATCTCTTTTTCAATCATCAAGTGGATGGGGATTTTGGAGATCCAAGAACTGCTCTAATGCTCGTAGCTACTTTGGGATTCTTAATGGTAAGTCCAATTCATTTTGCAAAATTCCCTTTACTTTCTTTTAAGTCAGGACGTGCAAATTCTTTGCTGTTATTAAGTTTCATTTTTTCATTGATTTTTATAGCCATATGGCAGGAGTATATTTTGTTACCTCTGGTATCACTTTATATTATATGGAATATTATCCATTGGCTTATTAATCCCCATCGTTTAGAAGAACCATCAACAATTGATACATGAATAAGCGAAACATTTCATTAATTATTGTTGGATTATTTCTCGGTGCAATAATTGGCGGAGTTATTGGAAATATCTTTGGCTGGATGTTACCAGAAGGTGTAGTGAAGGATTTTTTCCTGACATCTCTCTCTCTGGACATTGGAGGATTAGCATCGAATGAATTAGGTGTACTTATATTAGATTTAAAGATTATTACCTTGAAATTTGGTTTAGCAATGAAATTTAATTTTACAAGTATTATTGGCCTGGCTTCTGGATATTACATCCTAAGGTATTTTCGTTAAAATTTTGGAAGACAACATAACAAATGTTGATGTAAACTATGGTATGTTCAATTTAGGTACAGGCGAACTTATTCTTATCTTTTTGGTGATTCTGTTGCTTTTCGGAGCTAAACGTTTACCAGAATTGGCACGTGGTCTTGGTAAAGGAATCAATGAATTTAAGGATGCAGTAGAAACATCTAAAAAAGAGATTTTGGATGCCAAGGAAAAAGCAGATAACCCGATTGGGGAAGAGGGTTCACAAGAATAGCAATTCAGTTGGAGATCGTCCGATCTCAACCCAAAAATATTTTAGAAACATTTTTACGCTAAATTCGTACGGAAATTATGCAGAACTTTGGTACGAAATAAATCAACAAACTAAAGTGATTATTTAAACCATATTCTTTTTAATCATACATATTTATAATATTGATAGAAAATTATTAAGGCATAGAGAATATTCATGGATTTTCAACATCCATCTTACCTAATACTTTTATTACTCATTCCAATATTATTTGGCTGGTACAAAAGTAACGGACAAAAAAATGAAGGTACAATACGGATTTCTTCAAGCAGTTTTATTTCAAAAGAATTCAAAACAATAGGTAAACGAAAAAACATGGTTTTTAGGATGGCTTATTTGCTTATCCTTTTCTTCGTGATTCTAGGCTTGGCTCGACCTAGATTAATTGATAATCTCCAGGAATCTTCCGTTAGTGTTATTGATATGCTACTTATACTAGATATCAGTTCCAGCATGTTAGCTGATGATTTTCCACCAAATCGATTAGAAGCTGTGAAAAAAACTGCTGGTGAATTCATAGCAGGACGGAAAGAAGATCGAATCGGTATTCTAGTATTTGCAGGCGAATCATTTATACAATGCCCTTTGACCGTTGATAAAAGTGTTTTGCAATCATTAATTAAAGAAATTAGTATTGCATCTAAAGAGTATGATGGCACTGCCATTGGCATGGCTATTACAAATGGTGTAAATAGGTTAAGAAACAGCGATGTCTTAAGTAAAGTTATGATTTTATTGTCTGATGGCAGTAATAATACAGGTGAAATTGATCCAAAAACAGCAGCTGAATTAGCTGCAGAATATAATATAAAAATTTATACTATTGGTGCAGGAACAAATCAATCTTATACCAGAATTCCTGGTAGAGGACTTATTCGGAATGAAATAGATGAAGAGACATTAAAACATATTGCAAATGTTACAGGAGGAAAATTTTTTCGGGCCACAGATGTGAAAGCGCTAAATAGGATATATTCGGAGATAAATCAATTGGAAAAGTCCGAGATTGAAATAAAAGAATTCACGCAATACAAAGAATTATATGGCTGGTTTTTAATTCCAGCTTTTCTCTTAGGATTAGGCATGGAAACCACACGGAGATCTATTTTCAGGAGCAGAACCTAATGTCATTTCGTTTCAGTTGGGTCTTGGCTTTTTTCGTCTTGCAAATTATTTTGTGGATTATTTGGCTAATGAAAGATCGCAAGCGTGATCCGATTTTTCCTAATGCATCCCAAAAAGTGAGAGATGTCTCCCGGGCAAACCTGGACAAAGGGAGAATCCATTGGCGAAACCGAATCATTTTAATTGGGTTGACACTTTTGGCATTGGCAGCCTCGGGACCACAAATTGGCACGCGAGTTCGCCCAATTGAAAGAAAAGGCGTTGACTTGGTCATTGCACTGGACACTTCTACTAGCATGGATGCTGAAGATGTGACACCTTCCCGATTGGCGAAAGCAAAATTTGAATTGGGGCGTCTCATCCGCAAATTGAAAGGTGATCGTGTGGCCATCATCGTTTTCGCCGGCTCCAGTCATTTATATTTGCCCCTTACAACAGATTATGAAGCTGCTATACTTTTCCTAAATGAAATTGACACAGACATGATTCCCACCCAAGGAACCGCCTTAAGTTCCGCCATGAATACAGCCATTTCTGCTTTTACTGAAGAGTCGGACAAATTCAAGGTGATGCTCATGGTCACAGATGGGGAAGATCATGAAGGACAAGCGGTGGAAATCGCAGCTCAAGCTGCAAAGGTGGGACTCATGGTTAACACGGTCGGTGTCGGGTCTGCCATGGGGAGTTTGATCCCTGTGAAAGGGGAAAATAAAAAAACCAATCAATATAAACGGGACAGAGACGGGAAATTGATCACATCAACTTTAAATGAAGGTATATTGAAAGATATTGCGACCTCAGGTAATGGTTCTTTTTTCCGGTTTGACAATAATAGGGATAACCATGAGGATATTGCTTTGGCTATTGAAAACATGGAGAAAAAAACCATATCCACCCACGAATATTCCGAATATGAAGACCGGTACCAATCGGTTGCTTTTTTAGCATTTTGTTTTCTGGTATGGGGATTTGTTTTGCCCACAAGGCCGAAGGAAAACGCATGACCAAATTCGTTACATTAGGATTGATTCTCGGTGTCGCTTTATCTCAAGATAAAGGTCAAAAAGCCTACAATGACGGGAAATATCATGAAGCTAGGTCTTACTATGAGCATGTCCTGAAAAATAGAGAAAAAGATGATGCTGCTCACTTTGGGCTTGGTGCCACAGCCTACCAACAGCAAGACATGGAAACAGCGGCACGATCCTTAAATTCCATCATGAATTCCGAAGATAAATCATTGGCATCCAAAGCCATGTTCAATTTAGGAAATATGTTTCGGGATCAACAAAAAATGGAGGAAAGCCTCGCCCTTTACCGGAAAGCAATTGAATTGGATCCGACAGACCAAGATGCGAAAGTCAATTATGAAATGCTGAAACAGGTCGTCCAGCAGCAACAGAAGGAACAGCAGCAACAGGATCATGATTCGAAACAGGAACAGGATCAAGATTCAGATTCGGATAAAAACCAGGATCAGGGTTCGGATCAGAATCAAGAGCAACAACAAAAGCAATCCCAAGCGGAACAGGAAAAACAAGATCAGGAACAAAAGCAATCCCAAGCGGAACAGGAAAAACAAGATCAGGAACAAAAGCAATCCCAAGCTAAGCAGGAAGAATCAAAGGAAGAAAAAACTGACAAACAAATGCAGGCTGAAGCCATCCTGAATGCATTGAAAGATCAGGAAAAGATCAACCAAAAACGGCAAATTGCCAAAGCGAAATCCCGCAAATTGGAAAAGGATTGGTAATGCGCTTTCTGTGGTTCATTTTTACTTTCAACATATTGCTTGGGCAAACTGTCCAAATCTCTGTGGACCGCAATCGTGTGGAAGAGGGAGAAATGATTTCTCTTTCGGTGGAAGTGTCCGGGAGTGATGATTTTGCAAAAGTAGATATAAGCCAGGTACGGAAAGATTTTGAAATTGTAAGCGGCCCGGGACAACAGACCAACATTCAATGGATCAATGGCAGCATGACCAGCACCAAAACATTGACCTGGACGATGTCACCCAAGCGAGGCGGCACTTTAACAATTCCTGCTCTATTCGGGACTGTGGACGGCAAATCCTTCCGAGGGAAACCGATCCAAATTCACGTGGAAAAAGCCAATGAATCTGATGATAATTCGGTATTTATTGTGGCTGAGATTGACAAGGATAAAGCGTATTTGGGAGAGCAAATCACCCTGAGCTATAAATTGTACAAAAATGCCAACATTTCCATTGAACCGTTCCAAATGCCGGAATTTCCCGGATTCTGGGTGGAAGATATATATACACCTCAACGCGTGCAGTATCGTGGCGTGACAATAAAAGGGGTCAAGTATCAGGTAGCCACTCTTGGTCAAAAAGCATTATTCCCCTTACCCTCTGAAAAGCATAGCATTCCATCTATTACAGTCAAAGTTCAGGTTGAATCAAAGAGAAAAAAACGGCGCCGTGATCCATTCTTTGATCCGTTTTTTGATTCATTTTTTACGGAGACCAAAACAAAAATAATCCGCTCTAAAGAACAAAAAGTAGAAATTTTACCATATCCGGAACCAAAACCATTTGATTTTTCGGGTGCTGTTGGCTCTTTTGCTATCATTGCTAAAACGGATAGAGATACGTCAAAAGTTAATGAAGGTTTTACATTTACAATTTCTTTGAGAGGTACAGGAAATCTGGGATTATTTTCTCTTCCTGAAATTATATTTCCTGAGGAAATAGAGGCATTCCCACCTACAGAAAAATATGAAAAAGATTCATTTCGAGATGACATAACAGGTAGTCATATTTGGGAATATATTCTAATGCCCAGGACTATAGGAAATATTACGCTTCCAGGAATTCAAATGTCTTATTTTAATCCAAAAACAGGGAATTGGGAACGCACGAAAACAGATCCAATCATTATCCCAATTTTACCTGGTGAAACTGGAATATCTCAAGGATCAGGGCTTACAAAGCGCGAAGTAGAATTAATTGGAGAGGATATAAGGTTTATTCATACAGATCCAATTCATTTATCAATATCCGGTGCTTATAAAAGAAATACAGTAATTCTTATCTATTTATGTTCAATTTTAGTTTTTGCATCACCAACTTTTATATCAAAATTCACAGGTTATCGCTTATCCACTGCAGAAGGAAGACAAATTCGTGGTGCACTTCGAACCGGGCTTCAAGAGCTCAAAAAACAAACAGATAAACCCTTTGAAACCGCCAGTAAAGCATTTTACATATATTTGAAAAATAAATTGATTTTATCATCCCATAATTTGGATTCGGGCAGTGTTCATACCTATTTAAAAGAAAAAATTCCATCTGAATTGATGGATAAAACAATTTCAATATTAAAAATTTGCGATGCAGGAAAATATGCACCGGGCGGAATAGATAGGGAGGCCACTATTTTAGCCGATATGGCAGAATTAATGAAACAGATTGAAAAGGAGATGATTTGAAGTATCTCATCTCTTCTATTGTTTTTGTATCTATTGGTATTTCTGATATTCCTGGCGAATTATTTTCTGCTGGGAATGATGCCATGATAGATGAAAAATATGAGGATGCAGTTCAGGCTTATGAATCAATTATTGCTCTTGGTGTAGAACATCCTGATGTATACTATAATTTAGGAAATGCGTATTTCCGGCTTCATTATATTGGCCATTCAATATGGGCATATTCAAATAGTTTAAAATATGCACCTCGGGATGTGGATGCTCAGCATAATCTTTCTGTGGCGAAAGCACGACGAATTGATCGTATCGATATGCCCGAATCTTTAATTTTTTTACAAATATACAGGAAAGTCAAATCCAACTTTACTCTAAGAGAATGGTTACTATTGGGTAGTCTAATTTTACTTTTTCAATCTTTATGGCTGGTTGGATTACAGTTCGGTTGGCTTCGAGGTAACCTGAGTAAATCGATATTAACTGGAATTATTATACTTACCCTTGGAATCCATGGCTTAACTGCTGATAAGTATTTTCAGGAAATGCAAATTAATAGAGGGGTTGTAATTTCTAATGGTGTTGATGCATATTCAGGTCCATTCTATGGTGAGAATACGGTTTTATTCCGTATTAATGAAGGTAGTATCGCTGATATTCAGAAAACACAGAAAAATTGGATGGAGATTATTTTAATTGATGGTAAAAAAGGGTGGATTCCTACTCAATCTATTAGGACATTAAAATGATAACTCGTTTGATTATATTAATACTGACGATCACATATATTTATGGTCAGGATTCACTCTATTGGTTTGATATGAATTCTGTTCGCGATCCTATCCCGAAAACATCTAAAGTATTAGATAAAATATTTGGGGCATCACAAATAGGGATATTAGATTCTCTTAAAAAAGTCCGGATTTCAACTCGGGACGGATTTAGACTTCAGGTTTATGAATCATCTTCAGTAGATGCGGCGAATCACAATCTGAAAAAATTTAAAAAAGCGCTAGATGATTCTGTATATATGATTTTTGAAGCTCCTTTGTACAAAATTCGGACTGGGAATTTTATTACGAAAAAAGAAGCTGAAACCCGTAAAAAAGTGTTGAAAAATAAGGGATACCGAGATATTTGGATTGTTCGAAGTAGAATTGAGCATTTGATCTCTGAATAACTTTATCAATTATTTTAACCAACTTGTTTTGACTTTATTTGGAGGGCCTCTCGATGTTCAGTAATTTTCTTTTTATAATCATGGAGAAAAATGGCTGGACATAGTAAATGGGCCAATATTAAACACCGTAAAGGTGCTCAAGATGCAAAACGCGGAAAAATATTTACCAAGATAATAAAAGAAATTACAATTGCTGCTCGTCTGAATGGCGGCGATGTTGATTCTAATCCGAGACTGAGGAAAGCAGTATCAAATGCAAAATCCAGTAATATGCCTGCGGATAAAATTGAAAGAGCCATCAAGAAGGGCACGGGTGAGTTAGAGGGAGTTACCTATGAAGAAATTACATACGAAGGATATGGCCCCGGAGGGATGGCTCTCATGATGGATGTAATTACCGATAATAAAAACCGATCTGTGGCTGAAGTCCGGCATATTTTTTCCAAATTTGGGGGTAACCTTGGTGAAAATGGAAGTGTGTCTTGGATGTTTGAAAAAAAAGGACAAATTATTTTAAACAGCGATTCAGGTGATGAAGATGTTATTTTTGAAGCGGCATTGGAAGCAGGAGCTGATGATTTTGAATCAGATAATAATATTTACGCGATCTTTACTGACCCAACTAGTCTAATGGAAGTAAGGGACTCACTAGAAAACTCTGGGTATAAAATTCGATCTACAGAGATTGAAATGATACCAAAAACACTGCAAAAGTTAGATGGGAAAGAAGCTGAAACTGCGATGAAACTCATGGATGCCTTAGATGAGAATGATGATATTAGTAAACTCTACTCAAATCTGGATATAGATTTGGAATCACTGAACCTAGAATAATCTTAATGAGGGTTTTAAGTGTTGATCCAGGTTTAGGCATAACAGGATTCAGTATAATGGAAAATAAACGGAACCAAACACAACTGACTGCTTACGGGACAATAAAACCCAAACCAAAGGATGAATTACCCAAAAGATTAAATTATTTATTTGAAGAAATGAATAAAATATTGGACCAATTTAGCCCGGATGTTATGGCTATTGAAGATGCATTCTATAGTAGAAATGTAAAATCAGCTATGATATTAGGACAAGCTCGAGGGTCCTTGATTTTAGCAGCAGCGCAAGCTGATATTCCAGTTTATGAATTTGCGCCAAGAAAGGTTAAGATGTCTGTTTGTGGTAATGGAGCTGCAAGTAAGGAACAAGTCTCCTATATGGTCACTCAAATTTTAAAACTCAAAGAGCCTCCATTACCGATGGATATTTCTGATGCCATGGCTGTAGGGCTTTGTTATATTAATCAGGAAAAGTTTAAATGATCGACCAATTACATGGTCTGGTAGAGAAAAAAACAACAAACTTTGCTATCATTTTTGTTAATGGCATTGGTTATAAAGTAATGATGTCCATCAATGGTTTGGATTCTCTTCCTTCAAAGGGAAGCGATACGGTTGTTTTAACTTATCTGCATGTGCGCGAAGACATGATGGATCTCTATGGTTTCAAGGATGAAAAGGAACGGAAAACATTTCATTTATTGATCTCAATCAGTGGTATTGGACCTAAACTAGCTTTAACTATTTTATCAGGAATAGTACCATCAAAATTAAAAGATCGGGTAATAGCAGGTGATGTTACCACTCTCACATCTGTACCCGGTGTTGGTGCAAAAACAGCGAAAAGAATTATTGTTGAACTCAAAGAAAAATTTATGAAAAAAAATGAAGATTCTTTGGGCTTTGTAGAAAGCGAATTATCAGAACCTCAAATGTTTAAAGATGTAGTGAATGCTTTGATGTCTTTAGGATATAATCAGAACCATGCCAGAAAAGCATGTTCGGAGTTGGGAAAAAAAGGCGAATTATCTGGGAAATTAGAGTCCGTTATTAAAAAAGCGCTCAAAGAACTTATGGCATAACTAAAAGGCGCAAATGTCTGAGAAAAAAACACCTCTATATGATCAACATATGGCTTTAGGTGGCAATATGGTCAATTTTGGCGGATATCTTTTGCCAACTCAGTATTCAGGGATCAAACAGGAGCATAATGCTGTAAGAACGGTTGCTGGCTTATTTGATGTAAGTCATATGGGAGAATTCTTTATTTCTGGACAGGATGCCCAAATATTCTTGGAAAAAGTTACTATCAATGATATATCTAGTTTATCAAATGGACAGGCACAGTATTCAGCCATGTGTTATAAAAATGGTGGTATTGTTGATGATTTATTGGTTTATAGAAGAAAACATGACTTTATGTTAGTTGTGAATGCAACAAACATAGAAAAAGATTTAAACTGGCTCCAATCACAAGTTATAGGTGATGTTAAAATAGAAAATAAAAGTAATGATATTGGTTTAGTAGCATTACAGGGTCCAAGATCTAGAGAGATCCTGCAAACACTGACGGACACTTTTTTAATGAATATCCAATTTTACAATTTTGTGGAGAGTAATTTAGGAGGTAATAAGTGTATTATTTCAAGAACAGGTTATACAGGAGAACTGGGATTTGAAATTTATGCAGATTCGGATAAAATATCTGGAATTTGGGATGGCATTATGGCTGCTGGTAAGGATAAAGGTTTGATGCCCGCAGGGTTGGGATGCAGGGATACATTAAGGATGGAAATGAAATATGTATTATATGGCAATGATATTGATGAAACAACTACCCCCATTGAAGCTGGTTTAGGGTGGATTACAAGATTAGGTAAAGATGATTTTATAGGAAAAGATGCATTGCTCAAAGCCAAATCCAATGTAACTCGAAGACTGGTATGTTTAAAAATGTCTGAAAGGGCAATTCCAAGAAAAGGATGTCCAATAATTGTAGATAATAATATTGTAGGAGAGATTACAAGCGGAACAATGAGCCCATCTTTGGATGAGGGTATAGGAATGGGCTATTTAAAAGAAGAATTGACAAATGCAGGTACTAAATTACTTGTGGATATTCGAGGTAGGTTAAAGACATCTACAGTTATAAAACCACCCTTTTATAGAAAAGGATCCTTAATTGATTAATTAGATATTATATCATATTTTGCTGTATTCTATATTATTAAGCTGCACATAAATGGGCTTTAGCACCAAAATACTTATTATTTTTAGCTATTTTAGAATTAAATGCCTTAATTAGTCTTATTCTCCCATTAAATCAGTCTCAATATCTGATTCATTAATCCATACTGGAATAATATTTTTCCCTTCATTTACTATTCTGGAGTACAGGTTACGATATTTATCTGATGTAAAATAGTAAGTATGAAAAATATCACCATCACCAACCATTCTGGGGTCTTCTTGTTTTTTTAATTCTTCTTCCATCTTGAATATTAATTCTGTTTTAATTGAATAAAATTTTTCTTCATATGCAAGATTTTCTATGCAAAACTTATCATCAGGCAAATAGAAAAGTTCTTCTTCAGGTCTTTTTCCAAAAGACAGATCCCAATAAAATTTAGTTTTAGGATTATGTCGCGATTTTAAAACTTCAGTTTTTGTAGGGCTACCATCAACCGTTGAATATCCACATTCTGGATTTGCTGCAGGCCATAAATCTGGTCGGTAATTTCGTAAATACATCCAACCATCTTTAACAATTCCTCTTATTGGATAACCATAATCATTTGGTCGACCAACATCATGTCGCTCTTTCCCAATCAAAACATAATCTCTAAAATTTTTGTTCTCCCCTTTAAAAAATGGGATTAGACTTATCCCGGGAGTTTCCTTCATTCCGGACTGTTCCCATTTAATTCCTAATGCATCAAAAAAGGTTGGAGCAATATCTATGAAACTAATGTATTCATTTATTTCGCGTCCCGGATTTTTTATATTATTTCCCCACATAATTGCCAAAGGGATATGATTTGAATAATCATACTCATCACTTTTAGCGCGTGGAAATGGCATTCCATGATCGGAAGTTACAATAACTATAGTATTTTCTAACTCTCCTTCACTTTCAAGAAAGTTCAATATTTTTGTAACATGAGAATCAAAATATTCAATCTCCAATGCATAATCAAGAATATCTGTACGCACTACTTCATTATCAGGAAAAAATTCAGGTACTGTTTTTATATCTGACAGTTTTTTACCGGCTTTTAAAGAAGACCCATATTCGAATCCTCTATGAGGTTCCCACCCTCCATACCAGAAATAAAAGGGTTTTCCATGTGGCTTATGATTGAAAAAGTCTTTAAAATTCTCTGAATAGTTATTATGGGACATCTTTTTAGTAGGAGGCTCTGTTTTTTTACTATTCCATCCACTACCACAAAGTTCTCGTTCTTTACCATTTATTTGTCCTGGGTTTCCAGGTCCCCATCCTTTACCAGTATGGCCTGTAAAATATCCAAATTCTTTTAAAACCTCAGGATATGTTTTGTATTCAGTAGGGAAATTATTAAAATGATTTGCTGCTTCTTTAAGTTGCCATGAATTTCTAGCAGTAAGCAATGAAGCTCTCGAAGGGGCACATTTTGCATTAGGAGTATATGCATTTTTAAAAAGTAATCCTTCATTTGCAACACGATCAAATGCAGGTGTATTTACCCATGAGTGATATTTCCCCATATGACCAGCATCATCGGCAATACAAATTAAGATGTTTGGTGGCATATCATATTTTGTTTGTTTGCATCCAAGAACAAAAGCAAATAATACTAAAATAATCGAGTATATTTTTAAATCCATTTTTCTTATCTTATAGAGAAAAGCCAATGATGTTTTTGATTTCTTATTCAAGAAATTATTTTGGATATAATAATGCATATTAACTATTAAAAGGTTCTAATATCCATTAATTTTAATAAATTTCTTGTCATTCTTCTTAGTCTAATTTTTCCAATGGATTTTTGCTAAATTATAACCATGATTACAGTTCTTTCACCAGCAAAAAAACTATCAAGTGAGTGTTCTGCTTTTGGTACTAACCATAGTTATCCTCAATTTTTAGATGCATCACAAAATCTTGTAAATAAAATAAAGGAATTTGATCCTCCAAAACTTCAATCATTGATGGGAATAAGTAAAAAACTTTCTGAGCTTAATTGGGAACGGTACCAGTCATGGTCAAGCTCTTCTGGACCAGAAACATCTCGAGAGGCTATTTTTACTTTTATGGGCGATACTTATTCAGGTTTAGATGCTTTCACACTTTCTGCTAGTGATATTACTTTTGCACAGGATAATACACGTATTTTATCTGGTCTCTATGGTATATTAAAACCACTAGACTTGATTCAACCGTATCGTTTAGAAATGGGTACAAAATTAGAAAATGAATCAGGAAAAAATTTATATTTTTACTGGAATAGTTCTCTTTCCAACTCCCTCAATCAAGAGCTCAAAGTACATAGAAATAGTAGTATCATTAACTGTGCATCTATAGAGTATTTTAAATCAATTAATAATTCTGATCTGCAAGCATCTAGAGTAATAACTCCCCAATTTAAAGAAAACAAGAATGGTAAATATAGAATGATATCTTTTTATGCAAAGAAAGCTCGAGGAATGATGGCTCGATATATTATTCAAAACCGAATCGAAGATCCAAAAGATATTCTTTCTTTCAATTTAGATGGATATTCTTATAATAAAACGTTAAGTACTGAATTAGATCCAGTATTTACTCGTTATAGTTCATAATTTAATATTTTGATTTTTAGATCAAACCCCACATTCGTGGGGTTTTTGGTTTTTTAGGATGGTGGGTAGATTTCTTATTCAATCTCTCTTGTAATATCCGTAAAATCGATAATCAATAAACCACATACTAAAGAATATTAAATGCAGGAAGAACGTCGTTTAGAAATCCTCGGAATACTTACTATCGCGCTTTCCGTTTTCGTTTTAGTTAGTCTCTGCGGCTATAACTCTAGCGAAGAACCATCCATTTCATCTAATGTCCAAGTTACTAACCCCATGGGTATCCTTGGCATTTTCACTGCTCACTTTTTTATTAAACTTGGTTTTGGTTACTCAACTATCATTGCTCCTTTACTTGGTTTAGGCTGGGGCTGGTTTCTTTTTGCTAAAAAGGACTTAAGTGAAATTCTTAGAATAACTTGGTACAGCCTTGGAGCCATGATGATGCTTTCCATTACAATTGGAGTCATCAGTATTCAATTTCCATTAGATGGAAATTTGAGTTATCTAGCATCAGGGCTAACTGGTGGAAATATAGCACAATTATTTTTGGATATGCTCTCAATTTGGGGTACAATTTTATTTCTCATTTCCGGATTTCTTATGCTGGTAAGAGGCTATTTCAATCTAGATTATTATGCCCCATTTGTCGAATTTAAAGAGAAATTGAACTCATGGCGAAATGAAAAGATAGCAGAAAAAGAGAAGTTTGAAAAAGAAGAAGCAAAACGAAAGCATACTCAGGAATTAAAAGCAAAAATTGATGAAAAAAAGGAACAGGATGCCTTAGAGATTATCTCCAAGGATTTAGAAGATGAACAGCAAGTTGAAGAAGAAATTCATTCGAGTGAAACAGCTAAAATTAAAACAGATGAAGATAGTAATGAGATTGATGAACGGACTACAGAGCTATATGATAATGACATTGGACATGAATTAGAAAATCAGGAGCAAGATGCACCAATTCAAGATGATCAATCCCCTAATATTGAAGAAATGGCTCAAATTGAGGAGATTGATATAGATGAAGTGGTGGAACGAAAAACACCAAAACAGGAATATGTATTACCATCTTCAGAACTATTAGAAAATCCGGTAAATATTTCAGATTCTTTGACCCGCGATGAGTTAGTAGAAAGAGCCAATTACTTAACTCAGTCATTGGCTACTTATGGCGTTGATGGCAAAGTTGTAAATGTACACCCTGGACCTGTTATTACTTTATTTGAAGTGGAGCCTGCAGAGGGTGTCCGTGTGAATAAATTTGTTCAATTGGCAGATGATCTTGCCCGTGTCATGGAAGCCAGTAGTGTCAGGGTGATTGCTCCTATTCCTGGAAAATCATCAGTAGGGATTGAAATCCCAAACCGAAATCCAGCTACAGTATTTTTCAAATCAGTTGTGAACAGCCCCGAATTTGCAGAAGCAGAGTCTATGTTGACTTTGGCTGTTGGTAAAACAACTTCAGGTGAAATCAGTTGTCTTGATTTATCTAAAATGCCACATTTACTCATTGCAGGAACAACAGGATCAGGAAAATCTGTTTGTATAAATACAATCATCTGTTCTATTCTTTATCGAGCAACACCGGAAGAAGTAAAATTTGTTATGATTGATCCTAAAAAAGTAGAAATGACTCTTTACCGTCAATTAGAAGGATATCATCTCTTGCAAATGGAAGATATTTCAGAACCTATTGTTACTTCAGTAGACAATGCTATTTTAGCACTGCGGGCTTTGGAAAAGGAAATGGATCGAAGATATAATGTTCTGGCGGATGCTGTGGTAAGAAATATTAGTGAGTATAATGAAAAAATGGAAAGATCCCGTGAATCAATCATGCCTTATATTGTACTGGTTGTGGATGAGTTGGCTGATTTAATGATGCTTTCTGCCAAAGATGTTGAAGCTCCCATCGCGCGTTTAGCCCAATTAGCACGAGCTGTTGGAATTCATCTAGTTATTGCCACACAACGACCTTCTGTAGATGTAATAACAGGAGTAATAAAAGCAAACTTTCCTTCGCGTATTGCCTTTCAGGTTGCCAGTAAAATTGATTCACGAACCATTATTGATCAGCCTGGTGCAGATAAATTGATTGGCCGTGGAGATATGCTGCATTTAGGCACTGGAAGTTCCGATGTGTTCAGGATGCATAATGCTTTCCTATCTTTAGAAGAAATTCAAGCGATAATGAATCATGTGTCCGGACAACCGAAACCAGAAGGATTTATGCTTCCATCTATTCGGGAAGCACAGGTTACGGAATTTTCTGGTGATGGTGATGGTGGAATCGATGAACTTTTTAATGAAGCTGTGGCATTGGTTATTACCCATCAACAAGGTTCAATCTCATTGCTGCAAAGACGACTCAAAGTTGGTTACTCCAGAGCAGCCCGATTAATTGATGAGATGGAACAAACTGGTGTTGTGGGACCTTTTACAGGTAGTAAGGCAAGAGAAGTACTTGTGGATGAATCCTATCTCGAAATGATTCGGGATTAATTATTTTGTGAAAAATACTCTTTTTTATTTAAGCTTTCTTGCTTTTCTATTGGCTAAGAATGAGCCGTATCAACAGTTCCTAAATTATATGCATCAAGATGGAGGAAAGGTAATGAAAATTAATTTTTTCCAAGAACAATTTGGCGAACGATTTGAATCGAATGGCCTATTCTATTTTTTTGGAGAAGCTAATTATATCTTTGATACTTTTGACCAGCGACTTATTTATGAAAGGGGTAAAATAACAACAATCAATAAGGTTACTAGGCAAATTATTCTCGATGCGATTATTCCAGGCGAAATCACTATATTTGACATATTAACCGGTTCTCAAGATTCAATTGTAAAGGGTGAATGGATAATCGAAAAGAAAGGATATAGAATTCCTTTTAATTTAAAAAATTGGGGTTTGAAAGGAGCGATCTGGACTTTACATGACAGCGGTCAGCCAAGAGAGATCTACTTAAGGACTGGAGAAGAATCAGAAGTTAGAATAAAAATTATTTACGTGGAACCTGCAATTGGTAAAAGCGTTGGTGAAATTGATCTATCTGAATTTGAGATAATAGACCTGCGTGAATAAATATATAAAACTAATTATTGGTACTGTATTTTCCATTATTGGTATCTATTTTGCTTTTAAGGGTGAAAATCTGGGAGAACTGTTTTATCAAATTCAACAGGTGAACATGAATGGAGTATTATTAGCATGTGCTTTGCTGCTGGTAAGTTGCATTGTAAGAGCGTACCGATGGCAATTAATATTAAATCCTATTCAAAGCATTCATCTGAAACCTGTTTTTGTAGCCACTATGATCGGTTATTTTGGTAATGGCGTTTTAGCCTTTCGCTTAGGAGAATTACTAAGGGCTTATTCTTTGGCAGCAAATCGGAAACTGACTGTCTCTCAAGCATTTGGAACAGTAATTTTGGAAAGAATATTAGACCTTTTGATGGTTTTGATTTTATTCATACTTACAATTCCATGGTTTCCTTTTGACCATAAATGGATTAGGCTTGGTATTTTTGTATTTGCAAGTATTACCATCATAAGTATTGCTTTGGTCTATGTTGTTTATAAATTTCAATGTATTGATAAAATTGGAGAATTGTCCATCTCTGATACAAAGTTAGGAAAAACCGTTTTTTCTTTATTGAATAAGGTTTTTGATGGTATAACTATTATTGTAAAAACAAACCATACAGGGTTAATCATATTTTTAAGCTTTGTTCTCTGGTTATTTTATTTTATAGTTACATTGATTATGTTGGATTCGTGTGGTTTGAATATTGGTTACATCGGTACAGGTATTTTATTGATATTAGGTAGTGTTGCGATTGGAATTCCAGCTCTCCCAGGTTCTGCTGGGACTTATGATGCCGGAATCAAGTACAGTTTGATGTTAGTTTTTGGTATTGGGGGCCAACAAGCACTTAGATATGCTATAGTTTCCCATGCCGTGTCTTACTTTCCGCTGGTAATTGTTGGTGCTGTATACTTTTTATTGGGAAGTGTAAGGATGAAGGACATTAATATGGAGCAAGCCACATGAAAAAATATAATTGTATTTTTCTTGATCGAGATGGAACGCTGAATCCTGACCCCGGTTACATCAGTTCATTGAATGACTTTGCTTTTTATGATTTTACAATCCCTGCATTGAAAAAAATTTCTAAAGCAGGAAACAGATTTTGTATTGTGACAAATCAATCAGGCATTGATCGTGGTCTTATAAAAATGAATAAGCTGAATGAGATTCATGATTTCATCAAAAAAGAATTTCGCAAAAATGGAATTCCTCTCTTGGGGATCTATACCTGCCATGACCATCCTAATCAAGCTACAGAAAGACGAAAACCGGGGCCTGGTATGTTTTTAGAAGCTGAATCTGAACATAATTTAAATTTATTGGATTGTTTGATAATTGGTGATTCAACTGCAGATATGGGAGCAGGGGAAATGCTGGGTATGGATACAATGCTTGTTCTCACTGGCAGAGGGATGGAAACAATAGATACCCTTTCTCAATATGAAACCCCAACCTTTATCGTCAAAGATTTGTCTGAAGGAGCAGGGAAGTTATGCCCTTAAAAATCGGTATTCTTATGGGAGGCCTCAGTGAAGAGAGAGAAATTTCATTGATGACTGGGCAGGCAGTTACTGAAGCCTGTAATAGATTAGGGTACATAGTTTCTGAATTTTCATTTCGATCTAATTATTACAGATTATTGAAAGGTTTAAAAAGCCAGGATATTATTTTTAATGCGCTTCATGGTGGAATTGGTGAAAATGGGAAAATACAGTCATGGATGAATGAAAATGGAATTAAAAATACGGGGTCTGGGTCTGAATCATCGGCGCTCTGTATGGACAAAAATAAAAGTAAAATAATTGCGAAAGATAATAATATTCCAACACCAAATTGGGAAATGTTAGATTCAAAAAATCATCTTCCAGCATTAGCTATGCCATACGTGATAAAGCCTAATGATCAAGGGAGCACTGTTGGGTTGACTATGGTTTATAATGAATCAGAAATTAAATCTGCAATTCAGAAAGCCTTCACCTATAGTAACTCAGTTATGGCGGAAGAATATATACAAGGTAATGAATTAACTGTTACTGTATTAAGTGACAAGGCCTATCCAATTATTGAAATTAAACCATCTCATGAGCTTTATGATTATGAATGTAAATATATCCCAGGTATGAGTCGGTATATTTGCCCTGCAGATCTACCAATTGATCTAACAAAAACAATTCAAAAAGATACTGAAAAAATCTTTCAGAAATTAGGCTGTGGTGTTTATGCTAGAGCAGATTACATTTTGAATAATAAGCAGGAATATTATTTTTTAGAAATGAACACTCTTCCTGGTATGACATCAACAAGTTTAGTACCAAAATCTGTCAATGTAGCAGGAATGAGTTTTGATGAACTGGTAAAAAATATCATAGAAATCAGCTTGTAAATGGCACTCCGGTTTTATAATTCAATAAAAAGAAAAAAAGAAGAATTTCATCCAATTGAAGATGGGAAAATCGGGCTATATACTTGTGGGCCTACTGTATATGATTATGCTCATATTGGAAACTTCAGAACTTTTATGTTTGAAGATTTGTTAAAACGATGGTTGACTCATTCAGGATATGAAGTAATTCATGTCATGAATATCACAGATATTGATGATAAGACAATTAAAAAAGCTCAGGAATTAAATGTAAGTCTTTCAGAGTTTACTGAAAAATACACGAAATTTTTCATGGAAGATTTTGAATGGCTGAAAATGATACCAGCAGATAAATATCCAAAAGCAACTAATTCCATTCCTAAAATGATTAACATAATCGAAAAACTGTTACGTAAGGGTTACGCATATAGAGAAGATGATGGATCAGTTTATTTTAATATTAGTTCATTTCCTGATTACGGCCGCTTGACAAATATAAATCTCGTTGATCAAAGGGTTGGTGATCGTATTGCAGATGATGAATATAAGAAAGATACCCCACAGGATTTTGCACTCTGGAAAGGATGGAAAGAAGATGACGGTTCTATATTTTGGGATGCTCCCTGGGGCAGAGGACGTCCTGGTTGGCATATTGAATGCTCAGCAATGAGCACTGAATTTTTAGGCAATCATTTTGATATTCACTGTGGTGGTGTGGACAATATGTTCCCACATCATGAAAATGAAATTGCCCAGAGTCAATGTGCTAGTGGTGAACCCTTTGTGAATATATGGTTACATTCTGAACATCTTTTAATTGATGGTGGCAAAATGAGTAAATCATTAGATAATTTTTATCATATGGAAGATTTGAAAGAAGCAGGTTTTACACCTGAATGTATTCGCTATCAACTGTTGGCTGGGCATTACAGAACCAAAGTGAATTTTTCACTTGATAAAAAGAAGGAAGGGGACCGAGTTATAGAGCGAATATCCGACTTTTATTTTCGTCTTGAAAAAAACAATGCAGTGCAATTTTCAGGAAATATGCTACCTGAAGTATATACTAGATTTAAAGATACAATGGATGATGATTTGGATACACCTAAGGCACTAGCAGTCTTCTTTGAATGGATGAAATCTTTTAATGCAAAAATGGACAATAATTCTGTTACGCAACAAGAATTAGGAGAAGCTTGGAAATTCTTACAACTATTTGATTCTATTTTTGGATTTATCCGAAAAGAGAAATTTGATGTGCCCGAAGAAATAAATAAGCTATTGCGTCAAAGACAAAAAGCAAGGGAAGAAAAGAATTGGGACAGGTCAGATGCCATTAGAAATGAATTAAAGGGCAGAGGGTGGTTTGTCGATGATTCTCCCTATGGTCAAATACCAAAAAAAATTCAATAAGCAAACTTTATGCCAAAAACCGCTTTTTAATATTTTTTTATAAATATATATTGAATTATTTTTAATTAACATCTTAAATTACGAGGCTGTGCATAGCATTGACATATGTTCGTAAACTTACAGTTTGGGTATCCATTTTAAATTAAACCAACCAAATAATTAATTCTTATACGAATTTGTCTATGCCACCGTAGCTCAGTTGGTAGAGCAACTGATTTGTAATCAGTCGGTCGGAGGTTCGAGTCCTCTCGGTGGCTCTAATTTATGTTTTTTGAAAAAAAAGTTTATTGGGGGAGATGCCCGAGCGGCCAAAGGGAGCAGACTGTAAATCTGCCGGCGTATGCCTTCGGAGGTTCGAATCCTTCTCTCCCCACTTTGCGAGTGTAGTTCAATGGTAGAACCCCAGCCTTCCAAGCTGGTGATGTCGGTTCGATCCCGATCACTCGCTCGAGTTGCCTGCGTAGCTCAGTCGGTAGAGCACTTCCTTGGTAAGGAAGAGGTCACCGGTTCAAGTCCGGTCGTAGGCTCGCCGAAGTTAAATAAAGAAAATTAAAAACCAATATAAGGAGTTTCTAAGCAATGGCTAAGGAAAAATTTGAGAGAACGAAGCCCCACGTGAACATAGGTACAATAG
>CAJWHW010000015.1:0-45478 GCA_913040915.1 uncultured Fidelibacterota bacterium | reverse complement strand
TTGTTATTCTGACTGCATTTTTTATTTCACTCTGGGGGGCTTCTATCCGCTTTACCACACCCATGTTATTTGCATTGGCATTTTTACCTATGTTTGGCATTGGTGGCCTAACAGGACTGCCTCTGGGTGTTGGTGCTTCAGATATTCATCTGCATGATACATATTACGTTATTGGACATTTTCACTATGTGGTGGCCCCGGGAACAATTTTTGCGTTATTTGCAGGAATTTATTATTGGTTTCCAAAAGCTACCGGGAAAAAAATGAGTGAATCACTAGGTAAACTTCATTTTTGGCCTTCCTTAATTTTTATGAATGGTATTTTTATGCCCATGTTTATTCAAGGATTGGCAGGTGTATCCCGTCGCCTATATGATGGCGGGCAACTCTATGCACATGCGCAGGATGTGTTACAGTGGAATGAATTTATGTCTATTTCTGCCTTTTGTCTGGCTGCAGCTCAAATTCCGTTCTTCGTTAACTTTTTTCTATCTATTTTTAATGGAGAAAAAGTTGACCGCAATCCATGGGAAGCAACCACAATCGAATGGTCGGCACCTTCACCACCCGTTCCTCATGCAAATTTTGAAGGCGAATTAAAAGTATATCGCGGCCCTTATGAATACAGCGTTCCTGGTGCTGAAAAAGATTTCTCACCGCAAACAGAAAAATAAAAGGATCTGACGGTGCAAATACCATATACTATTGAAGAAAGACCAGATACTGGTCTAAATAATTCCAAACTGGGAATCTGGGTGTTCCTGGCTTCTGAAATTATGCTTTTTGGAGGTCTTTTCTCTGCATATGTCTTTCTTAGAATGGCAGCACCTGTAGGTGATTTTGCTTACTGGGGTTCAAAGTTGAGTGTCCCATTAGCAACTATAAATACATTGGTTTTAATCTCTTCCAGTGTGACTGTTATAATGTCATGGGTCTCCTTAAAAATTAAAGATTTTGAGAAATATAAACTTTATATGGGGCTTACATTACTATGTGCACTGATATTTTTGGTTATAAAATATTTTGAGTACACTGGAAAGTTTCACCATGGAATCTACCCTTCATCCAGTACTTTTATGGGAATTTATTTTACTCTTACTGGATTACATGGACTTCATATTGTGGGCGGTATGTTTGTCATGGCTTATTTTTGGCTTCCTGCAGGAAATAAAATGTGGCACACGGAACCTGAACAATTTACAAATAGAATTGAAGTTGCCGGATTATACTGGCACTTTGTGGACCTGGTTTGGATATTTCTATTCCCGATCCTTTACCTACTCTAGAGGACCAAATGAGCGATCAAGATCACGGACATTGGGAAGAGCACATTAAAGTTTATTTAACTATATTTGGTGCTTTGGGTGTTTTAACGGTATTAACAGTTGCAGCATCATATTTAAATGTTTCAGAAACAGAAGCCATATTTCTGGCACTTGTCATAGCTACTGTGAAAGCCAGTCTCGTGGCAGGCTACTTCATGCATCTTATTGATGAAAAACAAACAATTGTCTGGATCCTATGTCTCACATTCGTATTCTTTCTTATTTGTATGTTTTTACCAATAATCACTGAAACGGACCACGCTAGAATGTCATGATTTCACTAAAACAATTCCATCTCTTTTTCATCGTTGTTTCCATTCTCATTACAGCATATTATGGATATTTTGAAATAACAAATCCAACCACCCCGGGAATGACTTCTGTGCTCCTTTCTGGTTTTTCATTTTTAGTGACTACTGGATTGATTGTCTACGGATTATCTATGCTTAAAAAATTTAAACAGGTTTAATAATTGGAAAGAGTCTTACAATTCTTTATTTTTTTGTTTTTGATGTTGGCAATTCCGGATCAAGTCTATGCATGTGCTACCTGCTTCGGTGACCCAAGTGCTCCCGCATCTAATGGAATGAATTGGGCGATTATTACATTACTGGGCGTGACCGGCGGTGTATTAGGTGGTGTAATTGGCACAATCATATCCATCAGTAGAAAAGCAAAAAAATTTAACATTATGAATAAATAGTAGAGGATCTTTTATTGGTTGATATTCTGCATAATTTAGGTTTACCCGTTAATATGTCTGTGCAAGGCGCACGTATTGATGAAATCAATGCTATAGTACACTGGCTTATGCTGGTATTGTTTGTAGGCTGGGGAACATTTTTTATTGTTAGCCTTGTCAAGTTTCGATCTTCTAAGAATACGAAATCAGATTATGTTGGTGTTAAATCACATTTTTCTTCTTTAGCTGAAGCAGCTGTTGCAGTGATTGAAATTGTTATCCTTTTTGGCTTTGCATTTCCAATTTGGGCTGACCGTGTTACTGATGTCCCAGCACCCAGTGAAGCAGAACATATTCGTGTAATTGCACAGCAATTTGCATGGAACGTTCATTATCCTGGCCCTGACGGGAAGTTTGGTGATGTCCGAGCTAATCTGGTTGATGAGCAGGAAAATCCAATTGGTTTAGATCGTAGCAGTGAAAATGCATCAGATGACTTTTATACTATTAACCAACTCCATATTCCGGTCAATAAAAAGATACGGATTGATTTAACTTCTAAAGATGTGATCCATAATTTTAAGTTGCCTGAGTTAAGAGTATCACAGGATGCTATCCCCGGGATGTCTATTCCTGTTCATTTTACTGCAACCATGACATCGGAAGAATTCTTAAAAACGACTATTGGAACAAAAAGGGAAGGAAAATCATTAGAAATTGCCTGCGCCCAGCTTTGTGGTTTAGGGCATTACAGGATGCGGGGTTTCTTCACTGTTCACGATGATGAAGGTTATCAAGCCTGGTTGGATGAACAGGCTGAATATCTGGAAGAAGATTCCGGAGACGATGATGACTGGGGCGATGACGATGACTGGTAGGAAATATTGGAGCTAAGTATTATTTGAAAGCCCCTTTCAATGAATGGGGCTTTTTTTATTGATTGGTATATAAAGACACATGAATGCGGGATTTAATTTATTCTTTCCTGGCTTAGTTTTTTTCTGATACTGCATATAACCAAAATTAATTTATAAGACTATCTGCCATTTCTAATCCTGATTGTACTGCACCTTCAATACTACCAACTATTTGAGTTTCACCAATAATATAAGGACTTCTTTTTTGTTTTTCTAATTGATCAAAATGGCCAGGAAGTTGGATAAAAGTTCCATTTTTTATTTCAAAGGATTTTAAAAATTGATAATGTTGTACTTCACCACCGTAATATTTCGCTAATCTACTTTGTACATGTTTGATGATGTCTTTTTTCTGGATATTGTTTTCTTTAACATTAACTGAAATCAAATTTTTACCATCCTTTGAATATGACGATGATATGGATGTGGGAAAAGCGATATTATTTATCAATTCATCATAAGGATAAAGATGAATATATTTCCCGTGCAACAGAGTAAGATTCGTTGAAAAATATAATGTTATTATAGAGTTATATCGATTAGGCCTACCAGTAACCAAGTGGCTGCTTTCTCCTGTAAGCACTACATTTTTTGCATTAACAATATTGCCATCATCAAAACTAATACTTTGTTGATCAATAATATTAACTGCTTTTTTACCAATGATTATATTTTTTGCATTTATCTTATTGGATAAATCATCAGGTATTGCTTGCATACCTTTTTCAGGCAAAGATGCCAGACCGATATTCAATTTTGAAAAAACATATTTAAAAAATTTTGATGATGTTTTAAGCTTATTCTCTAAATAAATACCTGCAAAAAACGGCTTGAAAAACATCTCAATGATCCTATTTGAAAACCCTTGAGATAATAGATATTCATAAGTGGAAATATCAGAACTAGTATCGTGATTTATTTTATAACCCCTGAGAATAAATTTAAGTTTTAATATTTTCAATTTATCGTGAAAAGTGGGGATATCAGAGAGTATGGTGGAAAAAATATGTTTAAAATCTCTGAGTGGGTCTGATATTCTTTTGAATGTATTTCCATCATAAATCATTGCACCTGGTTTAAAATGATTGAGCTTTATTTCATCCAGATTCAATAACATATTAGTCATTTCATAGGCAGTATTATAAACCTGAAAACCAAGATCAAAAATATAACCATCTATTTCTACAGAACCGACTCTACCCCCAACTCTTTCGGATTGTTCAACTAATAGAAAAGGTATATTATTTTTCTGACACTGAATTGCGCAGGCCAGTCCTGATGGCCCAGCTCCAATGATGATTGTATCAATTATTGAAGGCATTTGCATCATAACATTGTACCATGATTAATTTTTATGCTAAATACATAAATAAATAAAAAAGCGCACTTAATCTGTGCGCTTTTTTATATTTTGAAGCTGACCTCTAAAGACAGCATCGTGGATTTATTTTGCTGAAACTTTGGAGGTCAGCAAATTATTTAAAATAGACAACTGATCACCTCCTTTTAATTTGGTTAAGAAAATTCCACGCATAAAATTAACAAAATTATATGGTAAAATTTTACATAAATAATAATTATCTAACCATTTTTCATCATGAATAAAAATTGGCACACCTTCTTAATTATCTGACTTAAGTATTTTTCAAATTTATATAAAGTACTACATCGCCAATTAATCAAATCTGCCTTTCTTAACACTTTATTCAAACAAAATTAAAATAATATTGTATCAAAGTACCGCGGAAAGGGCTCGAACCTTCACGCACAAAGTGCACCAGATCCTAAATCTGGCGTGTCTACCAATTCCACCACCGCGGCATTAATTTTCTATCACAAACTTAAATATTGTTACAATAATAAAGCCCCACATTATGTAGGGCTTTATTTAAGTATGAGTAATCATAATTTTATTTCATTAAAATCATTTTTCTAGTCAATACATTCTCTCCAGCTTGCAATCTGTAAAGATAAATTCCTCCACTAACTTGATTGCCTAAAATATCTGTGGCATTCCAAGGTATGAAATGACGACCCGCTGACATATTTTGATTGACTAAGGTATTGATATTTCTACCCATAATATCATAAATCTCAATTCGAACATCTATATCTTTTGGAAGATCGTAAGTGATCATGGTTGCTGGATTGAATGGGTTTGGGAAATTTGGATATAATGCAAACTCATTCGGAACTGTAGCTGAATTATCTAGAGATAAGAAACCAGTAAATTGACCAATGTGGTGGAAAATTGTTGTTAGAGGGTTTGCACCTGCATCACCAGCAGCTACTGGGTCTAGAACCATAAAAATAGAAGAATTATTCAAATTTTCGGGAAATTGCACTTCAAATTCAAGTATGGGTCCAGATCCAGCTTCAATTCCTGTCGAGAAGTCAAAACCTAAGAAATAATAAGTCCCATCTTCTTGTTCCTCAGAACTTCCGTCAATGATACCGTCAGCAAAGCGGTCAACCTGAGATACATTTGTTACTGTAATATTTTCCGGCATTTCTGCTAATGTAAACTGTAAAGTACCTACTAATTCAGTATTGTCCATATGGACTTCAAAAGTTCCCACCCCGCCTGGCTCCAATACTCCAGAAGCATTTTGAATTGTAAACATCACCTCAGGTAATCCCATATGAACATGGCCTGGTATTGACTCCATATGCATTGGTAAACCATTAATATCTGAAATTTCACCATCGATCATATCTAAGACAACATCCATATCCACTGGCGCACCTTCATCAATTTCAAATGTTAGATCTGCAATGTGCGACATGCCAGGATTAATAGGCGATGTTTGAGAATTATCTATCATGACTAAACGGTAAAAATTACCAATCACAGTACCTGAAATATCCCAGTTAGAGAAATCATGCGAACTACTGGGAATGACATTTGTCCCGATCATCAATGGTGGGTCAGCAGAAATATCTAATTGGATCGCATAAACTGGCTGTGTGTTATCCAAAATAATTGATGATAAAAATTCGCTTCCACCTTCACCTGCACCACCAGTAAAATGTAAGTATTGAGTTTCAATGCCCACATCATAAGTGGCACTTTCCGGGTACCAATTCAAATCGATATAATTCATATCCTGTACAGCCGTTGAGCTGGTATAGGATAATGAAACAGTCATTGCTTCCGCTGCATCAGGATATAAAACTGCACTGCATACTGCTCCGTCTCCCGAGGTTAGGGCTGGACCTAAGCTTAACCCAGTGATGGCAATCGTACCATTACCCTGGTCGGAAATTTCAATGGACCAATTTGAAGTTCTTTCAGTTGGGAAAATATTTATACTATTTATTACATCTGGATAATCTAAAATCTCAAAATAAAATAGCCCGAGATCAGATTCATTATTAATATAAAAATCCAATGTATCCATCTGACCTGTTAGGGATGCACCGTCATCCATCCATAATTCGACCCACTCTACGGGTGTAGCTGAAACTGTATTCGTTGGTCCAGATTCAGAGCCATCAGGATATATCGCAGTGACATAATAGTAATAAGTAGTGCTATTAACTACATTATCATCAAGATAGGTTGTTATTCCACCATCTACTTCGGCAATTTCTTCAAAACCAGCAGCTTCATTGAGTGAACGATAAACTTTATATGCATCAATATCAATAGGACGAGAATTTTGGTTTTCTATCGACAAAGAATTATCCACTATTTCAAAGGTCTCAGGATCGGAATAAGCATAGGGCCAATTTCCAGAACTGAAGACATTTTTCATTTCTTCACGAGTACCTTGGTTAATTAAACTCCAGCCTCTAGGACTCAATTCATAAACAGCAGAGTAACGGCCGTCTCGCAAATAATTTGCAAGACGGATATTATCAATTGCCCAATAATATTCCCAAGAAGTTGGATCTGTAATATAATGGAAACGAAGTTTGAATTGACCATTAGAATGACTAGAAATATCCAATATTTGTTGATCTGGTGTATCCCAGGCACCTAAGGTAAGTCCATTTTCTGAAACCTGATAAACATTCACCCATTGTGTACCATTCCATACATCAACATTAGCAATTGAGGCAACATTATCAGAAGCATAATCAACATAAAAGTGATCAAAGGATAAAAATAATTCTCCTGATGTAGGAAATACTGGGGAAACCAACTCATCATCAAACCAAGACCCAGAACCAGCGGCATCTGCATCACAATATAAAAAAGGAGTCCCATCCAATGTAGATGCACCATAAAAAGATTCATAAGATTCTATCCATTCCCATGTAAACCCCTGATCTCCTCCATCCACAATAGTCCATGAATCTGATAATCCTTCATCAAATGTTTCATCCAAGAAAACAAATGCAGGGCCTTGTGGAGGACTCCAGTTTAATTCAACCTGAGCATCCTCCCCATCAAGAGCAATCAAGTTGTGAGGCTCTTCAATGTATCCAGGGGTAACTATTACTGTCCCAGAATCTGCAGCAGCTATCCAATAGGTTCCACCCATATCATCTGTTACGATCACATTTTTAAAATTTAAAGCAACGTTGGAATTATATGCATTTTCGTGTACGGTCATGGTCATATTTAGAATTGAACCATCACCAGCTTGAATATTTTCATTGTTAGCATTATACATTAGGACACGCGTCATCCCATTATCCATTTCCGTAAAATCAACACTAAAACCATTTGAACGGTCCGTGGTTGCAAAATCGGTTACATCTAAATAATTAGGGGCATCAAAAATATCAAACTGAAGACCACCCACTATACCAGGATTATCTAAATAAATATCAAGATATACTTCCTCATTCACATCTCCGGTATCTGTTGAAGCACTTAAATATACCATATGACCAATAGTGATAGATCCATTCTCAGCAGTTCCTTCCAGTAGGTCACCATCTTCATTACTAACAACCAAATTGTACATATCTAAATCCAGTAATGCTGACAAAACATCGGAGCCATAAAAATGGAGGTTTAGTACAACATTATCACCTCCTGCAATTATGCCATTACCGTCATTGGAATAAAATACTACTCGACCGGATCCATTATCAAAAACAGTATAGTCTGTATTAAAATTTTCAGCATCAATGGGTGTTACACCAGAAAGTTCAACGAATGTGGGCAAGGAAATAATATCAAATTGAAAACCACCTACATCATTAATTGGATTACTGAGGTGGACTGGTACTACAATATTCTCTGTATATCCATCAACTTCAACATCACTTAAAGAAATAGTTACATTTGCAAATACCAATCCAGCAAGCAAAAAAGAAATAAAAATATTCTTAATACTGGTTCTCTTTAATGCCATCTTGTTCTCCGACTCATAAATACTAAATATTGAATTAGACAAAAATCCAAGGTTACTCCAGAGGATAAAGTCATTTTTCTTTATTAAAAATAACGATTTTCTACCGATAATTCACTCACAATTTATTAATCTAGAGCGTGTGCTAAATCATCAAATAAATCATCCACATTTTCAATCCCCACTGATAATCGAATTAAACTTTTAGATAACCCAATTTCATCCTTCATATTTTGCGGAACTGAACCGTGGGTCATTTCATAGGGGATACAAACTAGACTTTCTACCCCACCAAGACTTTCAGCCAAGGTAAAGAGTTCGATTCTATTTAGAAATAGGTCTCTTTGTTTTATTGATTGCAAGTATAAAGAAATCATACTACCAAAGATTGGATCACCAACAGGATTTAATTGCTGTCTTTTTGCTAATTCGAATTGGGGGTGCGTTTTGAGACCAGGGTACACTAAAGATTTGATTTTTGGATGGGATTTCAATCGATTTGCAAGTTCAAGGGCATTATCAGATTGTCTTTGAACCCTCAGTGCCATGGTTTTTGTACTTCTAAGCAACAGCCAACAATCAAATGGGCTCGGTACTGCACCGCCAGACTTTTGTATAAAAAATAACCTTTCAGCTAAATTATTGTCATTTGTAATTAAAACACCACCAAGGATATCACTATGTCCACCAATGAACTTAGTGGCACTATGCATTACAATATCCGCACCCAAAGTTAGGGGTGACTGGCCATAAGGACTCATAAATGTGTTATCTACTGCTAATTTAACATTTTTTGTTTTACATAGATTTACTGTTGCTTCTAAATCACAAAGTTCGAGAAGTGGATTTGTTGGAGTTTCAACAAATATCCATTTCGTATTGGATTGGATAGCATTTTCAAGATAATCTATATTTTTAGTATCTACAAAATCAAACTTGAACCCATGAGTCTTTAATACTGTAACCGCTATCCGGTAGGTGCCTCCATAAACATTTTTACCTATAATGACATGGTCCCCTTTTTTTAAGGTTTGGAAAAGGGCAGTAATTGCAGCCATACCGCTTGAAAAAGAAATAGCAAAATTTGCTTTTTCAAGAGATGCAATATTTTCTTCATAACGTGTCCGAGTGGGATTAACGGCCCTGGAATAATCAAAACCCTTATGGTCTCCCACAGCCATTTGCTCATAAGTCGAAGAAAGCATGATGGGAGGAGAAACTGCACCAGATTCTTGATCAGGTTTATTCCCAACATGAATCGCTTTTGTTTCAAATCTATTTTTATTTGGCATTAGGAAACTTGGGTGTAGCCTTTATTTAAATAATTTTGAAGCTTTTTATATTTTATTTCTATCTGTTTTCCATCTGGTCCTTTAACTAAGATCTTCTCATTTCTACCATGCTTTTGCCCCGCAACAACCGGAGTTCGAACTTGTTGGGGCTGATTAGCCTGCTGTGATCCTCGGGTCTGGCCCTGAAATCCCATCCCGGTAGTGTCCTGATGAGATGTCTGCATATTCCGAACTGATCTCTGTTCGATACCTTGCTGTTGTTCCATTCCTTGAATCTGTGTTCTAAACAGCCTTTCAACAGTGACAGAATTCATATCGGCCATCATCTCCTGAAACATTTTGAATCCTTCTGATTTGTACTCTAACAGTGGATTTTTTTGACCATAAGCACGAAGATTGATACCTTCCCGCAACTGATCCATAGCATAAAGATGGTCTTTCCATTTATCATCAATTGTTCTCAAAATCACGAATCTCTCAAATCCTCGCATGACATCATCTGGCAATAAGGACTCACGAGCTTTATAAACAGATTTAGCTTCTTCCACCACCCAGTCTGCAACTTCATCAGAAGTTAAATCTGATTTACCTAATTCCTTTTGTATACCTTCTAGAGAAGCATCTACCATTAAATGGGATGCAAAGGACTGTTTTAATTGATCCCAATCCCAGAAATCTGGATCTCCGCTATTTGATTGTAATTCAATTTCATCCATAATATAATCATCTATAATCTGTGTAACTGTTTCCTGCATATCATTACCAGATAACGCCTGATTTCTAATATCGTAAACCACTTGCCTCTGCTGATTCATTACATCATCGTATTCCAATAGATGCTTTCTGATACCAAAATTTCGAACTTCTACTTTTTTCTGTGCATTAGAAATTGCTCGCGTAACCATTTTTGCAGAAATCACTTCACCTTCTTCAATCCCCATACGATCCATTATAGATGCTACCCGATCAGAGCTGAAAAGTCGCATTAAATCATCTTCAAGTGATAAATAGAAACGCGACGAACCGGGATCGCCTTGACGACCGCTTCTTCCTCTTAATTGTAAATCTATTCTTCGGGATTCATGGCGTTCAGTACCAATAATATGGAGTCCTCCCAATTCTTTTACACCATCCCCTAGCTTAATATCTGTCCCTCGACCAGCCATATTAGTTGCAATAGTCACAGCACCTTTTTGTCCTGCACGAGCGACGATCTCTGCTTCACTTTTATGCTGTTTTGCATTTAGGACATTATGAGGAATATTATTGCGTTTAAGCATCCTTGAAAGGAGTTCAGATACTTCCACAGAAATAGTCCCAACCAGTACAGGTTGCCCATGGTGATGACATTCTGTGATTTCATCTATTGCAGCATTATATTTTTCCCGCTTCGTTTTATAAACTAAATCATTATGGTCTTCTCGGGAAATAAGTCTATGAGTCGGTACCACCGTAACATCTAAACCGTAGATAGAGCCCAATTCTTCTGCTTCTGTCTCTGCAGTTCCTGTCATACCAGATAATTTATCATATAGGCGGAAATAATTTTGAATAGTAATAGTTGCCAGTGTCTGTGTTTCACGCTCGATCCGAACATTTTCCTTTGCTTCCAGTGCCTGATGGAGCCCATCTGAGTAACGGCGTCCAGGAAGAACACGCCCGGTGAATTCATCTACAATCATCACTTTTCCATCCTGAATTACATATTCTACATCTTTTTCATACAATGTATAGGCTCGAAGTAATTGATTGAAATTGTGTATTGTCCCACTTCTCTGCGCATGAAGTTGATGAGCCTTTTCTTTTTTCTGTTCTTTCTCAATTGGACTAAAATCATCTCTCTCATCTATTTCAAGAAGCATCTCACCTAAATCAGGAATTACAAAAGTTTCCGGGTTATCTGGAGCCAATAAATTTCTACCTTTTTCAGTGATATCCATGACATGGCTTTTTTCTTCAATTGCAAAATAGAGTTCTTGGTCAACTTCATGCATTTTTTTATCACGTGTATAGATAGATTCAATATTTTGAGCCAATTTTAGCATACCAGATTCCTGGAAAATTTTCATTACCTGGGGATGTTTAGGCATCCCTCGCTGAGCTTGAAGTAGTTTCAATCCTGCTGTATCTTCATCATCATCCAATAATTTTTGAGCTTCTCTGACTAATTGTGAAACAAGAGAAGTTTGTTTTTTTACTAGTTGCTGAACTCCAGGCTTCAAAGTGGTAAAAGTTTCATCAACTGGTGCGTCAACAGCTCCAGAAATAATTAAAGGTGTCCGTGCTTCATCAATTAGAACACTGTCAACTTCATCCACCACAGCAAAGGCATGACCACGCTGAACTTTATCTTCCTTTTGGAGTGCCATGTTATCTCTAAGATAATCAAACCCAAATTCATTATTTGTTCCGTAGGTGATATCCCGGTTATACATCTCACGTCTTTGAGTATTATCCATTGAATTCAAAATAAATCCAACGGTTAAACCAAGTCGTTTATAAACCTCACCCATCCATTCCGCATCACGCTGAGCTAAATAATCATTAACTGTGATTACATGGACACCACGACCGGTTAATGCATTTAAAAAAATTGGCATTGTTGAGACCAAAGTCTTGCCTTCACCAGTTTTCATTTCTGCCACTTTCCCTGAATGAAGAACAATAGCACCAAATAATTGTACATCATAAGGGATCATTTCCCAAAGTGTATCATGGCCGGAAACACGCCATGAGGAGCCACAAAGCCTACGACATGTTTCTTTCACAATGGCAAATGCTTCTACCATAATAAGATCCAAAGCACCCTGTTCTGATTTCAGAATAGCAGCTTCACGCTCTTGTCGATCTATATCAACTGACAGAGAATCTAATTTTTCTTTCCTGGAATGGATAACAAATTCCCTTAATCTTTCAGTTTTCTCTCTCAACTCATCATCTGACTTATCTTTTAATGATCCATAAAATTGGTTGATTTTCTCTAGTGTAGGACGAAGTTTTTTGATCTCCCTATCAGATTTTGTTCCAAATAATTTTGTTAGTATCATTTTAGTTAATGCTTGTTTTTTGTTGAAATTCTTTAAAAACCGCATCCAGAATCCCATTGATGAATCCTGAACTTTCATCTGTGCTATATACTTTAGAAATTTCCACCATTTCGCTAATAGAAACTTTGGGTGGTATTTCATCCATATAAAATATTTCGCAGATGCCCATTCTTAATAAAATCTGATCTATTTGAGCCACTCTATCAAATTCCCAATTTTGGAGGTGACTTTTAATAATTTCATCTGCCCAATCCTTATGATCCAATACACACTGAAAAAGTGAAGAAATAAATTCGGAATTTTTATTCTTTTCAGGATATAAAGCCATTATTCTATTTAAAACAATTTCAGACTCATCATCAGAAAACTGTTGGGCGTATAAAGCTTTCAATACACCCTCACGTGCGAATCTTCGTGGATGTGTTTTTGAACTTATCATTGATCTTATTATTTAACAGGGAGAACCCATCCGAATGGATCTTCAATCTCTTGTCGCTGAATTCCTACCAACATTTCCCTTATTTTCTTTGCTATTGGTCCCATTTGATTTTGATTAATCTCAGTAGTCGTTCCTTGATAGGTTATTTTTCCAACTGGGGTAATAACTACAGCTGTGCCTGTACAAAAAACTTCATCTGCACTTAAAAGGTCATCAATTGTGATTTCGGTTTCCTTAACTTTAATTCCTAGAATATCTGATGCCACCTGGCATACTGATTGTCTTGTAATTCCACCTAGGATTGATCCATTCAAGGCAGGTGTTATCAATACTCCATCCTTATAAATAAACACATTTGCAGATCCTAATTCTTCCACAAACTTTTCATCTTTTGCATCTAAAAAAATATTTTCATCAAACCCTTCTGTCTTTGCCTCCATAAGAGGGAAAAGAGATGCAGAGTAATTTCCAATTGCTTTTGCATTTCCAATTCCTTTAGGTGCTGCACGATGGTAATCGGTATTCACTTTTATATTAAGCGGTTTAATGCCTCCTTTAAAATAAGGGCCCACTGGTGTAACGATAACCATAAAAGTATATTCGGATGTTGGACTTACACCTAGAATAGGCGCTGTCCCCCAAACAACAGGACGAATATAAAGACTTCCTTTTCCATAAGGCGGAACATAATCAATATTATCTTTGACTGTTTTTATAATAGCTTCCAGAAAATAATCTGGATCCATTTTTGGCATACAAATTCGTTTAGTTGAAAAAGCCATTCTTTTTCCATTCATATCGGCCCGAAAAAGAACCACATTCCCTTTCAATGAGTGAAATGCTTTGACCCCCTCAAATACACCCTGTCCATAATTTAGGACACCTGCAAAAGGAGATAGAGAAATATTACTATAAGGAATTAAACCACCACCAGACCATCTCTCACCCAAGGCACAAGTAGAGTGAAACATACTTTTTGTTTTTGTAACATTAAAGCCCAGGGAATCCCAATCGATATTTGGTTTTATATTTAAACTCACTTTAATAAATCTCTTCCAATAACAAGTTGTTGGATTTCGGATGTCCCCTCATAGATTTGTGTAATCTTTGCATCCCTCATAAGTCGTTCAACACCATACTCTCGCATATAACCATACCCACCATGAATTTGAACACAATCGGTGGCACATTTCATTGCCGTAGAAGATGCATAAAGTTTTGCCATGGAACTTTCACGTAGATAATCCTTTCCTTGATCCTTTAATTTCGCCGCTCGCCATACTAACAACCGAGCAGCATCAACCTCAACGGCCATATTCGCCAATTTATTCTGTATGGCACCAAATTCACCAATAGTTTGACCGAATTGTTTTCTTTCTTTTGCAAAAGATACCGATGCATCTAATGCAGCTCTGCTTAATCCCACGGCCTGGGCAGCTATACCAATTCGTCCACCACCCAACACCTTCATGGCAATTTTAAATCCTTGCCCTTCTCCCCCAATCCTGTTTTTATGGGGAATTTTACAATTCTCGAAATAAAGTTCACAGGTATCAGTAGCGCGGATACCCAATTTGTCCTCCTTCCTACCTACGGTAAGCCCCGGTGTATCTTTTTCTATAACAAAAGCCGTAACTCCTTTATAACCAATATCTTTTTTAGTCATACAGAACATTATAACTATATCACTATTGATTCCATTGGTAACCCAGTTTTTGGTACCATTAATAATATAATAATTACCTTCTTTTTTCGCATAGGTTTTCATATTACTTGCATCAGAACCAGATTGTGGTTCACTCAGGCTATAAGCACCTAATTTTTTCCCATAGGCTAAAGGTTTTAAATATTTCTCTTTCTGTTCTTTTGTTCCGTAATCCATAAACAATTGACAAACCAATGAATTATTTACAGACATTACTGTAGATGTGGCTAACTCTACTGCAGCAATTTCTTCAATAGCGATAACATAAGATAATGTATCTAATTGAGACCCTCCCCATTTCTCAGGAACCATCATACCCATAAATCCTAATTCACCCATTATTTTTACTTGCTCAATTGGGAAAATAGCTTTTTCATCCCGTTCAATAACACCAGGTAACAAATGTTCTTGGGAAAATTCCCGTGAAATTTTTTGGATAAGTTCCTGTTCATTTGTGAGTGAAAATTCAATCATATTTTTTCACAATAATTGCTGAAGCTTCACCTCCACCAATACACAATGTGGCCAAACCGTATTTTGAATTATGATTTCTTGTCAGGCCATTAATAAGTGTGGTTAAAACCCTTGCACCAGAAGCACCAATTGGGTGTCCAATTGCTATAGAGCCGCCGTAAATATTTACCTTTCCGGGATCAATGTTATAATCATCAATTGCAGCCATAGTTACTGCAGCAAATGCTTCATTGATTTCCCAAATGTCAATGTCGTCGACATTAAGATTAGCTTTGATTAGAACTTTATCTATTGCTTTTCCCGGTGCAGTGGCAAACCATTCAGGTTCATGTGCTGCTGAAGCATGTGCAACAATTTTCACTAAGGGTTTGATCCCTAATTCTTTTGCTTTTTCAGCACTCATAGCCAAAACTACTGCAGCACCATCATTTAGTTTAGAAGCATTGGCTGCAGTAATAACGCCTTTTTTTTCAAAAGCAGGTAATAAAGTTGGGATTTTTTCAAAACGTACTTTTCTAGGCTCTTCATCTTCAGAAATCATAACAGAGTCACCTTTTTTCTGAGGAATTTCAATTGTTGTAATCTCATTTATGAATACCCCATCTTCTAATGCAGTTAGTGCTCGATTGTATGAAGTAATTGCAAATTCATCTTGAGATTCACGTGTATAATTTCTATCCAAACACAACATTTCTGCACAATTCCCCATATGTTTGTTGTTATAAGCATCCCAAAGTCCATCATGGATCATACTATCAATCATCTTTCCATGACCTAATCTTTGACCACCACGTGCATTTGGTAATAAATAAGGAGCATTAGACATACTTTCCATACCACCAGCTATTACGATATGAGAATCACACCCTCGAATAGATTGATCCGCGAGCATAACTGCTTTCAAACCTGAACCACACATTTTATTAACTGTGGTAGTTTCAACACTATTTGGTAAACCACTATAAATGGCAGCCTGTCTAGCCGGTGCCTGGCCCAACCCTGCAGATAACACATTACCTAAGATAACTTCATCTACTTCTTCCAGATCTATATTTGTTTCATTTAAAACAGCTTTGATTGCAACTGCTCCAAGATGTGGAGCTGATAAAGTAGATAAGCAACCTTGAAATGCGCCGACGGGAGTCCGTTTCGCCGCAACAATTACTGTTTGTTGTTGCATTGTTTTCCTTAAAAAAAGCTTTTATAAAATAGAATAGAAATTAGGCAATAAATCTTAGATTTACCGACATTAGATAAAAGTTATTTTTACAATCAAACCTTTTGTTTATTCAAGGTTTTTTTCTTTGCTCTGGATTTTTTGATCATATGCCTTGATAATTTTCATCACAAGTGGATGACGTACCACATCTTTATAATCCAAAGTTGCAAAACCAATGCCTTCTACATTTTTTAGTATATGAGTAACCTGAACTAATCCAGAATCTGTACGTTTTTGTAGATCAATCTGGGTAATGTCTCCTGTAATAATTGCCCTTGATCCAATTCCCAGACGCGTTAAAAACATTTTCATCTGCATAACAGTAGCATTTTGTGCTTCATCTAAGATCATATAGGAATTATCTAAAGTCCGCCCTCTCATGTAAGCTAAAGGGATTACCTCAATAATTTTTTTATCTATTAGTTGTTTCAGTTTATTTTCTGCGACCATTGTTCCAAGTGAATCATAAAGAGGTGCTAGATAAGGATCTACTTTTTCTTTTAAATCTCCAGGTAGGAACCCCAAACTCTCTCCGGCTTCTACAGCTGGTCTGCAAAGTATGATTCGATCTACTTCATGATTTTCCAATGCTGCAACCGCAAATGCAACACCAAGAAATGTTTTACCAGTCCCAGCCGGACCTATACTAAAAACAACATCATTGTTGCGAACCATCTTTACATATGATTCCTGACCTTTTGTTTTAGGAACTATAGCGCCTTTTCTCCCATAATGGATCACAATTTCTGGTACATGGTTTACAGTGGTAGACTTTCCATTATCAGAAAGGACTAATGTGATCAAATTTTGCACATCTCTAGTCGTCAGACTTCCTTTAGCCATTAAGGTTTCCATCATTTCATGGAAAACCTCATGGGCATTTTTTACATCTAAACTATCACCTTGAATTTTGATCATTTCACCTCTGACAATAATTGTAACAGGAATTGCTGCCTCAATTAATTTTACGTTTAAATCTGCCACACCCAGTAATACAGCAGGTTCAATTATTTTTAGCTCAATGGTCTTTTCCATATTATTTTGTCATTTGTAATTTCATTGGTTGAATTTAGGGTACAGGAAGCATTTTAAATTGAAACAAAAATTATTTAGTTTTATAATTATTTCCGCTGGGATTTTTTCTTTGGACTGTAGCGGTACTAGAATACCTAGTGCCAGTAAGGAACAAAATATTGATTATCTTATTGATAAAGGAAAAAAGTATTGGGAACAACGCTCTGATTCAATCTCATTGGACAACGCAGAACATTTTATTAGCCTTGCACATGAACAACGACCCGATAATTTTGAATTATCAGTACTTTATAGTCGTATTTTATATACACAGGGTTTGTTCATTGAAATAGATGAAAAAGTACAAGATGAATTATTCGTAAAAGGTTTGAAGGTTTGTAGGAAAGCAGTTTTAAATCACCCAGATTTTATACCCATCTATAATCATTCTCAGGGAGACAGCACCTTTAAATTAATTTCCGCATTAGCTGAATCGCCTAAATCAGTTGTCCCTGGATTATTTTGGTGGGCCACAAATCTAGTTCGCCATCTTAATACAAAACCAGCCCTAGAAAGAATGAACTATAGAGAATTAATTGAAGTGATAATGCACCGAATCATTTCTTTAGACCCAGGATATTATTATAGTGGACCGTATCGATTTTTTGGTTCCATGTATACCCGAATTCCAGGGGTAGAGCTATCCCAATCCGAGACCTATTTTAAACAAGCAATGGTATCCCATCCTGAATTTTTAGGTAACGCTGTTCACATGGCTGAATTTTATCACCAAAAAGCAGGCAACAGAGAACAATTCCATAAAATACTTAAAACGGTACTAGAAACGGACTTAATGAAGAATCCAGAATTATTATCTGAAAACTTATTTTATAAGAAGCGTGCGAAAATGCTCTTGGAAAAAGAGCCTTCATTGTTTGAATAATTATTTGCAATAAAAATTGAGGAAAAGAAAATAGATTTCCGTTTAATCTTCCAAATGGATACATGTATTTACGCCATTTGTTTTTAGATATTCATGCAATTAACTTTCACTCAAGCTGTTTAGGATAACACCAATGAAAATACAATATTCCATCAATGATTTTATGGCTAAAAACCTTATCACTTTTAATCCTGATACCCCAATTGAAACTGCGATTGAATCTTTTCTTTCTAACAAAATATCTGGTGCTCCTGTTGTTGATGAAGAGGGTGAATTAGTGGGTATCCTATCTGAAAAAGATTGCATGAGAACGTTGATAGAAGCTTCGTATTATAATAATCTTGGTGGACATGTGAAAGAATATATGTCAAGAAAAATAATTACAATTGATATAAATGAAACATTGTCAAATGTTGCAGATCGTTTTATGAAATCTCGTTTTCGGAGATTTCCAATAACAAAGGGAAGGAAACTAGTTGGACAAATTAGCCGTCGTGATGTTCTCCGTGCTATTGACCAATTGTCAAAAGAAGGCCATTAATCATGAAATTTTTAATTCTTTTTATCTTTTTCTCTATTATTATTGCTGAGCACCCAGATAAAATGGCAAAAGCATCTGCGGCTATGAAAGCTGGAATGTATAAAGAAGCCCTGATACATCTTAAGGATGTAGAAAGTACTCATAGTTCTAGTCCTGAAATTTATCGTCTAAAGGCACTGCTACACGAAGCCTTAAATGAAAATGACAAAGCAATTATTGCTTGGAAAAACTGCCTGAAATATTCTGTGGATGAATCATTATCCAGCGAAGCAAAGATTCATATTCAAAGCTTGAGTTCTGATTGAAAAAACTCATTTTATTTTTATTTTTTATTATAATTTTTGTAAGCTGTTCTCGTGGACCTGCTGTAAACGAGTATTTTGATTTTTCGCAAGTTGGTATAATTGAACTTACAAATGTTGTAGATCATGCTTACGCGCCTAGGTCAGGGGAAACAGTTCAATCGACTATCACCTATAATTTTTTAAAAAATGGATTTAATGTTGTCGAATCTGATTTAGGTTATACGGAGATTCATATAGGACAAAAACCTCGTATACTAGAATTATCCTGCATCATTACAGAATTTACTGATTCTGAAGTTATTGTAGTTCCTTATCGTATTGTAGATCGTGGATCATCAAAAACAACTATTAGCCAATCAACTGATGCTGATATATCGACGGAAAAAGCAGAAACATCCACTTCTACATCAACTACAACTGATGGAGGCTCTGTAAGAGAGGGTTCTAGGATTGATTACACACAAGCCAGAGTTGGAATCATTTTAAAAATGAAGGAAAAGGATTCCGGAAGTCTTGTCTGGTACAATTCTTATTGGTATAGTGGACTTGAACTACAGAGAACAACTGAAATCTGTGTTCGAAATAGCTTGAGCCAATTGAGAAAATTATTCAAATAATTATCTAAAATTGCCCTTTTTTATATGTTAGTCTAAATATGATTCAATTTTTAATTAAACTATTAATATCATCAGGTATTATTATAATTGTATCTGAAATTTCAAAAAAAGATACATTAATGGGAGGAATAATTGTATCCATTCCACTGGTTTCAGTACTCTCAATGGTTTGGCTATACTTAGAAACAAAAAATGTTGAAAATGTCAGCGCTCTTTCTACAAGTATTTTATGGTTAATTATTCCATCTCTGACTTTATTTATAGTTTTACCAATCCTTATAAAATCAGGAATCAACTTTTTTATTAGTATGGGTATTTCTATTTTGATTACGATGGGGTGCTATTGGATCATGATTATAATTTTGGGAAAATTTGGCATCAAATTATAATTAAACCAGAATTTATCCGTTTTCTTTATAGGTATGGCTGAACCAATCACAAATATATCGCTAATACAACTTAGCATCATTTTTATTCCAGTCTGCTTAGTAATTCGACTATTATATAGTTGGTCTTTAGATTGGAAAAATGCTATTTATGCCATGGCAAGGATGTTATTACAACTTCTCCTTATAGGTTATTGTCTCACCTATATTTTTGAATCAGAAAATGCAATTGTTACAATTGGAATTTTAACAATTATGATTTTTGCTGCCAGTTGGATAGCCCTAAGGATAATACCTTTAAAAAGACATTCTATTTACCAATATGTTTTTATTTCAATTTTTGTTGGAGGAAGCTTAACATTAATGCTCGTAACACAATTTGTGTTAAATTTAAATCCATGGTTTTTACCTGAATATATGATCCCTTTGGCGGGGATGATCTTTGCCAGTTCTATGAATGGAGTAAGTTTAGCAGCGGAAAGACTCCATTCAGAGATTGATCGAGGTGGTACTTATTTTAGTTCACGTGGAATTGCGCTTCGTACTGCATTGATCCCAATCACTAATTCTTTATTTGCTGTTGGTCTGGTATCTTTACCAGGAATGATGACAGGACAAATTATTTCAGGTGTTTCACCTTTAATTGCGGTACGCTATCAAATCATGGTTATGTGTATGCTATACAGCGCTGTTGGCATTTCAACTGCATTGTTTTTATATTTAATTAAATCACAGATAAAAGCAGAACAATAATAATCATTATTGATACTCATTCTCATTAGCATTAATATTAGATTATGTATATTTGTATATGCTATGGTGTAAATGATAAAACCATTCGTAAGGAAACTCGATGCGGTCGCGGTTCCTTATCGGATTTAAAGAAAAACTTTGGTTTAGGGAACAAATGTGGACAATGCATTGGACCTGCACAAAAAGTTATCCTAGAAGAAACACATCCAGTAGAATTACTAAAATTTTCATATAATAAAATAGGAACTACCAAAAAATAAACTTGATTAATTGCAATAAATGCAATTGATTCTCATTATCGTATGTATTGATATTACTTAACTTACGGTTGCTTCCTGCATCTTGAATAGCCTATATTTAGTTAAATTTTTAACTACAATAGAGATAATTATGAAAGGTGATCCAAAAGTAATTGAATACCTTAATGGTGTTTTAAAAAATGAACTTACAGCGATTAACCAGTATTTCTGTCATGCAAAAATGTTTGAGAACTGGGGACTTAAAGAGCTTCATTCGGCAGTTTATAAAGAATCAATTGACGAAATGAAACATGCAGATGAAGTAATTAATCGTATATTATTTTTAGAAGGTCTTCCGAATTTACAAGATATAGGTCATCTTCGTATTGGAGAAGATACGAAAGAAATATTGGAATGTGATTTAGCCTTGGAAATGATCGCTATACCTTTTTTGAAAGAAGCTGTTGAATATGCTGAAACCAAAAATGATTATGTTTCCCGTGATTTATTTCAAAAAATTTTAGAAGATGAAGAAGTGCATGTTGACTGGCTAGAGACCCAGTTGGATCTTATCAAAAGAATTGGTTTAGAAAATTACCAAACAGAAAAAATGTGATAACTTCTTATTATCTTTCTTCATTCCCTTTTATTTTAATTCCTAATTCATCTAATTGAACTTCAGAAACATTGCTTGGGCTTTTGTCCATGATTGATGTTGCTGTCGTTGTTTTAGGAAATGCAATTACATCACGTATATTTTCTGTCCCCGCTAACAGCATAACCAATCGATCAAATCCAAATGCGATGCCACCATGAGGAGGGGCACCATAGGTTAATGCCTCCACTAAAAATCCAAACTTTTCCACCGCTTCATCATGGCTTAATCCAAGTAATGAAAATACTTTTTCCTGCACTTTTGGTGAATGAATTCGAATTGATCCTCCCGCGATTTCATAACCATTCATAGTTAAATCGTATCCACGGCTTAATGCATTGGATGGATCAGACTCTAACAAAGAGATATCTTGTTGCCGTGGTGCAGTGAATGGATGGTGCATAGCGATAAACCGCTCAGCATCTTCATCATATTCAAACATGGGAAATTCTGTCACCCAAACTGGCTTAAATTCATTTTGATCAGCCAAACTTTCATGTTTAGCAATTTTAGTTCGGAGATGCCCCAATGCATTAAGTGTGATATCCGAAGAATCTCCAATCATGAATAAAATATCTCCATTATTTACATCTAAGTCGGCAAACATTTGTTTTTGAAGACCTTCATGAAAAAACTTGGAAATTCCACCTTCAAATTGACCATTTTCGCCTTTCATCCAAGCTAATCCTTTTGCCTTATGTGTTTTAACAAAATCGGTAAAATCATCAATTGTTTTTCGAGAATATTTGCCACCACCAGATACCACCAATCCTTTCACTTTTTCAGCAGATTTGAATGCGTTAAAATCTGATGCATCCGTGAATTCTTTCACGTCCTTTAATTTAAGATTATAGCGAAGATCTGGTTTATCAGATCCATAAGTTTCCATAGCTTCAGCATAAGTGAGCCTGTGAAATGGTTGGAGCAAATCTATATTTCGGATTTTTTTAAATAAATGCCCTGTTAATCCTTCTATGTTTTTGAAAACATCTTCTTCATCCACAAAGGACATTTCAATATCGATTTGAGTAAACTCAGGCTGACGGTCTGCTCTAAGATCTTCATCACGAAAACATTTTACGATTTGGAAATAACGATCATATCCGGAAATCATTAATATTTGTTTGTAAATCTGGGGTGATTGTGGCAAGGCATAAAATTTGCCTTGATGAATACGGCTAGGTACCAAATAATCTCGAGCACCCTCCGGAGTAGATTGCATTAAAAAAGGTGTTTCAACCTCAACAAATTTTTTTTCAGATAAATAAGAGCGAGTTGCTTGGTAAGTATTATGACGGATTAGAATATTCTTTTGCAGTTCCTCCATTCTTAATTCTAAATAGCGGTATTTCAAACGAAGATTTTCTTCAGCTTTGTCCCGATCAGATAAAACAAAAGGTAAGGGTGCCGCCTCATTTAGCATAGTATAATCCGTCACAAGAACTTCAATTTCACCGGTTCCCATGTTAGGATTCATAGCTGATTTAGAACGAGCATGTACAGTGCCTGTCACTGACAGAACATCTTCCATAGATAATTTTTTTACAGCTTCTAAATCATCTGGAAAAATATCTGCATCAAATATAATTTGCGTTTTTCCATACCTATCTCGAAGGTCGACAAAGACTACTTGTCCATGAAGACGGACAGTATTAACCCAACCATTTAAATTTACTACCTTCCCAACATGAGATTTTCGTAGTTCTCCATTCGTATGTGTTCGCTTTAACATATTTGAATTTATTAGAATTTTATTGAATTAGTTTATAAACAAAAAACTCGAAACAAATAAAGTTTCGAGTTTTTTTGTTTCAAATTTTACCTAGTATTATCGTTTTGAAATTCTTAGACGATTTAATGCTCTAGTAAGAGAAGCATCTATTCTTGCATCATCCAATTCAGTATTTTTGTCAGATTTTCTTTGTTTGGCCCGATCCAGAGACTGCTGTGCTCGACCTGCATCAATTTCCGATGATTTTTCTAATGATTCGACTAAGAGTTTAACTCCATCACTTAAGATTTCTGCAAAACCACCACCGGTTGCATAATATTCATGTTTTCCACGTTGTGTTACCTTGATTTCACCAACAATTAATGCAATAATTCCCTCACGATGTTGATGCATGATACCAAATAATCCATCCAAGCCAGGGCAACGTACATAGCTTACATCTTCCAAATTATAGTCACGAATTGGTGTTACAATTTCTAGATTAAATGAACTCATATTTAGGCAGCAGATTTCTTATGTTTCTCAACAGCTTCATCAATAGTTCCTACATAAGCAAACGCATTCTCAGGGAGTTCGTCAACTTCACCGCTTAAGATCGCCTCAAATCCGGATACGGTATCATCAAGATTCACATATCGGCCTGGTGTACCGGTAAACTGTTCCGCAACAAAAAATGGCTGAGACATAAATTTCTGGATTTTACGCGCACGTGCTACAGTAATTTTATCGTCATCGGATAATTCATCCATACCTAAAATGGCAATAATATCTTGCAGATCTTTATACTGTTGCAATACAGATTGAACATTACGAGCTACATTGTAATGACGCTGTCCAATAATCCGCGGGTCTAAAATTCTGGAAGTTGAAGCTAATGGATCTACTGCAGGATAAATTCCAAGTTCAGCAATTTTACGCTCCAGTACAGATGTTGCATCTAAATGTGCAAATGCTGTAGCCGGCGCAGGATCTGTTAAATCATCTGCAGGTACATAAACTGCTTGAACAGAAGTAATTGATCCCTTCTTTGTAGAAGTGATTCGTTCCTGAAGATCACCCATTTCAGTCGATAGAGTCGGCTGATATCCTACAGCAGATGGCATCCTACCAAGGAGTGCTGATACCTCAGATCCAGCTTGAGTAAAACGAAAAATATTATCAATAAATAATAGTACATCTCTGCCTTCATCATCTCGGAAAAATTCTGCCATAGCCAGTCCGCTCAATGCCACACGTAAGCGTGCCCCTGGAGGTTCATTCATCTGACCAAAAACCATAGTTGTTTTATCTATCACACCTGATTCTGTCATTTCAGCATATAGATCATTCCCTTCGCGGGTTCTCTCGCCAACTCCAGCAAATACCGAATATCCGCCATGTTCAGTAGCAATGTTCCGGATTAACTCCTGAATTAATACAGTTTTACCAACACCTGCTCCACCAAATAATCCTGTCTTCCCACCACGAGTATAAGGCTCCATTAAATCTACGACCTTAATTCCTGTTACCAGCGCTTCGGTAGATGTTGCTAGATCCTCATGCTTTGGCGCTGGCCGATGTATCGGATTTCTTTTTTCCGTTTCACAGAGTCCTTTTTCATCAATAGTATTTCCAAGTACATCAAATAATCGTCCTAAAGTTTTTTCACCGACAGGGACAGAGATTGGCTCGCCGGAATCCAAAACAGTATGCCCGCGAACTAAACCATCTGTACTGTCCATGGCAACAGTCCTGACAATAGAATCACCTAAATGTTGAGCAACTTCCAGTACCAAAGTTCCTTCTTTGCCACGATCTACATTTAATGCATTATAAATATCTGGGAGGTGACCGTCTTCAAAAACAACGTCTACCACAGCACCCATAACTTGTGAGATTTTTCCATTCTTTGGCATAAAGTGGTGTCCTTTTTAGGTTAACCTTATAAAGCTTCGGCTCCACTTACGATTTCCAACATTTCTGTTGTAATTGCAGCTTGCCTTGCCTTATTGAATTCTAATGTTAAGCTTTTAATCATATCCTGAGCATTTGAAGTAGCATTTTCCATGGATAACATTCGAGCAGCTTGCTCACTGGCATATGATTCAAGTAAATATTTCCACATCTGTACATTAAGATGCCGGGGAATTATTGTCTGTGCTAAAACTTCTTTGGATGGTTCATATAGTCTATCATGTGCAATAGGATTGTCTTCTTCATAGATTAATGGAAGTAGCACTTCAGATTTCACTTCTTGTTGAGCGACATTCACAAAATAATTGTAGACCACATGAATCTCATCCACCTTACAGCTAGTAAAATGATCAATAATACTTCTTCCAATCATCATTGCTGAGTCAAATTCCATCTCATTCCAGAAATCAATATGATTTTCAATAATATTATAATTTCTACGCTTAAAATGATCTCGTGCTTTTTTACCAATGCAGAATAAATCAACGTTTTCTTTTCCAAACTCATCAATCTCTTTTTGAGCAATTTTGATTAAATTAGTATTAAAAGCACCAGCCAATCCACGGTCTGCAGAAACCACAACATAAGCTTTTCTTTTAATGTCACGGATGTTTAATAAAGGGAGCATCTCTCTATCTACATCTGGTAGCAAATGTTGAATCACTTCTGTTAACGACTTGCTGTAAGGACGTGACTGTTCCATGCGTTCCTGAGCTTTTCGCATTTTGGCAGCAGCAACCATTTTCATAGCCTTAGTTACTTTCTGAATACTTTTGACCGACTTAATGCGATTCCGGATATCCTTTAGGTTCGCCATTGAATTTTAGGCGTTAAACCCTACTTTATAATCCATAATCGCTTTTTCTAATGTTTCAGCTGTTTCATCAGAAATTTTACCTTCACTGACAATAGTGGCTAAAGTATTAGCAACATTAGCATCTAAATATTCAAATAACCCAGATTCAAAATCAGCAACATTATCTACCGGGAGGTCATCCAGATGACCTTTTGAAGCAGCAAAAATAATCGCTACCTGTTTTTCAACATCCATGGGAACATATTGATTCTGTTTTAGGATTTCTACCATCCTTTCACCGCGAGTTAATTGTGCCAAGGTCGCTTTATCTAAATCGGAACCAAATTTTGCAAATGCTTCTAGTTCACGATATTGCGCTAAATCTAATCGTAAGGTACCTGCAACAGATTTCATTGCCTTAATCTGTGCATTACCACCTACACGAGAGACAGACAAACCTACATCAATTGCGGGACGAATTCCTGAATTAAATAAATTAGTTTCAAGATAAATTTGTCCATCTGTGATGGAAATCACATTAGTAGGAATATAAGCTGAAACATCACCTTCCTGAGTTTCAATGATTGGCAAAGCTGTTAATGAACCTCCACCTAAATCATCAGATAATTTTGATGCACGTTCCAACAATCGACTATGAAGATAGAAAACGTCTCCAGGAAAAGCTTCCCTGCCTGGTGGACGGCGAAGTACCAGTGACATCTGGCGGTAAGCTACAGCCTGTTTTGAAAGATCATCATATACTATTAGGGCATGTTTACCATTATCGCGAAAATGTTCACCCATAGCAGCACCTGCATAAGGTGAGATGTATTGCATCGGAGCAGGGTCAGAAGCATTTGCTGCAACAACAGTAGTGTATTCCATGGCACCATTAGCTTCTAATTCTTTGACTAGTGCAGCAACAGTGGATGCCTTTTGTCCGATTGCAACATAAATACAGTAAACAGGTTTATCTGTTTTATGAGTGTATTTCTGATTGATAATTGCATCAATTGCTACGGCAGTTTTACCTGTTTGACGGTCACCAATAATTAGCTCACGCTGTCCACGACCAATGGGGATCATGCTATCAACGGCCTTAATTCCTGTTTGAAGAGGTTCTGTTACTGGTTGACGAGCCATTACGCCCAGTGCCTTTCGTTCGATTGGGAGTGTATGAGGTGTATCAATGGTACCTTTACCATCTATAGGTTGTCCCAAAGGATTCACAACACGTCCCAGCATAGCATTACCAACAGGAACCTCTACTACGCGACCGGTACGCTTTGCTAAATCACCTTCTTTAACCAATCGAGATTCACCAAAGAGCACAAGACCGACATTATCCTCCTCAAGATTTAATGCCATGCCGAATACACCGTTGGAAAGCTCGACAAGCTCAGAGCTCATCACATTTTCAAGACCAGATACACGGGCAACACCGTCACCCACTTCTATAACTTCGCCAACTTCTGCTACATCAACTGAACCATCGAATTTTTCAATTTGTTCGCGAAGTAACTGTGTTAATTGATCAGTATTTATTTCCATGATTTCCTAATTTATTATGATTGCGTTAACTCAGAATGGAAGTTTCGCAATTGATTCTGGATGGTTGCATCCAGAAAAGTGTTTTCAATTCGGAGCTTAATTCCTCCAATCAAAGATTCATCTACTTCCAAGTATAGATCTGTATTCTTACCAAGTATTAGCTCTAGATTTGATTTCAAAGAAGATTGTTGCTCTTCACCAAGTTCGTGGGAAATCGTACCGATAACAGACATAATATTTCTACCAGACTTATATCGCTGATTAAATAATTCTACCACTTGGCTCAAAACTGTTCTAGCTTGGCTTCCATGAAAATGGGAGATTAATTCTGCAACTAATCGATACCCATCATCTCCCATTACTTTATTCAGGATTTTTGCCTTTTCCTCTCTTTTGATTCTTTTGGACTGAACAAAGGCTCGAAATTGAGACTCAGTTTTCACTAAGTTATTTAAGTGATTCAAGACATTGTATACGACGTCCAGAAGAGAATTCTGTTCTGCTGTAGCATATAAAGCATCAGCAAGGTGCTTTGCAGATTTTTTATGCATCATAGCCTTTTAGGTTTCTAATAGAATCTTCAATCAATGATTGATTATCTTCTTTAGACAGATTTTTTTTAATGATCTTCTCTGCTACACTCATAGTGAGATCTACAACTTCACTGCGAATTTCATTGATTGCTTTATTCTTTTCAACTTGGATCTGTTTTTCAGCTTCTTCTCTTAACTTTTTTGCATCTTCACTAGCCTGGACCATCCCATCTGCTTTAATTTTTTCTGCTGTAGCTTTTGCTTCAGTACGAATAGATTGAGCTTCGGACCTGGCTTTGGCTATAATTTCTTCCGATTCTGTATTAAGACGTTCTAGTTCTAACTTAGCCTTCTCAGCATCTTCCAATGAAGATTTGATTGTATTTTCTCTCGATTCCAATGCAGTCAGCAATGGCCTCCAGGCAAATTTTGCCAATACAATAAATAGAATCAAGAAGGTCAGGATTGTCCAAATGAACAAGCCTGGGTCTAATTGAACTAATGGGTTGGGAGCATTTACGCCGTTATGAATTTGCGTAGATTCATGGAGGTCAGACTCTCCAGGTATTACCCAAAATTGATCCATAGTGTTTTATGATTTTCTGATTAAAGAATCAGCATTAAAAAAGTAAAAACTTCTGCAAGAATTGCAACACCTTCGAGAAGGAATAGTGGCAAGTTTACAGCACCAGTAATCTTATCGGCAGCTTCTGGTTGGCGTGCAATACTTTCTGCAGCTGCAGCTGCAAAACGACCAATTCCAAGGCCAGCACCGATCACGATTAATCCCATACCTATAGGGAGAAATGTAGTTGCTTCCATAGTTATTTATTTCCTTTTGTTATTCATTAATGATGAACATTAATTGCCATTCCGATAAAGACAGATGTTAAAAGTGTGAAAACATAAGCCTGTACCAAGACAACAATAATTTCTAAACCTGATATAGCCACAGCCATAGGGACAGATATAAAAGCCACACCCACTCCTGCAATTGTGCTATGAAACATTTCGCCAAAAATAGCCATAAGAGAAAGAAGTGCTAGAATTGCAATGTGTCCTCCAGTCATGTTGGCAGCTAAACGCATGGTCAGGGCGAACGGTTTTACTAAAAGTCCCATAATTTCAATAGGAATTAAAATGATATAAACGGGCCATGCTAATCCATGAGGCACTAAATTTTTCCAATGCTGAATAAAACCATGAGCTAAAGTGCCGCCTACAATAATTGCAAAGAATGTAATTGTTGCCAACCCTGCAGTCACATTAAAATTACCGGTGGCTGTTACACCACCGTGAAGCATTCCATTAATTACATTGTGAGAATCACTTCCTGGCACACCCAATACAAATCGGTTAATAGCACCTAAAATATCAAATATTGGTACCATGCCAATACCATTTGCAAAAAGAATAAAAAAGAAAAATGTAAGCATCAGCGGAGTCCAAGTGAGAACCCATTTGGGACCTACATTTGGTTTAACAATTGTATCCCTGATAAATTGTACAATAGCTTCAACTGCATTCACCCATCCTTTTGGGACTTCAAGACTACTGGCAAGGAATCTCCTTACAGGCACAATGATAGATATGCCAACTAAAACAGCTACCAACCAAAGCATGAATACATGTTTTGTTACGGAAAAATCTATACCTAAAAGGGTTGGTATTGATATGATAGGGTGAGATAAATCAGAATTAGAAACATGGTGGATAATATTTGGTCCAACCTGCCCCATTACACTCTTCGAACCGTGACCAGCTTCAGCTACAGTCATGCTGTTTTTAATTTTTAAAGTTAAGAGTTATTTTACTATGAAATGTCTTTTATAATCACTGCTTCCAGTGCATGAAGCACTAGAAAAAAGCCAGTGAAGCTAATGATAAAAGGAACTGGTTCAAAAGCATAAAGTTTATAAGAAATTAGTATTATTATACCGTAATAGATCATCTTTATAACGAAACCTTTTGTGAGTACTTTCGTAACTAGTTGAGCATCTTTTTTGGCTGCATCCATAACAAAATAAATTGTCGCAAACCCTGCGACAGCTGGAATAAACCATCCCAGAAATAGCTCAAATAAATACTGTGGGTAAATTCCAATAGTCAGCCCAAGAATACCTGCAGAGAATATGAGTCCATAAATAATCAATTTCATTATTAGTCTTCTTTCCAGATAGTCTTAGCAAGATGATAAAAGCCTGTCATAAGCCCAAAAAGCAAACCAATAATTACACCCCAAGGTGATGAGTCTGTAGATAAATCAATATACCATCCAAGAAGAATAAAGATTATGATTGAAACAGTTAAAGTATATGATGCCGTGGCAGCGGGACCTGCTTCTTTGACTATTTTTTGGAAATATGTAAATGATTTACCCCAATCAAAATTATTTGGACTATTTGTATCGGACATTTTTTATTCAGATGTTTCGGTACTCTCTTTTATATTAAGTAAATCGCATTTCCCTTCAAAAAGCGCCCCATCTTCGATCAACAGTTTTCTGTAGATTATATCACCCTTTAAAACACATTTTTTACCAAGAATAACTTGTCCATCTGAATGAATATTTCCAAGAACCGTTCCACCGATACGGATATGTTTCCCAATGATATTTCCCTGTACCACAGCATTTTGAGCAACACGAACAGGCCCATCAGTAGTCACATCACCATAGATTTGTCCATAAATAATAATACCTTCCTTAAGATCAACCGGACCAACAATCTTTGCATCAGCGCCAATCATGGTATGCACATTTTGAAAATTAATCTTACTCATCTAGAGAAGTTAAATCCACTGCACGGTATTCTGGAAAAAAGACCAAAGGATCCATTGCAGTAAATTCTTTCCATACTTCAAAATGTAAATGTGGACCAGATGACACACCAGTATTACCTACTAGTCCAATAACTTCGCCACGGGTTACTATATCCAATTGTTTTTTCAAATTATTTTGGTTATGTCCATAATGAGTGAAATAATCATCACCATGATAAATGATAATTAAGTTTCCAAATTCATATGTCCAGCCTGAAAAAACTACAACGCCTGAAGCTGATGCCAAAATAGGCTCACCCTCTTTTGCCACAATATCAATTCCGTGATGTGTTTTTGTTATAAAGAGTCCAGCCTTTCCTGACCTTTGGCTCACATAACCCTGTATAGGTGCAACCGATGGAATGTTTTCAATAAATGAAATCTGATTATTTATATCTATGATTGATCCGATTAAGCTATCTGAAATAACAGGCTTATTATCAATATCCAGTTTGGTACCAAGCGTATGACGCACCATCTGATCCATTTGACTGAGTCGCTCCAAATCACGTGTTAGATCAAAAACTTTAATTCTTTCTTCAACGAATTTATCGTGACGTTTCTTTATCTCTACAAATTCTGTTAATTGCGTGAAATAAATGTAAAGGGATGCAGAAAAAACTAAAAATAAAATTCCACCAATCCATATTGCCGATTTAATAATATTTCTCGAGACATGAATTGATCTTGATTTAGATTCATCATCTGGAATAAACATAATAGTATATTTATCTGTTTTCATGAGTCTTTATTGAATTGTTTGAATTAATTCTAAAATTCGTTCTAAATCATCATCAGAGAAATAAGAAATTTCAATAAAGCCACCTTTTTTACCCAGCCTCAATTTTACTTTTGTACCTAAAATTTCTATTAATTGATTTTCCAAAGCCTGAACTTGCGGTGGGTTTTTTATGATCTTTACTTTTTTATTTTTCCCAGCTTTTGTTAAAGTTTTCACCAGTGCTTCTGCACCGCGGACACTCAAATTATTTTTTAAAATTTTTCTCCATATCTTATGCATTGCAGGACCAGTTTTTGCCTGTAAGATTGTTCTCGCATGTCCGGCAGATATTTCTCTAGTCCGTAAACTTTCTCGAATTTCGAGTGGCAGTTTTAATAAGCGTAATGAATTAGAAATAGTTACACGTTTTTTACCTACCGCTTTAGCTATTGCTTCATGAGACATCTCAAATTTCGAATTTAAAACTGCGTAAGCTTCTGATTCATCCAATGGATTAAGATCTTCACGTTGAATATTCTCAATCAACGCTACTTCCATCATTTCTGCTTCGTCTTTTACGGAAATAAGATAAGCAGGGATGGTTCTCTTTCGGCATATTTTTGATGCTCTCCAACGCCTTTCGCCTGCGATAATTTGATAATGATCATCAGCCTCACGTACCGTGATTGGTGTCAGTACACCTTTTTCTTTGATAGATGCTGCAAGTTCTTCCAAAGCAGCTGGATCAAAATCCTGCCTAGGTTGTTTTGGATTTGGTAGGATATTTTTTAGTGGGATCTCAGTTACGCCTGGCTTTGCAGAAACAGTACTTTTTAGAGGTTTTTTCTTTCGCTCTTTTTTCGGACGAATAAGAGCTTCAAGCCCTTTTCCTAATCTATTAGGTGACACGTTGGAGAATCTCCTCTGTCAAACTCATATAATTTCTTGCTCCTGTTGAATTAGCATCATAAAGCAAAGCTGGTTTTCCAAAACTTGGAGCCTCGCTTAATCGAACATTACGATGAATCAATGTTTTAAACAATTTATCCTTAAAAAATCCATCTACTTCTTCAACAACCTGTTTCGATAAATTTAGACGACTATCATACATCGTCATCAAAATTCCTGCTATCTCTAATTTCTTGTTTAGATGCCTTTGGACAAGTCTAACCGTGTTTAGTAGCTGGCCCAAACCTTCAAGAGCATAATATTCACATTGAATCGGAATTACAAGAGCGTTAGATGCCGTTAAAGCATTGATAGTTAGAAGCCCTAGCGATGGTGGGCAGTCAATGATAATAATATCGTATTTTTTTTTGATCTTTTTAAGAGATTTTTGGAGTTGATATTCTCTTGCCATCACGCTCACTAATTCAATCTCCGCACCAACAAGATCATTAGTTGAAGGAATAATATCTAAATGTGTGAAGGTAGTTTTAATGATTGCTTCCTCCATACCATCACCTTTTAACAATACATCATAAATAGATCCATCTGAACTTTCGAAAAGGTCCGACAAGCCAGTTGTTGCATTAGCCTGCGGATCCAGATCAATCAATAAAGTATTTACTTCTGATACTGCAAGACTCAATGCAACATTAACTGCAGATGTGGTTTTACCCACACCTCCTTTTTGATTTGTAAATGCTAAAACTGTAGCCATCGAATGAAAATAAAAAAAATTTGGGAATGGAATTTAGGCTAGGATTAAGATTTGATTGAGATATTTTTACGGTTTACTATACACCTGATGAAGGATAATGTTAAACGTAAATTCATTCCAATTAATATCTTAAATTTTAAATTCAAATCTAAGTTAATTAGACTAATAAAAATGAAAGCACTTATTAAGAAATCTCCTGAACGTGGAATGTGGATGGTTGATATTCCAGAACCAGTGTGTAAAACAAATCATGTAAAAATCAAAATCACTCATACGGCGATTTGCGGTACGGACCTCCATATTTTTAAATGGGATGACTGGGCTCAGCGCACACTAGAGCTTCCTCTAGTTACAGGTCATGAATTTTGCGGGATTGTAGTAGAGGTTGGCAATGGTGTAACTCACTACAAACCTGGAGATCGTGTTTCTGGTGAAGGCCACATTACTTGTGGTTATTGCCGAAATTGTCGCGCCGGGAAAAGGCATCTATGTCATCGAACCGTGGGCATTGGCATCCAGATGAACGGTGCTTTCGCAGAATATTTGGTTATTCCGGAGTCAAATGTATGGCCGATTCATAAGGATATACCTTCAGAAATTGCAGCATTTTTTGATCCTTACGGCAATGCTATACATACCGCTCTATCATTTGAAATGGTAGGTGAAGATGTTCTTATCACAGGTGCAGGCCCTATTGGAATTATGGCTGTAGCTATTTGTAATTTTGTTGGAGCAAGACATGTGGTGATTACTGATGTGAATGATTACCGGCTTGAACTGGCTAAAAAAATAGGTGCATCAAAGGTAGTGAATGTAAATAAACAAAAAATATCTGATGTATTTAATGAATTAAATATGTCCAACGGATTTGATATAGGGCTTGAAATGTCAGGTAATCCTACAGCATTTAAAAGTATGCTCAATAATATGTATCATGGTGGTAAAATCGCTCTTCTGGGTCTCCTTCCTGAATCAACACAAATTTCCTGGGATGACATCATATTTAAAGGACTCCAAATAAAAGGGATTTATGGCCGGGAAATGTATGAGACCTGGTACAAGATGACTCAAATGTTGAGAAGCGGACTGGATATATCTAAAGTTCTAACGCATCAGTTACCAGTTAATGATTTCCAAAAAGGATTTGAAATTATGGAATCTGGGAATTCCGGAAAAGTTCTGTTGGAATGGTAATCCTAAAAAAGGATAATAAATTGTTAAATAATTATAAAATTAGTCTTGAAATCATTGCTTGATTAAGATGAATGATACAAAAAAATATTTTACAGATATTCTTAACCAAATTGATGCAGAAGGACTCTTTAAAAAAGAACGAACCATTACCACACCCCAAGGAGTGGACATCTCAACAAAGCAAGCCGGTGAAGTTCTAAATTTTTGTGCAAACAATTATCTTGGTCTTGCCAGCCATCCAGACCTTATTTCCGCTGCAAAAACTGCCATGGATGACTATGGATTTGGGATGGCCTCAGTTCGATTCATCTGCGGGACACAAGATTTGCATAAAAAGTTGGAACAAAAAATTTCAGAATATTTTGAAACAGATGATACTATCCTTTATACATCCTGTTTTGATGCCAATGGTGGGTTATTTGAAACAATTATGGGACCGGAAGATGCAGTGATCTCTGATGAATTGAATCATGCTTCCATTATTGATGGAATAAGGCTCTGTAAAGCAAAACTATACCGCTATAAAAACAGCGACATGACAGATCTGGAAGCTAAATTGGAAGAAGCAAGGGGAGCACGGCTTAAGATGATTGCTACAGATGGTGTTTTTTCTATGGATGGCTATATTGCAAAGTTAGATAAAATAACTGAATTGGCGGAAAAATATAGCGCAATGGTAATGGTGGATGATAGTCACGCTACTGGTTTGATTGGAAAAACAGGCCGTGGATCAGCTGAATATTTTGGTGTAATGGAAAAAGTCGATATAATTACTTCAACCATGGGTAAAGCCCTCGGAGGCGCTTCCGGTGGTTTTACAACAGGGCGTCAGGAGATTATTGATTTATTGCGTCAACGATCACGTCCCTATCTTTTTTCAAATACGGTTGCACCTGCTATCGTCGCGGCAGGAAATAAAGTGTTCACTATGTTATCATCCACAACAGAGCTAAGAGATAAATTGGAAGAAAATACAATTTATTTTCGAAAACAGATGTCTGAAAGAGGGTTTAATATTCTGCATGGAATTCACCCCATTGTTCCTATCATGCTCTATGATGCCATATTAGCTCAGAAAATGGCAACTGAAATGTTGAAAGAAGGAATTTATGTGGTTGGATTTTATTTCCCCGTTGTACCCAAAGGACAAGCCAGAATACGAGTTCAAATTTCAGCGGCTATGAAAAAAGAACATTTAGACGAAGCAGTTGGTAAATTCACGAAGGTGGGTAAAAAGTTAGGATTAATTGATTAAATGAATCTAATCCTCTATCCTTGCCCCAGTGAGAAGCCAAAGGTTATATTCACCGGCTTTTTTTAAAATGATAATTGATATTTAAAATGCAAAGCAATTCAACTCCTAGATTTTTAATCATTGGCGTCATACTCGCCTGGGCGATTTACTCTCTATTGCCAACCTGGCAATTCCAAAATTTGTCCGCCGATGAAAAAGAAGAACTCCGGACAACCGGGGATCTTGAACAAATTGAATCTCGTATCATTCGCCAGGGTTTAGACTTGAAAGGTGGTATGTATATTGTCCTAGAAGCAGATATACCGACCTTGATGGAAAACCTTGCCGATATGAAGGATGAGCGTTTGATAGGCATCCTTAAATCTGCTAAAGAAAAATCTACTTTACCTGATTTGGACTTTTTTGCAGTTTTTGAGCAGGAAGTGAAGATAGATGGTATCAAACTCTCCAGATATTATCACCAATATGGTGCATCCCTAAATGATATTATAATCTCCCTGAAAGAAGAGGCAGATGATGCGATTAACCGCGTCTTGGAAATTCTCCAAAATCGTGTAGATCAATTCGGTGTTTCTGAGCCAACAATCCAGAAACAAGGCAAACATCGAATTGTTGTCGAATTGGCTGGTATTCAGGATTCAGAACGTGCGCGAGCCTTGCTCCAGAGTACAGCACTGCTTGAATTTTATCTAGTAAAAAATATTGCAGTTACCAATGAAATAATTTCTCAATTAGATGATGTTTTAAAAGAAACCACTGATGAAACAGAATTAAAGGAACTTGCTAACGCAGGAAAAACTGAAAAGGAAAAACAAGCAGATACAACAAAAGGCGATAATGGAATAAAAACAGTATCAGAACTTTTTGGTGAAACGGATGCTGACCCTAACGATACTTTAGAAAATGTCACCTCGGAAATTTTTGGTGAAGCACCTTTTTCAGGATTTATTACATCTCTTGGTAATGATTTAGGTATACAGGAAAAAAATCTTTATGCATTAAAAAAATTACTTGAGAAACCTGAAGTCCAATCCAAATTGAAAAGTGCAAATGGACAATTTCTTTTCAGTGATGGGTCTGAGCCCCTTCAAGGTGCAACAACTCAAAACAAGTTTTACAGATTATACTATTTGGAAAAAACAGCAGAACTAACAGGTGGTGTTGTAGATGAGGCAAGAGCAGATCTAGGGGCTTTGGGTGGAGGCTCCGCAGGTCAGCCCGTTGTCTCTTTGACTATGAATAGTGACGGTTCTCGCACATGGGCTCGCGTCACTGGTGCAAATGTAGGTGAACGGATAGCTATAGTTTTAGATAAAAAAGTACATATGGCGCCATCAATTCGTGAAAAAATACCAGGCGGACGAACTCAGATTGAAGGCTTTTCGAATATGAATGAAGCAAAGGATATTGCCATTATTCTGCGGGCTGGTGCCTTACCTGCTCCAGTTAATATTATTGAAGAAAGGATTGTTGGCCCAAGCCTTGGAGCTGATTCGATTTCCCAAGGAACGCAAGCTGTTATTTTGGGACTGACTTTAGTCCTGGTTTTCATGCTGGTTTATTACAAGTTGGCGGGAACAGTTGCTGATTTTGCCTTGATTTGGAATATTCTCCTTGTGTTGGCGGTATTAGCATCATTACAAGCTACCTTAACTCTTCCAGGAATCGCAGGTTTAATCCTAACTGTAGGTATGTCCATAGATGCCAACGTGATTATTTTTGAACGTGTCAGGGAAGAACTTCGAAAAGGAAAAACGCCAAAAGCAGCCATCGATGCCGGTTATGACCGAGCGTTAACAACGATTATTGATGCCAATGTAACAACTCTAATTGCATCACTTGTTCTTTATCAGTTTGGAACAGGACCTATTAAAGGATTTGCAACGGTATTATTTTGGGGAATTTTAATTTCTATGTTCACAGCTGTTTTTATTACACGAACAATTTTTAATTCTTACACATCCCGTAAGGGTCTTACAACTTTGAGTATTTAAGATGAGAATTATTAAAGAAACCCGTATTGATTTTATGAGTAAGACAGGTATTGCCGGAATATTGTCTGCCTTCCTGATCATTGCAGGTATTACATCAATGGTGATCAATGGCGGCCCTAAATTGAGTATTGATTTTAAAGGTGGAACATTGATTGCTGTTAATTACACTGAACCAGTAGATATCAATGTAGTTAGGAATTCCTTGAATCAGATCACTATTGATGGCCAAACTTTCGATTTTAGTAAAGCAGAAATAAAACATTTTGGCGATAAATCTAACGTAGCTGTTCGGATTCCCAGCATGGCTGATGAACCGGAACAGTTTTCTCAAAAATTTGTGGAGAAAATGGCTGGTGCATTCCCATCATTAGTGCCGGATAATAAGACAGAGTTTATTTTATCCATTGAAAAAGTTGGACCCAAGATTGGAGCAGAATTGAGCGGTGATGCTATTATGGCTATCATTAGTTCATTGGCCTTAATTCTGATTTACATTTCTATTCGTTTCGAATTTAAATATGCTTTGGGTGCTATTGCAGCCCTAACCCATGATGTATTTATTACACTTGGTATTTTTTCTATCCTTGGATATGAAGTATCCTTGGCTGTTATTGCAGCATTTCTTACCATTGTTGGTTACTCATTGAATGATACTATCGTAATATTTGATCGTGTAAGAGAAAATGTAAAAAGTGGTAAAAATTCTGCTCTATCTTCTGTAATCAATGACAGTATTAACCAGTCTTTGAGCAGGACAATCATTACATCCCTAACAACGTTTATGGTCGTTTTAATTCTATTTCTAGTTGGAGGTGAAGTAATTCATACTTTTGCATTTGCAATGATAATTGGAGTTATTGTCGGGACCTATTCCAGCATCTTTGTTGCGAGTCCAGTGGTGATAAAAATGGATTCCTGAAACTAATTAGTCAAAAAAACAACAAATTTAAGATCGCCCTATCTTTTGATAATCTCAAGATTTAGGGCGATCTTTTTATAAAATAGAAGGTTCTATAATTGGTTACATTATTTAGAGTAGTACTCTTCACTATTGGCACAATTCTGGTAAATTTAAATGAAAGAATTCGCCAGAATTAATACACTCATTGGCACTCTTGGTATACAAACAAATGAGAAAGGTGTATATAGATTATATTTAGAAAACAAAGTCGATAAAAATAAAAAAGAGACACCTGAAAATAAACGATCTTTTATTCTTCAAAATGCATTAAATGAACTAAAGGAATATTTTGAAGGAGAAAAAAAATCCTTCAATGTTCCATTAGAACTAGAAATACCACGATTTTATAAAAAAGTTTTGTTGGAAGTGGCCAAGGTTCCATTTGGTGAAACTGTTTCATATAAAGAAATAGCCAAACGTGTGGGTAATGAAAAAGCCTGTAGAGCTGTGGGATCTGCTAATGCCAATAATCCAATTGCCGTGTTTATTCCCTGTCACCGTATTTTAGCATCAGATGGAACTTTAGGTGGATATGGAGGTGGATTGGATAAAAAAATGATTCTTCTGAGACATGAAGGTATAAATTTGAATTTATAAAATGAAAACATACTTACACTTGTCTTTTTTTTTTTCTAATTTTACATAAATTAATTTTATCTTCTTATGAATTCAATTATACAGAATTTTCGATCTAAACTTTTTGCGGGCATTGCTGCTCTCCTCCCTCTTTATCTGACATTTTTTATCCTCAGGTTCTTGTTTGAAACTTTGGAACGTATGTCTGCCCCCATGCTTAAAAATATAGGATTGGAGATTCCAGGTTTAGGAATAGTACTTACCATTGTTTTTATTTTTATTTTGGGTGTAATTGTAACCAATTTCCTAGGTAGAAAAATTTTTGCTATAGGGGAAAGATTCGTCACCAAAGTCCCTATAGTGAATACTGTTTATTCTACTTTAAAACAGATCACCGAAACTTTCACAAAAGGAACAACTGAAGCCTTTGAAGGAGCTGTATATATTGAATATCCAAGACAAGGGTTATGGACCATGGCCTTTATCAGCGGTGAATCAAAGTCAAAAGATGGGATTCCCTATTACCATTTATTTGTGCCTACAACACCTAATCCCACTTCTGGCTTTTTTTTAATGATTCCTCAAGCAGATGCACGGCCAACAGGCATGAGCGTAGAAGAAGGTTTGAAGACAATTATTTCTGGTGGTCTGCTTGCACCAGAAGAAAATCCATTACCATAGTACATGAAAATCAAGTACATTGACGGCTTCAGACTTCAACGCGCAATCCAAGCTGGTATTAACCATGTAATAACCCGAAAAGATTACTTAAATAAAATTAATGTGTTCCCAGTTCCAGACGGAGACACAGGAACTAACATGGCTTTTACCTTGGCCACAATTTCTGAAGAGACCAAATCAAATAATAATAAACAGGTTTCGAAGGTCGCAGATGCAATTGCTGATGCATCATTAAATGGTGCACGGGGAAATTCAGGGTCAATCCTGGCACAATTTTTTGTTGGTTTTGCTGATGGGGTAAGCCAATTACAAAAACTTACACCCAAGAGATTTTCCCAAGCAATTAGGACTGCCAAAAATTATTCCTATGATGCCTTATCCGAGCCTAAAGAAGGAACCATTTTATCTGTTATTTCAGACTGGGCTGATTCCATTAAAAATATCCATGAAAAACATGATGATTTTGTAAAAATTCTAGATTTTGCTTTTGAGGAGGCTAAAGAATCTTTAAGGAAAACCCCTGAAAAATTAGCCATTTTAAAAAAATCTGGTGTTGTAGATGCAGGTGCTCAGGGCTTTGTTGATTTTCTTGAAGGGATTAAACATTTTATTGAAAATGGTGAGGTCGATGATGTAGACACTTCTGCAATTGCAGAACCAGTTGAAAATTTTGAAGTGGATATTAATGATGATTATCGCTTCTGCACAGAATGTCTTGTCGCAGGAGATGATATTAACCGAATCAAACTCAAGGAACAACTCATAAATTTGGGCAGCAGTATTGTTCTTGCCGGTTCCAAGAAAAAAGCAAAAATTCACATTCACACCAATGATCCTCAAGCAATTTTTACTCTTTGTAACGAATATGGTATTGTAACAGGTGAAAAAGCAGATGATATGCTCAAACAACAGAAAGACGCACATGGAAGCCATAAAAAAATTGCCATTATCGTTGATTCTGGTTGTGACTTACCTGAAGAAATTTTAGAAGAATTTAATATTCATATGGTCCCAGTTCGGCTCAACTTTGGCGACGAACATCATGTGGATAAAGTCACAATTACACCCGAAGAGTTTTGGCACCAGCTAAAAACGAATCCGATCCACCCACAGACTTCTCAACCTACTCAAGGTGATTTTCGTCGACAATACCAATTTTTAACGGGGCATTACAAAAATGCAATTTCCATTCACCTGCCAGCTTCTGTTAGTGGCACGATGCAATCGGCAATTCTAGCGGCTGATGACACAAAAGGACTCCCGGTTGATTTGGTAGACTCACATAATGGTTCCGTAGGTATTGGATTGATTGCTCTTAGAGCCGCAGAAGCTGTTCAACAGGGGTTCGACAAAGATGAGATTTTACAAATCGTGCATCTTGCTGTGGAATCTACAACTGTCTATATAGGTTTGAATACTTTGGATTATGTTGTAAAGGGTGGCCGAGTTTCAGCTAACAAAAAGAAGATTGCTAATTTACTTCGTATTAATCCAATTTTGTCATTTGCAAAAAATGGTATCAATACCATAGGAAAAACATTTGGTTCTAATTATAAGACAGAAAAATTAGTTAAATTTGTCACAAATAAAATTCCAGATGGACCATTCAGAGTAGGGTTGGCACATGGAAATGCACCAGATATTGCTGAAAAAGCAAGAATTCATTTTGAAGAATTAGGCGCTGAAAAAGTTGTTACAACTGAAATAGGACCTGCCTTGGGAGTACATGCCGGTCCAGATTCTTTGGTGATTGCGATCCAGTCTTTAAAGGACAGACTTGTTGGATAATCAGATCCTTATCTTAATTCTGCTCCTATTTTCTAGTTATGTCACTGGCTCATTCCCTACAAGTATTATTATAGGAAAAATCACTCGAGGCATTGATATTCGGGAACATGGCAGCGGAAATGCTGGCGGAACGAATGTATTTCGAGTTCTAGGCTGGAAACCTGCTCTTGTCGTTATTACAGTGGATATATTTAAGGGTTGGCTTCCTGCATACTATTATGCACAAGCATTCTATGAGCTAACAGCAATTCCAGATCAGGGACTATTACAAATTCTGTGTGGATTCTTTGCAGTTTTAGGGCATACATATACAATCTTTGCCGGGTTTAAAGGTGGAAAAGGTGTTGGAACTTTAGGAGGAATGCTGGTTGCAATATTTCCCTTAGCATTCCCTCTATGCATTTTAGCATTCACAATTACATTAATATTAACAGGATATGTTTCTGTCGGTTCTATCATTGCCAGCGTTTCTCTGCCTGTTATCATATTGGTTTTACCTGTCTTTGGAATTGAACCAGCAGAATTGTCACTATTGGTTTTTAGTCTACTCGTACCTTTTTTTGTGATTTATACCCACCGTTCAAATATCACCCGGCTTAGGTCTGGTAAAGAAAACCGTTTTGAAAAAGCGATGATTTTGAAAAAGAAATCTTAAAATTTTTGCTGTATTCCCCAGTGGAAAGCACCGGAATTCCATTCCCCATTTCGGTAACCCCAGCCATAATCAAACCTCAAAACATCAATCATAGGAAATGGGATTCGTATTCCGAATCCAGCACCAGACATAGGAGAAATTTCCATTAATTTTTGCCAGTCATTAGCAATTTTTCCTATATCATAAAAAGCAACAACACCTAACCCAAATTCCGTGCCATATGATGTAACGTATTTGGGAATGATATCTTTCCTTAATTCAACAGTTGCATGGATGGATTCATGACCAAATCGCCACGATTCTTTTAAAGATGAATAAAGGTTTTTTGTTGGAAGTAACCAACCTCTAATTGTAAATGAATCTCCAAAATAATTTAACCAGAATTCATCCTTGTCTCCCCATTTCCTATTTATTGATGTGTTTACGGCAAAAATCAGCTTTTCATCTTTAGAGTTCAATTTGATAAAACCAGAATAGGATTGACGCCAAAATGTGAGCGAATAATTCTGTGGTTGAATCCCCTCCATATGATAAACATATTGAGAAAACCTTACCCCTCTCGAAGGATTCCAGTAAATATCTCTCGTATCATAGGTTATTGAGAAATCTGGAACAAAATAAAGAAACGAACTGGAATTGTAATCATTCGAGAAGGTTTTCCTTTCATATTTTAATCCAGTTGATGTTTTTATATTATTTCCAAACCATTTACCTAATCCTAACTTAAAGGAATTAATAGAAATGATACGCTCTAAAAAATTATGATTATAAATTGACCGTCCCAAGTTCAAGGCAAATGATATATGGTTTCCAAAAATCCATGGATCCACGAAATTCAGGCCATAGGTATCTTTCCCACCGATGCTGCCGCCAAGTTGCAGAGTTTGATTTCTTCCTCGAAAATTTTTGATGATCCATCCACCAACTAAGGACCAACCAGTGTCTTCTTCGTAAGTAGGCAATACACCGGGAGGTGTTCTTTGAATCGATTCCATTATCCTAAATGATAAAATTGCTGTTCCATCCTCCAATGGAATGGCAAACCATTCTACATCACTAAAAATACCTAAATTTTCCAATCGATTCCGGTCTGCTTTTGCCATAGTGCTATCTAATGGAACTCCTATGCGGTGTTGAATTTCTCTCTCTATTATATAATCTAAAGTCTTTTCATTCCCTTTGATTTCAATGGCTGTAATTCTTGGATGAAAGGCCATTCCCTGTAAGATGGACAATAGTACAAAAGGAAATAAAAAAAGGCCTGTATAAGGCCTTTTTCTATTAATGAATTCTTTAGGACTAAATGTCAATACCTTGAACCATCAGGCGTTTTTTATATTCAATTCCCTGTTTAGAATAGGTATCGTCAATAGCTTTTTCAAGTTTTTCATTCACTTTAAAGCTTGTCATTTCAACCTTGATATTACGCTCATCCAATTCCCGAACTTTATAGGTAGAATTGACGTCTTCATAAATATGCCATACACCGTCAAATTCTTTAGGTGTACCGTATTCCATTAATACTTTATGTTTAATAATGTCACTTGAAACCAATTGGGGAAAACCAGTGTCTTTCAGTTTAACTTTTTTGGTTATGCCTTCAAGAATGAAATGTGAATCATTATTATTCGTTGTACTGTAAATAAAATCCACATTAACAAATTCGAGACGTATCTGCTCATGTGTCAACCTGGATGTATACTGAAATTCAACGGATGCACGCTTGATGGGGAGTACGAATCCTTCTTTTGTCGTACGGTTATCATCATGATAAACCACTTCTACTGTAGTATCCGGAATAATGGACAATACAGCTGGCAGATTAGACTCCCATGATGCCAGTAATTCATCACGAAATACCCAGCCATCAGGTATACGCTTTACCGGGATCACAGATTCAATACTTTTCCGTGTCGTAATTGTGGTAGGTGATTGATCTATAATCATTTCACCCTTTTCACCTTTATTTTCTGTTTTGGCAGCATTCTTTTTACCACCAAACAATTGCAATTCACGCCCTGAGACAGGGTCAAGAACCACTATTGCAAGTATGAATATAATAACCTTTTTCATAACTATTCTCTTTAAGGAAGCAGTGTTACCTCGGATTTATTGCAACAAACAACCATTGTAATTTACGGAACTTAATACAATGTTTAGTAAAAAAAAAGGCTCTCAAAAAAAGAGAGCCTTTTTTTGTTTTCTTGATATTTATGCTCTATTTGCGTCCTCTGGCCATGGGAGAACGAGAAACATTCCCATTTTTATCAATGAAATAAAGAAAACCTGATTCACGAGTTACACCCGCATCAGCAACTTTTTCTGCATTTCCTCCGCCTTTCCCTGCACGGGCCATTTGTGAACGCCATACATTTCCATCTTTACCCAGGTAATAGAGATAACCTTTATCTTTTGATACGCCAGTATTGGCAACAACTTCAGCCATTTAAGCCTCCAATTTTATTGTTTGGTTTATTTTTTGGTAGTGGATAGAGAGAAATATCTCACCATCTCGACGAGAAACGTACGGCTTCTCAGAGTAGATGTCAAGAAATTTCTCGTCGGTCACTCGACGAGAAAAAATAACTATTTTCAACTCTTTTTTATCAGAATGATTTCCCTTATCAGGGTAAGTTCCACTCCACTATTTTTACATTAATTTTATTAAATATGCCCCGGTAGCTCAGCTGGATAGAGCATCTGCCTTCTAAGCAGAGGGTCACAGGTTCGAATCCTGTCCGGG
>CAJWHW010000014.1:0-46093 GCA_913040915.1 uncultured Fidelibacterota bacterium | reverse complement strand
TTGATCAGATTTCCCCAGCATTTGTGAATTCCCATATTGAGTCCAATAATCAGGACTCTACTAAGGCCAAAGTAGATGATGTTATTACCATCACATTTGAAGTTGATGAACTTATCCAAACACCAACCCTAACTATTTCCGGAGGCGATGGCCTAGTTACAGACTTGGGTAGTTTTAATTGGTCTGGAACTTATACCATGACTGAAACTGATGATGAAGGTATTGTTTCATATATTGTTAATCAATTAGTTGATGCAAGAGGAAATCCTGCTGATGGCTTTACAACAACATCCGATGGCAGTAAGGTAGTTTTTGATCGAACTAAGCCTATATTAGACCAGGTAAATGCTCAGACAAATAATCCTTGGAACTCACAATGGGCCTTGGAAAATGATTCTGCAAGACTTTATGTAAATGCCAGTGAAGGTCTTTTGTCCATAAATTGTACTTTCAATGGTTTTGGCACCACAGGTCATCAGTACGGACCGGACGAATTTGATTTAGGATATACTTTTTCAAATACAGATACCGAAGGGTTAATTCAATTCGGAATAGCATTCGTTGATTCTGCGGGTAATAGTGGTGATACGGTTCGATCGACAACAGATAATACTTATATCATATTTGATCAAACATCTCCATCGGACTTCACAGTTGGTGCAGCATCTTCCATCGGAGGAAATGCTGTGGATAATATTTGGAATTCTACCAATACTGGATTAGATATAATTGTACCTATAGATAGTGATACAACTTTAGATAGTGGCCGCGTTCAAATTTGGGCAAAAGTCGGTTCAAATTCATTTGAGATGTTGGGTAACTCTTCTTTCATTCTTACTGCAGAAGTTGGAGGAACTAAGACCATGTCTATCACTGGAGAATCTGTAAGACAGATTACTGGTTTTGCAGAAAATGACACGATCACTTTAAAAGCTAGACTTTTTGACATCCCAGGAAATGAGACCGTAGGAAATGAAAGTTCTACGAAGTTACTTATTGATGAAACACCACCCTCATTAGTCAGTGTTTCCTATGAGTCGGATTTTTCTGATTCTTCTCTGGCAACAGTTGGAAATGTAATTACCTTAACTTTTGAAACTGATGTAGAAATTCTTACTCCTACCACAACCATTTCTAATAATTCAGCTAATATTTCTAATCTGGGTAGTAACCGTTGGTCAGGGGCCTATACGATGCAAGAAAGCGATGAAGACGGAGTCATACCATTTCAAATCGGCACATTAACTGATTCCAGAGGCAATCCCACCGAAGGTTCATCTGAAACAACAGATGGTACCCAAGTTACGTTTGATAATACGGCGCCTACATTAAACCCTGTATCAATTTTATCAAATAATCCATCAACCGAATGGGCAAAAGTTGGTGATACAGTAATTGTAACTTTCACTGCAGAAGAATTATTGTCATCTCAGATTGGATCAATTGTTAATCAATCTGCAATCATTTCAGATTTAGGAAATCAGAATTATACTGCAGCCTATGCAATGGATGATGGTGATCCTGAAGGAAATATCATATTTGAAATCATCGTAACTGACAGTGTAGGAATTGAGAGTTCACCGATTATAGAAACAACGGATGAAAGTTATGTTATTTTTGATAGGACTTTACCAACCCTTTCTATGGTTCATATCGAGTCAAATAATGATAACAATACAGTAATTGCTGTAGGAGGGAATGAAGTTTATCTTTCATTCACGCCTGAAGAACCGCTCATCATGGATTCAATTGTGGTTACCATCGCAGAGCAAGTAACAACTTTAACTGAGTTAGGTGGCACTTACACAGCAACCTTAACTATTTCAGGAAATGAGCCTGAAGGTATTTTAGAATTTACCATTGATTTTAGAGATCGAGCTGGTAACTCCGGAATTCAGGTTATGACTACGACAGACGAAAGTTATGTAAATCATGACATCTATCCACCAGAAATTGAATCTACAAGCATTTCTTCTAGTGGCACTGATACTACTTGGGCAAAAATTGGAGACTCTGTTTTTGTTACTTTTAAAGCTTCCGAAGTATTAGATGAAATAACAATCACCATTGCTGGTGCGGCTGCTAATTATGATGAACTATCTCTGATGAAATATCGCGGATATCATATTATGGAAGAGTTAGATAATGAGGGTGAAATTCCTTTTTTGATCAGTTATTCAGATTTAGGCGGGGCTATCGGCCCTGATGCAGATACTACTACAAATAATTCCAGAGTTAGATTTGATAAAACAGTACCAGAGATTTCATCAGTTCGGATGGCTACAAACAACTTATATGGCGATTCTCTGGCAGGAATTGGTACAGTTGATACAATTTTTTTCAGTCTTAGCGAACCGCGTCGTGAATTAAATGTAGAAATAGCTGATCAGACTCTAACACCAATTAAAGATGCATTAAACTATTCTGCGATACGCACATTTACAGATGATGATTTAGATGGTTGGGTGTCTTTTTCACTTTCCATGACGGATTCTGCAGGTAATGGTTCCGATACAATCACAACCACTCAAGATGGGTCTAAGGTTCGTTTTGATGGTACACCGCCCAGTCTGACTTTCATAACATTTTTTAGTAATAATAACCTGGACACCACTTTAAGCATTCTAGGCGATTCTCTTTTTTTACAATATACATCATCAGAAACATTGAGGGCTGCTAATATTACTATTGCAAATAATCCACCAAATGAAACATCATTTATCGATGGTAAATATCAAGCTGTTTATATTGTGACTGGAATTGAAACTGAGGGGTTTATTCCTTTCTCCATATCTGGCCTTGAAGATTGGGTAGGTAACATAGGTGAAATAGTTAATACAACATCAAACAGTAGCAGTGTTTTATTCGATATGACACCACCAACTAATTTCACTCTTGGAGAAGTAACATCTCGAGATGGAATTGAAATTTCAGGTTTTTGGAATTCATCAAATCAAACCTTGGATTTGATTGTCCCGATCTCCAATGATGAAACTTTGCCAAATGGAGGGATTCAACTACAATCATCTTTTGGAGAAAGTTTTTCGAATTTAGCAGATACGGTATTAATAGAAGAAATTGACCTAGGAACAAATAAGACTATATCTGTTTCTGAAATAGATTTTGAAAGTGTTGATGATTTTATCGAAGGTGGGAATGCTAGTTTCCAAGCGCTAATTTGGGATAAAGCAGGGAATACAACTATAGGTACTGTCAGCTCATCTACTATTCATATCGATGAAATATTACCTACTTTAGAATTAGTAAGCCAAAGGACAAATAATGCCATTGCAGATTCACTTGCTAAAGTAGGTGATACAGACACATTATCCTTTACTTCCTCTGAAGGCTTGGATTCGATTCATATTCAAATGTTAAACCAGGATGGTATACCCATAGGAGAGAATAGAGAATGGACTTTAGCATATACTTTTCAAGAAACAGATGATGACGGTTTAGTGAATTTTAATATTGTATTTGGTGATTCAGCAGGTAATCTAGGTTTGGGTGTTTCAGAGACAACTGATGGTAGTCAGGTTCGTTTCGATGGTACAAATCCAACTCTGACCAGTGTAGCATTTTTATCTACAAATGAGTTAGAAAATGACCTAGCCACTATTGGTGATACTCTGGTACTAGATTTTAATACAGATGAAGATTTGTACTCTTCAGAAGTAACTATTGCAGGATTTATTGCAGACACAACCTATGAAAATCCCGCTCGCATTCCTTATCGGTCAATGCGACTCATGAATGGAGAAGAGGAAGAGGGTTATATTCCTTTTATGATTGTTTATACTGACTTGGTTGGAAATATTGGAGATACCATTGAAACAACTACAGATGCTTCTTCGGTTCTGTTTGATATGACACCACCTACAGATTTTGTTTTAGGAGAGGTCTTATCAAAAGAAGGAACAGAAGTTGATGGATATTGGAATTCATCAAATCAAAGTCTAATGCTGATAGTCCCTGTTGATAATGATGAAACCTTAGTTGATGGCGGGATCCAGATCAAAACAAAATTTGGCGAGAATATTTCTATTATAACCGATACCATTTTAATTGAACAAGTTGATTTAGGGACGGAAAAAAATGTCATCATTCCAGATGAAAACTTTGAATCTTCAACAGGGTTTTTGGAAGGTGAGAATGCAACTTTTGAAGCACTTATCTGGGATAAAGCGGGGAATACAACTGCGGGTACTGCCAGTATGTCCACCATCCATATTGACCAAATAGTTCCAACATTAGATGAAATTAAACTTTACTCAAATAATGAATTAGATACAACCTGGGCAAAAATGGATGATGAGGTTACTCTTGATTTTATCAGTAGCGAAGGCTTGAACTTTGTAAATGCTGTATTAGCATTAGATTCCTTGGTCGGTACTGGAACTAATGCAGGGCGATACTGGAGAATTGCAAAAACAGTCACTGAAACTGATGCCGAGGATACTATTCTATTTAATATAACTTTTTTAGATACAGCAGGTAATACCGGCACCCCAGTAACAACTACAAGTGATAATAGTTTTTTAATTTTGGATAAAACAAAACCAATGGTTACTAATTTATTAGAAGGGAATGAAGGGTTGGATATTGATTATTATAATCGTTCTGATTCTATTACTTTATATTGGAATTCATTTGACTCATTAGCAGGTGTGCGTGATGGATATGTTGCTTTAGGTACAGATTCAAATTTAACTGATATATTAAACTGGACGCTTACCACTTATGATTCTCTAGCAGGATTAGGGGGTCTCACCTTGAGTAATGACGGAATTTATTATGGGGGTGTTTTTGTAAGAGATTCAGCCGGAAACCTTTCAGATACTATTTGGGGTAATAGCATATATATCGATGTCCAAAACCCGGATACAGGATCAATTATTGATGCTTATTGGGTTATGGATTTGGATTATGCTGTTGATTCTACGAGATTAAGTTATATTTGGTCAAACTTCAGTGATAATTCAGAAATCGATTATTATCAACTCGCAATCGGTACGGGAGATGATACAACAAATGTCTTAGATTGGATGAGATCTGACAGTACAGACAGCATGACTGTTACTGGACTTAGCCTACTGCGTGATACATTGTATTATACCTATATCAGAGCTATTGATTTAGCTACAAATCAGTCCCATACAGCAAGAACGGACGGAATTTATTTTGATGATTTAATTCCAATTGTGAAAAAAATCACACCAAATGTAATTGTTGATTCTGCAAAATATTTATCTGTATTAGATAAGGATACACTTACCATTAAATTCAACCGGCCAATATATCAATATGATCTTTCAATAAAATCGGTGGTAGACACAAATTTTATTGTTTCCCACACTTATGAAGATTCAGTAATAACAGTAATTTGGACTGATACATTGGCAAGTTATGATACATTAACTGTGATTGTAGATAGTGCTGTTGCGTATAATACACTACAGGTTACAGATACTATCCAGTTTTTTAGCAGACTCTGGGCAGATCTAAATGATGATTATGATATTACAGTTGACGATATTCTAGCTTTTAACCAAACCTGGCCTGAAACAGATTTAGGGCCAATTAAAGGAGACCCACCCCATGTCCGTCCATCGCCAGATGATGAAGCTGACTTAACTGATTTAGCTGCATTTGGTAAAATGTGGAACTGGCGTTATTTTAAACTAGACTTTGATTCTTCGCTAATTGCAGCAAAGACATTGGATGAATTATCTTTTAGTGCTCAAGGGGAAGAATTAGTTATGAATATTCCTAAGAATGTTTATACAGCTGAACTTCTTATTGGTGAATCAAATATGAATGTGATGGAAATGAAAATGGTTCGACCCAGACCAACAACATTTATGTTTACAGCGACTGACACGACCACAGGTTTAATTCAATTTTCTATTGCGGATCGACTAGGTTTTGATTCTACTTTAACACTAATTCTTCCATCTTCCGATCAGGAACTTTTTCAGACACGACTACAATATGAATTCAAAAATAGAAAAGGGATGGTGTTGCAAAAAGGGATTACCTACATAGATGTTGAAATTCTACCAGAAAAATTTTCTGTTTATAACAATTATCCAAACCCATTCAATCCCGTAACTACTATACGATATGATTTACCGGATATTAGAAATGTAAATATTGTAATATATGATTTACTAGGAAGAACAGTTAAAACTCTGGATTTGAATGATGTTCCTGGTGGACGTCATGAATTTAAATGGTACGGAGAAAATCAATTTGGAAATATGGTAAGCACAGGAATTTATTTTTTACAGTTAACTGCTGGACAAGAAATGCGTATACAAAAAATGCTTCTTCTAAAGTGATGAATTATTGATTATTGGTTCTACTACTGTTAAGACGCCATCAATTATAAACTGTACTGCAATTACCATTAAAATTAATCCCATCAACCGTTGTATAATCCGCATTCCAGTGTATCCAAGGGCCCTTAATATGATATTCCCACTTCGTAAAATCAAATAAACAATAGATAATACAAGTAATATTGATACTACCAGAGTAGCATAACTGTATAGCTGAGGTGTTTGACTTGATAAGAGCATTGAGGCCGTAATTGCCCCAGGCCCGGCAATAAGAGGAATACCAATGGGACTGATAGCAATATCATCACTTTCTTGGGATTCTTCCTGTTCAGTAGGTGTAGTCCTAGATCTGCTTAATTTTGCATCCAACATTTTCAAACCACTACGAAAAAATAAAATGCCTCCCATGATTTGAAAGGCCTCAATTGTAATTCCAAAAAAATTGAAAATGACTGAACCCAGAATAGAAAATATAATTAAAGTTAAAAAAGCTGTAAGTGAGCCGGTCTTGGCAATATTAATTCTATCTTGTTTAGAGAACCTCTCAGTCATAACCAGTAATACTGGTGCAATTCCAATTGGATTAATCAATGTAAAAAGGGTTGTTAGGCAAAGAATAAAAAAATGAAATTCAGAATTAATAAATTCAATCATTATTTTTTACATTTTTTCTGGTGCAGAAATTCCTAATACTTTCAAACCGTTCGTTAATACAACCTTTACTGTGCATACCAATGCTAGTCTGGCATTGGACAGTTCTTTATTCTCTGTTATAACTCGGCATTGACTATAAAATTTGTGAAATTTTGCAGCCAATTCTTGTAAATAATTTGCAATATTTTGTGGTTCAAGATTATGATAGGCTAACTCTATGAATTCAGGAAATCGAACCATATGTTTAATCAGTTTTAACTCATCCTGGTGTGTGAGAAGATTCAAGTCACTATCCTCGTTAAAAACATATCCTGTATCCTGACCATGTCTAATTATATTACAAATCCTTGCGTAGGCGTACTGGAGATAGAAAACAGGATTTTTGTCTGATTGATCAGCAGCTAAGTCTAAATCAAAATCAAGATGAGTGTTCATACTTCTCATAATGAAAAAATAACGAACAACATCTGGACCAACTTCTTTTACCAATTCATCAATAGTAACAAAGTTTGCTTTCCGGGTAGACATTTTCACTTTTTCGCCTGAACGTAATAGTGTTACAAATTGATAAAGGAGTACTTTAATATGGTTCGTTTTAAGCCCTAAAGCATCTAATGCTAAAAGCACATCAGGGTAGGTATCTGCATGGTCAGCACCAAAAATATCAATAATAAGATCAAAACCACGATTGATTTTGTCTCGATGATATGCTGTATCTGGAACGCGGTATGTAGGTTCACCAGAACTTTTAATATAGACCCGGTCTTGTTTTTTACCTAATGCTCTAGTCTTAAACCAGGTCGCACCATCCATTTCATAGATTAGATCCTTGGCTCGTAATTCATCTAAAAATTTGTCAATTTCTCCATTTCTATAAAATGTTTTTTCATTGGTGAATTGATCAAAATAAACTCCGAGATTTTTTAGACTATTTTTTATGTTCTGAAATATGGTTTTTTCCGCATGCTCTTTAAATATTGATTCTCCCATATCTAATTCTCGGCCGTAATTATCTAGTACAGATTGGGCAATATCTCTGATGTAGTTTCCTTCATACCCATCTTCCGGAAATTCAATATCCTTACCTAAATTCTCAAAATAACGGGCCTCGACTGATTGCCCCAGAATTCGCATTTGTCGTCCTGCGTCATTAAAATAATATTCCCGGGTCACTTGGTAACCTTGCCATTCTAAAATATTGGAAAGAGTATCACCTAAGATAGCATTCCTACCATGCCCTACAGTTAAAGGTCCTGTAGGGTTAGCGCTGACAAATTCAACATTTGCAGTTTTTCCTGATCCATTTTTTCCTTTTCCATAATCTTCTCCCTTCTCCATAATATCTCTAATCTTATTCTGGAAAAATGATGGTGCAATTTTAAAGTTGATAAAGCCTGGTTCTGTTACAGTAATTTCTGAAATATAATCAGGCAAATTTTTATTCAAATTTTTCATAATAGTTTGCCCGATTTCCATCGGTGAAATTTTTAATTCTTTGGTAATTAGCAATGAAATATTTGTAGACAAATCTCCAAATTCTGAGTTTTTGGGCGGAGCAAGAGAAAACCCTTTCATCGGATAAGACAAAGATGAAAGGATAGAAGAAATAGCTTCAGTTATTTTGTTTTTCAGGTGCTTCATTATTAAACTTGTTTATTGGTGCATCAGCCCACAATCGTTCCAAACTATAATATCCTCTTTCTTGATTATTGAAAATATGAACCACGACATCAAAATAATCCATTAGAACCCAATTGAGATTTTCATAGCCTTCCATATGTTTAGGCTTTTGTGGGGTACCCTTACGAATACTATCTGAGATCGCTTTAACTTGAGGATCTGACTCTCCAGAACAAATTACAAAAAAATCTGTCACAGAGGATAAGCCTCGAACATCTAATGCAATTAAATTTTTGGCTTTTTTTTGGAGGGCGAGTTCTACAATTTCCTGAAGTAGAGGCTGTTCAGAAACAAATTCCTGATCGCTATTGGACATTTATTGATCTATTGGAATGAATCCAGATAGTTCAGGAAATTCGTGAATATCTTTTCCTAAAATAACTGTCACATCTACACCAAGAGATTCATCCGGAACGATCAATACATGCTTCTCATCATTCATGGCCAAACCGAACGATTCAGATACTGCTTTTAGGCTTTCTACATTTTCATTTCGGCTGATGATAACTGTATTTGGATAATCATGATGATCGGCATTATCAGAACGAATTACGTCAACTTGGTTGGATCTAAGAAGGTCCGCTGTTTTGGCAGCAATTCCGGTAATGCCGCATCCATTCAAAACCTCTACTTTAATATTCTGAATTGGATTTTCTTCATAAACATCCACAGCCAGCCGAGGCTGGTTTTTAATTTCCGGGAAGGTGACTTCAATAGGTACGCCAGTATGGGTTATATTTCTGGAAAAAGAAAATATAAAACCTAAGAGGAGTACGCCAACTATTCCGATGGCAGCATTCAGTGTTATGCTTTGGGATTGGGCTTTCTTTTTGCGTCTAAAACCTTTTTTTCTTGCCACTTATTTAACGATCCTTTGGTTGAAGGGTGAATAGGTTTGGTATCTTTGATAGTGTGGTATCTTTTGGAATCGAAGTTCCAAAAATGAATTCTTGGTGGGTTGATAAGTGATGCCTGCATCATAAGCAATATCCAACTGATCCAGTAAGGTACCTTGTTGCTGAAATGGTATCTGGGTTTTAAACAAAGTGACATTGACATCCAAATTTAGATTATCCATAGCAAGATAGTTTATTCGATTAGTAAATCCTGCCATAGATATAGATTGTTCTCCCATACTAATCATTTGCATGCTAAATCCATGCGACATATCAAATCGTGCATGATCAAAAAGACTAAGGGATGAATGTCCATCTAATTCACCATTTAAATTCGATGGTAATGTTTTAACAGGTACATCTATGCGGAACTGTGCTAACATCAGAGAGCATAGGCAAGAAATGATAAGAATCTGTTTTAAAATTAGCTGCATATAAGAATGAATTTAATACAGGAAGAATTGTTCCAAAATAGGTAGAGTACATTTTTTTTCATTATCTTTACTTCCAGAAATTAACCTAATCTAAAGTTTTAATATCAATATGAATACAACTGGAATAATACACTATATGAAACCAAATATGGGCCTACTTTTGTTGAAGCTCTAATGATATCTATTCTTCATTTCGATCTTTGAAATCATAGGATTTCAACATCAAAGTTTGTTTCCAAAAATCTTTCTTTGTTTTCAGTTATTTGACCCGGCTTTCAATGATAAGTGCTGCTAATTGGTTATTGAGCAACTAGATTTTTCCTTAATTAAATGCTTTATCAATCACAGCTCCACCAAGACATACATCACCATCATAAAATACAACAGATTGTCCCGGTGCAATGGCAAAACGTGGTTCAGCAAATTTAACAGAAATTTTATTATCAGTTAAATCTGTGATTTTGCATATTGCATCATTAGCGCGATATCTAATTTTTGCATTTATGGTTTTATTTTGAGGTGCTTTACCGGAAATCCAATGAAGTTGAGATGCTGTGAGACAATATTGATAAAGTCCATGGTTATTGTGGCCCTGCCCAACAATTAATTCATTATTCGATAAGTCTTTGCTTAAAACATACCAAGCATCACCTGTTTCACCATGACCACCCCCAATACCTAAGCCTTTTCTTTGGCCTAAAGTATAATACATAAGACCATCATGTTGCCCCACTGTCTTTCCGTTGGTTGTGACTATATCTCCAGGTTGGGTTGGAATATACTGTTGTAAAAATGCTTTAAAATCTCTTTCACCAATAAAACAAATACCTACACTATCTTTTTTGTCATAATTATCAAAGCCCAGTTGTTGAGCACGCTTTCGTACATTGTCTTTTTCAATTTCCCCTATTGGAAAAAGTGCACTGTTTATTTGGTTTTGATTCAACTGGTACAGGAAATAGCTTTGATCTTTTGCAGGGTCCAATCCTTTTAATAAGATAGTCTCTCCATTGGAACTATTGCTTCTAACATAATGCCCTGTGGCAATTTTTTCTGCGCCAAGATCTAATGCATACTGGAGAAATTCCTTGAATTTGATTTCTGTATTACAAAGAATATCTGGATTAGGTGTCCGGCCATTTTTATATTCATTTAAAAAATGCTTGAATACTCTATTCCAATATTCTTTAGCAAAATTGACTGATCTAAGTGGAATGTCTAATCTATCACAGACCTGAAGGGCGTCTTTATAATCCTGTTCTGCAGAACAATATTCTGACTCTTCCTCCCAATTTTTCATAAATAGTCCTTCTACCACATAACCTTGATCAATAAGGAGGGCAGCAGCTACAGCGCTGTCAACACCACCACTCATTCCAACTGCAATATGACCCATCAGTTGCTTAATAGTAATTCTAGTTCAGCTAAAAGAAGATCTACTTCTACACAAGTATTAGAAGTCCCAAAACTAATACGAAGGGTGGAGATATTGGTTTCCTCATCAATGCCCATTGCTGATAAAATAGCTGATGGTTTAATATTACCTGAACCACAGGCAGAGCCACTTGAGACAGCCATATTTGCACGATCAAGCTTTGTCATCAGGATATCAGATCTAAACCCTGGGAAAGAAACGCTTATAAGTCCCGGTAGTTTATTTTTAGGGTCGCCATTAAATATTGCATCCTTGAAAAAAGAAGTGAGCCCAATTTTAAACTGGGTCTCTAATTCATTCAAATGTTGTATGTGGTTTTCTAATTCTAATGTAGCTAATTCTGCAGCAAGTCCCATTCCTGCAATGGATGCAATATTTTCGGTACCGGCTCTTAGTGCATTTTCTTGATTTGCTCCAATGATAAAAGAGGACAAAACAGAACAATCTTTAACAAAAAGAATACCTATGCCTTTTGGACCATAAAACTTGTGAGCAGAAAGACTTAAGAAATCTATGTCTAATTCAACTACATTGATTAGCATTTTCCCTAAGCATTGAACCGCATCTGTATGCACTAAAACTTCCTGTTTGTTTGCGATCTCGACAATTTTTTGAATTGGTTGTATAGTTCCAACTTCATTATTTGCCAGCATAACGGAAACTAGTCCCGTTTTTTCTGAAATTGCCATTTCAATTTCATTTATAGATACACATCCTTTATCATCGACAGATACCAGATCGTGCTCCAAACCAATTGATGAGAGGTTTTGAAGAACTTTTAATACAGCAGGATGTTCAATCTCATCGGTAACAACATGATTATTTTTCTGTCCTAAACGAGACCATAAAACATGGTTGTTCGCTTCTGTACCTCCGCTGGTGAATATGATTTGATTTGGTTTTGCGCCAATAGACTTTGCAACTTGTTTTCTTGCAGTTTCAATAGTGGAGCGTGCTTTTCTTCCCAATTGATGAACACTGGATGGATTTCCGTATACATTTCTTTGGATCTCATTCATTAAATACAAAACATCATGGTGAATCGGTGTAGTCGCGCTATGGTCAAAATAATACATATTAAATTATAATCAGTCGCACAAATTACGACGGGTAGACCTATAGGTCGTTACGAATAGATGCGAATTTGATTGTATTTTTGAGATTGGTAAAAAAGGGAGGTTTTCGTTCTTCTAGCTGTTCAGTTGTTTTTTCATGTGCATATTCGTAACGCTCAACATTCCAGTCCACAACTCCATTATTCACTGAAAGGAAGGCCACGGATCCACGCTGATCACGGTCGAAAGGCAGCCCGGTAGCTCCTTGACACAGTATTGTAAGGTTTTCAATCACTTGGTGTCTTGGTACATGGACATGCCCATGTATAAATAAAACTTTTTCAATTTCCGGGTGTGCTTCCATGACGCGATCCCGCCAGTCCATTGCTTCTTTAACTGAAGGTGGCTTATCATCTCGTTTATACCATGCATGAGTAAATTCAATCAAAACATTACCGACAATTTCACGATGAGCAATTTTCATTTTCTCACAAAAATCTCTTCCTGCTTGCCCAAGTTTTCCAGCAGTCCATTCTTCATTTTGAACAATAGCTTGACAGATAGGATCATATGGATCCATTCCTTCTAAAGAAGGTAATTCATCTTCCCATAATCTTTCTAAAAGATATCGATCATGATTACCTCGTAGAAAAATACAGCCATCGATGGATTGTAACATCTCGAGTGTTTTTTCCGGTTCTGGCCCCAAAGCGAAGCAATCTCCAAGGCAAATAATTTGATCAATATCATCACGAGATTCAATGATGTGTAAGGCATGGGTAAGCGACACCAGATTAGAATGAATATCTGTGATGATGGCAAAGGTTTTAGATACCATAGTATCTAAATATACATTTTTGTGATTTTGACGGGCAAGTGATTAAATTATTGCTTGTGATAAGATTGAAATAGGGTTTTTTGCACAAAAAATATAAGATTATCGCAGTTATTAGATTGCTTTTCATTAATTAATATTTTTCGAAACATGTTCCAAGTTAATCCAATCATTTATGGTATAGGAAATCCTCTAATTGACATTGTAATCAACGCAACTGATGCAGATCTTTTATCATTGGGTTTACAAAAAGGAATTATGTATTTAGTAGATGAAAATCGTCAGTCTGATATACTACATTATTTTAAAGAAACCACTCCTGAATATCACCCTGGTGGTTCAGCACCAAATACTATCTTAGCTTGTTCTGGACTTGGAACTCCAAGTTTAATAGCAGGTAAAATTGGGAATGATTCATTTGGTGATATCTACTTAAGTCGAACTAAAGAATATGGTGTAAGCTCAGGGCTCATTCAGGTAGATGGTTCAACAGGATCAAGTATAGTTTTAGTTACGCCAGATGGTGAACGTACGATGAATACACATTTAGGTATCTGTAGAGAATTTTCCGATAATGACATAGATGAAGCAAAATTAATTCAGGCTGATTATTTATATTTTACCGGCTACATGTGGGATACAGAATCACAAAAATCAGCCATAGAAAAAGCAATACAAATTTCAAAAGACCATGATGTCAAAATTGTCTTTGATGTTGCTGATCCATTTGCTGTAGAGAGAAATAAAAAACATTTTTTAAAATTGATTGGAAATGATGTCGATCTATTATTTGCAAATCAATCTGAACTTGCTATTTTGTTTGATTCCCAAGATTATTTATTGACTTCCACCTATCTAATGAAAATGATAAATCATGCAGGAATAAAACTAGGTAAAAAAGGGTCTTTAGTTCTGGAGAATGATAAAAAATCATTTATTCCACCAAGACAAATAAAAGCATTCGATTCAACAGGAGCCGGTGATATGTATGCCGCAGGCTTTTTGACAGGGCTTGCAAAAGAATTATCTCACGAACAATCAGGAAAGATGGGTGGTCTTATGGCAGAAGAAATCATCCAACAATCCGGTGCACAATTTCCAATATCAAAATTGAAATATTTGAAAAAAAAATTGTTTGCTGACTAAAATCGTTCTTGGGATACTAGTCCTTGGATGAATAAACCTACTTCGGGTAAATTATTAGACTTTAAACTTCTATTTTATGAGGAAAAAATGCTGAATATAAAAATAATATTTCTAACAGTAATTTTTACAATTTCTATGTTAATCGTTGCATGCTCAAGCCAGGAATACACAACTGCAAAATTAGCAATCCAGCAATCTGATCTGGCTAAAGCAGGAGAGTGGCTACCAAAAGCTATGGCAGTCGAACCAGATAATCCTGAAATTCCTATAGTAATGGCCGTAGAAATACACGCTGAAAAAAAGGAATGGCAGGAAATGGTAAACTTATTTGATAAAGCAATGTCTATTGATCCTAAACAGAAAATTGAAGTTCGAGGAACTTTTATTTCTGTTGAAGAAGCAGTGAATAATTATACTGAATTTTACTGGGCAAAAGAATTTAATATTGGTGTTGAACAATTTAAAAAAATTCAAGAAGATCAAGATAACAAACAAAATTATTTAGATGTGGCAATTACTCATTTTCAAAATGCTGCTATTATTAATCCAACAGATGCAGTTGCTCATACATCGCTTGCTCAATGTTATTTTGATAAGGGAGATAAGGAAGCAGCAAAGAATACAGTTCTTGTTGCTGTGAGTAAAAACCCCGAAAGTTTTGATGCAAATTTTAGTGCGGGGCAAATATTAGTCAGGGCAAATGTTGATGCTAAAGGAGTACTTCCATATTATGAAAAAGCAGCTTCTCTTGAACCTTCAAATAGTAAGGTTCTTAGGGAATTAGCGAGTACCTATTATGATTTAGACCAAAAAGAAAAAGCTATTGAAGTCTTTGAAAATTCTATATCCAATGAAAAAGACAAAATTATTAAAGCTGATCTTTATTTTAATCTGGGAGTAATTCATAATCAAATGCAAAACTTTGAAGAAGCTGAAAAATCTTTTGATGAAGCATTCTATTTAAATGAAGATGATTTTGAGTCTGCTTTAGGTATGGCTCAGGCCTATGAAGGCTTAGGAAATAATTATCTCAATGGTTCGGAAGGGTTTAAAAAAGATTTAGATGAAGCATCTAGGTGGTATCGTAAAGCAGAGAAAAAGATTAAATCGGTTATGATTATTGATATCGATAATAAAGAACAATATCAGAAAACTTTAGAATTAATTCGGTACAAGCGCGATGTAGCTGAAGGGAATTAAAAACTCTATAAATAATTATGATTTGATTTTTATTTTAGTTTTTTACGTTTATTTAAATATTCAGTTAATCCTCGATCTAGGTTCTGATCAGTAAATAAAGGAATATAATCAATTAAATGCTGTCGGCATTGTTTTTGATAATAATTTTGTAAATCAAGGATTAGTTTTGAATAACTTTGCCTTATATGCCAAGGCTCTGTTGTGATTTCCTCACCTGTTTCCATATCATGAAATTTTGTCCTTGTGTCAAAATCAAATTCTAATTCCTTCCTATCCAGAATATGAAAAACTATTACTTCCTGCTTTTTATGACGGAAATGTTTTAAGCCATTTATAATTCGTTCCGGTTCATCAAACAGATCTGATACCAACACAACCAATCCTCGTTTTGTAAAGCGTTCTGCCATTTCATGTAAGACTGGTTCTAAATTTGTATCATTTCCAGTTTTTTCATCGTTTAGTTTCGTGAGAATGGCATTTAAATGGCTAGGTTTTGATTTTGCCGGGATAAAGGATTCAATACGATCAGAGAATTGAACTAATCCAGTAGCATCCTGCTGATTCATCATTAAATAGGATAAGGAAGCTGTCAATGAATTGGCATAATTCAACTTAGTTACTAAACCGCTTTTATAAAGCATAGAGCCACTCGTATCAAGAATTAAATGAGAACGAAGATTTGTTTCTTCTTCATATCTTTTTACATAGAGCCTGTCTGTTTTTCCGAAAAGTTTCCAATCAATATATCTGATTTCGTCTCCAGAACCATAAGCACGATGTTCTGCAAATTCCACGGAAAAACCATGGTATGGACTCCGATGCTGTCCAATAATATACCCCTCCACTACCAGCCGAGCCCTAAGCGCCATGGAATTTAGCATGGCTACAGTCTCTGGCTGTAAATATTTTCGTTTATCGGATAGAGATGACAATGATTAATCTCTTAAAGACTCGATAAGTTGAATTAATATATCATCTATTTTGAGTCCTTCGGCCTCTGCATTAAAGTTAGGTAAAACACGGTGCCGGAGAATCGGCAAAGCTAAGGAATGAATATCTTCAACATTTGGGGTAGGTCTACCATCCAGAATTGCTTTTGCTTTGGCACCCAGAATTAAATATTGAGAAGCTCTTGGCCCGGCTCCCCAATCAACAGACTGTTTGATAAAATCAGGGGATGAAGCTATTTGAGGGCGGGTCGCACTTACGAGTTTTACTGCATGCTCTACCACATTATCTGCTACAGGAACACGCCTAACCAACTCCTGATAAGATGCAATTTCATCTTTTGTAATGATAGGTTTAAGGGATTTTGATTCAATTCTTGTTGTTTCCCTGACTATAGCAACTTCATCATCAGTAGATGGGTAATCTATTCTTAGATTAAACATAAAACGATCTAACTGAGCTTCAGGTAATGGATAAGTCCCTTCCTGCTCTATGGGGTTTTGGGTGGCCAGCACAAAGAAAGGTTCATCCAGGTCATATGTCTTTCCTCCAGTAGTGACCTTATGTTCCTGCATTGCTTCCAAAAGAGCCGCTTGGGTTTTAGGTGGTGTTCGATTGATTTCATCTGCCAATACAATATTTGCAAAGACAGGTCCTTGATAAAATCGAAATGAACGTTGTCCTGTATTTTGATCAATATCAATAAGCTCTGTTCCGGTAATGTCACTTGGCATCAAATCTGGCGTGAATTGGATTCGTTTAAAAGAAAGGTCCAAAACTTCTGACAAAGTTTTGATGAGTAATGTTTTAGCCAATCCTGGAACACCTACCAGTAAAGAGTGCCCTCTTGCCAATAATGCAATAAGCATATGATCCAGAATTTCCTGTTGTCCAATGACAATTTTTCCAACTTCATTGAAAAAGGATTGCCTTGCATCAGTAAGTTTTTTCAAAATAGTCAAATCTTTTTGTGAATCAGTCATAAGTTATATTTATTTTGTAGTTAAAAACGGTGCAAAAATTACTCCAAGGTACAAGCCCTAAAAAGAATGAATCAATCTAGAATTTTTATATGAAATTTTAAATTGCTTAATAGTAAATGACCTAATTTAAAATTCTAAATGTGGAAGAAAAAAATATTTTATAATAACGATATTATAATTTGAGAAAACTTCCCAGCAACGGAAATTCAATGTTATGGAAGAGAACGATCTTATTTATGAAAAGCCTCTTATAGGACAAACTATGTCGGAGCTAGAAATATTCGCTAAAAAATTAGGTGAAGAATCATTTCGAGGAAGGCAACTTTTTGACTGGATATACCGGCAGCAAATATATGATTTCTCAGTTATGACAAACTTATCAAAGTCATTTCGAAAAAAAATAAAAACTATCCCTATCCAGCCTTTAAAAATACTGAAACATGATATATCGATATCTAAATTAACCCGAAAATTTTTATTTGAATTAACTGATGGGAATCAAATTGAATCTGTATTAATGAAGGAGGGGAATAGAATAACAGTATGTGTATCAACACAAGTTGGTTGTGCCGTAGATTGCAATTTTTGTGCAACTGCAAAAATGGGCTTTAAAAAAAATCTCACTGCCGGAGAAATTGTAGATCAATTTTTGCAATTACAGAAAATAATTTCAGAAAAAATTACCAATGTAGTTTTTATGGGTATGGGTGAACCCTTTCTAAATTATAGGAATTCAATTACTGCTGCGAATTTGCTACACAATCCCAAAGGTATCAATATGGGTGCAGGGCGAATCACTTTATCAACTGCGGGGATTATCCCAAAAATCCGGCAATTTACAGAAGAAAATCTCCCTTATAAATTGGCCGTAAGTCTAAACGGCTCGAATAGTGCACAAAGGTTTAAAACGATGCCAGTTACAAAGACTCATTCTTTTAAAGATTTAATCAAAGCATCAAAAGAATATGCATTTAAATCTAGAAACAGAATTACGTTTGAGTATGTTCTAATGGCTGGTGTAAATGATAAACCAAGGGATGCTGAAAGATTAAAACATTTATTAAATTCAATGCATTGTAAATTAAATGTAATCCCATACAATGAGATTGGTGGGCAATATCAACGACCTGAAGATAAAGCAATTGAAGCTTTTCTGAGTCCTTTAAAAAATGCAAATTTTTCTGTAACAATTCGTTGGAGTAAGGGTACAGAAATTGAAGCAGGTTGTGGTCAATTAGTAACTATGAACCAATAAACAAAATTTAAAATGAATATAAGATCAGAAATAAAAGATATTGAATCTAACATTATTAGTTGGAGGAGAGATTTTCATCGTTATCCAGAGTTAGGGTTTGAAGAGCATCGCACATCAAAAGTTATTGGTGAACTTTTAAAATCGTTTGGACTTTCCCCAAAAATGAATATTGGTAAAACTGGTGTTACCGCAGATATTGATTTTGGAGATGGCCCTACTATTGCACTTCGAGCAGATATGGATGCACTTCCAATACAAGAAACAAGTGGGTTAGAATTTGCATCGAAAAATGATGGTGTTATGCATGCCTGCGGGCATGATGGACATATGGCAATGCTACTGGGAGCAGCACAAATATTATCTCAATCACAAAATGAGTTAAAAGGGAAAGTAAGATTTATTTTTCAACCTGCCGAAGAAGGTGCAGGAGGGGCAAGGTATATGATCAATGATGGATGCCTAGATAGTGTTGATGAGATTTATGGAATCCATATTTGGAATTACCAGCCTGTAGGCGAAGTTGGCGTAAAAGAAGGTCCTGTTCTAGCTGCAGCGGATATGTTTGATATTACCATAAAAGGAATTGGTGGTCATGGCGCAGCACCGCAGGGTACCGTAGATACAATTATTGTAGCCTCTCATTTGATACAAGCATTCCAAACAATTATCAGTAGAAATACTAACCCTCTTGAAAGTGCAGTTATTACTGTTGGAGAGATAAAAGGTGGACATAATTTTAATATTATTTCTGATGAAGTGAAACTATCTGGAACAGTGCGTGCCTATAAAGAAGAGTATAGACAATTGATTAAATCAAGGATGGTAGACATCATTACAGGTGTGGAAAATATGTTTGGTGCTGAAATTTTATTGCATTATGAAGATGGTTATCCACCAACCATTAATCATGAATTACCTGCAAAAAATGTATTAAAAGCGGCTGAAAAGGTTGTGGGTGAAAAAGCAGGGATGCCTTATTTATCTATGGGTGGAGAAGATTTTGCTTATTATTTACAGCAAATCCCCGGATGTTTTTTCTTTGTTGGTTCAGCTCCTAATGAAAAAAAATTATTTGAGACACCACATCATTGTTCTCACTTTACAATGGATGAGAGAGCCCTACTTGTTGGGCCATCTGTATATCTTAACCTTATAGAAGATTTATTGGGAAATTTAAATTAATAGCCGACTGCTGAAGTCTCTCCTCGGTTGTCACCGCCGCCGTAATAACCATGTTCAGTAATCATTATCCCATTTGCTTCTCCGATATATCCCCATTTATACGGTATCAAATTATGTCCCCTAGCTTTAAGATTATTAACAACGTCTTTTGCAAGTCCTCTGGGTTCTGTCATTATCACATCCGGAAACCACTGAGAATGAAACCGAGGTGAATCTACCGCTTCTTTAATATCCATTTCATATTCAATAATATTTAATATAACCTGCATCGTTGTTGTTATAATTGTGGATCCTCCCGGAGAGCCAATAATAATAAATGGTTTATTCTCTTTTAAGACAATAGTGGGTGTCATAGAGGACAAAGGCCGCTTCCCCTCTTGGATTGCGTTGGCTTCGTTCCCAACTAAACCAAAAGCATTAGGCACTCCAGGCTTTGATGAAAAATCATCCATTTCATTATTAAGAAAAAACCCAGCCCCTTTAACTAAATGCCCACTGCCGTAACTTAAATTGATTGTTGTTGTCACACTCACGGCATTGCCCCACTTGTCTACTACTGAATAATGCGTGGTTTCTCTTGACTCATAATCAGAAGTTTTACCTGCAAGAATAGACTCACTAGGTGTTGCATTTTTTAAATCTATATCCGAAATGCGGTTGGCTGCATAATCTTTAGATATAAGCATTTCAACAGGGACATTCCAAAAGTCAGGGTCACCCATATGCTCAGCACGGTCCGCATAAGCACGTCGCTCCACTTCTGTAAGAAGATGAACATAATCTGATGAATTCCATCCGCTAGAATCCAACGGAAAATATTCTAGCATATTTAGCATATTTATGAGCAATGTACCGCCAGAACTAGGTGGCCCCATAGAGAGTAATTCATAACCTTTATAAATTCCCGAAACTGGATCCCTATAAACTGAAGAATAATTTTTAAGATCCTCATGGTTTATTAATCCGTTACCCCTTTTCATTTCAGCGACAATAAGATCAGCAATATGTCCAGTGTAAAATCCATCACGTCCATGTTTTGCTATTCTTTTCAGTGTTTTTGCTAAATCAGATTGAATAAACTTATGTCCTTTTTCCCATGGGATTCCGTCCTTTCTGTTAAATATTGCTGCCGCTGCTTTATTTTTCTTAAAGAATTCTTTATAATAATTAAACCGTTGTGCCTCATAATGAGAAAGAAGAAATCCTTTTTCTGCTAATTTGATTGCAGGTGCCAATGCCTGTCTCAAACTAATTTTTCCAGAGCCATGATCTACTAATGCTTTAATCAGACCATCCACTGTTCCAGGAACACCGCTGGCTGATCTTGAAGATAATGACATCTCTGGAATTACATTTCCGCTATCATTAATAAACATATTTCGATGCGCTGAAGCAGGTGCTTTCTCACGGTGATCAATAGTAAAATTTGAACCATTTACCATAGCGCCGACCATGAACCCGCCACCACCGATATTTCCATTACCAGAGGATGTTACTGCAAGGGCAAACCCAACTGCCACGGCAGCATCCACAGCATTACCACCCTTTTTCAGGATTTCAATCCCCGCTTCAGATGCTTGCCGACTAGTAGAAACTACCATGCCGTTTTTTCCAAATACAGGATCAGAACTAGCAGCAAATAATAATTGTAAGGAAAGTATTAGGTATGATATACGTAAAAATCTTTTCATTATTTAATTATTGGTTTCAAATGGATATAAAAAATAAAAATTTCTATTGGAGAGTAGAATCACATTTTATCATGTATTGCTGATAATAGTAAATCCACTGAAATTCTATCCTGTACCATTGTATCACGATTACGCAAAGTAACAGAATTGTCATCCAATGATTGGTGGTCCACTGTTATACCAAAAGGTGTACCTGCTTCATCCTGCCTATAGTAGCGCTTCCCAATTGATCCCTGCTGATCATACAAAACTTTGAAATGAGGCTTTAAAATATCCATGATCTTTCTTGCCAGTTCAGGTAATCCATCTTTTTTAGTTAACGGACAAACTACTGCTTTTACAGGTGAAATTTTTGGATGGAATTTCATTACAATTCGATTATTTTCATTATCTTCCCAATAGGCATCAGCCAGAACAGTTAAAAGATTACGGTTCAGACCGGCTGATGTTTCTATGATATATGGAAGGAATCTTTCATTATTTGGCTGATCAAAATATGTCAAATTTTTCCCAGAAAATTCTTCATGGCGTTTCAAATCAAACTCTGTCCTATTATGAATCCCTTCTATTTCTGACCAACCAAATGGGAATTCATATTCAATATCCCATGCTTCTTTGGCATAATGGGCTAATTCATTTTCACCATGTTCATGAAATCGCAGTTTGGATTCAGTAATGCCTAACTTATCTATATAAAAATTGAACCGTTTCTTTTTCCACTTCCGCAAAATATCATCATCAGTTCCTGGTTTTACAAAATATTGCATTTCCATTTGTTCAAATTCCCTTGTTCGAAAGATGAAATTTCTAGCGATAATCTCATTTCGAAATGCTTTTCCAATTTGGGCTATCCCAAAAGGGACTTTCATGCGCATGGCACCTTGAACAAGCTGATAGTTTACATAAATTCCCTGTGCTGTTTCTGGACGAAGGTAAGCTTCAGTCCCTGTCTCTTCCACCGGCCCCACATGTGTTTTAAACATTAGATTGAATTGGCGCGGTTCAGTCATGTTCCCAGTAGTACCGCAATTCAGACATCGTATTTCTGACCAGTTAATAGAATTGTAGTTTTCAGATAATTCATCTGCACGATAGCGGGCATTACACTTTTTACAATCAACTAATGGGTCATTAAAAGCTCCAACATGGCCAGATGCTTCCCAAATTTTCGGATGCATTAATATGCCGCTATCTATCCCGACAATATTCTCATGAGCCTGGGTCATTTCTTTCCACCAGGTTTGTGAAATATTATTTTTTAGTTCAATTCCAAGAGGGCCATAGTCATAAACAGCAGAAAAACCGCCGTAGATATCAGATGATTGAAAAATAAATCCTCTTCGTTTGCAAAGGGAGACAATTTTTTCGATAGTTTTATCCATAATAAGAAATAATTTTAATCCATTTTACTCAATTCGGATTCTATTTCATCATCGAATGGTATTTTTGATGATTTGTAAATTACTCCTGTTTCAATTTCCTTGGGAGTCCTTATATAGACAATAAAAATAACAATTCCTATAATCCCTGCAATCACTGGTGCACCCCAAGCCATTAAGTTAAAACCTTCTGCTATAGGGATGGCTAAAATTCTTTCTCCATACAAGCCAACATAATAACCCAGAATTTCATCCTTAGTTTTACCCTGAGAAACAAATTTTTCTATTTGTTCTTCTATTTCTGGATTATGGTCTAAGTCATAAATAGTTCCAGCCCAGCAACAGGGAGATACTAGGCTTTGTTTTATTTCCTGAGCTAAATTAGGATTGCCTTTTAAAATAGAGATAAGAAATATTAATGAATAAAAGAGAATTTTCTGACTTTTGGAATATGTCATTTCTTCTTTTTTATTTTTCTTCTTTTTCTTTTTTTCGGAGGATTAAGTCGTCGTTGATTTATAAGTTCTATTGACTGTTCTAGAGTGATAGCTTCCGGTGTTAAATCTCCTTTAAGAGCTGCATTTACTTTGCCATCTGTTATGTAAGGGCCGAATCTGCCATCTTTAACTGTGATTTTTTCACCAGTTTCAGGATGTTCCCCAACCATGCGCAATTCAGAACTTCGTTTATTTCGATTTGCCAAAAGCTCTAAAGCTTTTTCAACGGTTATGTCTAAAGGTGTTTCCAGTCCGCGCAAACTGGCATTTTGATTACCACATTTTATATAGGGTCCAAAGCGTCCATAATCTGCAATTATGGTTTCACTTGTTTCAGGGTGGGTGCCGACTTCTCGAGGAAGTGCGAGAAGCTTTAATGCGTATTCCAGACCTACATCGTCTAATGGAAATCCTTTTGGGATACCTTTTCGAGTTGTTGTTTCACCCAGCTGTATGTAATGACCGTAAGGTCCTTTTTTTATCATAACAGGTTCGCCGGTGTCAGGATCGTTTCCAAGTGATTCTTCCTCTTTTGCTTCTTCGCTGAAGATTTCTTCAATTGCTTCTAGTGTTAAATCCCCAAAATAAATTTTTTCAGGGATAGATCGAGTATCTTCACCTCGACGGAGGTATGGCCCATACCGACCAATTCTCCCTTCGGTATTCCCAGTGATCTTTTCAGGGATTTCAATGGTACAGGCAGCAGGAATATCTACTTTTTCATCCAACATTTTTTCCAGTCCTGTAAATCGACCGCCGCCAAAATAAAAATTTGTCATAAATGGTATTTTCCCTAATTCACCTCTAGAAACCTCATCTAATCCATCCTCCATTTTGGCAGTAAATGCCCGACTAACTAGATTTGTAAAATGGTTTTCCAGCAATTGTGTTACAGCTAAACCAAGAAATGTTGGTGATAGTTTTCCACCTGATCTATCTACATAGTCTCGACGCACAATAGTAGAAATAATCGATGCATAGGTTGAAGGTCGCCCAATACCATTGTCCTCCAATGCTTTTACTAAAGATGCTTCCGTAAAACGTGCAGGTGGCTTGGTTGTATGAGAGTTTTCCTCGAGGTTTTTAGATATTAGTACTTCATCAACTTGCAGGTTCGGTAATATCCTTTCTTTATTAGCTAAATCTTTATCAGGATTATCACGACCTTCCACATATACCCGCATATACCCTGGAAAAAGTATTACTTGTCCGTTGGCACGAAATTCTGATAATTGATTTTTAATAGTTATCTTGGTCTGTTTCAATTTTGCTGATTTCATTTGGCTGGCAACTGTACGTTTCCAGATCATATCATAAAGTCTGGCCGCGTCATCCCCTAATATATTTTGGACTTCCTCCACAGTTCGAAATCGCCTATGTGCTGGGCGAATAGCCTCATGAGCTTCCTGTGCATTTTTCACTTTTTTAGAATAATGGTTAGCTGTGCTAGGCAAGTAATCATCTCCATATAGATTTTGGATAATTTGTCTTGAACCTATAATGGCTTCTTCTGATAAATGGGTAGAATCTGTACGCATATATGTAATAAACCCATTTTCATATAATTGTTGTGCTGTGCGCATCGTTTGGCGGGCTGAACTTCTCAGTTTACGTACTGCCTCCTGTTGTAGTGTTGATGTAGTAAATGGCGGTTTTGGATTTGATATTTTTGGTTTCTCTTCAACTTTTTTTACAGTCCAATCTCCTTTTTCTAATTCTTTCACTAAAGCTTCCGCTTGAGATTCAGTTAAAATGAGAACATCCTCATTTTTTAATTTTCCAGTTTCAGAATCAAAATCGTTACTGGAAGCAATTTTCTTGTCATCCAGTTTGACTAGAGTTGCATTAAATGATTGTTCATCTCCATGTTTTTGAAGTTCAGCTTTTAAATCAAAATAAGTTGTCCATTTATATTTAACCCGTAACCGATCTCTGTCTACAATTATCTTCACCGCTGCAGATTGAACTCTGCCTGCAGACAGAGTTGATTTGACAAATTTCATATTACTTTGGAGAGTTGCCCATAAAACCGGGGATACCTTATAACCTACTAGACGGTCAATTACGCGCCTGGCAATTTGGGCGTCAACAAGGTTTTGATCAATCTCTCTTATGTTTGTCAGACCTTCTTTGATACCAGCATTGGTAATCTCAGTAAATTGTACACGCTGCAATTTATCATCTGGAACTTCACTTGCAAGATGGGCAGCAATGGCTTCACCTTCACGGTCAGGGTCGGTTGCAATTAATACTTTCTCAGCTATTTTTGATCTTTTATGCAATTCTTTCAAAAACTTTTCTTTGTCTTGCAACGGTTCAAGTGTTATCTTGAAATCATTATCAATATCAATTCCTAATTCATTTGAAGGGAGATCTTTCACATGCCCAACGCAGGAGATAACTTCATAATCATCCCCTAAATACTGTTGTATAGTTTTCACTTTAGTGGGTGATTCAACAATCAATAGTTGTTTTTGGCTCATAGAATGGAAATCCTGTTTATCGCTATAAAAATTTGTTTTTCATGTACGCGTATGTAATATAATGTGGAAAAATTTATTTTGTCAAACCTTCTATTTTTTTTATCAAACCAGATTGTAGAATACTTTCCTGATCTCCTTTTGCAAGATCCTTGAAAACAACAGTTTTATCTTCTAACTCTTTTTGCCCCAGGATGATTGCATATTTCGCATTCATTTTATTAGCTTCTCGCATCTGTGCTTTCATACTTCTTCGGCTAGGATCTGTCATCACAGAATAACCAGCTCGCCTTATCTGATTTGATAGAGAAAGACATGTAGAAAGGACAGATTCATCTAGACAAACAAAATAAATATCAGTTTTAGAATCCTTTTTCTGTTCATTCATACCCAATAAAAATCTTTCCATACCTGCAGCAAAACCAATTCCTGGAGTTGGCTTTCCACCTAATGTCTTAACGAGTCCGTCATAACGTCCTCCACCAAGTAAAGCATCCTGAGCGCCTAGAGCAGTTGATCTGAATTCAAAAACAGTCCTGGAATAATAATCGAGCCCCCGGACTAATTTCTCATCCAAGGAAAATGGAATACCCATGGCTGTCAAATAAGACTGTAATTTATCAAAGTCTATTTTATCATTCTCTGTAAAAAAGTCAGAAATCTTCGGAGCATTTTCTAATAATTTCTGTTCAAAATCTGCCTTTGAATCCAGTATGCGAAGCGGATTGGTTTCAAACCGTTTTTGGCTCGTTTCTGAGAATTGATTCAGATTGGGGCGAATACAATCACGCAGAGCATCTCTGAAATCCAGTCGGCATTCTGTAGACCCAATACTATTTAAATGAAGCGTGGATTTATTACTGAGCCCGCATTCTTCTAAAATTTGCCAGGCAATAGCAATAATCTCTGCATCCTGCTCCGGGTATTTTGATCCAAATGCTTCTACGCCAAACTGATGAAATTGTCGTTGCCTGCCTTTTTGTGGGCGTTCCCTACGGAATAACGGTCCCATATAGTATAACCTTTGTATAGGAGCCTGCGTACCTAGATTATGTTGGATAAACGATCGGACAACAGATGCAGTCAGCTCAGGGCGGAGGGTGAGTGACATTCCATCTCGGTCTTCCCAACTGTACATTTCTTTTGAAACAATATCAGTATTCTCACCAACACTTCTCGAGAAAAGGCGAGTTTCCTCAAAGATAGGAGTCCTAATTTCTTCATAGCCAAATCTACCACATACTTCATTCACAATATTTTCTAGATTTTGCCAATTTTTTGAATCTGCAGGCAAAATATCATGAGTGCCTTTAATCGTGCGAATGATATTCAATTTGATTCTCCAATGATACTTAAAACAAGATCAGATGCTTTTTCCATAGATGTTTCAGGTACAAAGATTCGGACTACTTCTCCAGGAATATTTGCTCCATTAATATTAAATGCAGAAGTTGCCCAATCCATTTTTAAATAATTTGGAATATTGTTTTCATCTAAAATTTCTGCAGCCATATTTGCATAAACTTTTCCCTGAAATGGCGGTAGTGATTTCCATGTCATTTCTGGAATAGGCAGATCAATCAAACATGCATCTACAAGAGGAACTTTACAATCACCACATTCCTGAATGTGATCTAAATATTCGGCATAGCATTTGGGACAGATCATGATTTGTTCCTATTTATGACTTGAATTTCCATATTTGATTGGGTTAGTTCAATTGAAGATTTATATTCATTTATTTTTGGTATGATCATATTCTGTAAAAATATATTTTCTATCCTAGAGTCTTGGACCGGAAAAAACACCTGATTTTTTCTCAATTTTTATATCTTTCAGTGTTGGCGATTTTACATTCAGTTTAAAATTAACTCCTTGACCTATACCGGTTGGTGTCCAGCCCAAGGATAATTCCCAACAATGTAGATCACGATGGATATTGAAGGAGTGATTTACTAAATCTCTTTGAATTAAATCAAATCTTGCCCTGTAAGACATGCGCCATTTCTTTGTCAGATTAATGGAAGTATTCGTATTTGCCCAAAACGTTTTACGTGGGTCATCAGGGTTGGTTGCAGTATAAGAATAACTCAAACTAACATTGGTTCGCCAAAGCTCCTTATTATTTAATGTGTTCCGGGTTTCTTTTTGTGGATTGGTCAAACCTGGTCCTGATAAATCTTCATCAATTGACGTTGTATCATCTTCAACTTCCTTACCCATGATATCAGTCCATCTCTTCCCAGAAAAACGAAAACCTGTTGAAAGCCTGGCTGATGTAAGCCTCGGACTGATAAAATTATTTTCATTCCGGTTAAAATCAGAAATTCGTCTTCTCTGGTCTGTATTATATTGGTAAAAATCATGGGTCATATTTAAGTCTAGGTTCAATTTCCCGGCAATTTTTGAACGCATTGTTGAACGAATATTTGAAAAATTCATGGAATCTGCTGCAAAATTATAACTGCTGCTCATCCGCCAAGTTAACAGGTCAATTTTTTTCTCATCATCGCCTCTATTTACTTTGGCTTGAAATACATTATTTAAACTGAAATTCATGGATTTTCTTTCAGTCCTTGGCGTTCCTCCAGCCAACGTTCCTGCAAATCTATCGTGGAAATATTCCTTCCCGTTATCATCTATATGAGTAATAATATAGCCCAAGTCTCTCCCAAAAAATGGCTTGGAAAAATCCGGTGTCCAAGAATAACCGATTGAAGGCGACATTACATGTCGTATTGCTCTAATCGGACCTAAAGGGATGGGGAACAGACCGTAAATCTGCGTATTTGTGTTCATGGAAAAAGAGCCAGTGGTCCGAAATTCGTACTCTTCTTTAAGAGATTTATCAAATGTATTTGTCGAATCATTCCAAATACCATCATAGGATTTATCCACCCAGACTGATTTCAAACTCATTCTGGGATTTATAGCAATATATTTGAATATTTTATGGGGAGCATTGATTGATGATGTATGAACCCATCCTCTGTTTTGTTCATTTTCAAATTCATCATTCCAGCCAAATGATTCTAGACTATCCTTAAAAACTGATTCATAAAAGTCTCGATCTTTACTACTATAATTGAGGCCATAATTCCAGGTGATAGTATTATACCATTTTTTTTCTTTTGCTGTTGTTGGAAAAAAATTACTTTGACCGCGCCGGAATGAAAGTTTTGGGAATGTACGGTTTAGCCTGTTTAATTGCGTTCCAGTTTTAGTAGGCTCAACAAAATAGGGGCTATCTGGGTTAATCTTATCATCAATCAGTAAATCTCTATTCGAATAATAACTGACACTGAGTGAATTCTTATGTTTTGGCCATCGTTTAGAATAGGACATATTAGAAATAGCCTTCTGATTCATTCTATCTGCCTCTGTTTGCCCATATTTTTTACTGAAATCATAATCACCGCTACTGGAATATGTCACATTCGCATTAAAACTCTGGTGGTTCCGAAGTTTTTGGCTGTGTGTCCATTTAATATTTGTACTGGTTTTCCGTGCGTCAGTGATATCAGCAATATTACTCGATTGATTTAAATATTGCTGATTACGAAGATTAAAACTTCCATTGAACTTGTAGCGTATTCGATAGACATTTCTTGTTTTGAAAATCGCTCCTTGCCTGTCACTAAAATCCAAGGTTAATTTTGAATCCCAATACTCACTTGGAGCCCAATAAAACCCCAGACCCTGAAGATATTGTCCTCGATTTTTTGTATCTCCGTAAGAAGGCATAATCCACCCTGAGTGTCGTTGCCCACCTTTGTGGGGAAATATCCCTAATGGAATTCCAAAAATAGGAATCTGCCCTAGATGCAATATAATCGGACGTGCAATAACGATATCATTCTGAATAATTTTCATTTTTTCAGATTCGAAATGAAAATGTGCTGTATCCAGATCACAGGTTGTATAGGTTGAACTTTCAATGAAGAAAATCTTATGGGTTTCATTATTAATCTGTTGCCCGGAATAATAACCGTCATCGGCTTTTGTATGCCCTTTAGTGACTTTTCCTTTTTTTGTTCCAAGATTATAAGTCATGGCATCCCCGGTCATCGGATCTTTCCCTTTTTCTTTGATGATGGGTTTTAAGGGCTCTGACAATGAATCTGATTCAAGTTTCGGAATGGCATTCAGTAATTGGGTTTTCCAATTCACCGTTATAAATCCTGCTTCAAGATTTGTAGCATCGTGTTTTATGTTTGCTTTCCCATTAAAGTCAGACTCTTCATCTTTCATTCTATATTTAATTTCATCAGCAGAATAAACTATAGGCATATCTACATCGCTGGCGATTGAATCGGGGACATATTTTCCTTCTGATCCGCCAATGATACGTAACAGATCCAGTTCATCCTCTAAAAAAGCCATAGTGATGGTATCACCGGAGGCAATGTTTTTTCCTTGATAAACAGAATCGTCAAAAACATGATACATAGTTTTTGCCATTCCTTCAATACGTAGAGAATCTAATGCCCCATCAATGAAATGACCGGTTAACTGGGAGCCTTCCATTTTATCATGAAACTGTAATGAGTCTCCAAATGCCAACGAATCAAATTTAGACTGTTTATAGCCACTTACGGGTGTAAGGGCGAAGGCTTTTTTAGGTATATATAGTTTTTCTAATTCTTCTTCCTTATATGTTAATAGAATTTTTTCACCAGAAAGTATACGACCGTTATCGGTTATTTCAGGTTCAATCTCCAAGGTGGTGTTCTCATTGGTACGGTCATACTTTGCTTTGCCACAGGTTGCAATTCGAGATGAATCTTTGATAGTCACATTTCCATAAGCTATGTAGGAAACCCCATCTACCATAGGGTCTTTTTGATATTCAATCCGATCAGCGGAAATTATTTGCCCTTTTTGGACAAGAATAACATTTCCCAAAGCAACACCACTATCTATTTCTGTAAACACAGTTAAGGAATCTGCTTTTAGATCATAATCTTGGTCCCAGACATGGGGAATTCCAATACTGATTATCTTATCTTCATCAGAATAGAATTTCAATGTGTCGCAGGTAAGGGTACGACCTTCCTGCAGTGCAATTACCTGACGATATAAAATAGCAAGTTCTTCCCTTTCGTAATGCCGTCCTTCTTGACAATTTAGCGTAAGAGTACCTTTTGTAAAGATTATATCACCAGAAATAAATTTTACAGACTTTCCATTTATTGTCTTGTTTTCCAGCATGTTAGCTTTTTTAAGACGAAGCCTGTTATCGGGGAACAGGAATGAAGAAAATAAAAATATGAAAAGAAGTTTTTTCATTCTTTATGATAACGATCCTTCCATAGTGATTTCAGACGTTTTTGAATCCACTCTTCCTGGCCTTGGGTTGTTGGTTTATAGAATGTCTGCTGCTTGCCTTCAGGAAAATAATTCACATCCAAAAAATGATCTGAGTGCTCATGCGGATATTGATAATCTTTACCGTAATCCATATCTTTCATTAAGTCTGTCGGTGCATTTCTCAAATGCAGAGGCACCGAAGGAGTTCCCGACTCTTTTATCGCATTGGTAGCGGCTTTAATACCTGAATAGCTGGCATTTGATTTTAGTGTACTGGCGAGGTAAGTTGTGACTTGTGCCAGGACCAGAGATGCTTCCGGCATACCAATCATATGGACTGCCTGGAATCCGGAAGTGGCCAGCGTAAGCCCGTTTGGATCTGCATTCCCAATATCTTCCGATGCGAGAATAATCAGTCTCCGTGCGATAAATTCCGGTTTTTCTCCTCCTTCCAACATGACAGCTAGCCAATAAAGGGCAGCATCTGGATCGGATCCTCGTACTGATTTGATAAAAGCACTGATCGTATCGTAATGATATTCTCCCTGCTTATCATAAATTAATGTTTTGGATTGAATCGCTTCATCCAATATTGCTTTCGTGATGTGTCCTTTTCCGCCAATAAGATTCACCGCCACTTCCAAAGTATTGAGCATTTTCCGTGCATCACCACTGGCAGATTGGATTAATATATCTTGTTCAGCTTCATTAATTAAAATAATTCCTTTAGACAGAACTACATCATTTTTAAAAACAGTATGAAAAATATTAGTTAATTGATTTATCCCTAATGGCTTTAAAGTAAGAATACGACAACGGGATAAAAGAGGAGAAATAACTTCAAAAGATGGATTTTCTGTGGTCGCCCCGATTAAAATAATGGTGCCATCTTCCACTGCATGGAGGAGTGCATCCTGCTGGCTTTTACTGAAGCGGTGAATCTCATCAATAAATAGAATTGTTTGATTACCCAGTTCACGATTATTCTTTCCAAATTTGATTACTTCCCTTAATTCTTTTACACCGCTGGAAATAGCAGACAATTCTCGAATCTCTGCATCGGACGACTCTGCGATCATTCTGGCCAATGTAGTTTTTCCTGTTCCCGGCGGACCCCAAAAGACCATTGAAAAGATGGACGAATTATTAATAAGGCGATGAAGAATTTTCCCCTCACCCATCAGATGATTTTGGCCAAAAAATTCTTCAAAGCATTTTGGTCGCATCCGCTCAGCTAAAGGCGGTAAATGTGTATCGAATAACATTTGGGTGGAATTCATAGTACAGTAAATTTACCACCCTTTTTTTACAAGGTGAGGAATCAACATACTATGAAAATTATTAATAAACTTATTGCAATCGGGCTTTTATTACTGTTCTCTGGTTGCCAAAAAGGACAGGTAAATACAATGGAAAATGGATTAAAGATCGAAGATATAGTCATCGGTGATGGAGCCGAAGCAAAAGATTTTAATAAGGTTGTTGTGAATTATACTGGTACATTAGAAGATGGAACTGTATTTGATTCATCCTTGAAACCGGGTAGAGAGCCTTTTACTTTTACTTTGGGAGTGGGTTCTGTGATCAAAGGCTGGGATTTGGGAGTTAAAAGTATGAAAGTTGGCGGAAAACGAAAATTAATCATTCCTTCTGAATTGGGATATGGAGACCGAGGTGCAGGAGCTTTAATTCCACCGGGAGCAACTTTAATTTTTGAAGTTGACCTACTTGAAGTAGAAGAATACTAAAGAGCCACCGAGAGGATTCGAACCTCCGACCTCTTCATTACGAATGAAATGCTCTACCAACTGAGCTACGGTGGCATATTTATTAAATTAGAAGTATTAAATTTTACATCTTGGCTTTAGCATTCAAAAAGAGTTCTCATCAATTTTATTTTTAGAAAGTTCATTATATTTTGCCGCTCGCCAGCCTCCATAGATTTCTCCAAAATATACAAAAAAGAAAATACTTGTATAAAGTGGTGCTATAAGTGTTCTTTTGTTTTTAGTGGCCAGGTATGCAGTATTTCCAATGATAAATGTAACCCAACTACCCATAATCCCATCTAATGTACGTCCAGCATAGATTCGGCCAGAACCTGGGAGCACAGCTGAAAATATTGCAGCTAGGATAGGTGATTTTTTTGGTTCCACCATTTTTATTTGAATTAATGGGTCTTCTAATCGTCCATCTTTTTGATTGAATCCCCGCCTATATTTTAATTGATAATCAAGGGCAAATGGATTACACCGAACAATTCTCTCACTAGCCATGGCACCTCCGCGAATCACACCAAACTCTTTCACTGCTAAAGCACCATAATTTGAACAACTTGGGTGAAATTGGCAATTAAGCAGTTTTGTATTGTATGAAATACGTTGCCAGCCAGCTATTGGTATAAGTCCTATCTTATGTATAATAGGGATTTCAGGAGATACCAGTAAAGAATCAGCAGGATATTTTGACTGACCAAAAAGTATTGAAAGAGTAAAAATGATCATAACCCTTTGCATGTTAAAAATTAATTAGATTTTGCCATGGAAAATATGATTGATACTATTTTTTCTAATCCTGTATATATTGCTATTGTGTGTGTACTAGCAATTATACTGGTTTATGCTATTATTAAAAAAATAATAAAACTTATTTTTATAATTGGTATCATCCTTGTAATCTACGCCATTTACCTGAATTATATGGGAGAGGAGGTACCCAAGACAGTGGATGAACTTAAGGAGTCAGTGACTAAAAGTGTGGATAAAGTGAAAGAAGCAGCATCAGAATCATTGGAAGAGGCTAAGGAGTCCACAAAAATAATTGTTGAAAAAAAGTTAGAAGAAAAAGTAGATAAAATCTTGGGTGATTAGCCTAAATCAGAAAGATGTATTAGATTTATGATCGCCACTATATTTTTGTAATCGGTTGTGGCATTACAATGATTACAGGTTGATTGAGTGAAAGAAGTTAATGTAAGATATAATAGAGCTATTTGAATTTAGATGTTGAAATAAGTAGCATTAAGAACCGGGAAGACCACCATATGTTTAAAAATGATCTGTTAGCAGGAAAAACTATCATTGTTACTGGTGGCGGTACCGGATTAGGAAAATCCATGGCTACTAAATTTGGTACTTTGGGATCCAATCTGGTATTGACTAGCAGAAAAAAGGATGTGTTGGAAGAAGCTGCCCATGAAATCAATAACTTAACTGGGGCTGATGTATTAACAGTTGCTGCAGATATTCGGCATTCTGATCAAGTAGAAGAAATAGTGACACAGACTAAAAAAAAGTTTGGGAAAATTAATGGCCTTTTAAATAATGCCGCTGGGAATTTTATTTCTCCTACAGAAAATTTATCAGAGAATGCGTTTCGTACTATTATTGATATTGTTTTAGTCGGGACATTTAATTGCACTCAGGCAGTAGGTAAAGTCATGCGTGAGAACAATGGAGGAACAATCCTGAATATAATTACAACTTATGCCTTCACAGGTTCTGGTTGGGTGGTCCCTTCTGCCTGCGCCAAAGCCGGAGTATTAGCTTTGACACGATCTCTAGCTGTAGAGTGGGCTAAATATCATATTCGAACCAATGCTATTGCCCCAGGTCCTTTTCCTACAAAAGGTGCCTGGAAACGGTTGGTGCCTCCTGGAATGAAAATTCAGAAAAAGATGAAAGAACGTATACCTTTAAAACGGTTCGGTGAACACGAGGAACTTGCTAATCTTGTAGCGTATATGATGGCGGATGAAAGCGGATACATGAATGGTGAAGTGGTAACCATGGATGGTGGAGAATGGCTGAAAGGCGCTGGGCAATTTAACGGACTAGAAAAAATGCCCAATCTGGCCTGGAAAGCCATGAATATGGCAAGAGAGCGTAAGAAAAAATAAATTCAGGGAATGAAGCTGAACATGGCACTCAAAATCTGGTAAAGAATTAAACTATAAATCAAGCCTATTGAAATAAGTGCCGCAGGCGTTACTCGGAATTGTATCCTGAACTTGCTGAATTTTTTCTTTTTGTCGTAAAATTCAATCAGTCCATCAAGAGTTGCTTTGCTGAAATAAATTCCCACTAAAAATATTGTTAATAAAATCCCGTGGTCAATGGCACTTAGAGAGTTTAACCATTGTCCCAAGTTCATTGTATTTCTTCCAAAATTTGTTTGAACTCTGCTAAAATCATGGAAGTGGCACCCCAGACCATTTCACCACCTAGGTCAAAATATGGAATATTTACGGGGATTCCACGAAGAGTAGTCTTTTTACTTTTTTGATTCTGTTTATTCATAAAATCTTTAATGGACACAGAGAAAATTTTTTCAACTTCCTTATCGTGAATCGATGTTTTCGGTTCTGATTTAGTCCATCCGATGAAAGGAAATAATTCAAATCCTGATACTGTAATATAAAAAGAAGATAACTCACCTATAAGATGAATAACCTTTGGATCAACTCCAATTTCTTCCTGCGTTTCACGCAAAGCAGCATTTTGTAAGGATTCGCCATCATTTACCACGCCACCTGGCAAAGATATTTGTCCCTTATGATGGTCAACTGTTTCTGTACGCTTTGTTAGAAAAAAATACCAATCATTGTTTTTAAGGAATAATAGAATTAATACGGATGCGGGGATTCCTTTTTTTTGTAGATCTATTTCTGGAAATGGGATTTGCGACGTAACCCTCATATGTTTCTGTGCATTTTCCCCTGGTAATGGCTGATTAAGTTTTACGGCAAGTGACTGAATAAAATTTGTTTCCATAAGGAAGAAAAATTATCCTTTTTTTAATTGAACTGCCCGAACTTTTCCACTGTTTATTTTATGAAATACAAACACATTATTTGGGATTGGAACGGTACACTGTTAGATGATCGCTGGCTCTGTGTAGAAGCAATTAATCACGCGCTGAAAAAGCGAAACCTTGATATAATAACAGAAGAAAAGTATCAGACAGTTTTTTGTTTTCCCGTTGAAAATTATTATAAAAGTGTTGGATTTGATTTTACAAAAGAACCTTTCCATGTAGCTGGGGATGAATTTGTAGCTTATTATGGTGAAAATTTTTACAAAGTTGACTTACATCAGGATGCTCTTCATGTTTTAGAGAAATTAGAACAAAGCGGAATTACTCAATCGGTTTTGTCTGCAGGAAAAAATGATTTTTTATTAGATTGGATTCAGAATCATAATTTATCCAGATTTTTTATAAAAGTAATGGGCATTGATAATCAGTATGCCACCGGTAAGAAAGCTCTTGGCCTGAAATGGATAAATGAGCTGGATTATGATCCTAGTGAGGTTGTTATGATAGGTGATACAATTCATGACAGTGATGTTGCTGAAGCGATGGATATTGATTGTGTATTGGTAGATAATGGACATGTAAACCGGCAACGGTTGGTAACTACAAAAAGAAAAGTAGTCTCTGGGTTGATGGAATTTTTATCATACATAGATAAACCATAGCCTTTGGTTTAATGAAGAATATTATTCATCTATAAAGGTGATTATGATTACTGCAGATTTAAAGGATGGTTTTTAAATAGGACTATTTTGAGCAACTTGATACTAGGATATTCCCCCCATGAAGTTTCTAGACTTTTTAAAATATTGCATGGAATGAAATTCAAATTTTGTGAAATTGAAAAAAACTAGTTAAATAAATCAGAAATAAGTAATGCATCATAAATTTCAATTATTCCATTTCCATCCACATCTGCTGCCAAAAATTCTTCTGGTTCAAGTTCAATCAGTTTTAACAGGAAATTGATACAGAGCATCACATCAACTGCAGTTAAACTACCATCGCCATTGACGTCACCTATACTGTGTTGTTCTACATCTTCTGCCAGGCCAACAACTGTCAAATAACCAGTGTCTTCAGTCCCGTTTGGACCGGTAACAGTTAGAGATAATTCATAAATTCCCGGTTCTTCACAGTAAAAAACAGGTGTTCTACCATTTCCGCCAATTTCATCGATAAAATTCCAATTTCTATTACCAACAGGGCCGATTGATTCATCATATAAATGAAATTTTCCTGGTACTGTGATATTTGTTTTAACAGCCTTTGGTCGGGCCGTTAAAGGCCCTAAATCACCAATGATATCATTCCTTATTTGAACATTTATAGGTCCCATTTGTGTTTGAGTAAAATAAATCTGAATATAATTATAATCATTGGGGTGTGTTACTGAGATGGGTAAATCGGTAAAAGATTGTAAACTGTCCCATTCAATTAAACCCACATCATCAAACCAGACTTGTGATTGACCGGAATCGGGCGGACTGGAACTCATCCGTATATCAAAGAAATTGGCATCTTCATGGGTTGGTGCCAATCCCCAGTAATAGTGCCAGTCCATCTCTTCTTGAACAGAATCATCTAATGATACAGTCATCAAACTCTCATCGCTTCTGCTCTCAGCTAGCCTTAATTGTAATGTTGCATCTTTCGCATTATGAGTTTTTATAAATCCATGAATTGTATGTTCGAGTTCGTTTTTAAAAGGAACTCTGTTCTCTAAATTTGTAATCACATTTTCTGATGAACTTTCTTGCCGGATTTGAACTGCAGCTTCTCCGCCACGGCGGTACACAGAATCATCAATGAATTCACTTTCACTGTTAAAATTCCAAAGGGTACTACCTTCATTTTCAAAATTTTTCATCCAAATTTTTTCACGTCCTAATCGATAATGAGTGATATGATGATATCCACTCATTATTTCTGAAATACTGCCGGCTTCAGCTATTGGAATTGGATCGGATTTAAAGTAAGCCTGCTCATTGAACTGGAACTGTTTTGTATCTCTCAATTGCACTATATAATCCAGTATTTGGATCTGAAGAGTAGTTGAATCCATTATAACCGTTGCTAAATGATTATCAGAATCTACATGAACATATGTATCCAATTCTCTGGATCGCATAGCAATGTAATCCAGAATATAATTAGCAAGTTCTCCTTTGGCAGGAACAGTTAAGTAATCATCAATATAAAGAGGTGTAATAGAATAGGAATAGAATCCTGATTCATCCGCTTCAGCATTTAAGATAATAGATGGATAGGTTTCAGGATAATTCAGATCAAAAATAAAATTTCCTAGTGAATGTGCAATTATTTTCCCTTTATACACTTCTACTCCTTGAATGATATGAGGGTGATGAACAATGACTGCATCTGCACCTTCGTCAATAGCGAACTGGCGAATGGAACGATCCCACATTTGAGGCCTATCCAACCGCGGTGAATAATCTTCTTCTTCCAGACCAACCAATGGATCTAGCTCATAGCCTACTGTACTCGCAGGATTAATACGCATGGCGGAAAACCCACCTGGATAATCAAAGAAATCATAATCAGAACCTGGAGCATAGGAATACTCACTTCCAGCATGCATCTCAACGACTAACAAATCTGTAAAATCTCTTACAGACTGGATCTGTTGTTTCAGATAATAGGGCGTCATGTAAGCAAAGCCGGGTTTGTTTTCACCGGCATTTAAATAAGGCTGGTAATTGTTATATTGTCCGGTTCTATCACTAGATGCAAGGAAAGCAATGGTCTGACCTTTGCGAGACAAAATAGCAGGTAAATATGCCTCGTAGCTATTCATCCCTGCGCCGGAATGGCGAATTCCTACTTCATCCAGCAAGTTTTGTGTCTGGATCATACCAGGTTCCATAAAATCCAAAATATGATTATTTGCTAGAGATACTACATCAATTCCACCATAAATCAATCCACCAACATTTGATGGAGAAGAGCGAAAGACAATACTTTTAGTTGGGTGAGGTGACCCCTGATCAGATAAAGGTATTTCGAGATTTGCTATTGTAATATCTGCTGCTGCTCCTAGAATTTCGTATGTTGGTTCAAAAAGAGCATTCACTCCCTGATTTGTTATAATCCCATTTTCATCCTCAAATCTTCTTCCCATCATTATATCACCAACAAAATTCATGGTAAGAGGAAAAGAAGATTCTCCGTCATCGATTTGAATTACAGTTGTTGCCCAGCCTTGTAATCCTGTTTCATCTTCTACTGTAAGAATTACAGCATACTCGTGGTCATCTTCAATAACATAGTCATGCGTGGGGTTTTTATTTTCAGATGTACCGCCATCACCAAATTCCCATAGATATTTAAAATTGTATGAATCTGAATCAATAACTGTACATGTGAATATAAATGACATGGTTTCCTGGTTGTTTTCAATCCTTAGGTCATCTGTTGAATAATCAATTAAAACAGTTGGAGCAATAGGTAAATCAGGTGATAAATCTAGGATCATACTGTAATGGATACTCCCTGGAGCATGTGCAGTGTCACCGTGGTCATTTATAAACTCAATTTTATTTATAGGAGATAGAGAATCATACCATGCTAACCAATCTGTCCCTATGGGAATTTCGTAAGAACGCCATACATTTTCTATTCCTGAGCCTTGGTAAACAGGAATCCATTTTTCTATGTCCAGAGTTTCTGTCCCTGCCAAAGAATATCGCAGATGTTTTTCTCCATCTGAAAAACCTATGGCCTGGATTTCAGAAATACTGTCAATTTGCGCAAAGAATTGGAGAATAGTTGTTGTCTCTGGAAAAAATGGCTCAATCTGTATCACCTTCCAAGTATTGCCGTAAAGGGCAAGAGTTGGGCTCAACCCGGGCATCGTCATTAATGTATCAATTGAATAATCATTTTGGTCTATATCTTCATCATAGATGCTCAAAATTTCCGTATTTTCATCAAAAAATAATATTGTGTCAGGTGGGCTATGCCCGGGCAGTATATTTGGGACAGTTATAGACCATGGACCTACATTATTAAAATAATCACGTGCTCGAATTCTAAATAACCAAGGATCATTATCATTATAAATGGACACAATTTGTTCATCATCCCGCATAAATTGTAATGATGGATAATCAGATAAATCTAATATTGGAGAATCATACATTATTGAATCTTCAGCCAACTGAATTTCATATGTCTTAAAATTGGTATCAAATGCAGGCGACCATGTGAGATAAACCAAATTACCATATTCCATATTGTAGGCCATGAAGTACTCTATTGAATCTGGGGGTGTCAAATCCGTGCTCGTTTCCCAATGTAAAAGATATTGCTCAACGGCCTGAATGAAGGGTTGATAATAATCACGAACCATTGTGAAGTTATGGACGTTCGTTGGATAAATACCTTGAGAGTAAACTAGCTCATCAGATAGATTGTTATTATCGAATAGCATTGGTTTCTCATCCATCTCCACTTGCACCCATGGTTCATAAACGGAAAGTCCACTAACCAGATCTTGAAGGTGAACCATCTGATAGCCGTTTTGTATACCATTTAAACTGGTGGATTCATGTACAGGAAATTGTTCTGTCCCATTATCATAGAAAAACTCATAATCATAGTTTGCCTCATAATAATGTATGACATGTAATGGCTCAGGATTAGAGAATTGTCCTGCAGGTATAGGATATTCTTCGGTAAAATTGATAATATCAAAATGGTCTTCCGAAATGTCCCGAATAGGTTTATTTGTATTTAAGTTAGATGCTCCTGCAGCCAGAATAACTGAATTTCTAGTCGAGTGAGAAGCATTATCAAAACTATGGATAGCAAATACAAGTGGCCAATGAGGTTGGATATTTATCAACGGTTCGGTTACAATCTCATGGAATTTTTGGAAAAGGGTATGTTTATATCTCGATGGGTCCGATAGCGATTTGCTATTTGTATATGTTCCTTCTTCTGTCCAGGCGACTTCGCGTCCTGCACCATTAATCATAAAACTAAATGCATCAATTTCAAGAAAAAGGTCCATGGCAACATATGGTGCAATAAAATCGTCGCAGGGATGAGGCACTTGTATAATCACCTGTTCACGTCTAGCATCAGGGTTAATTATGTAAAGCCCCCAACTATTTCGAAAACCACCAATTACATCATCATCTTCAATATGAATTTGGTTTGTGTCAACAAATACAGAATCAATTTGTTCGCGAAGAAGATGAAAGGTTTTGTTTAAGGAAGTATCTTCAAAAATAACTAAATCATAATAAAAAGATGTCAGAGAATCCTGGAGTAGGGAATCAACTATTGTGGTATCCCCAACAATAAATGAAGAAAAAATAGATTCCCAATAATCTAAAATAGGAGAATCTGGATTTAATTGTTTATAATTTCCGAAACCGTTGGTTTGTACATCCAGCCAATTAGGGCCATAATCGTTATAATCTTCACGTGCGATACCTTCTGTTACGTGACTGACCCAGTTATCATAAGTACTTCCAGGAGCAGTACCACCAAAAAACTCAATTAGGTTACCAGATTCATAAACAATTTCGCCCTTCACAAAAAAATAAATAAATAGAAGTGGTATTAATCTTTTCATAATAAATAATAGAAAATGTAGGAGATTCTTCGTTGATTGTATACTGGTTTTTTTACAAAAATAAAATATTTGTGAAACTCGGTTTAAAATCAGTAATTCGATTTAGTAGCGGTTTTATTAAGAAGTGGCTCGGGCCGGAATCGAACCAGCGACACAAGGATTTTCAGTCCTCTGCTCTACCAACTGAGCTACCGAGCCACGTTAGGGTTGGGTACGCTTTAAAAAAGCGGCGCAAAATTACCGGAGCGTTTTATCAAAACAAATTGAAAAATCTTGGAATGAACTATCTCTTGTTTCATCCCTGCATTACTTATAGGTTTCTCGTCATTTTTAGGTGGTGTTTCATTGATCATGTCCCGTCGGAAAACTTTAGTTTTAGCAACTCATAATATTTATAAAAGAAAAGAAATGAATCGACTTTTGGCGGAATTGGATGTAAATATTGTGGGACTAGATCATTTTCCGGATATAGGTGATATAAAAGAAACAGGCACTACGCTTATTGAAAACGCATTTTTAAAAGCAAGAACGGTTCATAATTTTACTGGGCTACCATCATTGGCTGATGATACTGGATTGGAGGTAGATGCATTAAATGGAGCTCCAGGTGTTTATTCAGCGCGTTTTGCCGGTGAGAGAGCAACTTTTAAAGATAATGTAAAAAAACTATTAACTGAATTGGGCGAAATACCTTTGGAAAAAAGAACTGCGCATTTCAGAACTATTATTTCTTTTGTGGATGGAAATACGGAACTCTGGACAGAAGGTGTCATAAAAGGAAATATTACAAAAAGATCAACTGGAAAGGAAGGTTTTGGCTATGATCCTGTTTTTGTACCTGAGCATGAAAAAAGAACATTTGCAGAAATGACTTCTGTTGAAAAGAACAAGGTTAGTCATAGAGCTCAGGGTCTAGAAAAAATGAAAAAATCTTTAAAAACTTATTTTGATAAAGGAGATATTATCGAGTAAAGCGATATCAGTTTAATCAAGACTGAACTTGAGCACTTTAAAAAAATATCAAAAATTTTCAAACCGGTTATTCCAAATTGGTTTACTAGGATTCCTATATCTTGGAATACTGTATGCACAGGACATTGATACCGTAGCTATAGATGGTCCTTCTCAAATTTTACTGCCCACCTACATACCCTCATCTCCTTACGTAATTGATCCATTTCCAAGGAGACTAAAAACATTAGTACAACCCTTAGATACAATCTCCACACCGATTGGAATCATTTCCTTTCCTTTCTCTCGCAGGAAAACAGATATTGAATTATCTTGGGACTGGCAAGTCATTACTATTTCGGAAACTGTAGATGGAGAAAAAGTTCAGATACCTTTCACTGCTTCTGTACAATGGTACCTTAAAATGTTTCAACAGCAAGCTTGGCATAAAACATTTTTGGAAAGGATGCAAAAGGATGCGAAAGATGATAAAACCAGCCGTAGGGGGCAAATGATAGAAGTAGTAGGTATGGATATCGGCAGGCTTGGTCGCGCATCACTTCAGGTTAGTGGTAATGTGAATATTAATGGAAAAATGGTTTTTCAAGATCAGGAATTGGTTCGCTCTACTTTGAATCAAACCCAAAACACACATTTAGAATTTGATCAAAAGCAAAATCTAAATATTCAAGGAAAGATAGGAGACCGAATTACCGTAGCTATGGATCAGGATTCGGAGCGTGATTTTGATTGGGAAAATAATATTCGCATTTCATACAAAGGACATGAAGATGATATTGTACAAAATGTAGAAGCCGGTAATATCTCATTATCTTTACCTTCAACAAAATATGTCACATTTTCCGGAAAGAATCAGGGTCTATTCGGTGTTAAAGCAATCTCAAAATTAGGCCCTGTAGATATCACGACTATTGCTTCTATTGAAAAAACTAAAAAAGAGCAATCAGAGTGGGAAGGTGGAGGACAAAGTAGTAAACAACAAATCAGGGATGTGGACTGGATTAAGAACAGATACTTTTTTATTCATCCTGCTTTTCGTAATGGTATAGATACTACAGTGATTTTTGATGATCAAATAAGATTAGTCTCTATTCCATCCTTTTACCCCTTAAAAAATGGCCTTCATTCCATAGGTAATGTTGTTATAAAAAACTTTGAACTTTACAAATCTATCAATACTAATGATGCTGATGCTATAACTGGTACGGCATTTATTGATCCCGAAAATCCTAATGATACAACTTACATTGATGAAATTGAAGAAGGGAGTTTCATCCGTTTGGAGCAGGGAACAAATTATTTTATAAATCCGGATTTAGGATTTATTCGTGTAAGGGAGCAAGTTTCTCAGGATATCCTTGGGTGTACATTTGTTCTAGCAGACCGTTCGACAGGTGTAACAATTATGAAGGTTGGTACGGCCCCTGATTCACTAGGCACTAATTTATCCTTGATGATGCTTAAACCCCGGAATAGTCACCCTAATCATTCTACCTGGCCTCTTATGTTCAAGAATGTATATTATTTGGGAACTTCACAAATTAACCCTGATGGTTTTGATGTACAGATTTATAATAAAAATGCTACCCCTGTGACAGAACGGGATAGAAAAACCAGTATTCCTTATATTACTTTATTTGGTTTGGATAGTACAGATGAAAATGGCCAGCGTAATTATGATGAAATCATTGATAAAGATATGGCAAATATTATGAATATGGTAGATGGTGAGCTTTTGTTCCCCCACTTACATCCATTTGCTAGAGGTGATTCTCTTGAAGGAGGTAACAAGTCAAATGAGTTAAAAGACCAGCTGGGATCTGGTGTACTTTATACATCTTCAGTATCTTCAGAGCTAAATGCAGATCATCGATGGATGATAGAAGCAGCTTACACGAATCAAAGTTCTACAATTAATTTAGGATTTATGTTAGTGGAAAACAGTGAAGAAGTAATCCAAAACGGTGTTACTCTAAAACGCGGACAGGATTATAATATTGATTATTTTACAGGAACTATTGTTCTTTTAGGCAATGCAGCCAATGACCCTAATGCTAAACTTAAAATCAATTATGATAAGCATGAATTAGTCTCTTTTGATAAAAAAACTATATTTGGAACCAGGGCTCAAATGGACTTGGGACAGAAAAATTCCTTCATTGGGTTTACGGCACTTTATTTCAATCAATCAATTATTAATGAAAAAGTTGAAGTCGGATATGAGCCAACTAGAAACTTTATCTGGGATTTGAATGGTCGTTACGAATGGGAAATGGAAGGAATAACTAGAGTATTAGATAGATTACCACTGATTGAAGCAGATAAATTATCATCTTTTTCTTTAGAAGGAGAGGTTGCCCAGGTAATGCCAAACCCAAACTCAATCAGTAATCCAGAAACGGGAGATCCCAATGGTGTAGCCTTTATTGATGATTTTGAAGGGAGTAAACGTACAACATCACCTTCTATTCAAAGACGGTTTTGGAAAGCGTCTTCTGCACCATTGTTTTATAATAAAGATTTGAATGAATTTAGCTTTGAATACAATCAAAGGAATCGTGGTAGTATGATTTGGTACAATCCTTACGTCCCTTACCGTACTCGGGATATATGGCCTAACCAATCCACTTCTTTGCGAGCAGGAAATGAAACAACAGATGTGATGGTTTTACGATATAAATCTAAAATACATCAACGTAATACTAATCCAGACTCTACATGGGTAGGTGTAACTACATCTTTATATTCCGGTGATTATGATCAAACACAAAGTAAATTTTTTGAAATATGGCTTAGAGGAACTTCCGGGCGACTTCATTTAAATTTGGGTAAAATATCCGAAGATATGGATGGGAATGGCATATTAAATACAGAAGATATTCCTGGAGCAGGTCTATCGCTTGGTAACGGATTTTTAGAAGATGATGAAGATACTGGTTTGGATGGATGCTTTGATGATTATGAAAATGGTTGGGGTGGCTGCCTAGAAGGCGGAACTTATTCAGATTTTCTTTCTGCTGGAGAGACAGAAATGATTAATGCCTCCAGCGATGTGGATGATGAAGACCCTAATGGTGATAATTGGTATTATGATCAAAATGATATTAATAATTATTCTAAAATAAATGGAACAGAGGGTAATGGCACCGGTTCGAAAATTCAAGAGGGTGGTAAATACCCAGATACAGAAGATTTAGATCGTTCAACATTTTTAGACAAGACAAATGATTATTTTTCGATGAATTTTCTATTGACCGATACCACTTATCTTGCAGGTGAAACAGAAAAAAATGGTAAAGAAAC
>CAJWHW010000013.1:0-50298 GCA_913040915.1 uncultured Fidelibacterota bacterium | reverse complement strand
TTACTGATGCATTAGTCTGTTCTGCCATTAAAACTATTTCTTCAGAAGGAATTCTGCCCATTTCAAATATCTGTGTCCAACGGTAACTGAACCAACCGTTTCGAATCACCAGGCATTTTTTATCAGTAGCAAATTGCCGAGCCACCGCTTCCATACCAAAAGTGCCACTACCGGGTACTATTGCAACAGAATGTGCATTATAAACGTTTTTGAGTGTAGATGAAATGTTCCTCATCACCTGCTGAAGAGTTTGGGACATGTGATTAATAGCTCGATCGGTATAAACGACGGAATATTCCAGTAAACCGTCGGGATCAACTTTGGGAAAAATGGAAGACATTAAAAAATTCCTTCTTTATTTAACCTTTAAATTTAACGTTATCAAAAAGGTTAAGGTAGATTAGACTATCTCGATTAATTAATATACTATAATAGTGTGCCAACTTATGGGTGGTATATGAGTCGCAAACAAACATCATACAACAACATCAAAATACTAAGCATAAAACAAAAAAGCCCTCATTTCAGAGAGCTTTTCGTCGAGATTCTGGTTTTCTCGAGTGTAGCGGGGGAAGGATTCGAACCTCCGACCTTCGGGTTATGAGCCCGACGAGCTACCAGACTGCTCCACCCCGCGATCAATTTTTTATTATATTAAACTAAATGTAGCGGGCGGGAAATTAAATTGTTTCTTATATCCAAACAAGATTACTTTGGCTGAACTAAAAGGAAAACCGGCATATGATCTGAATATCCACCTAATAATCTTTTTCCTGCCCAAAACCGGAACGGATATCCGTCATATTTACCACCAGTTTGACGATACTTTTCACCATCAAAAATATTAACAGAGTTTTCAACTAAACTCAGACCGAAATTATCTGTAAGCCCCAAACTGACAATTAAATGGTCATATACCATATCCTTCCCATTATATTTATAGGTACTGCCCTTTTTATTGCGGTGCAAAGGCTCCATGACATTCCATAAAATTTTATCTTGATGCCCAACCTCCTTTAGGTCCATTGTTGCACCTAAATGCATATTGACTGAAGGATCATTTGGCTCATCATTTAAATCTCCCATAACAATTATTTCTGCATTTGATGTTTTGAGCAGAATTTTTTCAATTTGCTTCCGTAGTGTTTTTCCCGCTGCAGCTCTTAATGGTATAGTTTTTTTAGCTCCGCCATATTTAGACGGCCAATGATTTATAAATAGATGTATCTCATTATTTTCCATTTCTCCCTGAACATAGAGAATATCCCTCGTGGGATATCCATTCGGCAGAGTTACGGTAATAGGCTTAGAATACATCACAGTCAATTTTGATGCATCATATAATAAGGCAACATCAATACCTCTATTATCAGGTGAATCATAGTGAACGATGGAATAATTCGTCTTAGTAACTTGATTTAGTTCTTCTAGTACAGAACGATTTTCAACTTCGCAGAGTCCCAGAACATCTGCCTGCATTTTATCAAGTACTTCCGATAATTGCTTTAACTTTAAATTATATATTTCTTTAGTGACATTTTTTCTGCCCCCTAAAGCATATTCATCATCATTTATAGTAGGGTCATCTTCTAAATCAAAAAGATTTTCCACATTCCAGAATCCGACTTTTATTGGTTTGGCTGAATAACTATTTTCAGGTAAAACAAGAATAAAAATGGATATTGCACTAATAATTTGTTTCATAAGCATAATTTAAAATATTGTTTTTCAGATTAATACTAATGGATAAAGTTAGGAAAATAAATGATGAATTTTTAATATTCTCCTGAAATGTTAATCTAAATAATTTAATTTAATATTATGGAAACAGGTAAAGAGTTTAATGCACTTCTACAGGTATTAGCTGGTGAGCAGCAAATAATCCAGCGTACTGATCAGAAAGCCTTCACCCTACTCTCAATTTTAGGTGTATTTATGGTATTCTTTATAGTCCATTTTCCAAAGATTCAGATGAGTGCCCTAATCTTTGTTTTAATGATGGTTTATTTTACATCAGCAGTAGGTACAATCTACACATTGATTCGGGTTATTGTTCCCCGTGTTCAAAAACGAAAAGTGAAAACGACTAGTGAAGAAGTAGAGAAGGATGAAGTGATTAATCCAACCTTTTTCGCTGGGATCAGTCAATTTAAATCACCGGAGGAATATGCAGTATATTTGAAATCAATTGCGCGAGATGATGAGCAATTATATCAAATGTTTGCTTCTCAGGTTTTTGCTTTAGGAAATATCAATCTTGCTAAAAATAAGAGTGTCCGTCAGTCAACTTACTTTTTTATTGCCGCACTAATTTCTGAATTATTAATTATCATGGTTATGGCTTATGGTAGAGCTTTGCCATTTTTATTTCCAAACGGATGAAAATCCACTTTAGCCTTTTTATAATTTTTATCATTTTATCCGGTTGTATCCCCCAAGGAACTCCGGGCCCTCAGGGTCCACCCGGGAAAGACGGTTTAAGAGGTGAAAGTGGTCCCACTGGCCCACAAGGTAAAACCGGGCCTCAGGGTCCAGCGGGTATAAGTGTACCTGCAGCAGTATTGGAGAAAGTTGAAGCATTAATTGTTCAACAAAATAATCTACAAAAAGAAGTCGTTGTAGGAATAGAATCTTACAGTTTTGGTCTTGCACCACGGATTACAGGATTCTGCTATTTAACCAGTCATGGTAGAATATTCAAATTGGAGAATAAAAATACTCAGGTCTTGGGAGAATCCTTAGTATTCGTTGGACAAGTTGCAGAAAATAAAGATTTCATTGGGATTTCCAGAATTGCATATGGAGATGATATAAAACAATATTTCTCAGCCTTTACTGCTTCTGGACTGATTTTTACATCAGAAGATTTAAAATCCTGGTCACAGAAAGGTAAAATTTCCTTAGACTGAATTGAAACTTTTGGCATTCAATGAAGTAAATTATCAAAAGGAGCAGATATATTAACCTGTAACATAAACCTTACTTCCTCCTTTCTATGACCGCGTCCGCTCTTTTTTTATAATCTATCCATCTTACTTATTAAACAACCGATAACAGGCGTTTAATTTGATTATCATGGTCTATTTTTTTCTAAATGATAATTTTAATGGAATTCCCTGAAAATCAAATTGGTCTCTTATCTGATTCTCTAAATATCTTTTGTAGTTAGTCTTAATCAATTTAGGATGATTCGTATACAGAGCAATTACTGCCGGATTCCGGCTTACCTGAGTCGCATATTTGATACGCACTACTTTACCTTTTTCTGTAGATGGAGGATTTTTTGCTACAATCTTTTTCAAGGCCAGGTTTAAATTTTTGGTTGAAATCAAATTTCTACTGCATTCATATACCATCCAAGAAGTTTCTAGTACACGATGGATACGTTGTTTTGTTAATGCAGATATGAATTGGACGGGATAGTGATCCAAGGCTTTGAATTGGTATCGGATTTCATCTTTAAAATTTTTCATCGTTTGTGTTTTTTTTTCTATCAGGTCCCATTTGTTGACAATTAATATAAGTCCCTTGCCCTTATTAATAACAAAATCAACTATGGATTTATCCTGTTTTCCAAATCCTTTTTCTGCATCGATTAAAACCATTACAACATGAGCATGATTAATTGCATTTTGGGTACGCACTAAAGAATAGTACTCGATCCGATCTTTAATTTTAGCAAGTTTTCTTAATCCTGCAGTATCCACCAGCGTGATATCTTGGCCATGCCATCTTATATGAGCATCGATTGAATCCCTTGTAGTCCCAGCAATAGGTGTAACTATTGTTCGGTCTTTTTGTAGAAGAGCATTTGTAAGGGAAGATTTTCCAACATTCGGCATACCTACGATTGCCAATCGTAAACATTCAGTATTTTCAGTCTTATCCGGAAGATGTGTCAAATCAAGTTTCTCTAAAATAGAGTCTAATAAATCACCTGTTTTCCTTCCGTTCAGTGCAGATACAGGTATTGGATTCTCCAAACCTAATTCATGAAATTGATGGATTAGATTATCGCTTTTTATTCCATCACATTTGTTAACAACGATAATATAAGTCTTACTACTTTCTCTAACAAATTGGGCTAGTGCTTGGTCACTTGATGTTGGGCCTTGTCTTCCATCTACCATGAATAAAACAAGATCTGCTTCCAACATTGCTTCTTGGGCTTGCTTTCGAACTGCAGCATTAAAAATATCAAAATCTTCCGGGATATATCCACCAGTATCTATGAATCTCAGCGGATGAGCACACCACTCCATTTCCCCATAAATACGATCACGGGTGATCCCTTCCTGAGCATCAACAATTGCTTGCCGCTGGCTGAGGACACGATTAAAAAAAGTGGATTTACCAACGTTGGGTCTTCCCACTATTGCAATGAGCGGTTTTGCCATTTTGCATTATCCAGTAATGAGTAAAATCAACCAAACCAATACTACAGCGAATAATATATGTATGGTCAAAGCTCCTAAAAAGTCTTTCATCTTGTTTACCTCATCATTTTTTAATGGAATAATTTCCAGTTTCATTTATTTTCCCACAGATCAAAAACAAAGCCAAAAATGTCAAATGTGTCTTTATACTTATTTGGATAAAGAGCCATCATATTTTTACTCATCTGAAATTTGGTATTTTTAATTATATTTATCTGGGGAGTACGACTAGAATTTAAGTATATATGCATAACTGGCGAATACTGTAATCATTTGTTTTGTAAATAGCGCCAAATGAATAAAATAATTATTCCCGCAATATTGGGTAACCAGACTTCTGGATTATTCCAAGGAACCCCATTAAAGGAAAAATCTGTTAATGGCCATAGAAGCTTAGTTGGAAAAAATTCTTTACTGTGAAATGGGAAATCTAAGCAAATATGAAATGGCCAACCCAACATTGCAAATGCAAATTGTTTTTTTACTCTCCAAACCATCCCAATTACAATCGTAGCAGAAATAAAGCTATGAGAAATATCGTAATTAATAAATACCCACCATGGTATTGTTGCTATATCAGGTTTCCCTGCTGAAAATTCAAATGAAATAATTCGAATTAAAAAAAGTATTCCAAATGAAAAAAGGTCTGGTGCAGCTCCCCAAAATAGCGCCCACCATTTATAACCTCTATATCCGAAAAGACCTCTTCCCCATAATGCGTGACTTAATGTATCCATAATGAAAAACCTCAAAATATAAAAAGAGGCAGTGAGCGGGTGATGAGAATCGAACTCACGTCACGAGCTTGGGAAGCTCGGGTAATAACCATTATACGACACCCGCTTATTGGACCAAATTTTAAGTATTCTATATAAATGATAAAACGAAGAATATTTTTCATCGTTTTTAGAATTAATTAATACCTATGCCTATTGTCAAATAAGTTTATTATTACCTGGCATTATGAATAAGGTCATTATTAGACAGTAGTTTTAATACTTAATTTATCCTTTAATATTTAAGGATTTAGAGATTTAAACCTTAAGAAAAACATGACTTAAATTTTTGTTTATTGAAATGCGAATAAAACTTGAATTTGTATATTCTCTCGTCGAGAATTTAGTTTTTTTCATTTATACACTTGTAATATTCACAACGGTTTTTCTATATTCAAAATAGCCAACCAAGCGTTAAATCGCCCATTCATTTGTCATCCTTTTTTATAGCACATTGAAAAATAACACGTACGACCATAGTACGAATACACATACCAAGGAAACTCGCTAATGGCAGAAGCTATGGAACTTGATCTTTCTTTAAATCAGCCAGGGACTAAACCCCTGGACGCACCAATTGTTCCACCCATACAACCTATAGTAGAAGAAGATGCTGATATCCCAGAAAGTTATAAGATAGATAATTATTATGGTAGTGACCAGCTAGGGTCTGATGTTTTAAAACAAAAATATCTTGCTCCCTGGGAACGCCATCCCTACCAATTATGGAAACGACAGGCAATTGCTTTAGCATCAGTAGAAAAAACAAAAGTTCTACGTGAAAAATGGGAAAACAAATTCTTCTCCATTTTAGAAGATTTCAAATTTGTTCCAGGAGGAAGGATAATGCATGGTGCTGGTAGAGAGGATATAACTACCACCTTAAATAATTGTTATGTTGTAGCAGTACGGGATGATTCAATAAAATCCATCTATGATACAATAATTAATGAGGCATTAACCTATAAATATGGCGGCGGATGCGGTCATGATCTTTCCGTGCTCAGACCAGCAGGAAAAGCAATAAATGGCACGGGTGGAGAATCCTGTGGGCCCACAGGATTCATGAACTTATTCAGTGAGAATACAAACACAATAGCACAGCACGGGCGGCGAGGTGCAAATATGCAGACGCTACGGGTCGATCACCCCGATATTGAAAAATTTATAAGTATCAAAACTGGTGATATCGACATGGTCAAATATTCGAATATTTCTGTCCTCTTAACACATGATTTCATGGATGCAGTTAAAAACGATAACGATTTTGAATTGACTTATGAGGGAGAAATATATAAAACAATTAAAGCAAAATCTCTTTGGGAAGATATTATCTCCCACGCTCATGCAAGTGCTGAACCAGGACTCCTTTTTTGGGACACCATGAAAGAATATCACAATGCTGAGTACTGTTCACCTCTTGTATCTACCAATCCATGTGCAGAACAGCCACTTCCTGACGGTGGTTGCTGTAATCTGGGAGCTGTTAATCTCGAACGCTTCGTAGATGATAATGGTAATTTTCAAATAGATCAATTCAAAGACACAGTAGTGACTGCTACTCGATTTTTGGATAATGTCGTGGATTATAATATGGATCGTCATGCACTGGGAGATCAAAAAGAAAATGCCACAAATGATAGGCGAGTAGGATTAGGTATTCTTGGACTCGGTGATATGTTAGTACGAATGGGAATTAAATACGACAGTGAAGATGCTTTGCAAACCATTTCTCAAATCATGCAAATTTTCAGGGATACTGCTTATGAGACCAGCACAGATTTGGCAATAGAAAAAGGCAAATATCCTAACTTTAAATGGGCCGGTTATTCAAAAAGTAAGTTTGTAAAAAACCTACCTAAGTCATTGCAAAAAAAGATAAAAGAAAATGGTATTCGTAATTGCACCTTAACCACTGTCGCACCTACCGGAAGCGGTGCAATTGTAGCTAGAGTGACATCAGGTATTGAACCCATTTTTGCTACATCATATAAAAGGCGGGTCAAGAAAAATGATGATGGATACGGGAAAACATTTAATGAATACAAAGTCTATCACCCCATTATAGATAAATTATATGGCTCCGATGACGATCTTCCTAATTTTGTTGTTACCGCTCATAATATTGATCCTTATTTTCGTGTAAAAATGCAAGGTGTCATCCAGAAATATATTGATTCATCAATCTCTTCTACAGTTAATCTATCTGAAGAAATAACAATAGACTCAGTCGCAGATATTTATATGACAGCTTATGAAGCAGGATTAAAGGGAATTACTGTATATCGGGAAGGAAGCCGTGAGGGTATACTTGTTTCGGATAAGAAAGATTCCGATGGAGATGGACAACAAATTGATTTATTAGAAATGGAAGGGGATGAAACTAGTATTAGAGCTGAAAAATCACCCCGTGTGAGACCCAATCAAACAGCCGGTGTAACTCGTCGTATACGTACAGGTGAGGGTACACTTTATATCACAATTAATGAAGATAATAACGGACTTTGTGAAGTTTTTACTACCATTGGTAAAGCTGGCGGTAATGCAGCAGCACAATCTGAAGCCATAAGCCGTTTAATCTCCCTAGCACTTCGATCCGGATTAGACCCACATGCTATTGTTCGTCAGCTGAAAGGAATTTCCGGACCAAATCCGACCTGGGAAGATGGTAGATTAATATTATCAACACCTGATGCCATTGGTAAAGCACTGGACGATTATCTCCAGGAAAAAGGAAAAGATAATGCAAAAGACAGGAAAGGTGTACCACAAGAAAAACCGCTAATAACATTAGCACAAGATCCCCAAGATGATAATGGACTAATGATTTGTACAAAGTGCCATAATCATAGTATTGTAAATGAAGGCGGATGTTTAACCTGTAGAGAGTGTGGTTGGTCTAAATGTGATTGATATCTGAACTTGAAAAATAGAACGTAAATAAAAAAGCTCTGGCTTTAGCCAGAGCTTTTTTATTTCATATTATATTGACCCTAAATTTACCTAAACTTCTAAAATTTCTTTTTCTTTCTCATCTTGCAATAAATTAAGTTTATTAATATGGTCATCAGTTATCTTCTGTATTTTAGTTTCATTATCATGTATTATATCCTCTGAGATATGATCTTTTTTCCCAAAATCATGTAAATGGTGAAGACCATCTCGCCTTACATTTCGTACAGCAATTCTTCCATCTTCAACTAATTGATGAACAAATTTATTTAATTCAATCCTACGTTCTTCACTTAATTGTGGTATTGGAATTAATACAGCTGTACCATTATTCCCTGGAGTAAATCCCATATTAGCATCTGTTATTGCCTTCTCCATGATAGGAATTAATGTTTTTTCATAAGGTGTCAATGTAATTAAACGCGGTTCAGGTACAGAAATAGTGGAAACTTGATTGATGGGTGTTATGGAACCATAATAATCCACCGTGATGGAATTGAACATTTCAGGATTAGCTCTACCTGTTCGAACCTTGTTTAATTCACCTTTACAATGAATTACCGCTTGATCCATGCGGTGAGTAATATCTATTAAAATATCATCAATCATTATTTTTCTCTGAGACTAGCGTCCCAATTTTAGCACCAAGTACCAGATCTTTCAAGTACCCGGGATAGTTAATATTGAACACCCGGATTGGTAAATTATTCTCTTTGCATAAAGTAATTGCTGTTAAATCCATAACACGTAAATTATCTGTAATAACTTTGGTAAAGCTCACCGAGTCATATTTCACTGCATCATCATATAACATGGGATCTTTATCATAAATACCATCCACCTTCGTACCTTTTAATACAACTTCAGCACTTAATTCTGTTGCTCGTAATGCAGCAGCCGAATCAGTTGTGAAAAATGGATTTCCTGTTCCTCCAGAAACAATAACAATTCGTCCTTTTTGTAAATGCCGGATTGCACGGCGGCGTATATATGGTTCAGCAATTTGAGATACATTTATTGCTGATAATGTTCTAGTTTCACATCCAATCTTCTCTAGGGCATCCTGAATAGAAATTGCATTCATAACAGTAGCAAGCATTCCCAAATAATCACCAGTTACTCGGTCCATACCTTTACTTGCAGCTTTCATACCGCGGAATATATTTCCTGCACCAATAATAAGTCCTATTTCGATTCCTAGTTTATATATTGATTGAACTTCTTGTGCAAGATAAGAAGCTTTTTGGGGATTTATTCCGAACCCTTGATCACCAGCCAACACTTCTCCTGAAAGTTTCAAAAGAACGCGACTATACATCGGCTCGGACATTTAAAAATTATACTTGACCATTCTGGGATGTATCGGATTCACCTATAGCAAAACGAACAAAACGATTGATACTGATATTTTCCCCTAATGTAGCGATAGTCTCTGTTAATAAATCATTAACTTTTTTATCTGGATCCTTGATGTAAGTTTGATCCAGCAGACAAGACTCTTGAAAAAATTTATTTAATCGTCCTTCAACCATTTTTTCAATGATATTTTTAGGTTTACCTGCAGATTTAGCTTGGTCAGTAAAAATTTCCTTTTCACGTTTAATAACTGCAGGATCAACTGATTCTCTATCTAAAGCTAAAGGATTAGTTGCTGCAATCTGCATTGCGATATTATGTGCTAATTCATTAAACCCTTCAGTTTTAGCAACAAAATCAGTTTCACAATTTAATTCAACTAAAACTCCTAAGCGTCCTCCTGCATGGATATAAGAGTAAACTAAACCATCTTTTGTGTCCCGTGATCCTTTCTTCTCTGCTTTTGCAATCCCCGATTTTCGAAGATGATCAACAGCTTTTTCTAAATCACCATCAGATTCTACAAGGGCCTTTTTACAATCCATCATCCCAGCACCTGTTTTATCACGAAGTGTTTTTACAAGTTTTGCATCAATACTCATAATATATTACTCTTCCTCTTGGGTTATGTCATCAGAATCACCAATACCATCTTGAGGTCCATCCATCCCTTCATTGATGTTTTCATCAGCAACACTAAGAGTGTCCTCAACGCTATTATCAGATGTATCTTCTTTTAGTGTAGCTGGTGTTTCCATTGTATTATTTTCTTTTTTCTTTTTATCAGTCTTTTGTTTTTTTTCTTTCCCAGCAACTTCAACACGAGCTTCATTAATAGCTTTTGCTAATGCAGAGATAATTAATTGGATCGTTCGAATGGAATCATCATTGGCTGGTATAGGATAGTCAACTTTTTTAGGATCTGTATTTGAATCCACTATAGCAATGACTGGTATCTCTAATCTTTTGGCTTCCCTAATTGCAGTATCTTCATATTGCCCATCCACAACAATCACAGCATCAGGCAAACGGCGCATATCTTTGATTCCTCGATGCTGATCTGCTAATTTCACCCTTTCACGGTTAAGCATTTGGGTCTCTTTTTTAGTTAAATTCTCATATAAAGTTGATCCTTCTTTTTCCAGCATTTTTAATCGTTTAATACTTTTTTTAATTGTTGAAAAGTTAGTTAAAGTACCTCCCAACCATCTCTCAATAATATAGAACATCGAGCAATTGTCAGCCTCTTGCTGCACAATATCCTGAGCCTGCTTTTTTGTACCAACAAATAAAATCTCTCCATTTTTACTTACTAGATCTTTAACAAATTTTGTGGCCGTATTGATAGCATCTATTGTTCTTTCAAGGTTAATTATATGCACCCCATTTTTTTCTAGGAGAATATAGGGCTTAAAATTGGGGTTCCACTTCCGGGTTACATGCCCAAAATGAGCCCCGGTACCTAATAGATCTTCAAATTTAACTTCAGCCATATAATATTATCGTTTTGAGAATTGAAAATTTTTCCGTGCACCTGGTTGTCCAGGTTTTTTACGCTCAACTTTACGTGCATCTCGGGTTAGAAATCCTTTTTCTTTCAGAATGGATCGAAAATCATCATTGACACCTAAAAGTGCTCTTGATATTCCAAGACGAATCGCACCGGCCTGCCCTGTCAACCCACCGCCAGATACATTCACATTAATGTCATATGCTTTTTCACTTTCTACTGCAACTAGTGGTTGCATCACAACCGTCGCTAATGTTGCTCTGCATAAATAATCGCGGAATGGTCGACCATTTACCTCAATATTACCCTTTCCTGGTGTCATAAATACGCGGGCAATTGAACTTTTTCGACGCCCTGTTCCATAATAATTAGCTTCTGCCATAAATTTAGATTTCTAGAGTTTTTGGTTTTTGCGCGGTATGAGGATGCTCCATACCTGCGTAGATTTTAAGATGGGATAAAATGCTCCGTCCGAGACGATTATGTGGAAGCATACCTTTTATAGCATTTTTTACAATATGTTCTGGATGTTTTCGACGCAATTCAGCAACACTAATCTCCTTTCCACCACCAGGATAACCAGTATGACGAAAATAGGTTTTTTCTGTCTCCTTTGATCCAGTCAAACGAATTTTTTCCGCATTAATAACCACCACGAAGTCTCCCATGTCCATGTGAGGAGTGAAATTCACCTTATGTTTTCCACGCAGAATCTGTGCAATTTCTGAGGCGAATCGGCCAAGAGTTTGGCCATCTGCATCAGCAACCCACCAGTTTTTTTCAATTTCTGACTGTTTTATTGATATAGTCTTCATTTTCATTTCGAATAAAGCCCGCAAAATTAGTTATTACATTTACCCTGCGTCAATGAATAATCTCTACTAAACTATGGGTTTATTATATGCGTATTTACCACAAGAAATCGTATACAATACTTGTCCAATAAGTTTTTCTCCGTAATAAGGAGAATTCAAAGATCTTGATTTAACATGTTGTTTTTGAAATATCCATTCTTTTTCAGGATCAATAACGGTGAGTTCAGCTTCTGTACCTACTGAAAAAAGGTCAGCATAAAATCCAAAAATTTGTCTTGGTTTTTTCGTAAGTAGAGAAATAACTGGCTCTAAATCCATCCCTTCATCCTTAACAAGGACTTTATTTATAACACCGAAACAGGACTCTAATCCAATCATACCAAAGGATGCTAAATCAAAGGTAGTCTCTTTATCTTCAATCGTGTGGGGTGCATGGTCTGTAGCAATGCAGTCAATTGTACCGTCCTTCACAGCTGCAATAAGCGATTTTCTATCCTTTTCAGTACGAATAGGAGGGGCAACTTTTAAATTGGTGTTAAAGGACCTTAATGCATCATCATTAAAATATAAATGATGCGGAGTTACTTCTGCTGTTACACGTTCATTTTTTGCCTTCATTACACGTATGTGATTTACTGCTTTTGCAGAACTCACATGAGGCACATGCAACTTTGCACCAGTGAATTCAGCCAATTCAAGATCACGGTGTACCATAGCTGATTCTGCTAAATCAGGATTTCCAGGTAGCCCGAGTTGATTTGAGACACTCCCCTCATTCATCACACCATGTGCACGTAAACACTCATCTTCTGCATGGTTGATAACTGGCACATCGACCAAAGTTGCATATTCTAATGCAATTCTCATCATGGAACCATCTTGTATTGGGAGTCCATCATCACTAAAAGCAACAGCTCCCTCCTTATGCATAAGTCCCATTTCTGTAAGACCTTCTCCACTTTGCATTTTTGTAACAGCACCTATTGGATGAATATGTATCGGAGATGTTTCAGATTTTTCCCGTATAAAATTTATAGATTCAGGCGTATCTAATGGTGGATTTGTATTTGGCATAACGCAAACTCTTGTAAATCCACCAGCTAAAGCTGCCAATGATCCTGTAGCCAATGTTTCTTTATCTTCACGACCGGGTTCACGAAAATGGACATGTAGATCACAAAATCCATGTGTTACAACTTTACCGAAACAATCAACCGTTTCAGAATCTGGTGGTGCATTCACGCTTCCAATAGCTTCAATTTTCCCATTTTTTATCCATACATCCCCATCGAATTTTATTTCATTGTAGGGGTCAATGATTGTACCGCCTTTAAAAACAATATTTTCTGGTAATTGATTTAATTTCATTATTCTCCCTCAGCCAATTTACCGCCGCACAGAAGATACAGGATTGCCATTCTCGATGCTACACCATTTAATACCTGATCTAAAATGATAGCTTGATCACCATCTGCGACAGAACCGTCAATTTCGACACCACGATTCATGGGGCCTGGATGCATTATTACAATTTCTTTTTTATGGGTGTTAAGGCGTTCTTGAGTAATTCCAAACATGGTACGATATTCCCGGATGGATGGTACGAGGCCAATCCCCATTCTTTCTCGCTGAATTCGCAAAATATTCATAGCATCTGCCCATTCTAGAACTTCATCTACGTTTACATTCACTTCTACACCCAATTCTTTTATATAGGGTGGTATCAGATTAGGTGGGCCGCATAAGGTTACTTCAGCACCCATTGTGGTTAATCCGTAGATATTACTTAGTGCAACACGACTATGGGAAATATCTCCCAATATTCCCACTTTCACTCCATTTAATGTTCCAAATTTTTCATGAAGACTCATCATATCCAGAATAGCCTGAGTAGGATGTTCATGAGTACCATCACCTGCATTAATAATGATTGCATCAATAAATTTAGTTAATTGCAAAGGTGCACCTGGCGTTGGGTGCCGCATCACAGCAGCATCAATTTTCATCGCTTCAATATTTTGTACTGTATCTTTGAAAGATTCACCCTTTTTTAAACTGCTTGATGAAGCTGAAAAATTGACAGTGTCAGCACTTAGCCGTTTCTCTGCCAATTCAAAGCTTATCCGAGTACGAGTTGAATTTTCAAAAAAAAGGTTAACAATCGTGACACCTTGTAAAGATGGTACCTTTTTAATGGGGCGATCCAATACTTCTCTAAATTTAAATGCTGTATCAATTATAGTTTGAATATCCTCTGCAGGATAATCTTCCAAGCCTAATAAATGTCTTTGCTGTAACATAATTATTCCTGATCCCTTAATAGATAAACACTGTCTTTACCATCTGTCTCGTTAAAGGTTACTTTTACATGTTCACCTTCATGGGTAGGAATATTTTTACCAATAAAGTTAGCTTTAATTGGTAATTCACGATGGCCACGGTCTACAAGTACTGCTAACTGAACTTGTGCTGCGCGACCAAAACTGTTCAATTCATCCATTGCAGCTCTAATAGTCCTTCCGGTGTATATAACATCATCTATAAGAATAACCATTTTTCCATCAAGAGAGATATTAATATTAGTTCCCTTAACCTGTGGAATCACCAACCTTTCTCGATAATCATCTCTGTGAAATGTTATATCTAAAGAGCCAGTCTCCAATATGGTACCGCTGATGGAGTGTATTTTTCCTTGAATCCTTTCTGCTAGAGGTACGCCTCTATTATGAATTCCAATCAATACAATATTTTCAGGGTATTCATTGCGCTCAATTATTTCATGGCTTAAGCGCGTAATGGATCGATCAACAGCGTTGGCATCCATTAATATTTTTTGACTCATTCTATCTCCATTACTTAAAAAAAATACCTTCGGACAGAGCTTTGTTTTCTCCCACGAAGGTATTTCCCTGTCCTTTTCGGCCTCTCCGGACCGGATTAAAGGATTTTTAAGTCCTTAATATTACAAATATTTTTCGATCCTATTAGATAATTAAATCATATATAATTTCAGCAATTGGTGTTTCAATCAATTCATCCATTTCAATAAAAAGATCAATATTTTCTTTTTTGAACCATTGCATTTGCCTGCGGGAGAATTGCCGCGTTTTTATTATTATCTCTTCGCGCATTTGATCATAGCTTATTTCATTTTTTAAATAGGATTGAATCTGGCGGTAGCCAATAGAATCCAGAGCAGGGAAAATATTATCAAATTGATTTTGTTTTTCTATTAATACTTGTACTTCTTCAATCCACCCATCCTTTAGCATTTCATCTGTTCGCTGTGCAATTCTATTCACTAACTGCTTCCTATCCCAATTTAGCAATACAGTGAACAGTTTAGGAAATTCAATCAAATTTTCTTCCTGTTGAGCAAAATGGTCGCTGGGAGATTTTCCTGTGATTCGATAGATCTCTAAGGCCCTCACAAGTCTTTTCTTATTATTTATATGCACAATCTTAGCATAGTTTGGATCAATGGTTTTCAACCTATCTAATAAGGAAACGGGATCTTTTTCATAAGCTTGCTCTAACTGTCTACGAGTTGGCAGGTCAGAAAAACTGCCTTCAAAAATTCCTTTCTTCAGTGCATAGTAATAAAGCCCTGAACCACCACATACAATGGGTTTTTTTTTAATTGTTTGAATCTTTTTAATCCTTGAACACACAAGTTTTGCATACTCTCCTGCTGAAATTGGCTCAGATGGATCACGAATACCAAATAAATGGTGAGGTATATCATCCATTTCATCCTCAGTAGGTTGAGCAGTTCCAATCAGCATATTTTTATATATCTGACGAGAATCTAACCCAATGATTTCACCTTTAATTAGTTTTGCAATTGCAACTGCTAAAGTAGTTTTCCCACTAGCTGTGGGGCCAATAATTGTTAGTATGTGATTTTTTATCATTATCTTTTTCAAAGTTTATTTGTACGAATAAATAAATTATGAACTCAAGAAATGGAAAGTTTAAATAAATTTAAGTTACTTGAATAAGTTAAATATTACCATAGTGGGGATTTTAATTTTCAATGATAAAAGTTATTTTCTTAAAAGCAGAGAAGTTCTAAATGAAAAATAATCGCATAATTTCCTTTTTTATTATTTCATTATTTTTAGTTTTTATTTCATGTAAAAATGGTAATAATAGTAAAGTAATCGATTTAGAAGAGATAACAATAGAAGATATTCACAATGGCTATAATACTGGGACTTTTTCTGTTGAGCAGATTGTTAATGCTTACATTGATCGAATAAAAAACATAGATCAAAATGGTCCATCTCTTAATTCAATTATTATTGTAAATCCTGATGCTTTAACGATTGCATCTGAATTGGATAAAGAAATTTCAATATTTGGTATGAGAGGGCCAATGCATGGGATTCCTGTAATTCTAAAGGATAATATTGATACCAAAGATAAAATGCCTACAACTGCAGGATCGCGCATCCTAAAAGACTCCTTTCCACTCGAAGACAGTTGGGTCGCCAAAAAACTAAGGGAAGCTGGGGCGGTAATCCTGGGTAAAGCTAATTTAAGTGAATGGGCTAATTATCGTGGTTCATTTTCTTCTAGCGGATGGAGCGGCCTTGGCGGGCAAACAAAAAATCCTTATGTATTAGATCGAAATCCTTGTGGATCAAGTTCAGGGTCCGCTGTAGCAGTATCTGCAAATCTATGTGCTGTTGCTATTGGGACTGAAACTTGGGGGTCCATCATGTGCCCTGCTAACGCAAATGGAATTGTTGGCATTAAACCAACTGTTGGATTATGGAGCCGAACAGGCATAATTCCCATTAGTTACACTCAAGATACTGCGGGGCCAATGGCAAGGAATGTTCATGATGCTGCAATTTTATTAGGTGCGGTGACTGGAATTGATCAAAGTGATAATAAAACTATTAATAGTGAAAATAATTTCTTTCTAGATTACACTCAATTCCTTAATAGTGATGGCTTAAAAGGTAAAAGGATTGGTTATTTAAAAACAGAGGAAGGCGTTCATTTTAAAGTAGACTCCCTAATTTTGAAAGCAATTAGCTTTATGGTAAAAAGTGGGGCAGAAATTATTGAATTAGAAAAAATCGTTGATGGATCACCATCTATAAATTCAATAGAAGTTTTAGCGTATGAGTTTAAAGATGGATTGAAAAAATATTTTGATAGACTAGGTAATAATTCTCCCGTGGAGAGTCTAGATGAAGCTATTCAAGCAACCCTTGCTGATAGTATTGAAATGTTACATTTTAATTTAAAAAGAATGGAAAATTCAAATTCTAAAGGAGACGTTAGTTCAAAAATATATAAAAATGCATTAGAAAACATGTTAGATGCATACCGTGATAATGGTATTGATAAAATAATGGATCAACATAACCTTGATGCAATTATATCTCCTACTGGCAGTCCGGCCTGGAAAACTGACCTGATAAATGGAGATAATATTAAATTGTCATCATCAGCATATGCAGCCCTTTCAGGATATCCTAATATCAATGTTCCAATGGGATTTATTGGAGATTTACCTGTTGGGATTTCATTTTATGGAAGAGCATGGAGTGAACCGAAACTTATCGAAATCGCCTATGCTTATGAACAGGGAACATTACACAGAAGAGCTCCGGAATATTTACCTACAGACTAACTATTTATTCAAAAATTTTAAAATGGAAGCGTTTCCAAATCCACATTACCTCCTGAAAGTATAATCCCTACCTTTTTTCCTTTAAAAAGGTACTTCTTATTCAGAATTGCCCCTAGTGTAATTGCACATGAAGGTTCAACAATAATTTTCATTCTTTCCCAAATTAACCGCATAGCTTTAATAATCTCTTCTTCTGAAATCGCAATAATTTGGTCTACATATTCCTGAATAATTGGAAAAGTGATGGTACCAATCTGTGCTCTAAGCCCATCGCATATTGTATTAGTGGTTTTATTAGCTTGAATCTCTCCAACCATTAAGGAACGAAATGCATCATCCGCTTCTATTGGCTCAGCTCCATAAAGCTGTATATCAGCATTTAAAAATTTTGCAGATATTGCAGAACCGCTTAAAAGTCCGCCGCCGCTTACTGGTGTTATAATACAATCTAAATTTGGATAATCTTCCAATAATTCTTTAGTGATAGTTCCTTGACCGGCAATTATCCGTTCATCATTATACGGATGAACTAATACCCCACCTGAATTTTCTAACACATTTTTTAATGTTTTTTCTCTTGATATTAGATTCGCATCACACCAAATGATTTCACCGCCGTATCGTTTTACATTATTGACTTTAATAATCGGTGTGTTATTAGGTATTACTACTTTAGTTTTTCCACCGAGTTTAGAAACTGCCATCGCTAGCGCTGCACCATGGTTTCCAGATGATGCGGTAACTACGCCGCTAGTGAGTTCATTTTCAGAAAGTTGCAGAACTGAATTGGTTGCACCGCGAATTTTGAATGCGCCTGCTTTTTGGAAATTCTCACATTTAAAATATAGTTCAGCACCAATCATATTATTCAGACTGGAATTAGTTAAAACTGGCGTTCTATGAATAAATGGATGGATGCGATTATGAGCATCCTCAATTTCTTTATAGGATAGCATAGCAGAATTTAAGTATAGCTTCAATTAGCTTTTATTCATTTACAGATTAAAATTTAAATCATACGAAATGGGTTGAGACATAATTAATACTACTTTATTTAAATTCTAGATATGTTAAATAAGATATTAGCGTTGAATATTTTGTCCCTTTATCTAGTACAAAATCCCATAGTTAAAATGGTGACTGATCTTGGTATAATTGAGATTGAACTTTATCCCAAACAAGCTCCAATCACGGTTTCAAATTTTTTAAAGTACGTGGAAGAGAATCGCTATCAAGATTTTCATTTTTATCGAGTTGTTCAAATCAATAATCAGTCTGTTAATGATGTGATAATTGAAGTAATCCAAGGTGGGTTAGGTCTTGAGAAACATCCCTTGGAACTCCCGCCAATCATTCACGAAACTACAGATAAAACAGGAATTAAACATGAAGATGGTATCATCTCAATGGCACGCCTTGAACCAGGAACTGCCAGTTCAGAAATTTTTATTTGTATTGGCAGCCAACCAGAATTGGACTTTGATGGTAAACGGAACCCTGACGGACAAGGATTTGCTGCATTCGGTAAAGTAATCCTAGGAATGGACGTTGTACATAAAATTCAAATGTTGCCAGAAAAAGGTCAAATGTTAAAAACTATTGTTCCAGTGCATCAAGTAAAGATAAAAAAGAATGGTTTCTAGTAGATTAACTACAATTTAATAATATTAAAATGAATTACCAGAGGCCCAACGTAAAATGATAACCATAATTCCTGTTATGAATCTTCAAGTAAGAAATGATTTTACCCTAAAACCAGTCAAAAATCAAAAATACATGAGCTTTTTTATATTTTTAATGCCTTTCGAATCGCCCGTCCAATTCATCTAATGACATTTGTACAATAATAGGACGTCCGTGGGGACAATAATATGGATGTTCCGTGGCAAATAAACGATTAACTAATTCCTGCATTTCATCTCGAGTTAGTGAGTCACCAGCTTTGATAGCTGCTTTACAGGAAAACATTGCAGCAAGGCCTTCCTGAAATGAACTATATTGCTTTCGCTCTTTCAGGAAATTATCTAATATTTCTCTGATTACTTTACGCTCATTCCCCAAAGACATTTCTGATGGGATGGCATCGATTCTGATAGAAGTGTCATCCTGTTTTTTTATTTTAAATCCTATCTTTTCCAAATAGGGAAGTACATCTAAAAGCCCGTCAAAATCATCAGGAGAAAATTCCAATACTTCTGGAAACAGCATTGTTTGAGAGGCCATAGATGTTGACTCAAATGATTTAAGTGCTTCTTCATAGAGAACCCTTTCATGAGCAACGTGTTGATCTATGATAACCAGCCCGCTATTTATTTCTGAAACAATATATTTTTTATGGATCTGCCAAATATTTTCTGTTGCGATTGTTTCCTGAGCTTGTACGGGGACCGCTGCCAGTTTCGATACATAATCTTTCGCCCTTTCAAGATTAGTTTGTGAAGGATTATTTGACGATATTTTTGATGATAAATTCATCACCCGCTGATTAGGGTCTGTAGGAATTGTTTCCGATATAGAACGAAAGGTAAATGGTCGGGAATTGGATTCTTGTTTGCTGAATTGCGACTTTGATTCATAAGACCGATTAAATCCGGGGATTGTTTCTAGAATAGATTGCAAAGCATCATTTACTGTGGCCTTCAATACATGAAATACACGCCAATCATCTTTGAATCGGACTTCCGTCTTCATCGGATGTACGTTTATATCTACTTGGTCATTCGGCAAAATCAAATTGATTACAAAAAATGGGTACTCTCCTCGCTTGACCAAGGACTCATAGGCGCCATATACAGCAGAATTCATGAGTCGATCCTTGATGAACCTGCGGTTCATAATAAGATATTGTTCTCCTGGTCGGGAACGGACTAAGTTCAAATTTCCAACAAATCCTGAAAAGGAATAGTCCCCCTTGACAACATTTATAGGAATCAAGTTTTTTGAATAGGTCGGATCCAATAAATTATCAATTCTATCTTCAAGATTTTCCTTCTGTACATGGAAAATCAGTCTATCATCTGAAATTAACTTGAAAGATACTTCAGGGTATGCAATGCCAAAGCGTCGAACTACGTCAACTATTTTTCTTAACTCAGTTCGAGGAGTTTTTAGAAATTTTTTCCGTGCAGGTGTATTGTAAAATAGATGGCGAATTGTGATCTCCGTTCCACCAATTTTTGCTGTCGGTTGTACATCTCCAGCGATACCATTCACAATTGTTAATTCTGCGCCTTCACCAGTCCCATTACTTGATAAAATAGACATTTCTGATACAGATGCTATACTTGCCAAAGCTTCTCCGCGAAACCCGAGGGTATCAATAGTGAACAAATCATCTATAGTAGATATTTTACTGGTATGAAACCGTAATATAGAAACAGGTAATTGCTCAGCAGAAATCCCGTGGCCATTGTCCCGAACTTGAATGGTTTGATGACCGCCTTTCTCAACTACAATGGAAATTTCCGTTCCACAGGCATCCAAACTATTTTCGATAAGTTCTTTAACAACAGATGCAGGCCTCTCAACTACCTCACCAGCAGAAATTTTATTTCTGAGATCTTCTGATAACTGTTTAATCATGTAAAATTATCAAATTATAAAACAACACTTAATTTACAATATAGATCTGCCAGTATCATGATTCAACTTTCTATTTTATCGATGGTTTTTTCATATATAGCTTGTACCAAAGAATTTGCTTTAGATACCAAACTTTTTACAGATTTTCGTTTATCATCACAATAAGCCACATTATTCACATTAGAGAGGTTGATCAAAACATTCATACAGGCACCTTTTACGCCAGCTAAAGCTAATTCTGCTGCCACACCTGCATCGGATATGGAATTGGGATTCCCTTTTTCCACAAGGATTTCGGCTAATTCAATCACTTGAAAACATAGTCTGCCTGTTTCAAAAGGTACCTCTATGGCATATTTATTGGCATAATTAATTGCTTCTGATTTAGCTTTTTTTTCTTCTTGTGTTGTTGCAAGTAAACGATTGGCATCTAAAACATTATTGAATGCTCTCGTGTCTTCATCCACCAAAAATACGAGTCGATCCTTTAATAACTGAGCTTCAATACCAATATGATCCATTTCTGGCTTAAGCTCCAACATTTCTTTCTTCTCATGGGTCAGGGCCGCCACCATAGAGGATAACGCTGCTCCAAGGCTACCAGCCAATGCTGAAACACTTCCACCCCCGGGAGCCGGACTATTTGTAGATAATTCTTCTACAAACTCGATGCTTTTCATGGCCATCAATAGTTTTTTATCATCTTGAACTGCATAATCAATAATTTTTTCTTTCGGAATAAAAGGCGCAACATCATTTAAGCCCAAAGATTGAACAGCACATTCAACAATATCAGCAGTCGGTACACCAATAGAACGATTCTGTTTTTTCAAATAATATTTACCAGCCATGACCATTGCTTCCAATGGAATAAGTCCAACCAATTCACTTCCTGTCACACGAATGCCACGGTCTTCCGCTAACTTACAGGCAGCATCGAACACATCATGAATGGTAGATTCTTTGTAGTTATTAAAATTAATTGATATTTGAGCTCGTTGAAACGTATCGACATACCAACCAATACCTTTTAAATCTTTAAACATGCCGGATCTCTTTACGGGCTTTCCATCCTCATCGCGCACAATCTCACCATCCAGTAAATTTTTTGATTTTGGGTTTGGAATTCGTTTAGAACGACCAGCTTCACGTAACTCAAATGCAATATCAGTTGCTAACCGATGATCTTTTGTGTTGAGATTAATGTTATATGCGATCAAAAAATCACGGCAACCCATGACAGTTGCACCTGCTTTTACATGTAGTTTAGCAGGACCAAAATCTGGTTTCCAGTTTGGGTCATTTAATTTGTTGGATAGTCCTTCATATTCACCTTTGCGAATATCAGGAAGCTTTTTTCGTTCAACCATCTGTGTTGATTTTTCATAAAGATATACAGGAATATCCAGTTCATCGCCCACTCGTTGGCCAACAAGCTTTGAAAGTTCAATGCATTCTTTATAAGACATATTACTGATGGGAATAAACGGACACACATCTGTTGCTCCCATGCGTGGATGAGTACCCGTATGTTGGCTCATATCCAAAATTTCAGAAGCACGTTTGATACCCTGGAATGCTGCTTCAACGATAGCATTTGGTCCACCAACGAATGTAACAACTGTTCTATTTGTATCTTCTCCAGAGTCAACATCGAGAATAGTTACACCAGAAATACCTGAAATATGATTTACAATATCTTCAATTTTTTGTTTGTCCTTTCCTTCTGAGAAATTGGGTACACATTCTACAAGTTTTATCATTGTTTAATTATATGAAATCATATTCAAGTAAATTATGAAAAACATAACGATCATGAACATAGTTAATGTCCACCGAAATGATCGTCCTTTTACCCTCCTATCTGGCAGTATTCTTTTGAAATAGTTCATTGATTAGATAGAAATACCTGCAAAAATCAGCATAAAAAAATTCACAAAAGGTTCCATCAGAAGCCAAATAATCGAAAATCCGGTAATATATCCAAATAAAATCAATCCAAATAAAACTTGAGGACCATAGGATTGTATCTTCCATGCTAATTGTGGATTCGTTTTTATAAGCCAGCCAGAAAATATTTGAGAGCCATCTAAAGGTGCTACAGGGATCATATTAAAAACTGCAAGGGTAATATTTATTCTTGTGAAATAAAGTAATAAAACAAACACTGTTTCTGTTAATAATCCTGTTCCATTTAAGAACCTAAGTACCATTCCAGCAACCAAAGCTAAAAGAAGATTAGAAATAGGGCCTGCCGCAGCAACTTTCATCATATCAGTTCGTGGGTTTTTTAAGTTTCGGCCGTCTACAGGAACGGGTTTTGCCCAGCCAAAACCAACAAATAAAATCATAAATGATCCCATAGGATCTAAATGTGCCATGGGATTCATTGTGAGCCTCCCCATTCTTGCGGCAGTAAAATCTCCACATTTTGATGCCATCCAGGCATGGGCATATTCATGAAATGATAATGCAAAAATTAATGTAGGGATAAGCAAAACAAGTGCTTCAGGTGGGAGACGAAATAACATCAGCTTCTCGGATGATGAGTTTGATAAACTTCTTTCAAATGTTCTTTGTCTAAATGAGTATAAATCTGCGTCGTAGAGATATCACTATGGCCCAGAAGAGCCTGAACAAATCTCAAATCTGCACCTCCTTCCAATAAATGTGTGGCAAATGAATGGCGAAGAGTATGAGGAGAAACTGGTTTAGTAATGCCTGCCAACTTTGACCATTTTCTCAAAATATTATTAATCATTGCACGTGTCAATTTATTCCCATTCCGACTTAAGAAAACTGTACTGCCACCTTTCCCTTTTTGCATTCTAGGACGGGAATGAATTATATATTCATCAATATATTTTTTGGCTCGATCCCCAATAGGAAGTAACCTTTCTTTTAAACCTTTTCCCATAATTCGTATCATATCATCATCTAAGAAAAGATGGTTCAATGTTAGGTCACACAATTCTGAAACCCGTAAGCCACAAGAGTAAAGCATTTCGATAATAGCTTTATCTCTTCTAGCAAAGGGACTAGTTTCATCAACAACATTAATAATAGATGAAATTTCTTCTTCGATCAATACATCAGGTAATTTTTTTTGCACTCTTGGGTTGGATAGAACTAAAGTCGGATTTTCATCAACCAAACGTTCTGAAGATAAATATTTATGGTATGATCGTATGGATGATAATATTCTGGTAATACTAGATGAGGCCAATCCACATTGGTTTAATTTTCTGATATATTCCCGTACATGACCTTGACTTATTTGATTGATATGAGTAACACTTTTTTCAGATAAAAAAGAAAAATACTGTTTTAAATCCCGTCCGTATGCTTCAAGTGTTTTTGGGGATACATTTCGTTCCACTCTCAGCATAGTCAGGTAGTCTTGGTATCTTGTATCCATATTAAGTCATAAAATCGTCTTCAATTAATCCACAAATAATTTGACCCATCATAATATGCCCTTCCTGAATCCGTTGGGTGTCTTTACTCGGTACATAAATTGTTACATCAGCCAAATTCTTCATCATACCACCAAATTGCCCAGTAAATACCACTGTTTTGAGTCCTTTGTATTTCGCTTGTTTTATTGCGGTGATTACATTATTCGAGTTTCCGCTAGTTGAGATACCCACCAAAACATCACCTTCTTGACCTAATCCTTGGACCTGGCGCGAAAACACGGATTCAAAATCAGTATCATTGGACCAGGCGGTAAGAAATGATGAATCTGTAGTCAAGGCGATAGATGGAATCGGTTTTCTTTCATGGCTATTCATGCCACCCATGAGTTCTGCAGCCAAATGTTGCGCATCTCCTGCACTACCACCATTTCCGCACCATAGAATTTTTCCACCATTTCGTATGGAATTAATCATGATTTCCGCTGCTGCTTCAATATCAGATACGCAAGACTCAACCATGGATTTTTTCATCAAAATACTGGCAAGAATTTGGTCTTTAACTTTTTCTTTCAATTGATTATTTCCAATGGACAGCATCAGCCATTTCTTTCATTAAATCTGACTTTTCTTCAATCACAGTTCCAGTGACGATAATAGAAGCACCTGCTTTAACTTTTTCTGAAACAGTTTCAGTATCCCGAATTCCACCACCAGCGATAACCGGAATATCTAAAACATCTGTAACTGCTTTTACAACTTCATTAGCAACAGGTTCTTTCGCGCCACTTCCCGCTTCTAGATAAATCATATTCATTCCTAAATATTGGCCCGCTAATGCATGTGCAACAGCAATATCAGGACGATTCATAGGAATAGGACGAGTACCGCTTATAAATTCAACGGTAGAGCCGGCACCTCCTTCCATTAGCATATAGCCAGTTGAAATCGTCTCAATACCCATATCTCTTATAATAGGTGCAGCAATGGCCTGTTCACCTATTAAATAGTGGGGGTTTCTTCCTGAAATAACTGACATAAAAAGAATGGCGTCATAATGGGAATTCAATTGCCCAACACTGCCAGAAAAGAATATAACAGGAATATCAGATGCTTCTTTAATTCTCTGGACACGTTCATTATAGTTACTATCCATCATAAGACTTCCGCCAACAAAAAGTGCATCTACACTAGAATCATTCGCCAATGCTACACGGGATTCAATAGTGGATTCATTCTTCCGATCTGGATCCAATAAAACAACATAGGCTGCACCCCTTTCATCAATAATGGATTTTATATGATTAAAAACGGACATTTATCCTACAAATTCCTCATAAGATAAAAAGTTCATTAATTCATCTTTTTCATCTGGATTTAAAGGCAAAACTTTAATAATCCAACCATCTCCATAAGGATCCAAATTTACAGTTTCGGGAGAATTATCTAATTCCTCATTAATTGCAGTAACTTTACCTGAAATTGGTGCATATAGCTCTGACACCGTTTTTACTGCTTCTATTTCCCCGAAATTATCACCGGCAGAAATTTCTTCTCCTATTTCTGGAAACTCGATGAAAATAATATCACCAAGTTGGCTTTGAGCATAATCCGTAATGCCAATAGTTACTTCATCATTCTTGAATTCAGCCCATTCGTGTTCTTCTGTGTAAAGTAAATGATCTGGAGTATTCATTCATTTTCTTCCTTATAAGCATATTTGGTGGGGTCGTAATTAAATGTCTCAAGAAAACTTGTATCAAATTCCCCTGATTTAAATTTTTCATCTTCCATAATAGCCATATGATATGGAATAGTTGTTTTCGGCCCTGCAATAATAGTTTCCTTCAAAGCACGATGCATACGAATAATTGCACGTTCTCTGTTTTTAGCATGGACGATAATTTTTCCAATCATAGAATCGTACTGAGTTGGAATTTTATAACCAGTATATGCATGGCTATCCACCCGAACTCCTTTTCCACCAGGCATATGAAATTCAGTAATCTCACTTGGGAATGGTATAAAATTATTTGCAGGGTCTTCGGCATTGACTCGGCATTCAATAGAATGGCCTCGTAATCTAAAATTCTGTAAATACTCAGGGCATTCTATTCCTGCGTGCATTTTTATCTGTTGTTTAATCAAATCAACGCCGGTTACCATTTCTGTAACAGGATGTTCAACTTGGATTCTAGTATTCATTTCCATGAAATAAAAGTCTTTATTTTTATCCATTAGAAATTCAACGGTTCCGACTCCAACATAATCCACAGCTTTAGCACCTGCTACCGCCGCTTTGCCTAATTGTTTTCTTGTTTCTCTATCCACCAAAGGTGATGGCGACTCTTCAATCAATTTCTGGTGACGGCGCTGGATAGAGCATTCTCGTTCACCCAAATGAATAGCATTCCCGTAGGTATCGGCCAATATTTGGACTTCTATGTGTCTTGGATTTTCGATGAATTTTTCAATATATATATCTCCATTACCAAAAGCTGTTAGCGATTCTTGATTTGCTGATTTATAAGCAGAGATAACATCTTCTGAACTTTTTACCAATCGCATGCCTCTACCTCCACCACCTGCCGAAGCTTTCAACATAATTGGGTATCCCATTTCATCTGCTTTAGCTTTTGCTTCTTCTGGACTATCTAACACACCTTCTCCTCCTGGAATTACAGGTACTCCAGCAGCTTTCATTGTAGTCTTTGCTTTGGCTTTATTACCCATCGAATCAATAATTTCGGGTGAGGGGCCAAGGAAAATGAAATTATTTTCGTTACATATTTTTGAAAATTGAGATGATTCGGATAAAAATCCATATCCCGGATGAATGGCGTCAGCACCAGTAATTTCTCCTGCGGCAATAATACGAGGAATATTTAGATAACTTTCCGTACTGGGAGGAGGTCCAATACAAACAGCTTCATCTGCAAATTTCACATGGAGTGATAATTCATCTGCTGTGGAATATACTGCCACAGTTTTTATCCCTAACTCATGGCAAGCACGAATCACACGAAGTGCAATTTCACCACGGTTAGCAATCAATACTTTATTAAACATACTTTTTTAAGCAGGATCTATTAAAAATAATGACTGATTGTATTCAACAGGTTCTCCATTATCCACAAAAACCTTTGTAACAATACCATCTGTCTCAGCTTCAATTTCATTCATTATTTTCATGGCTTCAACAATACAAAGTATTTGTCCTTTTTTCACAGAATCACCAACAGAAATAAATGGTGGATCATCCGGTGTTGGAGATGAATAGTAAGTCCCGGGCATCGGCGATAATAATTCTTCTCCTTTAGAGACCACTTCTGAATTAGATTCTAAAGTAGATGCATCATCGATAACCTCGGAAGTAGTTGGAGTTGATATTGCAGGCGCAGATACAGCATTACTTGAAGCCACTGTAGAGATACCGGGACTTTTTGTTACACGGTATTTTCGTCCCCAAAAATTTACTTCTATTTCATTTACATTTGAATTTTCAAGTATGTAGATGATTTCTTTCAATTTATCCTGCCACATAATTACTCCTTCTCAAATTTATTCCTTGGACCGTTCAACATACGCACCAGTTCGTGTATCAATACGAAGTTTGTCTCCTTCTTCAATAAATAAAGGAACATTTAGGGTAAATCCAGTTTCCATAGTTGCAGGCTTGGTTGCACCGGTTGCGGTATTCCCTTTAAACCCTGGTTCTGTTTTCGTCACTTCCAATTTAACATGAGATGGTAAACGAATATCTAAAACTTCATTACCATCAAATAAAAGATCAACATTCATTCCTCCAACAAGGAAATTTTTACCATCCCCAACTGAATCTTCAGGAATATTAATTTGGTCATATGTTTCGTTATCCATGAATATAAAAAATTGCCCATCAATATATAAGAATTGCATGGCTTTCGCTTCGACTCTTATAAATTCCAATCGATGACCTGCATTAAATGTTTCATCAATAATTTTTCCAGATTGAATATCTTTTAACTTTGTTCGTACAAACGCACCGCCTTTCCCTGGTTTAACATGCTGAAATTCTACAACTTTCATTCTTTTATGTTTGTGCAGAATTACAGCGCCATTTCTAATATCTGCAGTCGTTGCCATAAATATCCTTAATTAGTTAAAATTTTGAGTCTGAAATTTACGTAGGGAGTTTGTTGGTTCAAATGAGGGTAATTTTAAATTATTAAAAAATTTAATATTTTTGAATAAGAGAAAAAATCATATCCTTATCTAAATTCTTTTTCTCTGAAATTGGAACATCCTTTGCATATTTTACCATATCTGCTTCCGATAAGAATTGAATCCATTTAGAGAATACATTATCACTCATTGGAAATAAATCTTTATTTTTTCGTATTTCTTCTGTTGTCATTTCAAGAGTTCGTATAAAATATTTAGTTTCAATGTATTCTCGGGAAATATGGGATAATTCAGCATAAAAGTCCTTTGTTAAACCATTCGAGTCTAATTCTCCAAGTCGTTGAATTGCCCGCTGTTCCGGTGATTCTATAAATATATAGTTTGCTTTTTCATATTGAGGTTCTAGCCTTTGTCTCCATGTCCAAACCATTCCAAAAAATAATAAAACACAAAGTATCAATAATAAAACTTGGCGCATTGGGAAAACGCCACGTACAGGTACTGGACCCTTGAACGGCCTAAAGTCAGATACGTCAGTTTTTGCTAGAATTGATTGGATTGAAAAACCGATCTGATTTGTCTCTAATGTATATTGAATTGAGCTATCTGGGTTTAAAATATTAACTGAATATTCTGGAAGAATAAAATGTCCAGTATCCCATGCCATTAATTCGAATTGAATGCCTACCAAACTTCCATTTTCATAAATCAAATATTTATTCCTTAAAGAGATTGAATCATTAATAGTTTTCAATTCAGGAAATTGAATTATATGATCAGTTTTTCCCTCAACTTTGACAGACCATTTAAATATATCGCCAATGAATCCTTCAGTGGTATCTAATTCTGAAATAACACTTAAGGATTGTGAAAATAACAATGAAAAATAAATTAAATGCCCAAATACCAATTTCATTAATGTCTTTTTTCCCTATTTCTGAAAAATGACATTAGAGGTTCAACGTAATCTTGACTTGTTAAGATTGGAATAATATCAAATTTAATTTTTCTTGCATCTTTCTTGAATATTTCCTGCTTAGACTGGATTTCTATTTTTAGACGTTCACGTGCTTTCTTTAAAGAAGTGTCGACCCAAAATGCTTCACCTGTTTCAGGATCTTCCATTTTCAGAAGTCCTATATCTGGTAAATTAGTTTCAGCAGGATCCAGTAATTTGATACCAATTACATCATGTTTCTTGTTGACTACCTTTAATGAAGCCCAATAATTTTCATCCAAAAAGTCTGATATGATAAAAACTACACTTTTCCTCTTAGCGACTTTTAATAGATAATCCAAAGCATTTTTAATAGAAGTTCCAGTACGTTCAGGCTGTGTGTATAACAGTTCACGGATAACCCGAAGCACATGGCTTTTTCCCTTTTTCGGGACAACATATTTTTCTACATCATCAGAAAAAAGGATTAATCCAACTTTATCATTATTCTTAATGGCAGAAAATCCAAGTACAGCTGCAATCTCCGCCCCAAAATCCCGCTTTAATTGCTGCCCTGATCCGAATTCACCTGAGGCAGAAATATCCACAACTAAGTAAACTGTAAGTTCCCTCTCTTCTTCAAATATTTTTATGAATGGCGAGCCAGTGCGGGCAGTAACATTCCAATCAATAAGTCGAATATCATCTCCCGGTTGATATTCACGTACTTCCGAAAAAGTCATGCCACGGCCTTTAAATACAGAATGATATTCACCACCGAATAAATCATTCACAAGACCACGAGTCCTGATCTCAATCTGTTTAACTTTTTTCAGGATTTGGCGGGGAAGCATTTATTAGCCTCTAGTTTTTTGAGAAGAAGACCAACTGTAGAATCAAGGTACTTCTACAACTTCAAATAATCTTTGGATCACATCTTCAGAGGTTAATTCTTCTGCTTCTGCTTCGTAGGTTAAAATTACCCTGTGGCGTAAAACATCGGCACCAATATAACGTATATCTTCAGGCGTAATATATCCGCGGTGCTCTGTGAATGCCCGAGCTTTTGCAGATCGAATTAAATTTATTGTAGCTCTTGGCGATGCACCAAAATCAATAATTCCTTCGAGATCCTTTAAACCATGCCCGACAGGGTCCCGAGTAGCGAAAATTAGATTTAATACATAATCTTCAACTTTTTCATCTACGTAAATTTCATGAATAACTTGTTGCGCCTCTATAATTTGTTCTGGCGTGACGACAGCATTAATTGTATCCAAACTATTTGATATTGTATTCTGGCGCAGTACTTTTCTTTCCGATTCTTTATCTGGATAATGAACAACCAACTTAAACATGAAACGATCTACCTGTGCTTCTGGCAATGGATAAGTACCTTCCTGTTCAATAGGGTTTTGAGTTGCCATTACTAAAAATGGTGAAGCTAAAGGGAATGTATTCTCGCCAATTGTTACTTGGCGCTCCTGCATAGCTTCAAGCAATGCACTTTGAACCTTAGCAGGTGAGCGGTTGATCTCATCTGCTAAGATTATATTGGAAAAAATAGGGCCTTTTCGTGTGTCAAATTCGCCTGTTTTTTGATTGTATATTAGCGTTCCTAACAAATCTGCAGGTAGCATGTCAGGCGTAAATTGAATCCGTTGGAAATTAGTATTAACCAGTTTGGATAAAGTATTAACGGTTAATGTTTTTGCTAACCCTGGTACCCCTTCAAGCAAAATATGTCCATTTGCAAGTATGGAAATTATAATCTTGTCAACTAAGTTTTCCTGACCAATAATGATTTGGTTCATCCCTTTAACTAAATCATCTACAAACACAGATGATTTTGAGATCTTTTCATTGACCTCGGTTAAACTGAATTCGGACATAGGTGAATTTATTAAGATGTTATATGTTTAAGTGCAGGAATTTCTTCAATGCTTTTCCCAAGAAATTCAATCTCAAATTTGACTGATGGTGCCAACTCATGGGTAGGAAATTTTTCCAGAAAAGATTTATATTCAATTTCTGCGCTTTTTGGATCATTTACTACATTCGCATATATATAGCCAATCATGAAAAGTGCATGAGCTTCCTGTGAAGAACCTGCATAATTTTCAATCACTTTACGATATTCTTGAACAGCCGTCGTAAAATCACGAAGATCATTCATATATAAATCACCCAACATATATTGTGCTTTTGGTGCTAATTGATGCTGTGAGTGGTTATCTAACATGTACATTAGGTGTTCTACAGATTCTTTAACCATCTTCCGTTTCCGAAGAGATTCTGCTTTATTAAGAATATATTCAGGAAATTGATCAATTTCTTTTTGAGCCTGCGTTGCATGGATTGTCCCACCATAGTTGCTTACGGTTGCTTCGAGAGCAGAGTACCCCGCAGGAAGATCATTTTTCCAATTTAAATGTAAAGTAGCTAGTTTGTACTGTACTTGGGATGCTAAAGTATCCTCTGGATATTTATACAACAGTTTCTCATATCCCGTGATTGCCTTGTCTGTTTCATCATTTTTCAGATTTTCATTAGATATCTCAAATAATTCATCCGCAGATTTAGAACATCCGTAAATTAATAATAACCCTGAAATTGAAATTAAAAGTCTGGTATTCATTTTATTCCTGTTATTTAAAAGCCGCGGAAATTAAGGTTTGTTTTCTTTCCTAGAAAGCCTTTGGTCATGATTAAATGCGCTATTGCATAGTCAGTTCCAAAATTTTTATTCAAAATAAGTTTTGGACACCTAATTGTATTTTCCAATTATTTGGATTCAAAGTCTGAAAAGCATAATCTACCCTAGCGGGACCCAATGGAGTTTGAATTGTGAGACCAATTCCAGTATCTACTTTAAAGATTTTCCTAGAAATATTATCAATATTATTAGCCAATAAGCCCCCATCTAAGAACATTGTCAAACCTAATAATTTATATAAAGATAAACGATATTCTACATTTGCCATCAAACGAATTAACTTACCAACAGGTTCACCATTAACTTCTTCAAATCGCAGTACATCCCAACCACGCATGGAAGTACTGCCTCCTAAATAAAATTTCTCATAAGAATAATCTGAATATTCTTTTTTCCAACCCCAAAGTCTCCCAATCTTTAATCTAGATGCAAAAACTGACTTTTTTCCTATAGGAATATAGGATTGAAATGTAAAATCAGTTTTCGTGTAATCCCTTTCTCCTCCTAAAAAAGAACCGGCTGATTTAAATGAACATAGGAATAGGTAGCCTTTTCGTGTAAACAATGGATTATCTTTTCGATCTATATTTAATCTGAAACCAATGGATCTTTGTTCAATATTTTCATTGGATACTGATTGATCGCTAAAAGACTCCCACACAGATTTTGTTTCAAAATATGATCGGCTTTCAAATTGTATTCGTTGGGATAAATTAATACCAAGCCTTTCAATGGTTTCAATTTGATCTTTATATTCAATAAATGTCTCATAGTAACCAGTAATTTTTGTTGGAAATCTTATGCCAAAAAACCAATTGCTCGCTAAACTTAAATCATATCGGATTCTTGGGAGAATTAATTCTTCTTCTACAGGAATACCAGCTAAAATTTTTGTTGAAAATTGAGTTGGTGTATTAAAAAAGGATCTATTTCGCCACTCAAGAGTACCACTAAGTGCAGGTAGGGGTTCGGCCCCTTCAGCGAATCTAATTGGGTCATAACCTCCAACTGAATTCCACTCTCTTTGTTTATATCGACGGAATTCAATCACCATATTTACTAATGAATCAGAATCTGCTACCTTTACTGGAACCATATTTGCCATAGAAAAAACACCCATTTCTTTGATTCTTCTAGAAGTGATATCCATTTCTTTTTTTGTGTATAGATCTCCTTTCTTGTAAGTTATTTCTCTCCATACCAAAGTACTATCAATACTCCCTATTTTTTCGAAATATGTCTTATTAATAAAAACATCTTTCCCTTCATTTATCTCAATTTTTACATTTACAGAATCTGTAATTTCATCTAAAACCTGAATAGTGAAAAATAATTTCCCAATCTGATGATATTCATTTTCCACCTTAAATAAATTATCATTGATAAAAACAGGGTCATAAGGCTTATCTATTCTTAATCCAAGTATATTTATTATAGTTTCATTCGATATGTTGTTATTTCCAATTATTTCTATACTCGATAAATAATATTGCTTACCTTCCTGTATTTTATAAATAATATCTGCTGTACCATTTTCAATAATATATGATTCTTGTACATCAGCATCCAAAAAGCCTTTTGAATGATAATAACTTTTTAAAGTTAGAGCATCTAATTTTAATAATCTAGAATCAAATTCTGGCCGACGAAAAAATAAATTGGGTGGGCGCTGACGAATTAAATATAACACTTCTTTAATGGAAACTTTATCATTTCCATCCAAAGTTACTGATCTGATTATAACATCATCAGACTGTGGATGTAATGTACTAATCCATGCCATAAGAGACAGAAAGAAAAGATAACTTTTTTTCACTGGTTAGTTAATAAGCGTAACGGTAACGATATTTTAGGTTCAAATTTCCATCATCATCTATATTACCCACCACAGAAAAATGTCTATTTAATTTATATTCTACACCGATCTGTGATTGATTAGGGTTAGTGAGAGAGAAAGACCTTTTATATGATAAATTTAAAAAAGTTTTATCACCAATTTTTCGCTTGGCGGTTAGTTCAAAATCATCATCTGTCCCTTGAATTAAACCCGCAGTACCAGAAATTTGAATATCATCCACTAGCCCTAATTTACCTAGTTCTGATTCCTTTAGATTTTTTTCTAATTGATTCTCAAGTAACGATCCTAGAATTGAAACTGTTTGATTCCCAAAACCTGTTGAAGTTAATTCCTGTTCTTCAAATCTCTTTCCCCAAGTAAGCAATTCTAAAATATCACTTTCTGAGAAACCACTAGCAGACAACAGTGAAATATCTAGATCATCCAAGCCACCGCTAATTCGCAAATCAATTCGCTCATCATCAATCATGGTGAATGCATTTAAATCCATTATTGGATTAAAACCCTTGTTATCAAAATTTACATAACCCTGAAGTTCTTTAAAATTATCCTTATAGGAAAAGACACTGCCATCTTCTACAAAGATTTCACCACCAAAATCCATTTCTTTGTATCCAATCTGTGATAAACTCAATTCTCCACTGAGCTTTGCATCAATCTGAGAATTTTGAAAAAAAGCTTGACCTCTAATTGGTATAGTGATTTGATATGCCATAACTTTTCCTTTTTCTTCATTAATAGCAGTCCCCATTTCTTCTGTAGTGAATTCATAAAAAATATTCGCATCTAAAACCTCTATAATTCCAGCAATAGTGACCGTGTCTCTACCCGTTATAGTAACATCTAAATTACTCTGGCCTTGTATATCTAAATATAATGTTTTAAAGGAAGATTCTTTTGATTTAACCTTTAATTCATACTGAGGATTAAAAAATTGAGTGAAATCGACGGCCCCGGAAATAACTGTATTTTGTTTTTTTGGTTTGGAATATTTACCAGAATTATGAAATAGTAATCCATTCATGTTCTCTATTACCAACTGGTTATTATTCATGTATGCTTCCCCATTAATATTGCTAACTGGGTCACTAATTAAAAGGGTATAAACTTTCCCATTGTTTATTCGTAAATGTCCATTTCTTATTAAAGCATCGACAGGTCCTGAAAGCGAAAGGCCAATATCAACATTACCTCGCACTGAATCTAGTTCGGATAAATAGGGTGATAAAAAAGGAAGTGAGCCCAATTGGCCCTCAGCATGAAAATCAAACACTTCCCCCGGAAATATTCGTCCTATTTTAGGAGAACTTAGATTGAAATCAAACGGAACTTCCCCGTAGGCTTTTATAGTAGCATCATTTCTTATAGATTCGGCAGAATCAATGATCAATTTTTTTCCATCGTATTTTCCATTTCCTTTGAATTGACCCATTTCAACTAAATCAAAGACACTATCCTCAATTTCTAAATCAAAAATAAAGTTTGTATTATCAGGAAATCCATTCAAATGAAATGATCCGGTAGCATTACCTCCTAATGTAAAAAAATCAGGTATAAATCTATGAATGAATTGCATTGGAAGGTTTGAGAATGTAGAATTTAATGAAATGGGTGATTTTATTTTTTGTCTTTTTCCAAAAGGGATTATACCATGCAACTGCAAACCCATTGTTCCCTTACGTGTCATAGAAATGTCATCCATATGTAATATACCATCTTTAAATAGGAAAGATAATGTCATTTCTTCAAAGGGCTCTTCCATATAGTATCCGCTTTTTAAAGACAGATCTGCATCCATATCTATACCGCCTGCTACCATCTTTAACCAGATTTCACCAAAAATAAATCCTGAAACATTCAATCTCTCATCATTCAAAAATTGAGTGATGATTTCAGCATTAAAATTTGACATTTTGAATCGTCCTTCAGGTCGGTTACCACCCGTAATTACTCCCTCCATCATACCATCATTTATATGAAATTCGAATGGTTCTACTTGAAGTAGTGAGTCTCTGAAAAAAAATGATATTGGGTATGCATTAACAAGATAGTGGGTTTCATATGCTAATTGGAAACGATCAAGTATATAATATTTTTCACCATCAAAAGATCCCGATGCTTGTAAAAAATCTTTTCCAGATTTAAAATGACAATTATTGATAATTACATTACTGTTATTAATTGTTGCGCTGATAGTCCCACTATCAAAAGATTTTTCTTCCCATCTGCCCTTACCAGCTTTCATCTCCACAAATCCTGACGTAAGCGTATCATTTACATTGATTTGTGAATTGAACTCAAGGGAAGCTAATTTAAAATTATCCAGTATTATTTTTTCACATGTAAGATCTGCAGTAACAGAAGGAGAGAAGAAATTACCTCTTACTGTAAGATTCCCAGTTGCTTTTCCCGAATCAAAATTTACCGGAAGTAATCGATTAATTAATTCAACTTCTGCACTTTCAATCTCACCTTTAATATTTATGGCTTTATTTGCAAAATTACCTTCCCCATCTATCGTGATATAACTGTCACCAATCATAATCATAACTGGATCAATTGTTGATATAATACTATCTTGATAAGAGACTTGGCCATGCAAGGAAATCTCTCCCTTTTCATGCCATTTTGTTTCAGCCATTTCTAAGGTTAAATCAATTTGGTCTAAGGAGCCTGATTTTGTTAAACTGCCATTAATTATGGACAGACCGGACATCTCTGTAGGCTTTTGATCTTTCATCCATCTACTTAAGTCTAAATTTATTAGATCCATATATAAAGTAGTTTGGTCTTTTTCTTTATAAAATCCATTTACCGTTAATTTAGACTTCTCTCCAAATAATTGTATTTGTTTTAAAATCCAGGTAGTCTTATCCTTTTGAATCAAAAATTCTCCATGCATATCTAATCCCAAATCATTGACTAATATCATTTTTCCATCAAAATTATTAAGATCTGATTCAAAATCAAATTTGATGTGAAAAGAAGAGAATTTATTTTGAAGTGGCAATCGTTTAAATAATTCTTCAGGAATAGTTAAATCATAAACCATCATATTTCCAACCAATAATGGAAGGTCATTATTGAATATCAACGATCCATTTACAGGATAGCCCATCACCGTACCATTTAAATTATTCATATAATAATCTTTTCCATTTTTGCCAAAAACCAAACTTCTCATATCAATAATCAGGCCCTTATTATCCGGTATACTTAATTTTAATAAATCAAAATGGATAATAGGTTTAGATCCACCAATTATTTCACCTCCCATTTTTAAATCAAGATTAAAAGAATTATTATTAATTACAGAACTTATATCACCTTCAATAAAAAAAGATTTTACAAAAAAAGGAAAATGAAATGGATTTTGCTGTATTTCTTCAGACATTTTATTCTCCCATAAATAATCAACATCTCCACTTAACCCTTCTATTGATATCAGATCAAAAGTAACATTACCAAAAAATGATTCTATAAATCCAAAGTTTACCGTTGCAATATCGATATCGATATTCTGACTATTATAATGTTTAAGGGTCAAATTATAAAATTTAGTTGTTCCAGTTAGGATACCGGATGATTTTTCAATCTGTATATTCCACCCTTTTACGGCAAGCTTTTCGTTTACTTTTTTTTCTATAAAACCTATCCATACAGTTGTACGTAGTATTGCTATAAATATCAGGAGAAACCCAATTCCTGCTCCGATGATATATTTTTTACGGTTTTTCATCATAAAAATAACCCAAATTTAAGAAATGGGTTCCATATAAAAAAAAAGCGCTCTTAGAGCGCTTTTCTTAAAAAATATTAGCAAGCTACCTTAATCAACTACTTCAAAATCTGCATCTTCAATTTCACCTTCTTTTTTCTTTTTTTCAGATGGTTCACTTGCTGTTTGGCCTTCGCCTGTATTCTCTTCTTGCTTGGTTGCATCGTACAATTTTGATGCAACTTCATTCCAGGAAGTATTTAGCTCTTCCATCGCCGATTTTATATCATCAAGATTTCCATTATCCTTGACTTTCTTCAATGAATCAACTTTTTCTGTTAAACCATCCTTTTCTAAATCGTCAAGCTTATCGCCATGTTCTGTAATATTTTTTTCTGTTTCATAGATCAAATGTTCAGCTTGATTTACGACATCTATTTTTTTTCGTTTTTCTTTATCTTCACTTTCGTTCTTTTTAGCATCATTTACCATCTTATCAATTTCACTATCAGATAAACCACTGGATGCTTCAATACGAATACTTTGCTCTTTCCCTGTTGCTTTATCCTTAGCATTTACATTTAATATACCATTTGCATCAATATCAAAAGTAACCTCTATCTGGGGAACTCCACGTGGTGCAGAAGGTATATCTGCTAAATGAAACCTTCCGATGGTTTTATTATCAGATGCCATCTCACGTTCACCTTGTAAGACATGAATCTCAACAGTAGTCTGGTTATCAGCTGCTGTACTGAAAACTTGAGATTTTTTCGTTGGTATCGTTGTATTTCGTTCTATAAGCTTAGTAGAGACACTACCCAATGTTTCAATTCCAAGTGACAACGGAGTTACATCTAGAAGTAAAATATCATCTACGTCCCCGGATAGTACACCCCCTTGTATTGCAGCACCAAGTGCTACAACTTCATCAGGGTTTACACTTTTATTCGGATCTTTTCCAAAGATTTCTTTTACTTTTTCTTGAATTTTTGGGATTCTAGTTGATCCACCAACAAGAATTATCTCATCAATTTCGGAAGTGGAAAGGCCAGCATCTTTGATTGCTTGTTTACAGGGAGCAATTGTCCTTTCAACTAGATCATTAACAAGCTCTTCAAACTTTGCTTGAGTCAAGTTCAGGTTTAAATGTTTTGGTCCTGATGCATCTGCTGTTACAAAAGGAAGGTTAATATCCGTTTGTTTTGATGAAGAAAGTTCTTTCTTGGCCGCTTCTGCTGCTTCTTTCAAACGTTGAAGAGCCATTGGATCTTTCCTAAGATCAATTCCATCAGATTTTTGGAATTCATCTGCAATCCATTCTATTACTTTTTGATCAAAATCATCTCCACCCAAATGACCATCTCCATTTGATGATTTAACTTCAAAAACGCCATCACCCAATTCCAAAATTGAAATATCAAAAGTACCGCCCCCTAAATCAAAAACTGCGATTTTCTCATCCTTTTTCTTATCCAATCCATAGGCTAATGAAGCAGCTGTGGGCTCATTTATGATTCTACGTACATTTAGTCCGGCAATTTTACCTGCATCTTTTGTGGCCTGACGTTGGGAATCATTAAAATAAGCTGGAACAGTAATGACAGCATCAGTCACAGTTGCGCCAAGATATTCTTCCGCCTGCTGCTTAAGTTTCTGAAGTACCATAGCTGAAATTTCAGGCGGAGTATATTCTTTATCTCCTACTGTAACGACACATGCACCACTGGAATTTTTGGTGACTTTATAGGGAACTTCAGATAACTCTGTTCCAACTTCTTCATACATGCGGCCCATAAATCTTTTTATTGAAAAAACAGTGTTTTCAGGATTAGTAACTGCTTGTCTTTTTGCAGCCTGGCCAATAAGACGATCTCCATCTTTGGCAAAACCAATAATTGAAGGTGTAGTTCTCCCTCCCTCGGGATTGTTTATAACGGTAGGCTCTCCACCTTCCAAAACTGCCACACAAGAATTAGTTGTACCTAAATCAATTCCTATAATTTTCCCCATTTTTTCTCCTTATAGTCGATAAAATTTAATTCATTAAAAAATCATATAGTTTATGACAAGGAACGTACCATGTAAAATGATCTTACAATATGACAGAATGCATATTTTTATCATCCTATATGGCGGACTATTCTCTATTTTGCTGGAGACTTTGGCTTTCTTCGGGAAACTTTTGATGTCTTTTTAATATCAAAATGAAATTTCTTCTGTCGCACTGTGACTGAAAGTATAGTCCCATCACTAAAAACTCTTTTCAGTAGCAATTCAGATATGGGGTCTTCTAAGGATTTTTGAATTTCGCGACGGAGAAGTCTGACTCCATATTTTGGATCATATCCATTTTTTGATAGTAAACTTTTTGCTGATCTAGAAAGTTTAAGTCCTAAACCTAGCTTTGCAAGATTTTGTATCAAGTCTGACAATTGAAGATCAATAATATCATAAACATTCTGTTCCGTTAAAGCATGGAACACGATAGATTCATCGATACGATTTACAAGTTCTGGCGAAAATAATGTTTGAACCTTATCCAAGAGTATTTCTCTCATTTTATGATAATTTGCATCTGTTTTTTCATTTCCAAATCCAAATCCATTGTTTTTTAAATCACGAGTTCCCATATTTGATGTCATGATTATAATTGAATTTCTAAAATCTACTTTTCTTCCAAGTCCATCTGTCAAAACACCTTCATCGTACACCTGAAGTAATACATTATATAAATCCTGATGCGCTTTCTCTATTTCATCGAGCAGAACAACAGAATATGGGTTGCGTCTGACTTTTTCAGTCAGCTCACCTCCTTCTTCATAACCAACATACCCTGGTGGTGCACCAATCAATCTGGAGATTGCAAATCGTTCTGTAAATTCCGACATATCAATTTTTACCAATGCTTGATTATGCGGAAATAAATATTTGGCCAATGCCTTAGCTAGTTCAGTTTTCCCAACACCTGTAGGCCCTAAGAATAGAAATACACCTATTGGTCGATTTGGATTTTTCAAGCCTATTCTAGATCTTCGGATTGCTTTTGTTAAACTACTTATAGCATCTTCTTGACCAATAATATAATTGCTTAACTCATTGTCTAGATGGAGTAGACGTTGACTTTCTGATTCTGCAACTTTGGATATGGGAATCCCAGTCATTAAGGAAACTACATCAGCAATATTATCAGAATTTATTTTTACAGCAACCTTCATTTCTGAATCTTGCCATTGTTTTTGTTCTTTTGCTAATCTGCGTAAAAGTTTTCTTTCCTGGTCACGAAGCAGTGCCGCTTCTTCAAATAGTTGATCTGAAACTTTTGTTTCTTTGTTTTCCCTTACATGATGAAGACGATCTTCGATATCGATAATATTTTTAGGGACTTCAAGGTTATAGATATGAGCACGTGCTCCAGATTCATCCATGACATCAATGGCTTTATCTGGTAAAAATTTATCCGAAATATAACGTTCTGCTAAATGTACGCAAGCTTCAATGGCATCATCTGTAAATTCTACTTTGTGGTGCTCTTCATATTTTTCTTTTAACCCATGTAGAATATCTAGTGATTCATCTATTGTCGGCGGATTGATTGTAATTTTTTGGAATCTACGATCAAGTGCACCATCTTTTTCTATAAATTTTCTGTATTCATCTAAGGTAGTTGCACCGATGCAATGAATATCACCACGTGCTAAAGATGGCTTAAACATATTTGATGCATCTAGAGAACCAGATGCCCCACCTGCTCCAACTATAGTGTGAATTTCATCTATAAAAATAATAACATTATTACTCATTTCTAGCTCCAGCATCACACTCTTTAGTCTTTCTTCAAATTGTCCACGATACTTTGTACCTGCCACAATAGCAGCTAAATCCAAAGATAATATTCGTTGATTATGTAATATTCTTGGTACAGTTTTCCGAATAATTCTCTGTGCTAATCCTTCAATTATTGCAGTCTTTCCAACACCAGGCTCTCCAATTAAAACGGGATTATTTTTCTTACGACGAGTTAATATTTGTGCTACGCGTTCAATCTCTTTTTCTCGACCAATTACTGGATCTAATTTCCCTTTTCTGGCTAATTGGGTAATATCTCGAGAAAAATGATCTAATGTTGGAGTTTTACTCTTTACTGAACTTTCCGACAAATTTAGTATTTCAGGCTGTAATTCATCATCACTAGTTTTGACCAAATCACTAATAGTATCATAATCAAGAGAAAAAGATTTAAGAATTTCAAAAGCAATTCCTTCAGATTCGCGAAGCATAGCCAATAATAAATGCTCATCATCGGCAACTGTTTCTCCACGAGTAGATGCTTCGCTGAACGCATTTCTTAATATTCTCTCTGCCCTCCGAGTAAGTGGCAGATGTCCTAAAGTCATTGTCCCACCTGATGTTTTTATCATATCTTCAATCATAGTAACCATTTCATCTGGGTCAATATCATATACTTCCAGTACTTTTTTACCCACACCTGAATTTTCTTTTAATAAACCTAATAGTAAATGCTCTGAACCAACATAACTATGACCTAATCGAATAGCTTCTTCTTTTGATTGTTTGATTATTAATTGAACGCGTTTTGAAAAATTTTCTTTCATTTTGAAATTAATTTTGTTGGATTAAAGATCCATTTTCTAAACTGAATTTTCTATGACCAATTTCTGCCACTTTCGGATTGTGCGTAGTAAGCACGATTGTCTGTTTAAAATCTTTATTGATTTCTATCAAAAGGTCAATGAGTTTATTTGCGTTTTTTTCATCTAAATTACCCGTGGGTTCGTCAGCCAATAAAATGGAAGGATCGTTGATTAGGGCTCGGATAACTGCTACTCTGGATCTCTCCCCCCCTGATAGTTCACTTGGTAAATGATCTTTTCTATCAAGTAGCCCCAATCTATCCATTAAAGAATGGGCATTATTCTCTTCATGCTTTTGGCCACGCATCCACAAGGGCATTAGGATATTTTCAATAGCAGTAAACTCAGGTAATAAATGATGAAACTGAAACACAAAACCAATATGCTTATTTCTTAAGTCAGACAGATGCAATTCACTTAATTTTGCAGTCTCATTTCCACTAATTATTATTTTCCCAGAATCTGGATTGTCTAAGGTACCTAAAATATTTAGGGCAGTAGATTTACCTGAGCCTGATTGGCCCATGATCGTAATGATTTCACCCTGATATACATTCAAGTTAAAATGATTTAAAACCTTTAATTTATTATCTCCATTGGAATAGGATTTAAGAATATTCTCAGCTTGAATTATCATTTCGACCATTGCAAAACTTCTATTATTTTAGTTTCTGCCAATTTTCTTCCTGATATATACGATGCCATTAAAATGAATAAAAATGAGATTCCAGCCACAACAATTATATCTACTGGAAAAATGATCATCGGTAATGCATCAATGAAATAAACATCAGATGGCAGTGGAATAATACCTAACCAGTTTTGTATTTCTACTAAAAGGAATCCCAAACTAATTCCCCATAATGCACCTTTCCCTGCTATTTTTAATCCTATTCTGATAATAATTGTTTTTATTGATTTTCCCGATGCACCCATTGCTTTTAAAATACCAATTTCCTTCATTTTTTGAATCGAGGTCAAAGCCAAAGATGCTGCTAAATTAAATGCAGAAACGAGAAAAATGAGACTTAATATTAGAATTGTACCTAACCGTTCCATTTTCATTGCATCGATAAGAGCTTTATTCAAATTATCCCAGGATTGAAATTGTATTTTATGACCAAATAACTCATTCAAACTTGCCTCAATGTTTGATTTATCAGCACCCTGAGAAAATCTAATATCTATACCATCAATTCCTGATTTACGTTTAAATAGCCTTTTACCATCAATCAATGACATGAATACAAACCTATCATCATAGTCTAATACTTTAGTTGAAAAAATACCACTTATGTTCATTTTCTTTTTTAGTGGTAAACCATATCCAAATGATTGGTCAATTGGACTGTAAATCAAAATCTCATCCCCAATGTTTTTTCCAAGACGGTTAGCAATATTTTGTCCAATTACCACCTGACCTAGTTTTGGTATATTACCCTTTAACGGTAGTGTATAAAAAGATTTCATTTTATTTACATCCACTGCTTTTAAGGAAACAACTTTTTGCTTATTGCCAACTTCAATCAAACCTCTTCGCTCTATAAATGGCATTATTGCCTTAATTCCCTCAATTGATTGAATATCAGGTTCTATTTTTGGTTTAATAATTCGTAAATCGCCCTCAAATCCTTTCAACTTATCATGAACCAATAATTCAAATCCATTCATTACAGATAAAGCAATAACCATAGCAAAACAACCTATCCCCATTCCAATGATTGAAAATAAACCTGTAAACCAACTCTGTTCTCTAGATGATTCAGTAAATCTTTCAGATATTATTTTTATCCAATTCATTCATACCTCAATGCAACTGTAGGTCTTAGAGACATCACAAATTTTGTAGGCCACCAAGATGCAATTAAACTTAAAATCAATGTAGTTACCAAAATCAAACCAAAAGTAGGAAAATCAAATGAAAACGGGATTTGATCCATAAAATAAATTTCTGATGGTATACTTAAAATCTCAAACTTTAATTGGAGCCAGATTATTAGCATAGATAGACATCCACCAAGAAAAGCTCCCATAAGACCAATAAAACTGCCCTGGAGAATAAAAATATTTTTGATTTTTTCCTTTGGTGTACCTTGCGCAATAAGGATTCCAATTTGCCTAGACTTTTCTATAATTATCATGGCAATTGCTGAAATAATATTTACAATACCTACCATGGCAATCAGACCGAACATAATATATGCTGGCCATTTCTGTAATTTTATCCATTGGAATAATAAGGTATGACGCTGTTGCCAATTCTCTAAATGAAATGGATAATTCATCTCAGGCATTTCGTTATAAATAATTCTATCATTGATAATAAGCCCTGTGAATTGTTTTTCATTAAATTCAAATAATTCACGAGCATCATCCAAATTCATAAATGTTAGGGTTTTATCATAATCTTGCAGACCAGTATGGTAAATTTTCTTCACCGTTACAGACTTTATTTTTTGCATGAAGGATGTTTTTAATCCTGATGAAAAAACTTGGAGATAAAGTTTGTCGCCTTCATTTACTTTTAATTCCTGAGCTAAACTTTTACCAATCACAAGATTACCCCTTTTAATCTTACCTTGGTTTAAATCAATTGCTTTTGGTAACAACTTTACCCCTTCAACTATCATACCATCCACATTGTCACCAGATCTAGCAATACAGACCCCACGAATATATGGATGTAGTCGATTGGGGTATATCTGCGTTAAGGAATCTAATATTGGATGGGTTGAAGTTATTGGTTGGCCTAAAATATTTTGAATTCTCCCTACACCCTCCAAAGATGATAATTTTTCAGATAGAACAGTTTGGAATCCATGAATAATACTGGCAGTTAGCATTAAAGCTGTGATACCAATAGACAACCCTCCTATTGCAAGCCAACTAGCGAAAGATGAAAAACCTCCCTTATTTGGTGAATATAGATAACGGAATGCCAGCCTAAGGCTAAATGGCATAATTTAATTTTCCGGTCTTAAAGTTGGGAATAGGATCACATCCTTTATCCACCTATTACCAGTTAGTAACATTGTAAGACGATCAATGCCAATTCCTACACCTCCTGTTGGTGGCATACCGCATTCCATAGCCTGAATGAAATTTTCATCTAGCTGTTGAGCTTCTTCATCACCTCTTTCTCTTAAATCAGATTGTGCTTCTAAGCGTTCTCTTTGATCGACAGGATCATTTAATTCTGTAAAAGAATTCGCAAATTCTGCCCCCCCGATGAATAATTCAAATCGTTCTACTAAATTAGGATCACCATTCCGATGAGATTTTGCCAAAGGTGAGATTGCCTTTGGGTAATCTGTAATGAATGTTGGCTGGATTAAATTCGGTTCAATCAATTTGCTCATCAGTTCGTCCAACATTTGACCATAATTCCAATTATCTTCAACTTTAATATTTTTCTCTTTGCACACAGAGCGAATTGCATCATTTGAAAGATTACCCAATTCATAACCAGTAACTTCTTTAAGCAAGCCCAGAATAGATTTACGGTGAAACGGCTGAGAAAGATCTATATCCATTCCACACCAATTTACTTGAACAGAACCTACCTTTTCAGCAGCTTTCCGAATCATATCTTCAACCAAATTCATACAATCTTCATAATCTGCATAAGCCCAATAGAATTCCAGCATGGTGAATTCTGGATTGTGATTTCTATCCATTCCCTCATTTCGAAAGTCTTTAGATAATTCATATACCCGTTCTATACCACCTATGATAAGTCGCTTAAGATATAATTCATCTGCAATCCTTAAATATAATGTTTGGTCTAATGTATTATGATGAGTAGTAAATGGACGGGCATTAGCACCGCCGTATAATGGTTGGAGTATTGGAGTCTCAACTTCCAAAAATCCTAAATCATCTAAATAATTTCGAATGGTTTTAATGATATTAGCTCGATTTATAAATGTTTGTTTTACATTTGGATTTAATATTAAATCTAAATGTCGGTTTCGATAACGTTGTTCCTTATCTTCAAATGCATCAAATATTTCACCATCCTTTTCCTTGACGACTGGCAAGGGACGAATACTTTTTGCCAACAGAGTTAAGTTATTGGCATGAATAGATATTTCACCTGTTTTTGTAGTAAAAACGTGTCCTCTTATTCCAACATAATCCCCAATATCCAATAGTTTAAAATGAGCATAGCTATCTTCACCTACATCATCACGACGAATGAATATTTGAATCCTACCTTCTGAATCCATAATCTGAAAAAAAGATACTTTTCCCATTTTTCTTATGACCATAATCCGGCCAGCAACTTTTACGGTTTCTCCTTCAAATTCTGTATAGTTTGAAAGGATAGATTCACTTTTATGTGTAGGTTTATAATTCGTTGGGTAAGGATTAACTCCTCCCTTCTGCAATTTGCTTAATTTTTCTAATCTAAAGTCAATAATTTGTTGCAAACTTTTATGTTCGTCGGACATAGTTATTCCTTCATGGCTTTTTCTTTTTTAATATCGATTTTTCTTAATAGATACGCACGAATAAATGGATTTATTTCTCCATCCATAACTGCCTGCGTGTTTCCTATTTCTTTTTTTGTTCTATGATCTTTCACCATCTGATACGGATGGAACACGTAAGATCGAATTTGACTTCCCCAACCAATATCCATTTTTTGATCCTGTAATTCTTGGCTCTTCTCTTTTTCTTTTTCCAATTCTGCCTGATATAAACGGGCTTTCAAAATTTTTATTGCTTGACTTTTATTTTTGTGCTGAGATCGTTGATTCTGACACTGAGCTACTATCCCTGTTGGGATATGAGTGATTCTAACTGCAGAATCAGTTTTATTCACATGTTGCCCACCTGCACCACTGGCTCGATATGTATCAATTCTAAGATCTGTAGGATTTATTTCTATTTCAATATCTTCTTCTACAGCTGGATATACAAAAACAGATGCAAAAGATGTATGACGTTTACTATTAGAATCAAATGGTGAAATCCGAACCATTCTATGAACACCTGCTTCTGCTTTTGCCATTCCAAATGCATAATCTCCCTTTATCTCAAATGTAACATCTTTAATTCCTGCCTCATCACCTGGCTGAAAGTCCATAACATCCAAATTATAGTCTTCCTTTTCTGCCCAACGTTTATACATCCTGTATAACATTTGAGCCCAATCTTGACTTTCAGTACCTCCTGCACCAGGATGGATAGACATTATGGCATTTTGAAGATCTTCTGGTTTCCCTAGAATTAGTTTCATTTCTACATCATCGATAATTTTTTGATAAGTCTGCAATTCCTTCTCAATTTCCGATAATTCTACTTCACCGGATTCTGCAAATTCTATTAGAATTTCAACATCTTCATGACGCCGGGATAAACCATTCCATAATTCTATTTCTTTTTCAATACGTGAGATTTTTTTTAAGGTTGCAGATGCTGACTGGCTGTCATTCCAAAAATCGGGATTAACAGATTCGCTACGGAGGGATTCTAATGTTTTCGACCTAGCTTCCAGGTCAAAGATACCTCCTAATCTCTTTTTCTTTCTTTAAAGCTTCGTTAAATCGCTCTTTTAAATCATATAATTCCATGTAAAAATTTACAGATGAATTAACTACGTTTTAACTGCGAAATATCAGAAGAGTTTAAATTAATTTAGAGGAATAATAACTCTGATATTTTTACAAAAGCAGATAGAAATATTGCATTTATTAAATTATGATTCAATCTCCGGAAGAAATAAACAATCTCTCATTGAGATAACGTCGAAGCTTCATTTCATCCATTTCCAAATGAGTAAATCTTCCATTTTCTGCAGTTGAAATTGATCCACGTTCTTCTGAAATCACAACAACAATAGCATCGGATTCTTCAGTAATGCCAAGTGCCGCTCTATGTCTGGTTCCCATTTCAGGTGAAACCATTTGACTTTCTGTCAAAGGTAAGATGCAGCCAGCTGCCTCTAGAAGGGTATTCTGTAAAATAACAGCACCATCATGCATTGGTGAACCAGGATTAAAAATAGATAATAAAAGAGGTGTGGAGACCTCTGCTTTTAACTGCGTACCTGCTTCCTTGTATGATCGCAGTCCTGTTTCGCGTTGAATAACAATAAGTGCTCCCCATTTCTTATCAGCTAAAAGGAGTGATGCTTCAACTACCGCTTCCAGTGATCTTGAAGTACCCATCATGAATATTCGTTGAAAAAATCGTGTTTGCCCAACATAAATAAGTAATCGCCTGATCTCTGGCTGGAATAAAATCACAAATGCGACTACCCAAACCGTTTGGAACTGATTTACTAACCATGACATTGCACTTAATCCGAAAGAATTGAATAAAAATGATGATATAAGCAGGATAACTAAACCTATCAACATCTGTCCTGCACGTGTTTCACGAAAATATTGGTAAACTTTGATAAAAATCCATGTAACTAGGATAATATCAACTAAATCAATTAAGGTGATATTAAGAAATCCAAATTTTAATAGAGTCATGCAGCAGTCCTGATATTTTCAATAATTGTAACGACTCTTTTCATTTCTTTCACATCATGAACCCGTACAATTCTGGCACCATTTATTATTCCTGCTGAAACTGCAGCTGCAGTGCCTTCAATACGATCATTCGGAGGTAAATCAAGAGTTGTGCCAATAAATGATTTTCTAGATGGACCAATCATTATAGGAAAACCAAGCTCACAAAATTGATTTAATTTTTTGATAATGGTAAAATTATGTTCGACAGTTTTTCCAAAACCAATTCCAGGGTCAAGAATGATATTCTTAATATGAATACCATTTGATTTGGCAATATTGATTTGTTCCAGAAAAAATGAACTGATTTCTTTCATTAAATCAACATAATCTGGATTCTTTTGCATATCTGAAGGTTTACCCTTCATATGCATTAATATAATTGGGACATCTAATTCTGAGATAACCGACGCCATTGATTTATCCATTACTAGACCGCTAATATCATTAACTATATCAGCACCTGCGGAAATGGCACGTTTTGCCACAGTTGATTTATATGTATCAATTGAAATTAGAATATCTTCATGTCGAGATCGAATTCCATCTATTACGGGTAAAACTCTTTCTAACTCATCATCTGCTGTTTGTGGTTGAGATCCAGGACGGGTTGATTCTCCTCCAATATCAATAATATCAGCTCCATTTCGAATTAGTGAAAGGGCATGATCAATTGCCAATTTTTTTGAAAAATACTTTCCACCATCGCTAAAAGAATCTGGTGTTATGTTTAAAACCCCCATGATCAGAGTTTCCCTATCTGGATTCTGACACCAATGTGAAAAAGTTTGGCGGGAAACTGAAGATTTCAAATCAGGATTTGACTTCAGGATTCTGTTGGTGGCTTTTTCTTTGAGAAGTCGGTTTCTTCCGTTCTGCTTTTCTTTGATGATGCTGTTGATTATTTGATTGGCCGTTTGCTGGTGACCGACGACGGCGTCTCCTTGGTTTTTTCTTTTTGTCTTGACCATTTAGAGGCCGAGTAAGCTTTTCACCTTTCATTATTTTAACTAAATCGTCGACATCTAGGGTCTCATATTTTAGCAATTCTTGAGCAAGACGGTGCAGAATTTCAATATCCTTCCTTAAAATTTCATCTGCTGTCCGTTGAGAATCTCGTACAATACGGGAGATTTCTTCATCTATCATACGTGCTGTTACTTCGCTATAATCCCGATGAGATTGGATTTCACGTCCAAGGAAAACTTCTTCATTTTTTTTACCGAAAGA
>CAJWHW010000012.1:0-52586 GCA_913040915.1 uncultured Fidelibacterota bacterium | reverse complement strand
AGTGGTTATGAATATAATGTTCAAGCATGGTCAGAAGGATATTCATCATTCAACGGCTATGTTTATGTTGAAGGAGATCTAGAATACAATATTACCCTAGAAGATGGTGATGAAGAAGGACCTTTAACATATATAGGTTCTTTTAATGGTTCAGACTACTTTATTTCCAGAGATGTAATGTCTTGGAATGAAGCTAATAATTGGATCAATGATCATGGAGATGGTCACTTAGTTACCATATCTTCGCAAGAAGAAAATGATTTTGTTGCTGAAAATACAGGTGGTGGTGTATGGCTGGGATTCACAGATCAATATGAAGAAGGAGTCTGGAATTGGGTTACTGGTGAAGAAGTAGTTTTCACAAATTGGGCAGAAGGTGAACCAAATAATCAGGATGAGTCAGAGCACTTTGCAGTAATGTGGGGTGATGGCTCTTGGAATGATGTGGGCGCATATAATGAAGAAATGTACTTCGTTTTAGAGCGTCCCGGACCCGAATCAGCGACTATTTTAGATGTATATGATATCCCAGATGACCAGGGTGGCAGAGTCTATGTGAGATTTGCACGATCTTCGTATGATACAGATGAGTTACGAACTCCCGAGATGTATACAATTGAAAGGCTAGATGGTGAAGGTTGGGTAGGTTTAAGTTCCGTATCAGCTTATGGTAACGATGTGTATATTGTTGAAGCCACTACTCTAGCTGATTCAACAAGTGAGAATGATGCAATTATGACTTATCGTATTATTGCAGCCATGGATGAAGGTAATTTTGCAAGTGAACCAGAATCTGGATATTCAGTCGATAATATTGCGCCAGGGGCTCCTGCTAATGTCTATGCAGCAGTTACTGATGGAATAGTTTATCTTCAATGGTCTGAGTCAGATGCTAATGATCTAGATTATTATTCCGTTTATCGCAGTATGGAACCAGACTTTATTCCTAATGAAGATAATAGGGTTGGTACTAGTGAGAATTCAGAATTTGCTGATGATGTGGAAGAACTCGGTGATTATTTTTATGTAATCACAGCTCTTGACATAAATGAAAATGAGGGTGATCCATCTAATTACGTTAATGTAACCTTGCTCAATCTTGAAGATGTTCATGGACTTCCTGGTGAATTCACACTCCATCAAAACTATCCAAATCCATTTAATCCTGAAACGAGTATACATTTTGATTTACCTGGACAAACCAATGTATCTATTATGATTTATGATTTGATGGGACATAAGGTACGAGATCTGGTCAATGGAAAAGCATCAGCAGGCTACCATTCTGTAGTTTGGGATGCTACGAATGAATCAGGATCCCCTGTCTCAGCTGGTGTCTATATCTATATGATACAGGCGGGTGAATTCAGAGATGTGAAGAAGATGATCCTTCTGAAATAATTGTACTTAAAAACTTACGTTTTCCTTATAAAAAAGGGTTTCTTTTTCGAAACCCTTTTTTATATATCTTATCGCTGTATATAATTAACTTTCAGTAATCTAAAATAAATCAATTAATAATTATGAAAACTATTAATAAATATATTGGATTACCCTTTTTTCTTTTAACTCTTCTTTACGGGAGTAATCCTACTGATTGGAAATTATTAGACTCTCTTGATGGAAAATATTATAAAAATGATGAGTTATTTACTGGTGTTTCAGTTAAAAAACTTAGTAGTGGAAATTTGAAAGCTGAATTCAAAAATGGATTGCCACATGGGACTTGGGAAACATCAAACTCTAAAGGTAAGGTTTTGATAAAAGGGAATTATGTTAATGGGGAATTAGAGGGTAAATGGGAACAGTGGTATGAAAATGGAAATCGAGAAATCCTTGCAAATTTTTATCGTAATGAATATCATGGCAAATATACCGAGTGGTATGAAAGCGGGAAAAAAGCTATGAAAACAAAGTATAAAAATGGATTAGAAGATGGTTTGTATACTGAATGGTATGAGAATGGTATGAAAGCGGTTCGTACAACTTATAAAGAAGGTTCTATTCAAAAAAATCTTACTACCTTTGGGCGATATGAAGAGTGGCATGAAAATGGAAATAAAAGCTTAAATATCGAATATAAAAATGGTAAAAAAAATGGTCTTTGGATACAGTGGTATGAAAATGGTAACAAGGAGATGGCCATTGAATATGTAGATGGTGTTGCTTGGGGTACAGCTAAATTCTGGTTTGAAGATGGTACTCTTCAGGGAGAAGGAGTTATTAGGGATGAAATTCCTGGGGGAGGCTGGATTATGGAAGAAATGGGTGGTGAAAAAACATTCTTTAATGGTGATTAAACAAAAAAGCCCCTTATTAAGGGGCTTTTTTGTTTAATCAGAAAATCTTATTTATAAAATTTTGCCCATTTTGAGTCAGGGGCAGTAGCCAATAGATCAACTTCCATTTCTTTAGCTTTCGAATTATTATTCAGCTTTTTATATATCTGGATTACATAATGAGTTACTTCTGGAATTTTTTCATGGCTTGGGTTTTTTTCTTTTAAAGCAGTAAGGGTATTTAATAGTTTGCCCAGTGCTTTATTTAGTTCCACTTGACTCGGCCCTTTCATTGATTGACGATAGTAAAGATGATGGAGCGCTTCATCTTCTGCTTCAGCACCACGGACCCCTGCTACAGCAGTCACTTTTTCGACTTCATATTCTTTAGTGGTGACTTCTTCAATCTCATTCCATACGGTATTGTCCCACATGGCATCCATATCCAGATCAAGGTCTTCATCTTGGGCCCAGACAATGGAAAATGAAAGTGCTATTAATATAATGTGTAACTTCTTCATGTTCTTAGGTTAAATATACGAAAATTTAATCAAATTTTTTGAATTTTGGTGTGATTTCGCCCATACTTTCAATAAAGTCTAGCTGGGTCACTAATTCTGGTTTTGCTTTCTTCACTTCATCGTAAAAGATAATCGCTTCTTCATATTTATACATGCGGTATAATGCCACTGCTAAATTGATTTTATAATCCAATTCATTCGGGTCATTTTCCACTGCTTTTCTGAAATAATCAATAGCCATTGAATAATTACCTAGGCGTGCAAAAGTGATACCGACAGTGTTATCGCTGCGGGCCCTTCTTTTACGGAATGAAATCTTTGGGATATCTTCCGGTTGTACATCTTTTGGCGCTTCTTCAATTGCCACCAAACCCTTGGTAGCTCCTGCCGCTAATTCAGCTTCAAGATCATCAGAGAGTTCAAGTTTTGGTCCAGATGATACACCGCCAGCTGCTGACGCTTTTGCTGCACCAAAAACTTTATCTAATTTTCCCCCAAATACAGGATCTAAAAGAACAACCTCATCATATTTTTGTTTAGCCATTCCTTTATTTCCCATCATGAAATGTGAAATAGCAATGTTTAGTATATAACCAGGATGTTCGCCTCCTTGCTCAAGTGCTTTTTCATAAAATTCGATTGCTTTTTGATATTCCTCTTTTTTTGTATAGCATACACCAAGTGTATTTATAGCATCAGGGAAAACGGGTTTCATATTAATAGCTGTTTCCAACATTTCTATGGCTTCTTTATAGCGGCCAAATTCCATGTATTTAACTCCAGCATCATAATAGTCTTCAGCAGCATCCAATTTATTTCCTACAGCATTAAACACAATTTGTTCTAGCCATAAACCATATTGTCGAATATCTTCTTTTAAAAGATCATTAATTCCATCGATCTCCGGCATTGGCATATCTGGTGTAATATGGGAGCCTGCAAGATATTTGGCTGATGCTTCCTTAACAGATATTTCATTTACAAAATTACCATCTTTCATCTCATGATATTTCAATGCACCCTGTTTCCATGCACTGAAAAATGGTTTACCTACCAGAGTTGCTTCTACAGGAATCCAAACTTTATCATTTAAAACAACTACTTCAGATTCATCCAGAAAATATTTTCCCAATTCATCTGGTTTTACACCGCTATCAAACATTAAGAAAATATGCCCTGCTCCCGGTTTAAATACATCAAGAAACATGGTCTCAATTCCCAAATTCCCCATAAGTGACCCAAACAACGCCGTTAGATCATCGCAATCACCAATTTTATCACGAAGCATATCTCCAGGATATTTTACAGAATCAAAAGTAGATTTATCATCGGCAATTTCTAAGAAAGGTGTTTCTAAATCAATATTGTAAACCAGTCCGTGCGTCCCTAACGCATCATATAAAATGATAGCTCTTCCCAGATTACTACGTCCAAAATATTCATTTAAAACTGGAGTATAATATTGAATGAAGTTTCGGGCGAATTTATCAACAACAGCATCCGCAGGCGTTACATAACAGGCAATCATGTCCGGATTACTCCAGGTTAGTTTTCCTTTCCCAAGAACATAGGCCGATTCCATTTTCTTTTGAGCGAGTTTTTCCTCACCACCCTGCTTATAAGTAACTTTTACTTCTGGTTGAACGAGATTATCAAATGTTGCTTTCTTAGATGTAAGTACATCGCTGGAAAAAGAGATACCAATATCATATTCTTCTTCTGACTTAGGTGGCAAAGTAACAGTTTCAGAATGAGGGTTATCCATCATAGTTGGTAGGAATAAGGATACGTCAACGGGCAAGTCTGCATCAGAAATATTTTTTAACCCAACTTTTAGAAATGGTTCAGATTCGTAATATCTGTGTAGTGAGCGGAAAATAGGGTTATGACTGATGACTGTAGATGTTATACTTACAACAGCAGGGCTAAACTGCAAAGCCAGAGACATGCGATGAGTAGGCTCAAGATAAGGATGACTTTCATAACCATACTCAATAATAATACTTTTGAATTTGATGGAAATACCACCGGAAGGAACTATGATTATTTCATCACCACTAATATCCTGCTGGACACCGGCTCTGAGACTCAATCTGTTTTTTAAAACGTATTCAGCGCCTAAATGTAATCTGTCACCGTAATCCGCTGCAAGGATTAAGCCATCTATTGGCATGTAACTGATTCCCAACTTGAATGCCTGCCCCAGAATTGTTTCGAATGTTTTATCTTTATATGCAACTTGGGTTCCACCTAGGTCATAAAGTCCAATACCAAATCTAAGATTTTTTAAAGGTTGGATTAACAATCCTGCATCATATCCCAAGCCAGAACTTTTTCCATAAGAAGTACCATCTAATTGCATATCTCTCATAAGGTATTTCAATGTCAGGCCAAATGAGATCCGTCGATGTGGCTGAATACCAACGGCCAGATTTAATTTATTTTCAGAATAAAGTAATTCTTTATCGTCATATCCCACATTAGACCAATCGAATCCCAAAGCTACACGGTCAGAAAATGGTCTTACGAAGCCAAGATAGGATTGAGTGATTCCCATAGCATAAAGGTCAGCATAAGTTGTGGTAAACTCTGTTCTCCTCATACCAGGTAAACCGGCGGGATTCCAGGTAATCGTATTTGCATCATCCGCAACAGCGATAAAAGCACCGCCCATGCTCAAGGGACGAGTCCCAACGAATAATTGATCATACTGCCCGAACAAAACAGAAACAATCAATAAATTCCACAGAATCTTATTCATCGATTCAAAACACCTACTGTTGTCCGAAGAATGGTATCACTTTTTTCTAAAGTGACTATATAAAGTCCACTGGGAACTACATTCCCATTGGTATCCTTTCCATCCCAATTTATAACTTGATGTCCAGCCTGACCTTCGATTTCAGGTTTCAAAGTGCGTTTCAGTCTTCCTGATAAATTAAAGATTCTTGCAGTAACATCTTCCGGTTCCTCTAAATCATAGAGAATATTAGTTTGTGTAAAATCAAAAATGGATCCTGCAGGAGAAAAAATTCGTGGTTGGCAAACAACTTTTTCAATTTCCAAAGAGTCTCTTTGCAATAATGAATCTTGTGATATAAACACACCATAGGTTCCAAGTGTATCAATCTGGATTTGCACATAAGGTTTATTATTTATTTGTACTTCAGATCCACCTAATTTTTGGATAGGCATTATCCCTACAGGTATTGTTGTATCTTGTTTTCCAATGAATGGAACAAGCCCCGAATCTGATAGTGCAATCCAACTTCCACCAAGAGAATCGCAGGTGTTTTTATTTATATCATAAAATTCATACCCATTAGAAAGGAAAGAACAAATAGAGTCCATATAGGCAATCCGAAGAATACCAGGTTTATTTAGACTTACATCAAATGGTTTAATATCATAAATATCGGAAATAAGATAGGTTCTTCTTTCTAAATCATTTGGATCAATAAGTGAAAGGGTAGTATCGGGAAACCAATTCCAACCTTTAATAGAAAGTGAAACATCGCCAGTTACAGCATTCTGAGGAAGAAGCACGGATACATTTCCATCTTCACTTATAGCTGTTCCACCAAATTGTGATATAATACTTTCAGGTGTTTTGAAAATAGAAACAGTGTTCATTTTATTTTCGCGCTCATCCTGAGCACCTCTTACATGAATATGAATAGCTTTTCCTGTATATCTTAAAGAATCATTATCAGGTAGAATAAGTACACCAGTCCACTCATCACCATTAAAGCTTTGTTTTTCTACCTTGAGAGTATCATTTTTCCCATCATTATTTAAATCTGCATTATCAGGATGTGTGACAGATACTGTTGGATCTATATTCAAATCAATGTAAAAATCTTCTTTAAATTTGACTACGAGAATAATCTGTTCATCAGAGACATAGTTTGCACGTATTGTATCTACACTTGGCGCTGTAACATCAATATAGAAGTAGTTAAAATTTGACCAATTTGAGTGAGCATGCCCGTTATCAATTGCCCTTACTCTCCAACTGTATGCCCCTTCTGGAATATTCACGAGTCTTTTTTCAGTCCTATTAAGTGTACCTATCTCATCGACTCCATAGTGCCCTGTACTAATAGCATGTTCATTATTTTGATCATCAGATCCGATCTGGATCTGATAACGAAGTCCTAATTCTTCCGTAGAGCCACCACTCGCATTATAGGGATCCATTGGAGCACTCCATGTAAGAGTGACTTCGTTATTATTAATATTAGAATCATCTAAAGAATATGGAGGATTTGGTGGTTTATTTGCATTTTCTATGCCTTCTAGGTTATCATATACCTGTGCAACAACATCTTCATTTGCTTTAAAGCCAGATAGAAAAAGGTCAAGGTCTCCATCCGCATCATAGTCCCCCCATTGAGTGAAACTGATACCAACACTATCAATTGATAAGGTCGTATCGATATCAAATGTCCCATCTTCTTTTTGGTAATACAAATTAGTTACTGGTACAGAACCCAAGCCCAGTTCTCCTTCTGTACTTGATTGACCTGTAACAACAAGGTCAAGATCCCCATCTGCATCATAATCTCCCCAAGCAGGTTTGCCAAAATAAATTCCCTGAAGAGAATATTTTAATGTAAAACGATTAAAAGAATTTTCAACAATATATGTTATTAATTCTTCATTATTGTTTTTACCTGTTAAGGCAAAATCATAATATCCATCACTATTATAATCAGCAAATGCAATTGCACCAGCAGTAACACCAAACATCTCTGAATCCCATCCTATTGATGGGGTTAAAATATGATTAGAGTTATTTGTATAAACACGCATTCTAAGAGATTCAGTGCTATCAGAACCAATGGTAACAAGATCAAGTCTTCCATCACTATTAATATCCACCCATTGCACGATCGCAGGATTTATTGGAACAAGAAAGACTTGGTTGGTATCAAGGCGCATTATTCCATTATCATTATAAAAAACATCTAAATGTCTGATATTTGGATACACACCTGGATAATAACAATGTAAATAAGCGTTATTAAATCCTCCTTGGACATAGTCTAAATCACCATCATCATCATAATCACCCCAGTGATGACCATTTACTCCTCCGTTGACCCAATAATCTGGAGTATTATCATTATTTTTATCAATAGTATTAAAATCTGATTGAGTGTCTTTGATATAGTAGCCATTTTCATATTTATAAAAGCTAGTATTGTAGTAGCCACAGAAATCAATAACTGAGAACCCCGTCATGGCTAGATCAAGGTGACCATCATTGGTATAGTCTACCCAAGAAATATGTCCTCCAAAGAACGCGGCAATATTCTGACTTAAGTCTTGCGATAATAAGCCATCAGTATTTTCAAATAAGTTTGTAATACTTGCACCAGAAAAAGTTACTCCTGTTAGAGCAAGATCTAGCAAACCATCTTCAGTATAGTCTGCCCAACCAGCTGAAGAATAAAAAACGCCTGGCAAGGATTGTGTAGATGAGACAAGTCTTGCAATAAATAAAGTATCTTCTTGGGACCATTGTGATGTATTACCAGAACCGTCTACGGTCTGCACTGCCCAATAATAGGTACCATGAGGAATTTCGTTAAACTCTCGAATAAGTCTCTGCCCTACATTAGAAGAATTATATGGTACTGATGAGGACATAAGTTCATTCCCACCTGGAGTTGTACCAATACGTACATTATATGATAGATTTGCAGGACCGTCAATATCATCTGATCCAGACCCCCATGTGAAAATAGCACGTGTGCTTACAGCGAAAGCTGTTAAAGCATCTGGAGGTTCAGGCGAATCATTAACCCCTGGATTCGTATTTAGATATACGTTACTAAAGGTGCTATCAGAATTTCCTATCTCTGTTGTACCAACGGCAATCATATCGGGTATACGATCCTGATTGATATCAACAAACCGTGCGGTACGAGCACCACGAATATGTTTGATAGAAGTAAAAGTCCCATCTACGTTTTTCACATATACCTTTGCAGATAATGAGTGCACAGTTTCAGCATAGTTTGTAACTGAATCTGCGCCTGCTATAACAAGGTCTTTTAGACCGTCCAGATTAAAATCAATGGCATCTATTGTACCATGTGCAACAGCAAAATTGATCTGACCTGAAGCTAACGAATATGTTCCGAGAGGTTCATTCTCAAAAATATAGGTTACGAGTTTTCCATCTATTTTATTCCAACCAGTGGTAATCAGATCTAAATCTCCATCTGAATCAAGATCAATAAATTTAGATGCTCCAGCCTTAAGACCAATTATAGCATCTGCTGTAGTAACTTCTGTGAGTCGACCTATTGGATCATTTTGATATAACCTAGTTACAGATGAAATCGCATTCGCAGTTCTTCCACCAATAATAAGATCAGGATCGCCGTCATTATCATAATCACCCCATGTACTGCTTCCTGTAAGTAAGGATGGAAAGATTGTACTTGGATCTTTCTGAAGATTATTACCAGTATTGATATATAGTTCATTAAGAATATAATTTGTATTTAATCCCATTAAAAAAAGATCTGGACGACCATCCATATTTACATCTCCCCATTGACCATTACTGTATGTCATATCCAGACTTTCAAGCCATGAAGACTCACTAAAAGATGCAGATGAATTGTTAAATAGAAGTTTTGATATATCAGATCCATTTATATATATATCAATGTCTCCATCAAGGTCCACATCTGCTATAGTACTATTGCCTAAGCCACCTAAATACTCAGCAAAGGATATATCACCTTGGTTAAAGTATATTTCATATCCTTGAGAAAGTATGCCATCACCATTGCCTAAAATCACATCTAAGAAAGTACCAAAACGTGTTGAGTCATAGCCTGATAAGATGATATCCGAATAGCCATCATTATTTAAGTCGGCTATCTGAATTGAATTAGAAATTGAACGAGGAACTGTTTCGGTAAGTGCCGAGTCTAATTCAAAGGGATCCTGCGCTGAAAGAATAGAGATAGACACCCCTATAGCCAGATAAAACAGGAATCGCTTACAGCACTTCATCCGATTGGATTAATTATTTGCTGGTAAGTGTCCAGACACCATCCCAGTCATCACCGGGTGGGTTGGCCAAAAAGTGCTCGCAACGAGGAATATAAATTCTACTTGGATTTGTTTTTCGGCCTGGGAACATATCTTCCAGAGCATCTGAAGCCTTAAACGCTTCTATACTTTTTGTCCACTCCTGGTTTTTATAAAGTTCAAGTGCTTCATGATAGGCTGGTAAAATCTTTTTATATTGTTCAGGCTCTTGCCCTATTTCTGATATTAATTCATAAACCTTAACTGGTTCTTCCTTACCCATGACACGGACATTATCTAAGTCACGAATAACAACTCTATCTTTTACTGGTTGATAGGTACTATCAGCGATCTGTATGTAGATACCGTATTGCTTGGCAGATGATTCTAAACGAGCAGCTGTATTGACATTATCGCCCATCATGGTATAGTTCATTCGAGCCTCTGAACCCATATTACCGGTAACCATTTGACCAGAACTTATACCAATCCTATTTTGCATATGGTGGACGATTTCCGGCCATCGATCCCCTTCTTCCTGCCAGCCTTTTCGAAGTATCGCTAGATTTTCTTGCATTTTGATGGCCGTTCTGCAAGCCCAGAGTTCATGATCATCTACTTCTATGGGTGCGCCATAAAAAGCAACAATAGCATCTCCGATGTATTTATCAAGGGTTCCATTATTTTCAAGAAGTACATCGGTCATATCTGTCAGATATTGGTTTAGAAGAGTTACAAGTTCACTAGCAGTTAATTTTTCAGAAAAAGCAGAGAAGCTCTGGATGTCAGTAAAGAAAGCAGTATGGTATCCTTCTTCGCCACCAAGCGAAGGTTCTTCGCCGCTTTCGTACATTTGGTCAATTAGTTCAGGAGAAACATAAGTACCAAAAGATTCTTTAAGGAAATTTTTATTCTTTTCTTCCTGGATGTAATTGTATACAGTAATTCCTAGATATCCGATTGACAATGTAGATAAGGGGCCTACCATATCCAGCCAGATATGCTGCGTTGAAAAAAGCCAGAATGAGAGCCAGCCATAGGCACCAACAAGGATACCTATTGCCAGACCACCCATAGCGGCACTTAATGCTGGAACTCCAAAAGCCAGCAACATACCTAAAACAATAATGATAAGAGTAATCTGAGCTTTAGGAATTTCATATATAATTATATTATCCAGAATTGTATTCAGTGCATTTGCATGCAGACCCACCATAGGATATCTAGGGTCAAAGGGCATGGGGTTCAAGTCTGATGTTCCGGTTGCTGTAAGGCCGTAGTATAATTTTTTTCCAACGAACTCAAAAGGAACTATTAGTCGCGCTGTTCCTTTGTCTTCACTACCGTAGATCAGTCTCTCCGAGTTGGGGAAAAAATACAGAGGTCGTTGCTCAGCGATCATGTTATTACGATTTAGATTAGATATAATCATGAAATTTCGCTCAATCAGAGAAAGTTTAGCCTCCGCTTTTTTCAAATTGGCATCTCGTAGATCCTTCTGGAGCTGTTGAACAGTAGAAAACTGATAATTGTCATCCAGTCCATGATCAAATAATAATGAACCATTAGATATCAATTCATCCAGGGTTGGATCTTTCTCCCGATTCTTATCTAAAAATGCACTTGCTATAGTATTATTATTCTTAATCTCATTAAAAACAAATGGAGGAGCTTTTTTAAAATCGGCTGCTGTGCCATTGGGATTTGCCATAATCCATTTTTCTAATGCTCCCATCATCATTACTTGTTTTACAGCTGCTAGAATATCTTTTTTAGAAGCATCAATATAGCCTAAAGCGGGTTTATAGGCCGCTTTAACATCCCCATCAAAAGATTGATTCATGAGTTTTTTAAATTCAGCAAGAATATAGTTGGAGTATTCATTTTTCTGAAATTCTTTCAATACATTATAGGGATAATGCATCAGATCAAATTCACCAGTTTCTTTATCTTCCCAGTTTCCTGCCCAGTTGACCTGCATCTGTCCTTTGTCGTTGATTGGGATTGAGATTTCTGTGCGACCGTGTTCATCTGCTTCAGGTAGATCAAACCGAAGATATTTACCAGGTACAATTTCTACATCATCAAAGGAAACGCCATAATGTCTTAACGCCATGGCCAGGGAAGCCGCAGGAAAGATTCTATTTTCATAGATTCCAACCAAAGGGTACTTACGCTGTAACCCATCTGGATCTGGGTCTGATTGGAAGAAATAAACACCAGCAGAATTTTTTATCAATGTATCTACCGCTGTTTCAATATCATAGAAATCAAATAGAGTAGAGTACTTTTCCCGATCTACAGTACGGAATAATTTATATTCTTCTAATAGTTTTAATCTTCGTTCCATCACTTCTGACCGTTTTTTCACCGGTCCCTTTTTCTTGGGCATAGGCTTGAAACTTTGGGCAAAAAAGATATTCCCAGCACGTTTTGCCGCATCGGCGAGATCATTATCAGGGTCGGGAAAAAGATCTTTCACGCTCTCCATTGTTAGTGTGCTGTCAGTAATGCTGGTAAGAACTTTATATTCCAGCTTTCGCTCACTATCTTCAATAAAATAAATATCAAAAATAAATGCATCAAGTCCGTGCTCAGCAGCAAGGTTTATCATTGGGATATGCTTTTCTCTGCTCCAAGGATCCCATTTCCCTTCCGATTGCAGAGCCCTTACATCAATATCAGCTGTTGCAATATCAGTTCTTGTATCAATAAGTCCTCGGCTCTTGAACCTCATATCCAACAGATTATGCTCAAAATTATCATAGAGATCAAAAATAGATAAAATGCAGGTTATGGCTGCAACTCCAAAGGCAATAATAATGTAAGGTAGGTGTTTCTGCATAAGGTTGTTAACCGATTACGTTAGGTGTAATGAAGATCAGTAATTCCCGTTGTTCTTTTTCAATAGATGTGGATTGAAATATCTGACCAAGAAGAGGAATATTACTAATAATAGGAATAAATTTTTTGTTTTCAAGTACATTTTCTGCAATGAGACCACCGATAATTGCTGTGTCCCCATCACTTACAGTTACCTGGGTTTTTACTGTCCGTTTTGTTGAGCGTGGTTTATCTGTATTGATTTCTGCAGCGGAGAGGAGTGCTTCAACCGTTGCATCCACTAAAAGGGTAATCTTTGATGCTTCGTTGATTCTTGGAGTGACTTTTAATTTAATTCCAATATCTTTTTCCTGAACCTGATTGGCAAGGATGTTTCCATAAGGGCTGTTAGTTTGAGCTTGTTGATTCCCCTGTCGATATTGATTTTGCGAATTATTAATATTCCCTTCGATGTAAACAGTAGTCACAACTTCAGCTTCAGCTTCATGATTATCCAATGTGGTTACTTGTGGACTTGATAAAAGTTTGGATTGCCCTCTCGCTTGCATTACCCGTAATGCAGCTGATAGCTGGATGGGGTTCAAAGTAGCAATGGTAATATTACTAAGATTGATTGGTATGGAAATTGAATCAGCAGAGCCTCCAAATTGTACAGGTGCTTTAGTCCAGTCAATCCCATCTCCTCTGGTAGTATCTAGGTTTGTTTCGATAAACCGAACAGCAATATTGATATTAGGTATGGGCACATCTAAAAGTTGAATCATTTTCAGAATATGGGGAATATTTTCCTGCATATCAGATACGATAACAATATTTGATGCACCTTTAGTACTAGAAGTAGTAACCAGGGGTGTAAATGATGTAATCTTGCCTCTAGCAGACATGACAGCTTGCATTGGTGCCTGCAAATCATCGGAATTAATATATTTTAACTTAACCACTTTGGTCTCCAATTCGCCGACCATCTCAATATCGCTGCCTTTCACAATAATGATATTTTCCTGCACAAAATAACTGTAACCATTTGGCTTCAAAATCGCATCTAGTGCAGCCTTAACCGAAACATTTTCGAGAGTTGCGGTTATTGTATCTTTAACTGCAGGACTGATTACAATATTCAAACCGGTTAACTCACCAATCAACATGAGGACATTTTTAATGTCCGACTCCTTCATGTTGATTGACATTTTTTCATTTAAATTATACTGTTCACCATCTTTGGTTAAAGGTATATAGCCAGGTGTATCTTGACCAATGAGATGCCCGGCCAACAATAATGGAAATAAAAGAATAATACTAAATTTATGTGCCAACGTCTTTAATGATCCTTGTCTTACCCATTAGAAAGGTAATTTTCTGACTTTCAATTAATTCAATCTTCATATTATTGATTAAATCTCCTTGACGAAATCTCTGCCCATTTATAATTACAAATACTTTATCACCAAGTTTTGCAACTGACTCAATTTTTAATTCTTCCAAATCTGAAAAGGAAGATTCCTGAATTATTTCTGAAGTTGTTTCTTTTGGTGTTTCCAAAGGTTTTTCTTTGGTTACGATAAATGGATTTCTTCCCCAACCCTGCATACTTTCTATATTTTCTGGTATGGGAATAAAATCATCTTCCGGGACAATTTCTTGTCGTCTTTCTTTAGACTTCTTAATCTTTGCACTTTTTTCCTTAAGTCGTTTTATTCGATTTACGTCTACTCGAGCAGTCTTCGGACGCTCTTTTACTTCTCTTCTTACTTCAACAGGTTTTTCATCCCTATTACGAGCAATGTAATCACTGATCGCATAAATCAAGGACAAAACAAGTCCTACAGTTAGAATTTTGAGTCTTGGGGTCATAATGGATTACACCTTAAACTACCCAGAAATTTACTGTAACTAAAATCTTTTTGTGGTCAATAATAAATTCACCTTTATGGAAGAATTAATTGCTATTATTCCTTGTTTTTCTCTGTATTCAAGAGAACCAACTCGTCATTATCATTATATGCAATAGATTTGTTATCAATAAGATACTGTAATATAATTGAATACTCAGAATCATAATCATCTATCATAAATTTTAAATCTTCCAGCGTATATGGGCCAGAATCCAATAATGTGATAATTTTATTTGTTATTTCTACTTCACGGTCATTAGCAGAATTGGGGAAAATATCATCTTTATTTTTATCCACTTTTTCAGGTGCAAGCCATTCGTTATTAATTTTTGCAGGTTTACTATTTTTCTCAGACAAAATATTTGTTGATTTTTCTGTTTCTGTAATTGGTTCAAACATCCAGTCTGGCACATCGTCCGGCGCATCATCCGGCCGGTCTATTTTCTTGACTGATGGTGTCGCTTTTTTCTTTGGTGTTTTTGGTTTACTGACTTTTGCTATGGACTTTTTATTCACTTCTGTTTGAAAATATGCGTACGAAATAAATTTAATAATCTGAGTAGACGATTTCCCCATTTGTTTGATATCAATATTAGACGCTGTAAGTCTGTAACGGTTGCTAGCCATTTTTTCTAAAAATTTCCCGAAGTTTACAAAAGAGCCTTTTACTTCGATATCTATAGGAATTTTTTCAATAATAATCTCATCATCACTGTCAGGAATTAAAATGGTTTTTTTATCAATGGCAACATTGGAAGCTGAATAATTAATGATAGATAATCCATTATTCTTCAGCATGATGTATACGGCATCTGAGACTCGGTCAAAAGATGATTTATTCGGTATTCGCTGGATGACAGTTTCAAACTCCTCATTTAGGATATCCCAATCATTTTGAATGTTTATAATTTCATTCTTCATGCGCTTATATTTATTCCGCTTTGATATGAGGCTTTTTTGGGATTTTTTCATATCACTATATGCGGAAGACAGTCCTTGATGGAAACCATAATACCATATACATACCAATAGGATGATACCGCTGACGCTAACGATAAAAAGGTTGCGTTGGTTTTTCAAAAGTTCAGGCATTATATGATACACTTCAGTTCAAATTGTAAATGATCCGTTCCGATGCTGGCTTGTGAATTTTGAAAGACTACTTCTACTGTCTGGAATAGCCCAGATTCTTCTAGCTGCAAAATAAAATTATTGAAATATCGATCTTTTAATGCGGGATTTGCTTTTAAATCACCAATTAATCTCAATGTGCGTTTATCTTCATCTTCCATTTCCACTAACTGGACTAAATCGCGGCCCATCTTCTTATATTTTTTTACTTCCCAGCCCTGCTGGTAACTAATCCTTTCCATTATTATTTCTTTCGGCGTGTTATAACTCAAAAATCGGGTGATAGCCAGAACACGTTTAAAATATTCAGTATCATAACTGAGCAGGTCTAGTTGGTCTCTAACATTATTTTTATTTCGGGTCAGCAGGGAATGCTCTTCCTGTACGTAAGATAAATCATTTGTCTCATTTTGAAGCGGTTTTATATCAGAGTTGATTGAATTAAAATCCACTTTTGTAGTTCCTGTGACACCAAATAAAATAACCAAAAGTGCAGCTGCCAAGGGGGCGCTAATCCTATTTGCCCAACGAAAGATTTCATTTTGTTTTAATGTCATCGGCAATACATTGACTGAACCTGGGAGAGTAAGGGCGGATCCGATTGCAGAAGTAAGTAGAGTAGGGTGGAAGGCGAAATTATTTCGCGCGTCTTCACTAGGTGAAATAGCGAGGTTTCGAACCGGGTTCAAAAATTGGGTTTGCAGGCCCAGGCTTCCTGAGATAAATTGATCAAAATATTGTATATCACCTGCAGAACCACTAAGCAGGACTTCCGTATCTTCAGAAATGATAAAGTCTTTCCTAATACTATTAATTGTACGATCAATTTCTTGACGCCAACTGTCAAATACAGGGCGGAAAATATCGTCATATTCTCCAGATTTTACAGATTTTCCAAAAGCCCTAAGAAATGATTCTGGGACTTGAAATTTATCTCGTTCGTGCCAGTTTTCTGTCGAATGTCCTTGGTCTCTCATGGAATCAGTCAAGCTTTGTAAACCAATGCGAAGAGTTTCGACAACGCGTATTGTAGAGCGAACACAGCCAATCAAGACACTCGAATTCTCACCAATATGAAGAATTAGGGTGGTTTTTTGACGATGCTCTGGATAATTCCAGATGAATGCATTGTAAACTGCCTGCGCCGTTGGGTGCCACCACCGCACTTCCCATTCTAAATCATTTAATAATGTACTTGTACCTACCAGCGCACTTTTATCACCAATCCCCACATTCATATGCTCCTTGTAACCTGCTGTGTAATGAAAGATTGCATCTTCTGCTGGGAAGGGTAACCCTTTGCGGATAGCCCATTCGATGATTTGTTTTTTATCTTTATTATTCTCTTTAGGAATTTCAACCAGTTTCATCAACATACGATCATCATTTATATTGAGAGAAATGGTATTTCTGGATTTTAAAGATTTAGCAGCTGATTTATAAAGTTCCAATCTGTCCGAAAAATGGTCATCCAGTTTGATCAGTGCTTCATCGCAGCTTGAAGAAAACTCAGTTGGGTTTTTTGCAGGATCCAGGTTTCGTGATTTTGATGAATGGATATTATACGCTAATAGCGTTTTAATTCCTTTTACTTCTTCAATCAAAACAGATGTTAGTCTGCCGCTATCAACACCAATGCCCAATATAGTATTATCTAGTGGAATCTTTTTTGGAGGAATATTACTTGGGTATTTTCCAGGTCTTGGTAATACATCTTCTGTTGGATTTAAAACTGGTTGATCAACAGTTTCATCTTTGCTATCTGTTACAATAGGCTTTTCAATTGGGTTTTGCTCAGGAGTGTTTACAGGATCTAGCTCTTGCTTGGTTTCTTCGATTTCTTGTTCAGGGACAGGTTGTTCTTTACCTCCGCCAATCCAATCGTCATCCTGCCCATCTTCAAAGACGGGCTCTGGTTGATCTTCTTTATCTGGTTGATCTTTTCGTAAAACATCTAATAGTTTATTGACTGCAATCTCACTGTAATTCTTTTTCTTTTGTTGCAATAGCCCGCCAGTATTCACTTTTCCGGAGATGACCCTCTGAACCATCTCCGTACTAATTTCAGTCTTATTTTCACTAATCATAGTTAGTAAAAGCTGATGACAAAGTTGTGTTACTTTACGTGGATAGCCTTGGGTATTTTTATGGATTTTTAAAATAGCATTCTCCGTAAACCAACTATTTGGTTCTCCGCCTGAAATTTCAATACGGTGATCAATCATACCTTTCATATCTTCCAATCCAATGGGACCTATTTCAAAATCAAAAGAAATTCGGTCTTCGAAATTTGGATATTCATGGATCATGGTTCCCATTTCAGGCTGACCAAATATAATGAGCTGTAGAAGTTTGAACTCATCTGTTTCAAAATTTAAGAGGGTTCTGAAGACATCGAGCATTTCACCGGGAAGGTTTTGTCCTTCATCAACAATTAAAACCAGTGTTTTTCCCTGCTCAACACCAACTTTTAGAAGATAGTTTTCAATGATATTTCTGCACTCCTGGACAGATTCACCGGAATTTGTAATGCCAAATAATTTAATTATATATTTTAAAAGAATGAGCTCCGATTCAAATTTTGGGTCTAGAATCAGATAAAAATCAAAATCATCAGATTCAGCTTTGAAGTTCTGGATTAATTTTCGGCTTATGGTGGTTTTCCCTACACCGATGCCACCCCTGATTACAGATAATCCTCGACGCATTCTAACTGCCAATTCTAGGCCTTCAAGGCATTGGCGATGCTGTACAGCAGGATAAAAAAGATCAACGTTGGGCGACGTTGAAAAAGGATCTGCTTTTAGTCCGATTGAATCAAATAGATTCAATGAAAATTCTCCAGTCTAAATTGTTAGGCGAATGATAAGTAGGTATACACCATGAATACCGATGCCAACAGCAGCCCGATTCCTATTACGATACGGTGTCTTAAGAAGAAGGCATCTGTCATATATAATTTATTGGCCTGTCTTTCTGCTTTCAGTATTGTATTTGGTGAAACGAGAAGCAATATGCCAAAGACGCCGGCAATGATAGCAGTCACTAAAAAGACTAATTCATTTATTGGGTTTGAAGCATAGGTATAACCTAAAAAACCTGATGCTCCCAATAAACCTATCCCAATGGGAATTCTGTTTTTTAAAAATGCTGTATCTGTCATAAACAGACGATTGGCCTGTCTTTCTGCTTTTAAAATGGCTTCAGGTGCGAAGATTAATAGGGTGCCAAAAACCGCGGATATTACTCCGATTGCAAGGATAATTATCATGGGATTTACCATGTTGAAACCTCTGAATTCGATTCAATAAAATCCGATTTTTTCCAAAACCGGTGAAAAACGGAGCTAACACCCCCGTTCATCTGCCGATAAATTTAATGAAAATTAGAGAGAAAGATAACCCTATAGCCGAACTAAAATTAATATTCTAAATACGAACCCGGGATAACCATTGGGTCCAGACCAATATCATACCCTGCAAACAGAGGTAAATCACCTTTTGAGACTGAGATAGAGCCACCTACAAATTCTGCAGAATGGTAGGATACAACAGACCCTGTAATATTAGTATTACCCCTTAGAGAAAAGCTGCTGCTGTAATTTAAAACTGCACCGCGTAGAGTAGACCCATCTATGATTAAATCATCTCCCTTTGATATAATGCAGCCATAGATGGTTGAATTACTGTATTCAGCATCATCTTTTGAATAAAGTATAACCGACGCACTAAGACTTGTCCCGACTTGAGAGTTGTCTATATCCATTGTTCCTTCACTAACTATAAAAACATTACCATTTACTGTTGAATTTGTACTAATGCTTATACTGCCATCTGCAACAATGTAACCCGGTCCGTTTATTGTACAGTTAGAAATGTTTAAATCGTCGTTTACCAGAAGTTTATTATCAGGATAATTATTTAAATTAATTGTAACACCTGAGAATAAAGAGTTATTCATTTTTCCCAAATTTGGTCCACTTGTCCAGGTTGCTCCTGATATTGTGCCATCATTATTTGATTCTGTCTGTGTATCATTTGCTTTACTATCATTATTTTCCTGAAAATTATAATAGGCTGTTAATCCCGTTTCATTCCCGGAGAGAATTGTATCTTTTTTTGCAGCAATCTGACTGGCAGATCGCTCGACATTCCAAATGCGCACTTCATCAATTTCCCCATTAAATGAATATCCATTCCCGGTTCCATTGTGGTATCTGGAGCCGCTGATGGTACGTCCAATATTGGCGGGATTATGTCCCCAAAGCTGAGACCCTGATCCACTAGAAATCAAGGAACCATTTAAATAGAATTTTAATGCATTAGCCGAAACGGATGAACCACCGTTGAGTGTTAAAGCAACGTGATACCAGGTATTATTATTAAATGCTGTCGTGTACATCCATGTACCGGGTGTCCAATTACTTTCGTTTGATCTCCTATTCCATCCTCCAACATAAAGTCGACCACTTACGATATAGATATTTAAGCCTCGAGTACCACCGCCTTCTTCAAATATAACCTGTCTAGTGCCACTGTTCTTGTTGTTTGTATTAAACCATGCTTCTATTGTCCGCTGACCATGAATGCCAAGATTAATATCTGAACTGCTTTCAATACGCACATTATCACTACCATTAAATTCTAAAGCATAATTAACATATGCGCCCGTAGCAGCTGCGGCTGCATTTAATAAATTTTCATAAAGAGTTATATCCAGATCGGGGAATGATGGAGGGGAAGACAGTAGTGTTCCTCCAATACCTGTACTGGTATAGGTTGTACCGCTATTTGTTCCACTGTTAGATTGGACATTCCCATTATAAAACATGTCTCCGTTTATATTACCATTTGGTTCTGTAAAGGTCTGGTTACTCGCATTGTTTCCATAGTATGAGAAACAGAATGCTTCTGGCATGGAAGAAATTATAATCCTCAAATTGCGTTCTACATCATTGATTGTAGACTTACTCTTCATCATAATATAATTTGAATGAGGAAGGGGAGATCCTGATTCATCATTGGAATCATCAAACTCAACTTTGTAATTCCCATTATTGAATGAGCCGTTGATATTTGACAGACTTCGAGACGATTTATAAGACTGAATTCCATGTTCCAAACCGGTCATAGCAAGATTCCTTGCCTTAATATCCAGCATGTAATATCCACCGGTTCTGGATTCTGTTACCGAGAACCTTGCTAGATAAAAAGCAAAAATACTTAATATAATAAAGATTCCCATGGTAGATGCCATAAGGATTACACCTGATTCGCTTTTCCTATGGTGATTTCTATTCATTAGTCGTGAAAAGTCATTTTGGTGCCGAATCGAAAATTTTGCGGATAAACATATGTTGATAGGGACAATGTATCAGTATCACTTACAAATGACATATCCAGTTTCGAGAGTTTAACTGTTTTTGCTTGCGTGAGAGACAGACCGCCGCTTGAAGGAGTAATGAGTGAAAAATTAGAATTATAAAATTGAAACCCTGTAGACAGTTCATAATGATATGAATTAGACAATGAATTATAACTGCCCGAGCCTTCTCTATAATTAAAGGTTCCTGGGGAAGAAGTTTGATATTCCTTCTGCGCCCCGCTCACATTTCTCAAATAAAGGCTGTTATGATCCGATAGTGTAAAATCATTCGGTGAGTTTTGGCCTTGTGTTTCCCGCATTAACTTCCAGAAAGCGGACCGGTTTGCGCTAACGAATCCCTGACGGTTGGTTTCTGAAACAAAAACATCTGCACCCTGAAATAACATGGTTGCTGCCATAGAGCCAATAATACCGACGGCTACGATGACCAGAATCATTTCTATGAGTGTAAATCCTTTTTGTTTTTTATTTTTCAAATCAAAATCCAGAGCTAATAATCATTATATCGGTTAACGGTGGCAGAGTTTTGTGGGAAACTCTCACCAGTACAGATTTAAAATCAGTTGGGTTGGATTGCTCTGTTTGGAAACCATCTGCTGCTTGAACATAACTTACTTCCACAAAGCAGCTGTAGGCATCATTTCCATCAACAGATGCAATTGCATATTGATGGAAATCATCGATATCATTAAAAGAAGATATCGCACTTTCACCTGACTCAGGGCCCAAAACGCCGGACCACGGTTTAGAATCATTGTGGTCATATTTTCGTGCTCGAATCTCCTGCTGAAGGCTGTTTAAAATCAGAGCCTGAACTGTTCTCAATTCTGAATTGCTGCGAACTGTTTTTCCTGTATTTAAGGCCTGTAAAAATACCATGAAAGAGAGAGTCAGTAGAATCAAAACCACCATCACCTCTATCAGAGTGAATCCTGTAAATGATCTTGATGTTAATTTGTTCAATTTACGCTCCATTTCCCTGTGACAGGCTCAACCGAAATTGTTTTTGAATTGAGCACGACACTGCCACCGGATTTAGGTTCGCCTAGAGGGAGGAATTGAAGCTCCGCTGAGCCTCCAAAATTAGCAGCTGAAATATCCACTTCTCTAAAATCTGCATTGTTAAAGGAAATCACACCACCATTGCTATTAGGAAAATCGCTTATGGTTGATCGGGATCCATCGGGCCCACTGTAAATGGTATAGTGATCTTGTGCTGTTGAAAAAGAAAGGGTGATTGTATCATGCTTTGCAAATGCCATTGATTTTGCCAGTTCGATATCGCTGGTGATTTGATCGATGGCTATCTGCATCTGGATGGTTGCCATCCCTGTCCGGGTACGGGTCATGGCCATGGTAGCAAATATACCGATGAGAATAATAATAATTATGAGTTCAGTGAGTGAGAACCCGGGAAAAGATTTTTTTATCTTATTTTTTAACTCTTTTTTCATGGCCGGTTTTCGTTTCCAACCAGAAGAATACAAGTTTATATGGCATGAGTAAAGGATTTTTCGAAAGAAGGACTATCTTCATCCACATCCGAAATTTTAATATAATAAATGATTTCACCGGTTGCCCTAACTGTATCATTCCAGGTTTCATAGGCAAAAGGATGGCGGTTTAAATTTCTGGGCATTTCCCCATTAGAAAAAAGTTGTCTTGGCGATACCGGTGAGTTGATGGAATCAATAGGTGTGGACGCCCAGTCCGAATCCATTAATTTCTCTTCATTATTGGGTGTTGGCGGAAAATGGGGATTTCCAGCCATATGAGTCTGATAAAAATAATGGAAAAATGTTTCCCTTATAATATTCATATTGGTCACTCCCTGTCGTTCCTGTAGCTGTATCCTTACATTATAGAAGGAAGGGACAGCTACACTCATGAGAATGCCCATAATGGCCAGAGTAACCACGAATTCCATCATGGTAAAACCTTTTGTTGATTTAACAAATTTTTTCATTTTTATATATAGCCACAAATAGTGTGCCCATTAATTAAAAAAGGCTTCGGAATTAACCGAAGCCTTTTTATGGATTATTTTGCTATTAGTTCCTGATCTATAAGAATTTTCGGACTAATATAAAATTTCAGCGATTAGTTTACGCCTGATTCTCTTGCACCTAAGGTACCAACATTCGCATTATCACCAGTCTGTACGCCTTTTTCGTAATCCCAGTGGTAGCGGGTATTATCATCACGTTGGTGAGTAATATTATTGGTAGTAGTGTTAAAGGTCCATTCGCCATCGGTATCTGCATCATCGCTATCACTAGCTGAATAGCCGGATGGTGTTGTATCCAGTGCATCAAACGGATTAGTTGGCCATGTACGACGGCCGCCACTCATAAGCTGTTCAGTAGCATAGTTTTCTAAACCGGCTCTGATACTCGAGATTACTGCGTCTTCAGCAGCAGCTTCAGCAGCTGCAACGGATGTCATATATCGAGGGATAGCAACGGCAGCTAAAATACCTAATATGATTGTGACCATAATTAATTCAATCAGGGTGAATCCTTTAGTGTCTTTCATTTTTGACTCCTTGTTATTTTTTCCTTTGGTTGTGGTGTGCTTCAAAGTTACTGGTTTGTTTAATGATTTACGGTTGAAGTTTTTTGTTAAAGTTCTTTGGACTTTCCAAGTCTGCTATGTAGAGAATTGGTGAAACGGAGCTTGTCCCGGATCCAGAACCAGCAATCACTGTATAGATGTAGTGACCATCCTGGAAAGGGCTCTTAATAGCGTTTCCACCAAATTCGTTTAGGAATTCTTCAGCGCCAACGTAAAGATCAAATGAACCATTATCATTATCATCTTCTGATGGGTTAATCTGATTGCCACTTGGAGCAGTCGCTTCATCATTACTCCTGCCAAAGATAGATGCCCATTTACCAGCTTCTTCTGCGTCATAAGTAGTGAAGTTTTCAAGTCCTGCTAGAAGCAGATCTTCTGTTGCATAGCCACCATTATTATCGGGTACGGTTTCGTTATACTTGGATTGACCAGGAAAACGGCCACGACCATCAGTGGTTACTTTTGCATTGTAGAAGTTGTTGGCAGATTTCATGATTTTATCAATATCAGCCAATGTTTTTTTCTCTTTAGCACCTTCACCAACACCGGAAAATTTTGGTGCAGCTGTGGTTGCCAGCGTAGCCATCATTGCTGTTGTTACAGCAAATTCAGCAAGAGACTGGCCCTTTGTGCTTTTGATGTACTTTAAGAAATTTTTCATTGTATTTTCCTTTTTCATTAAAATATTTAATTACTATTAGCAATTCCTGTGCCAAAGTATACCGAGAGAAGTATAATAAATAACATTTTCGTTAATTATTTTGTATTCTTCGTCGAGAAATACTTTTTTTTAATCATTATTATCTTATATTTATTTTTTGGTTTCTTTTGTATTGTATTAATACAGTTTGTCTATCTTCGATACAGGGTCACAATTTGTTACGGTATTTAATTTCAAGGTTATACCCATAAAAAAAGCTCCGGATCCTTTTAGGTAACCGGAGCTTTTTTTAATTAAAGTAACTATAGAGTTACAATTGTTTTTACGGCTCAAGAATGTTGTTAAAGTGAGAAGCATTTTCCACGTCCACTACATAAAGTACTGGAGGGAAAGCGTCTAAACCAGAACCGCCACCTGGGATCACTGCATAAGCGAAGTGTCCGTCTTGGTATTTACTAGCAAGTGTATTACCAGCAAAAAGTTCTATCCAATCTTCGTGACCTGGATTAACACCTGGGCATGTACCACATTCTATGTATGTATCATCAATAACTTTACCGCCATCATCTTGCTTAGCAGCTTCATTAGAAACGCCAAATACAGAACGCCAGTTAGCGCCTTCGTCAGCATCCCAATCAGTCCATGCTTCTAGAGCAGCTACTAAATCGCCTTGAGCTTCGATAGCTTGATTTAAAGTACCACGTGTTTCACCATAACCACCAACAGGAACATCAAATTTATCCTGTCCAGGGAAACGGCCGCGACCTTCTTCATCAGCAGTTGTTTGATAGAAGTTACGTGCTTGAGTTAAGATTTTATCAATTTCGTTCATTGACTTTTCAGCTTTAGTACCTTCAGACATTTCAGAAAGTTTAGGAGCAGCTGTAGCAGCCAATGTAGCCATCAGAGCAGTTGTAGTAGCGAATTCAGCGAGAGAGTTCCCGTTTACGCTTTTTACATTTCTGATGATTCTTTTCAGTGTTTGCTTCATTTTGTTCCTCCTTTTGAGGTTGTTTGGAAACAAGTTTTTTTAGTTAACTACCCGCTATAAAGCAAAGGCCGTGCCAAAATCGATATTTTGTAATAATTAATTGTTTTCTCCGTCATTAAATAATTTTTCATGTTAACAAAGTGTTACATTTAGAATCTGTAACATGTCACATATGGATACAGGGATTGTTCCGCTATCTGGTTTTTCAGATACAGGACCAATTTTTAATTTAAATGAGTAGGTGTAAATAGGGTGGGAGCTAATAAATATTTAATAAAAAAAGCCCCGGATCCTTTTAGGGAGCCGGGGCTTTTATCGACAAGGGTAACTATAGAGTTACAATTGTTTTTACGGCTCAAGAATGTTGTTAAAGTGAGAAGCATTTTCCACGTCCACTACATAAAGTACTGGAGGGAAAGCGTCTAAACCAGAACCGCCACCTGGGATCACTGCATAAGCGAAGTGTCCGTCTTGGTATTTACTAGCAAGTGTATTACCAGCAAAAAGTTCTATCCAATCTTCGTGACCTGGATTAACACCTGGGCATGTACCACATTCTATGTATGTATCATCAATAACTTTACCGCCATCATCTTGCTTAGCAGCTTCATTAGAAACGCCAAATACAGAACGCCAGTTAGCGCCTTCGTCAGCATCCCAATCAGTCCATGCTTCTAGAGCAGCTACTAAATCGCCTTGAGCTTCGATAGCTTGATTTAAAGTACCACGTGTTTCACCATAACCACCAACAGGAACATCAAATTTATCCTGTCCAGGGAAACGGCCGCGACCTTCTTCATCAGCAGTTGTTTGATAGAAGTTACGTGCTTGAGTTAAGATTTTATCAATTTCGTTCATTGACTTTTCAGCTTTAGTACCTTCAGACATTTCAGAAAGTTTAGGAGCAGCTGTAGCAGCCAATGTAGCCATCAGAGCAGTTGTAGTAGCGAATTCAGCGAGAGAGTTCCCGTTTACGCTTTTTACATTTCTGATGATTCTTTTCAGTGTTTGTTTCATGTTTATCTCCTTATCGAGTTTAGTTGGAAACAAGTTTTTTTAAGTTTAATTACTACCCTAATGCAAAGTACGTGCCAAACTTTTTAAATAAATGTGTTTTCGTCGATAAATAATTTTATAATATCAGAATGTTACACCTTGATTGAATACCGGATGTAACAATATGAAACAATGTCAAATAGACTATCGCTCTAATTATCTTGTCCAAACCCTTAAGTATATTGAAGGGTTTTTATGGACTGAGTTTTCTTTTCGTAGGAATTAATTTTTTCGCGTATCGATGCGAAGATAATTGGGCTGTAACCACAATAGGGTAACAGCGGGGAGAGATCCAGTTAGAACTGGAGCATTTTATTTAGAAATTTTGGATTTTCAGCATCCGCTATATATAAAATAGGTGGTTCTGCATCATCACCGGAGCCACTGCCAGGAATGACTGCGTAGATAAAATGGCCATCCTGAAAGGGGCTTCCCATGGCTTCTCCACCAAATTTGTAGAGCCAGTCTTCATGGCCTGGAAACCGGGTCTCTGGACAGGCATTGCATACATCTTCAGCCACTACTGTGTCATTCTCAAAAAAGCCACCTGCGGGCATGGGGGCATTTTCATGGTCAACCCCAAAAATGGAACACCAGTTTTCCCCGATTTCGCTGTCAAAAGTTTCAAATAATTGAATATCATCTATCAGTTCAAGTTCACTAGTGTAGCCACCTACTGCCATATTGTATTTGTCCTGCCCTGGGAAACGCCCACGACCTTCTTGAGTTGCTGTCTCCTGATAAAAATTCTGTGCCTGAATCAAAATTTTATCCATTTCTTCTTCCGCCTTACGGACCTTACTGCCTTCCATCATGTCAGAGAGTTTTGCACTGGCCGTAGCAATAAAAGTAGCCATCATGGCTGTGATGACTGCAAATTCAGCCAGAGACTGTCCTGAATTTTTACCGAGATATTTTATGAGTGTTTTTTTCAATTTTATTCCAAATTTTATGGGAGGCTTAATTACCCTTGCTATGTTTTGTCAATTGATTAAAGCAAAAAATGTGCCGTTCATCTATTTTAAATTATTTGTATCATTATGTTACGAAATGTTCGTTTAATGAGTATTCCAATTAGGTAAGATTTCAATATTAACGATTGATTCTTAATTTCCAGCAACCCATGGAAATGCAAATTAGCAGATTAAACACCAGAAATTTATTTAAGATCATATTCAGTCTGTACATACTGGTTGGTATGCATATCAATATAGATCACATGGGCGGCTACGGCCTTTATTTACCGTTTAATGCAATAGGGTGGATGTTTATTTCTCTCATGATTGGAATCGGCCTTTGGCATATGGCTTCAAAGAGAATAGTAGAATACAGCCAGTTTATGCTCTATTGTCTGGTTGGGTTGGTCATGCTGCTGCTGCCATTAATTTACCCCAATAATGAGCATAGCCATTTAGCTATTCAGCGTATTTTAGGTTTATGCGCTGGTGTACTGCTTTTTTTCTGTCTTCAGCAGTTTCACTTTAATAGAGCAGATCGTATTCAGCTGCTTTATATCATTTTGATGGGAATTTTAGTACAGGCTTGCTATGGCCTTTTCCAGAAGTTTTTACCATTGGAAGACTGGTTTGGAAGGCCCTTGGCTGTTTTAATGCAGAAAAATAACATGGCCACTTTTTTGGTCACAGGTGCTGCAATCAGTCTTTATTTATTCATTAAAGATGATGAAATAAGAAATTCCTGGATCAAGGCAGTACTTGTATTGGGCACACCCTTTCTAACGAGTATACTCTACATTCCGCTACAATCCCGGACCGGATACATAACCTTTTTTATTTCTGTTTTGATCATCTCCATTGGAAACATGGACCAACAAAAGAAATTAGGTACATGGCTGGCCGTTGCTATTTTAGGCTTTATCATTGGGGCAAATTCGTCATATAATTCCAGATCAGATGAAAATATGAATCGTTCAGTCAATACCAGAATGGTATTATATGAACTGAGCTATTATATGTGGAAAAAGCAACCATTCATGGGGGTAGGGTACGGTAATTATTTTTCCCATCTCCGTCATAATTATGCAGAAATAAGCAGTACAGACTCAACTATCCTTGTAGGATCTGGTAATATGGATCACCCGCACAATGAAACATTACTGTGGATGACAGAAGGTGGTATTTTACCTCTATTTGGGCTATTAATTATTGCTGGCGGATTCCTAGCTATACTTTGGCTGGCAAAGGATAGGAGACAATCCTTTGGGATAGCCGGACTAATATTACCGATTCTGATTCATACACAACTGGAATTGCCGTTTTATCTTTCTCTGGTTCATTGGTTTTTATTTATTTTTCTTTTGTCTTTTATAGATGAAGAAATCGGGGAATGGAAAACAAAAAGGTTAAACCTGAACTTCGCACCTAGAATAATTGCAGTCTTAATCCCTGCTATTGTGATACCATTAATGGTTACAGCCCTACAGACCGGCCGTGTGATTACAAAGTATGAACGTACTGGTTATAAAAACCCTCAATTATTATTCTCGGCATGGAATCCCAAAATCCTAAATAAAAAATATGATGTGTTGGCTATGAGCCTGCACTTAAGCTTGGCGAAAAAAACTGGTGATAAAGATAAATTCCAGGATTATATTGAATGGGCAGAAGATTATATCCAGCATTCGCCCTTTTCGTTTATTTATTATGATTTAGCGAAAGCATATGAAGCCGTTGGTCTACGGGAAAAAGGATGGGCTGTTTATAATAAAGCTCGGTATTTATTTCCAGATCTAAACTGGCAGGATGCAACTGAGAACAGTTCATCCAGTCATTCATTACTAAAAGATTAATTATTCAGGTACCTACTAATTTAAACAAAAACCTTTCTTTTATTTGCCAGTCTATCCGAAAGAAAGTTTTATTTATATGCCAAGTACTTTGAACATTATCTAATTCAATTATTCCAAAAAATCCTAAAGATTTAATATTGTTACAAAAAAAACTTTTCATTGTATCATTTTTGGACATTAATGGAAAATGTATCAATATGATGCAGGGTGTCTTTTCCATTTTTATAGACAGGTTCATATTGAATTTATTTTATATGCACATGTCTAGGCACAGTTTTTGCTTAATAAAAGATGAATTATAATAAATAGTTCAGACGAAAAGGTTGAAATTGAAGAAAAGAATAACACTTTTAACATTATTTTTCTTATTAAATAATTCATTTAATATTGTTCTGAATGCGGGCCAGAATATGCCTGGTCTCACAGGAACATTTATACCACAGGGCCTGTATTTATCGGATAATACTATAGAAAATAATCATCAAGGTGATTCAAAACTTGAAAGTAATATTTTCAAAGAAGATGGTTCCAATTCAATTGCTCTATCCATTACAGATCTTAATGGCTCTGAATATACTTTTACCAATTGTAGTGCAACTGGAACAAATGGTCCTACACAGGAACAAGCAAACAATACATATGCTGGAACTAGTTTAGATGGCTCTGTTACAGTGACTAATGGTATCCAAAGATGGATTGTTCCACAATCGGGAGACTATTCTATAACTGCAGCAGGAGCATCAGGAGGCTATACACCGAATACTCCTGGTGGAAGAGGTCGAATAATTACAATGGAAATATATTTATCTCAGGGTGATGTATTAGATATTTTAGTTGGGCAAGAAGGTGGACGTGGTTATTTATCTAATGCCTATGCTGGCGGTGGCGGTGGTGGAACATTTATTATTAGAAATGAAGGAGCACCCTTATTGGTCAGCGGTGGTGGCGGTGGAAGCGCACAAGGCTCAGGGAGTTGGAACGTATCACTCCAAGGTGTTGATGGTTCTGCCCATGACAACGTTAACGGATCCGATGGAACTGGATATTCAGGTAGTTGGAATGAAGTTGGCCCAGGTGGTACCCAAGGAAATGGAGGAGGGGCCAGTCAGTATGGTGGTGCCGGAGGCGGTGGATTTTACAGTAGTGGCTCAAACCCAGGTTCAGGAAGTTATTATGCTGGAACTCCAGGGAATAGTTACCTTAATGGAGGCTGGGGAACTGGTGGAATTAATCGAGTTTTTTATGGAAATTTTACTACAGATATTCCAGGTGGATTTGGAGGTGGAGCAGGTGCTGGACTACATTCGAGCTTTGAAGCAAATGCCGGTGGTGGTGGCGGTTATTCCGGTGGTGGCGGAAGTAATACACGCGTAGGCTCCGGTGGCGGTGGTGGAAATTATATAGGAGGAACATACATATCATCAGATTTAAATACTGGTAATGGATATGTTATTATATCTCCCATGCAAGCTCCAAATACATCCCCCACATTTTTATCAACACCTGTCCTGGATGCACTAAATGGATCACTCTATGAATATTCTATTTCTGTGAATGATGAAGATGGAGATAATGTAGCTATAACAGCTACTCTAAAACCTGACTGGTTGAATTTAAGCAATAGTATATTAAGCGGTACCCCAAGTTCTACAGATGGCGGTTTGCACGAGATTATTCTGACTGCTAATGATGGTAATGGCGGTGTTATAACACAGAGTTATATGGTTGCAGTCAGCCTCCACAGTTTGGAAATAACCGGAGAGTCAGGATTTCGTATCTTATCCAGCCCGGTCTCGGGTGCAATTTACGGCGACCTTTTAGAAGAATTATGGACACAGGGCGCAGAAGGGTCAGACAATGCGAATTCCAGTCCAAATATATGGACCTACGACAACGGCTGGAACCCTGTTACAGATTTATACAATGATGAGTTAAACGCGGGACAAGGTTTTTTAATCTATATATTTGCTGATACAGATTTTGATGGTGAAGATGATTTGCCAGTTACTATTTCCATTGATAGCGTGCAACATCAATCCGCTGTTTCAGTTGTATCTGAACCCAGCGAATGGAACCTGATTGGAAATCCATATGGACTTGCTGTGGATATTAGTCAAATGTTATTAGATAACAGTAGCAGGTTCAATTCAACTGTCTATGTATTAGATCTCTCTAATCCAGGTTACAAGATTCACAATGGTGTAGTAGGTAATATTGAGAATGATGAAATTAAACCTTTTGATGGCTTTTGGATCCAGGCTGATACGGATGGCGATGTTTTTGAATTTACAGAGCAAAGTATCCACAGAGGGCACATGAATAATAATGGCAGAATAACCACGGATGGCTCAAACGGGAGTGTTGTGTTCACTTTCACTAATGGTGGCTATAGCAGTTCGACCTATTTATCTTTTACTCCAGAAGGAGAGATTAATTTAGATCCAGCAGATGCAAATCGGCTTGTACCGTTATCACCAGTAGAACATTTAACTAGCATGATCTATGAGTCAAACAAATCTCTGGCTATTAATAATCTCCCTTATGATCTATCTACTGATATTTTCATAGACATGGATGTTATGATGCTTTATCCCACAGATGACGGCTATGTTACACAGACAGAGCAGGTTGATTTAACTTGGGATATTGCAAATCTCCCTGAAGGTATTACTTTGGAACTAAGGAATAACATAACAGGACAGAATATCAATTTAACAGGCTATCCATCTGCAAACATTACACTTTCTAGCAAAGGCAGTTTCTCAACTTCTGGAGACTTTATGGCAACTTATCCAGTTGTCGGCCAATCCCACTTTACTCTATCTGTTCATGGTACATCAGTTGCAACAGATGAGCATATCCTGCCAGAAAAATTTATTCTGCACAGTGCATATCCAAATCCATTTAATCCAAGTACATTAATTAGTTTTGATCTTCCAAATGCTAATATGGTATCGTTAGACATATTTGATATTGCTGGTAAGCAGGTGGCTTCACTCACAAATGGATACATGATTCCCGGAACTCACCAGATCAGCTGGAACCCTGGCAACATTTCATCAGGCATATATTTAGTCAGTATGGTTGTCGGAAATGAAACATTTAATCAAAAGATTACTTTCATCAAGTAGGAACAAGATTATGAAAAATAACCTCACCACACTCATTATTATTGCTTTAAGCATGTTGACTTTTGTTGTAGCTCAGGATCCACCGGATCTGCCTGGTGCTCCTAACCAGGGGCCGATTCCAGGCATGATTTGGTTAGCTCTCAGCGGTCTAATAATAGCCGCTAAGAAGTATTTTGGAAATACTGAAAAATAAATTTTCCCAAAATCCATTTTTGGGTTTTATGGTCAAGGCCAGCATCTTTTATATTGTCTGGCAGGTAATATATGACCTTATCATTTTACCGGACGGCCGTCTGGATCATTTTCTCTCTGTATCTGTTGCAGTGCTAGCAAAAAATGCCCTATCCTTATTTAGCTGGAATATTTCCGCATCGGATAGATTGATCGTTATTGAAGGATATCGTGGGGTAGAAGTCTTAAATGGTTGTAATGCTCTTAGCCTAATGGCTCTGTATTCAGGGTTCATTATTTCTTTCAAAGGTCCAAATCAAAAAAGATTGATTTATTTATTGGGTGGTATTGGGATGATCTATATTTTAAATATAATTCGTATTATGGCTTTTTCGCTTGCCACAGTATATTTCCAACCTTACTGGGACACTTTTCATGAATTCAGCCCATTTATATTCTTTTATCCGTTCGTACTCTGGGTTTGGTACAGATGGACCTTATTAAGCGAAGGCTCGAATCATTCCGATTCCGTGCTCTCCTTTGCCTGAGCCTAATACCCCTATTATATATATTACTGATTAGGCCAGTACGAGCCCACTTTAACCAACAAATAATTGCACCCTATTTTCTGGCACTTCAAGAAGAGAACCAGAAAAAATTAACCATAGAGAATAGACGGATTAATATTCAGTCTGATGGATATAGTTCACCACGAGGTTTTGGTGTACCCTTTGGTGGTTATTTCTGGTTACCTTTTTCCATTTTTTTGATATCCAGACAAAAATCGCCTGCGCTCGGTTTGGTAGGGTACCACTTTTTCCTTGGAATTATCCCACCATATTTGGGAATATTATTCTGTCGAGGTCAATACTGGGCTGGAACAGTATTACAGATTAATGAACTGATATTTCAGGCTGTTTTTCTTATAGCTTTATTCTTTGGAATAAAGGAAAGTGTAGATCAATGGCAGGAAGAAAAGGAATTAAAAATTCTGCAATAAATAATTATTAACTAGTGGATAGTGCTTCGTACATATCCCAGATAGGTAAAAAGATTGCCAAAGCTAAGGTTAAAATCATCACACCCATGACCACTGTTATAAGTGGCTCCAGCGTTGCTGTCAATTTTAAAACCCGATCTTGGACTTCCGCATCGGTCATATCACCGATCTCTTTTAACATATCATCCATGGCACCTGCATCTTCGCCAACCTGAATCATTTTCAAGACATGAGGTGGAAATATATCATGGGTATGGCGCTGGATAGAAAGTGCTACTTTTTTACCCATTTCTACATCTGAATGCACACGGGATAAACGATCTTCTATGAATACATTACCCGCTGTTCTACCTGCAATATCTAATGCTTCTAGAATTGGAACACCTGTTCGATCCAGAGTATCCAATACATGGCAAAAACGGGAGATAGCCATCTTTTGGGCAAGCGGACCAAAAATAGGTAGGCTTAAAACAAATTTGTGCCACTGAAATAATCCCTGCTTTGTTTTTAATGCCCGCCAGAAGACAAAAATAAAAAATGCAATAAAGAAGAGTATGCCAGCCCAGTTGTCCTGCATGAATTGGTCTATAGCCAAAAGGATTCTGGTTGGCAAAGGCAGTTCAATTCGGGTATTGCTGAACAAGGTGGAGAATCGGGGTAAAATATAAGTAACAGCGAATACACCCACTGCCATTGTGATACCGATCACAATAGATGGATAGCGGATGGCCTGTTTGATACCCATTTTTAGTTTTAGATCATGGGCAATAAAATCTGCTAATTGGAACAATACCTTATCTAAAACACCTGCACTCTCCCCAGCTTTTACAATATTTACAAACATATTATTAAACACTTTTGGATGTTTATCCATGGCCTTGGAAAGCGCCATTCCACCTGAGACATCTGCTATAACCGAATCGATCGTTTTATTTAACAAGGGGTTGGTTTGATCAGAATGAACTGAATCCAATGCATCTACCAATGGGACACCGGCTTTTAGCATTACAGATAACTGCCGAGTAAAATTATATATATCTGTAGGAGGAACTTTTTCAAAAAAAGTGATATCCATGTTTAAAATGGATTCTTTTTTCTCCGATACAGAAACAGGGTCTAGCCCCATTCGCTCTAGTTGCATAAGAGCGCCATCTTCGCCCAATGCTCTCAACTCCCCTCGGACCACACCGCTGTCTGCGTTCGTGGCAATGTAGGAAAAGATTGATGGCTTTTTAGTCTTTTTTTCGGAGGCCATGTTGATCCAATTTCCGGTAAAGAGTCATTCTGCTAATACCTAATTGTCGTGCGGTAAGGGTCATATTCCAACTTGTGCGTGATAAACCTGCCAAGATTGCTTCATATTCTAGTTCTTTTAGTGTTTTAATATCAGAAGTATCAATAGCAATACCCTGAGGCTGCTCAAAGGGGACTGAATCTGATGTTGTTGTTTGTGGTGCACTTGTTGATGGTTGAATCAAACCTTGATCTTCCATCGACTGTTTCGATTCATCAAGAATAGGTTTTATCTCATTTTCTGTGAGAATTGGTATATCGTTAATTAAGACTATTCGCTCCAATGTATTTTCTAGCTCCCGCACATTACCAGGCCAATCGTGTGACATAAGGGATTTCATTCCATCATGTGAAAAACAACCTGCTAATAATTTATGTTTTTTCTTCAAATTTTTTAAAATTGCCATTGCTGTTGCAGGAATATCTTCTCTACGATCTCTAAGTGGTGGAATTCTCATTGGAAATACATTTATTCTATGAAATAAATCTTGCCGAAACTTTCCATCTTTAATTCTTTGCTCAAGGTTTTGGTTTGTAGCAGAAATTATTCTTACATCAATCTTAATTGTTTCTGCCCCACCTACTCTTTCAATTTCACCACTTTCTAACACCCTCAGAATTTTTGCTTGAAGTGATGGACTCATATCTCCAATTTCATCAAGAAAAATGGTACCAGAATTCGCAACTAAAAATTTCCCATCTTTCCTTTCAATTGCACCCGTAAATGCGCCTTTTTCATGCCCAAAGAGTTCACTTTCTAAAAGTTCAGATGGTATAGCTGGACAATTAACCGCAATATTAGGCCGATCTCTTCTGGGGCTAATTTGGTGAATAGTCTTTGCAACTAAATTTTTACCTGTACCACTCTCTCCATATAAAACCGTAGTAACATTTTTATTCTTAATTTGGTTCAATAAGTGATATAGTTTGAGCATAGGCTTTGACACGCCAACGATATTCTCAAAACCTATTGATGAAAAATGGCGCATTGATATTTTTGGAACATTTCTGAGAAAATCGTGAAACCCTTTTGCTAATTTGATAAGGTTTTGTATTTCTTCATTACTATCCTTATCTGGCTCTATACATCCAAAAAGTCCTGCTCCAAAATATTCTAGCAAGTTTAAACCTGTTTCTTTACTACGAATTGTAGCTATAACTGGGACCGTAGAATCAATTGAAATTAGCTCTTTGATTAACTGAACAGGAGTCATTAAGGGTAATTGATCTTCTATAATAATGCAATCAAAACCTTGTGTTTGTACAGCGCTCAGAGCAATCATACCATTTTGGACATAGTCCACATTTGATTGGGTGCCAGCTAACTGTGGTATATTAACCTTCTCACCGCCAACATATAAAATTTTTATCATATCGCAATCCGTGTAGTGCCTAAGGTCTCATAAACTTCAGATAAAGTAGTGTCACCTCTTTCAATTTTAACCACACCATCATTTAACAAAGTAACCATCCCGTTTTTACGTGCTAATTCCTGAATTTGGTATCCTGGTGCTTCCTGCAGGACTAGATCAGAAATATCTCCGTCCATGAGGAGTAGTTCATAAATTCCAATCCTTCCTTTATAACCTGTGTTACGACAGGCTAAACATCCCTTCCCTTTATAGGCTTCTAATGGTTTATCAGGATCTAATCCCGTTAACTTTAGCTCAGTTGGAGTTGGATTATAGGGTTCCCTGCATTCTTTACAAATTCTTCGAACCAGTCGTTGAGCTAATATTCCTTTAACAGTAGAAGCAATCAAAAATGGTTCTACGCCCCAATTCAATAATCGTGTAAAACCAGAAGCTGCATCATTTGTATGAATTGTGCTAAAGACTAAATGGCCCGTAAGTGCAGCTCGAATCGCAAGCTCCACTGTCTCTTCATCGCGAATCTCCCCTACCATAATAATGTCTGGATCCTGACGGAGAATGGACCTCAGAGCAGATGCAAAGGTAACACCAGATTTTGTATTCACTTGTGCCTGGTTAATATTCCCCAAGTCATACTCTATGGGGTCTTCAACCGTAACAATATTAACATCTGGTTTCTCTAATTTATTCAATGTAGAATAAAGAGTTGTAGTTTTACCACTACCGGTTGGACCAGAAACCAGAATAATACCCTCACCTCCTACAAGCATACTGTTAAATTTTTTATCAGTCGCTGGTTCAAATCCGAGGTCTTGGAGTGAATGGAGTGCTTCAGAAATATTTAATAAACGCAAAACTGATTTTTCACCATAGAGAGTAGGGTAAGTTGAAATACGAAGATCGAGTCTCCCTTGGGATGAATTGAATAGAATTCGGCCATCTTGAGGTCGCCGTGTTTCAGCGATATCCATATTGGACATAATCTTTAACCGTGAGATAAGAGCCGTGTGTATATCTTTTGGCAATGCTTGAAAATCCTGCAGTCTTCCGTCAATTCTAAAGCGAACACGAATGTCATTTTCCCTCGGTTCAATATGGATATCTGAACAACGATAGCGCTGACTTTGTGTTATGATACTGTCTACCAATTCGACAATCCTGGTTTCATCAAACAGATCAGAAATATCTGTCACTTCTTCATCGGATGAACTAACATCTACAAATCCAGATATGCCATAATAAAGATCAATGGCATTATCTATTTCAGATTCTGTTACGATGATCGGTTCAATTTTCATTCCGGTTACATCTCTAGCTGCATTAATAGGAGCTGCATCCAAAGGATCTGTGATGGCTAGATTCAAGGTATTATTCAACCGAAATAAGGGCAGCATTTTTTGAGTGCGGATAGTTCGTTCTGGAATAAGATCCATAACGGATTTATCCACATCATAATGTCCTAAATGTAAATAGGGGATCCTCAATTGTTGACTGATATAACGATTTAATTCCCTCTCATCTAAATATCCCAATTCTCGGAAAATAACACCAATGTAAACATCTTTCTCTTTTTGGATACTTAAAGCTTTTTGCAATTGATCCTCATCAATTTTACCAGCTTGGATGAGTAACTGCCCCAATGAATGTTTTCCAGTGACTGCCATATTAAAACATTGTAATGTAATACCAATTCAAAATAGCGTTTCCACCTAAAGGATCAGTTGTTATTAGAGTTAGTAATGATCCACCAGCTAAATAGGGGCCAAAAGGAATTTTTTGACTTTTAGAAATCATTTTTGAACCAAGCATAAGAAATACTATAATAGCTGAAATTGCAAAACTAAGATATAAGGCCAATACAGAATATTCAACACCAAGAAATCCGCCAAGGACCAGTCCAAGCTTCACATCACCAAAACCAATACTTTCTTTCTTTAAAATAAATTGACCTATCAATCCTATAGCAAATAAAAATCCTCCAAAAACAAAAGCACCAGAAACACTTTCTATCCAATCTATAGGCAGCCAATTCATAAATAACCCAATGGCTAAAATAGCAAGGCCAAATAAAATAAATCCATTTGGAATAATAAAATGTTCTATATCAATAAAAGTGATTGCAATGAGGATATAGGAGAGTATGAGGTACATTAAATATTTTTCTGCTAAGCCATAAATTATATAAAGAGCCACTGTGATAATTGCAGTTAAACATTCAACTAGCGGGTATTGAATCGAAAATGAATTTTCGCAATGACGGCATTTCCCACTCAATAAAAAGTAACTCAATATAGGAATGTTGTCGTAGGGCTTGATGGCTTGATCACATGATGTACAGCGAGAGCTTGGCTTGATTAGACTCATCTTTTTTGGCACACGCAAAATAACCACATTAAGAAAACTGCCAAAAGAAGCACCAATAATGATCAATAGTAAAATAAGTATGTTTTGTGGGACATCGATCATTCAGTTATCTCTACTGGGATCATTAATTCGATTAAATCTTTAAATCGGAAAGGTTTAGCCAAAATTTCGTTTGCACCACTGGCTTCAAACATATTCTGAGCAGCCCCTACATCATTTCTGGTAATAAGGATGATGAAAATGTCTTTAAATCGTTCATCAAATTTCAATAACCGAGAAATACGAAAACCATTCATGCTCGGCAAAAGAGTTTCGGATACAATAAAATCAGGAGATTCATTACATGCACGTGTATAACCGTCATAACCATCTTTAGCACTGATTACAAGCATGCCTTGTTTTTTGAAACGTTTTGACAAATTTTCCAGGATAATTTCATCACTCTCAATGATGAGTACAGATTTTTGCTTATTCTCTGACATAGTAATAGATCTGGGAAAAGTCAAAGGTTGATATGCTATTCCCTTACCTCGAATTATCTAAACTTAACAAAAAATATCTATAGTGTCACATTTATTTACACAGAAATAATTTTAACTGTTTCAGAGTGTTACAGGAATATTTATCAATTTATGGATTATTTCATAACTTTCAGGTGGAAGCAATAAGCAGGTCGATGTAATTTTTTAACTTATGTCTTCAGTATTTTCTACACCACCGCCAGATTTTTCCGAAAAAGAGATTTCAGAATTTATTTTAAATCATTTTGGGTTATCGAGTGATGCAGAACAGCTCTATAGCGATCGAGATCAAAATTTTTTGATTCGGCCAATATCAGATAAACCATTCATATTAAAAATTTCAAATTGTGCAGAAAAGCGTTCTATTATAGAGATGCAGGATGTAGCAACAAAGTTTATCTCTCGTAATGATCCAGAATTAGGCATACCTTTACAAATTGGGAAAATCCACACCATTGAAAAAGATGGTATTTCTTATTTTTGTCGTAAAATGGAGTATTTAAAGGACAAATTCTTAAAAGATAAAAAACTGGATGATAAATCTCATGAGCAGTTGGGTACTTTTCTTGGACGATTAAGCTTAGCATTGCATGGATTTTCTCATTTAAAAGCAGACAGGATTTTTGAGTGGGACGTTAGGAATATCGACCTGATTAAAACCAGGTCTGATTATTTAAACTCAGAGTCTGAAAAGGCAACTATCATTTATTTTTTAAATGAGTATGAGAAAAATGTAATTCCCTTGATAAGTGATTTAAGAATGGCAGTGATTCATAATGATGGTAATGATCATAATGTATTGGTGAATGGAAAAGGAGAGACTACAGGCATCATTGATTTCGGAGATATGGTTTATTCTTATCAGGTTTCTGAACCTGCCATATGTATGGCCTATGTAGGATTGGAAAAAGATAATCCATTTTCTACCATGGCACAGATACTAAAAGGATATCATTCTGTGTTTCATCTGAATGATTCAGAAATAAAATCTGCTATTTGGCTATCCTGTATCAGGCTATGTATTTCAGTAACAATGTCTGCTTGGCGATGTAAGTTATTTCCAGATAATCAGTATTTATCTATATCTCAAAAAGCCGCATGGGATCTTTTGCGAAAATTGGAAAAAGAAGATTTGGATGCATTATCCATTAAATTTATCAGCATTGTAAAATAATATGGTAGATAAGAATTCCATTGAAATTCTACGTAAAAAATATTTACCGCCTTCATTAAGACTATCTTATAGCTCACCACTCCATATTGTTAAAGGGGATGGTCAATACCTGTATGATGAAAAAGGAAGACAATATTTAGATGCTGTAAATAATATTCAGCATGTAGGGCATTGCCATCCAACTGTAATTAAGGCGGCTCAGAATCAATTTGAAAAGCTCAACACCAATACAAGATATCTGGATGAAACAATTGTCCATTATGCAGCAGCACTCTCAAAAAAACTTCCAAAAAAACTAGATGTATGTTTTTTTACAAATTCTGGAAGTGAGTCTAACGACCTAGCATTGCGAATTGCTCGAACTATTTCAGATTCTAAAGAGACAATTGTTTTAGATGGGGCCTATCACGGTAATTTATCATCGATGATTGAAATCAGTCCCTACAAGCACAATGGCCCCGGTGGTTCTGGAGCACCGGAATATGTCCATACTGTAACAATGCCAGATAAATTTAGAGGGAAATATCGAGGAAAGGATTCTGGACAGAAATATATCAATGAAGTGATGATGATAATAGATGAAATACACTCTTCCAATAAAGTTGTCTCCGCATTTATAGTAGAATCCCTAATGGGTTGCGGTGGTCAGGTAGTTCTGCCGGATGGATTTTTAAAGGATGCATTCCAAATAGTAAGAGAAGCTGGTGGGATCTGTATTACTGATGAAGTTCAAATTGGGTTTGGGAGGATGGGAACACATTTCTGGGGATTTGAAACACAAGATGTCATCCCAGATATCGTGACCATGGGGAAATCAATGGGTAATGGACATCCATTATCTGCGGTTGTTACCACTAAAGAAATTGTAGACAAATTCAATACAGGGATGGAATATTTTAATTCATTTGGCGGAAATCCTGTCTCCTGTGCAGTGGGGCATGCAGTATTGGATGTGATAGAAAAAGAACACTTACAAAAAAATGCTCTGGATGTAGGACATTATCTTAAAAATTTACTTGAAAAGCTAAAAATAGACTATGATATCATCGGCGATGTGAGGGGGCATGGCTTATTTTTAGGTATTGAATTGGTACGGAGCCATAGATCATTAGAGCCGGCTGATAAGGAAGCACACCAGATTGTTAATGCTATGAAGGAAATGGGGGTCTTAATAAGTGCAGACGGTCCATACCACAATGTTTTAAAAATAAAACCACCTATGGTCTTTACACGAGATAATGCACTTTTTCTTGTGGAAACATTGGAAAATGCTTTACTATTGACTAATAAGTAATATCATTGGACTAGAAGTCGCTTTATCTAAACTTTCCAGAAAGTAAAAAATAAAAAATGAATACTATTTCAATTGTTTCTTTCATTTTGGCCACAGGTGCCGTGGCCATTTTCACTTATATCATAGTAAGTGGGATGAAAAAATCCCATAGTCCCGCAGAAGAATATTTTACGGGTGGTCGTGCGCTGGGTTGGCCTGTAGTAGCAGGATCATTATTACTAACAAATTTATCGACAGAACAACTGGTTGGACTTAATGGTGCTGTTTTTGGTGACAAAGCTTTAGTTGGTATCGCTTGGGAAGCTTTGGCAGCATTTGCTATGATTGCTACTGCCTTAATTTTTCTTCCTAAATATCTTGGCAGCGGGTTCACAACTACTCCTGCATTTTTAGAAAAACGTTTTGATAAAACCACTCGAACCTTGGTATCGGGACTATTTTTATTTGGCTATGTTACTGTCCTACTTCCCGTTGTTCTTTATACTGGATCTTTAGCACTAATTGGAATGTTTGATTTGAATTTCCCTCTATGGATTGTAGTGGCAACCATTGGTACATTAGGGAGCTCATACGCAATATTTGGAGGTTTGAAATCTGTGGCAGTATCTGATACATTAAATGGTATCGGTCTTTTGATTGGCGGATTAACTATTCCAATTTTGGCATTAATTGCATTGGGAGATGGGTCTTTTATTTCGGGTGTTTCAACTTTATTTAAAACAAACTCGGATTATCTGGCTGTTATAATTCAAACCAATGTAGATAATAAGGTTGTTTCTGTCCCATGGCCAACCTTGCTAACCGGAATGATGTTTATTCAGATATTTTACTGGTCAACAAACCAGGTGATTGTTCAACGAGCTATGGCTGCCAAAACTTTAGCTGAAGGGCAGAAAGGTGTTTTATTTGCATCTGCTATGAAATTAGTGGGGCCACTCATGTTGTGTCTACCTGGCATCATTGCTCTTCACATGAAAAATTTGGATATTGAGAAGCAAGATCAGGTTTATGGCGCAATTGTCCGTCATGTGCTCCCAGACTGGTCGCTCGGACTATTTGCTGCTGTTTTGATGGGTTCAATCCTGAGTTCATTCAACAGTACCTTGAATAGTGCTTCCACCTTGTTTTCTCTCCAATTTTACAAAGGGTACATGAACCTAGAAGCTAGCGAAAAAGAGATTGTTTTGATTGGTAAAAAGTTCAGTATTGGTTTGGCTATAACATCTATTTTGATTTCTCCAATGCTTGCACAAATGCAGTCTATCTTCGAATATCTTCAAAAGGTGAATGGCTTGTATAGTGTCCCTATTATAGGCATATTTATTTTAGGGATAGGGACCAAACATGTACCTGCAATAGCAGCAAAAATTGGGATGATTGTTGGAATGGCTTTTTATGCATTTTTCACATTTGTGAATATAAAGAATGTCCCTGAGATTTTTGCCAATGGTGATGGTGATTTGCATTGGCTCCATGGATATTTTATCAGCTTTATTGTATCTGTAGGTATTATGTTATTAATTGGAAGGTTAAAACCTAAAACATCTGTAGAAATTGAAATTAGTGATGAACAAGATTTCGAACCGGTTGACATGACTCCCTGGCCCCACGCAAAAATAACTTCCTATGCTATCATGTGCACTACATTGTTTATTTACTTAGCTCTTACATTTATCGCTTTATGAAAAAATTAATAATGAACGTTCTCACCAGTTTCATGCGAATCTGTTAATTTTAGGATTAAAAATGCCACGTTTATTAATTACTATCATTCTATATTCATTTCTATTCAGTTCAAATCCAGTGCGATTTTTAATTCCAACCATCGAACTTGATCATCGAAAAGATCTACAGACCATTGTAGATCGGGAAGATGGTGTTTATTTAGGTCACCCATCCACAGTTTTATTAGAAGATGGGAAAACGATTTTAATCGTATATCCTAAAGGTCATGGTAAAGGTGAGATAGTATATAAAAAAAGTAAGGATGGAGGTAAAACATGGTCTGAGCGCCTGCCGGTACCGCCTAATTGGTCAACTAGTAAAGAAGTGCCGACAATTCACCGTGTAATTGATAAAAGAGGAATGAAAAGGCTCATTCTCTGGTCAGGGCTTTATCCGGCAAGACTCGCAGTTTCAGATGATGATGGGATCACATGGTCTGCTCTACAGCCAGTAGGGAATTGGGGTGGTATTGTTGTCATGGGTTTTGTTGAAGCACTGAAAAAACCAGGAAACTATCTTGCTATGTTTCATGATGATGGTCGATTTTTTATCAAAGATGGAAAAAAAACGGATGTATTTACGTTATACCAGACTAATTCTGTTGATGGTGGACTCACCTGGTCTCATCCTTTACCAGTTTATCAGAATAACAAAATTCATCTATGCGAGCCGAGCCTCATACGTTCTCCCAATGGTAAACAATTAGCAGTCCTTCTGCGAGAAAACAGTCGGTCCAAAAATTCACATGTAATCTTTTCAAATGATGAAGGTAATTCCTGGAGTGAACCGATGGAACTTCCACGAGAACTCACAGGTGACCGCCATACAGGGAAATATCTACTTGATGGTCGTCTATTTATTTCATTTAGGGACACTGCACCTGATAGCCCAACACAAGGAGATTGGGTCGCATGGGTAGGGAAATATGAAGATATTTTTTCTGGAAAGGTTGGTGAATTTCGAATCCGTATTAAAGATAATAAACATGAATGGGATTGTGCTTATCCTGGAGTTGAAATTTTATCGGACGGTTATATAGTAACAACAACATATGGGCACTGGGAAGATAATAAAAGCCCTTATATTTTATCAGTTAGAATTGATCTTCAAGATTTAGTGCTAAAATAATGAGGTAGCTAATGTCAAAAAATTTAAATAGAAGAAATTTTATTAAAACTGTATCAGCCGCCAGTGCTGCTTTATCATTTATGCCATCGTCAATGTATGCTTCCACAAAGAAAAAACGAGTAAAATTAGGAGTCATTGGAACCGGATTAAGAGGCCAGTGGGCATTATGGCTTGTTGGTAAATATCCTGGAGTGGAAATCCCTGCTATTTGTGATATTGATGAAAAAATGATTGAAAGTGCTTTAAAAATATTAAATGATGCTGGCAAACCTCAACCTCGGGTATATAATAAAGGGGATGATGATTTCCTTAATATGGTCAAGAATGAAGATTTGGATGGTGTCTATATTGCTACACCATGGGAGTGGCATCACCCCATGTCCACTGCAGCAATGAAAAATGGAATCCATGTTGGAACAGAAGTCCCTGCAGCATTAACAGTGCGGGAATGTTGGGATTTGGTCAATATTTCCGAAGCAACAGGGAAATTATGTATGATTATGGAAAATGTGTGTTATCGTCGGGATGTTATGGCAATATTAAATATGGTTAGGCAGGGATTGTTTGGAGAATTAATACATTGTCAAGGTGGTTACCAACATGATCTTCGCCATGTGAAATTTAATGATGGGAAGCAGCCCTATGGCGGTGGTGTTGAATTTGGAGAAAAAGGATATTCAGAAGCCAAGTGGCGTACACAGCACTCTATAGATCGGAATGGAGATTTATACCCGACACATGGATTAGGTCCCGTAAGCACCATGCTAGGAATCAATCGTGGAAATAAGATGGTTCACTTGACCTCCACCGCTACACAAAGCCGTGGATTAAGCAAATATATTATTGATAAAAGTGGGCCAAATCATCCTAATGCCGATATTGAATTCAAGTGTGGTGATATTGTGACTACTGTAATAAAATGTGAAAATGGTCAAACAATAATGCTTAGTCATGATACCAATAACCCTAGGCCATACAGCTTGAATTTTAGAGTGCAGGGGACCCAAGGACTGTGGCAAAAAGATGCCCGATCCATTTATATTGAAGGGTTGAGTCCTGAATCACATCGATGGGAGAAAGAAGAAGCATATATGAAAAAATATGATCATCCACTCTGGAAACGTTTTGGTAATGAAGCTTCTGGGTCAGGACATGGTGGTATGGATTTTTTCATTTTCAGGGCATTTATTGAGGCATTAAAAGGTGCTGAACCTGTCATTGATGTTTATGATTCAGTAAGTATGAGTGTAATTTGTCCCCTGTCTGAAAAGTCAATACGGTTGGGAAGTGCTGCTGTTAAAATCCCTGATTTTACGCGTGGAAAATGGAAGAAAAACAAACCGATTTTTGGATTGAATAATTATATTTAACAGATAACTATAATCCAATTATTAAAATATATCAATAACGCTCATAACGCTCATATTAAGCTTGTGTATACCCTTTTTTGATTCTTAATATTGAAAATGTCAAATTATAAAAAATTGTTTAACATCATTGGTTTCCAGAGCAGCTGGTGGGCATGTGTCCTAGGTGTACAGAATGGATATATCTACTTGGGCCCAATTATGATGGTTTTTTTCCTAATTACTCATTTAATGCTTAATGGTAACAATCGATCGGAGATTATTTTTATCATTATTGTTGGTTTGTTAGGATCATTTGTCGATACAATTTTTCTACAATCATCTCTAATTATTTATGAAGGACTTACTCTTTCTTTTTTTGCACCACTTTGGATTATTTCTATGTGGTTAGGATTTGCTGCAACTATTAATCATTCACTTGGGTGGCTAGATGGTAAGTGGTTTTTTGCATTTCTTCTCGGTGCCATATTTGGCCCTTTATCTTATCTAGCTGGGTTAAAATTTGGAGCAATTAATTTTCAAATGTCGGTATTTACAATAGTTATATTGGCTTTAGTTTGGGGTATAACTGTACCTCTTTTATATCATTTAAACAGAATAATTATTCGTAATGAAATCTAAACCCTGCTTTATTTATTCCATTATTTTCTGGGTGGCCCTCGGTTTTGCTAACGAAATTACTTCAATGAACCGGTCTCTACTCAAAATATTGTATGACAACTCAGACTGGAATATCATTGAAAATACTAGCGACTCAATTTATATCAGTGAGAAAATAATTGCGGACTATAGACTCAATGCTATTAAAGTAGAAAAGTTATATGATATAAATCCGGAAAATTTTACAGATGTCATTATGAATGTAAAGCGTTATGATTCTTTTCTTTCGAATGCTAATTCTCTTTATACTAGAGTGATTGAAAATAGATCAGATGGTTTACTTGCTTTCCAGCGGATTGTAATTGATCTACCATTTTTTGATGACCGGGAATACTATTTCTACATGAGCCGTAAACCATTTGATAATCACTCTTCAAATATAATGTGTTACTGGATTTTACTGGAACCAGGTCAAAGTCCGGCTACAAATGACCTTACGGAAAATGCAACCTATTTAAAAAATGGTGCTGGATTGTGGAAATGGGAACCGGCACAATCAGGAAGAATTAGAATATCCTACATACTCACTATGCACCCAGGCGGATCTATCCCTTCCTTCCTTGTGGAAATGATCAACAAAAACAGTATTGTGGGGTTATTCCGGGATGTACAAAATGAAGTCATGTCAAAAAATTATTTCGAGAGTTGATTTATGATAATAAGAGATTTTAACCTTATAATCGTTTTATTATTTCTTGTAGCCTGTAATTCCATTGATAATAGTAACCATCAAAGCATGAAAACAGTACCATTTGTAGATATCCATCGCTTCATGGGCGATTGGTATGTCATCGCTAACATTCCTACTTTTATTGAAAAGCGCGCTACTAATGCTGTTGAATCATACCGTCTTAATGATAAAGGAGAGGTTGAGACTACCTTTACTTTCTACCAGGATAGTCCAACTGGTAAGAAAAAAGTATACAATCCAATTGGATTCATTTTTAATACGGAAACAAATGCGGAATGGAGAATGCAGTTTATCTGGCCGTTCAAGTTACCATTCCTCATTATTGATTTAGCTGATGATTATAGTTACACTGTTGTTGGAGTTCCCAATCGTAAATACGTATGGATCATGGCCCGTGAGTCCAAACTATCTAATGATATTTATGAAAAGATTATCAATAGATTAGCGGGAATTGGTTATGATGTATCCAAGGTCCAAAAAATTATGCAGGAGTGGAAATAAATCTAGGTGAAAATTGCAATTATTGGCACGGGTATATCAGGTTTGACTGCTGCTTACTTACTTAATCGTAAGCACGAAATAACTGTTTTTGAAAAAAATGATTATGTTGGCGGACATACGCATACTCATGCAATCAAAACAGATCAGACTACTTATGCTGTGGATTCTGGATTCATTGTGTATAATGAAGTTACCTATCCTAATTTTATTAAACTTTTAGATCAGTTAGGTGTGAAGCGACAAAAAACGACAATGGGATTTAGTGTTAAATCTGTAAACAAAAATTTTGAATATGCCGGTAATTCTATGAAGTCTCTTTTCGCCCAGCGCTTGAATTATTTCAGACCTTCATTCTGGATTATGCTACGAGACATTATAAGATTTAACAAAATGGGTAAGGCGGATATGGCAATTCTTTCTGTAGATGTCAAACTGGGGGACTATTTAAATGATAATAAATATTCAAAATCATTTATTAACCATTACATTATTCCCATGGGATCTGCAATCTGGTCTACTAAAGCAAATTCAATGCTAGATATGCCCGCATTATTTTTCATTCGTTTTTTTAATAACCACGGATTATTGCAGATAAAAAACCGTAGTGGTTGGTGGGTTATTAAAGGCGGTTCAAAAGAATATGTAAAAAAAATTATAGTAGAATTTGAATCAAAGATTAGATTGAATTCCCCGGTACAGTCTATCAGTCGCTCAGAAGATAGTGTAACGATTAAGTCTGCCGATAAAGAAGAAATTTTTGATGCAGTTGTCATTGCCACCCATAGCAATCAAGCATTACAGTTGCTGGAAGATTCTTCTAAAAAGGAAAGGGAAATTCTTGGTGCATTACCCTATCAATCCAATGACGCACTGCTTCATACTGATTCATCTGTTTTACCAAAGCGAAAACTAGCCTGGGCTAGCTGGAATTATAATTTGGATCAGGAACCAAATAAGCCAATGGCCATGACCTACAATATGAATATATTACAGTCTCTAGACGCTGAAGATACCTACTGTGTTACACTGAATAACAATGATTTTGTAGATGATAAGAAAGTTTTGAAAACATTACATTATGATCATCCCCTGTTCACCCCGGAAGGGATCAATGCACAGAAAAGGAAACATGAAATCAGTGGTTTAAATAATACATTTTATTGCGGTGCCTATTGGCGAAATGGTTTTCATGAAGACGGTGTTGTCAGTGCACTGGAAGTTTGTAGCCATTTTGGAATCACACTATGACTCTTTCAAATGCTAATTACATTTACAGCGGTACAATTCGCCATCGGCGTTTTAGTCCGTTTGACCATTTTTTTACTTACCCTATTTTTATGGCTTATTTTGATGTTGCCAAAGTAGAAAGTATGCTCAAAAAATCTTGGTTTTGGAATACGAATAAACCGTCCATTGTATCATTCTATAGAAAGGATTACCACGGTGATAAACAACAAACATTGGATGCTGCTGTACGCTCCACGGTTAAGAAAAAAACTGGAAAAAATCTTAAAGGTCCAATCCGATTACTCACCCACTTACGATATTTTGGTCACTGTTTCAACCCTGTAAGTTTTTATTACTGCTTTAATGAAAAGGATACCGATATAGAACTCATTATGGCAGAAGTGACAAATACGCCATGGAAGGAAAGGCACGCCTATATGATCTCAGATCGATTGAATAAGCATGAAAATCTTATATCTAATATGAAAAAGGAATTCCACGTTAGTCCTTTCTGGGGGATGGATCATGATTATGAATGGATGTTTACTCAACCGGGAAAAAATTTACTTGTAAATATGAAAAATTTCAAAGATGGGAATAAAGTTTTTGATGCTACTTTATCCATGGAACGAAAAGAGATGAACGCAACAAATTTGATGCTTAAGACATTTCGCTATCCATTTATTACAGCGCTGGTAGTTTGGCGGATACACTGGAATGCAGCGAAGATATGGTTTAAGGGTGCACAGTTTTTTACACATCCAGATAAGATATCGCAGGAACAATTTAAAGGGAAACAGAATGAGAGTTGATATTGCAGCAGGTAGGATAAAGGCAAACAAGAAGGGTAATTATTTATCCGGAATTTTTAAATCAATTATTCTAAAGCGATTTGATAATATTCAATTTGGTCATATCCAACTTACCGATGGAGATGAAAGTTACTCCTTCGGTGATTCTGAATCAGAATTAACAGTTAAAGTGGATATCCTTTCTCCAGAATTTTATGTCTTATTAGGAAGTGGTGGTTTGATGGGTGCAACTGAAGCCTACACTCTTGGACATTGGAAATCTAATGATTTGGTTGCTTTATTAAGAACATTGTTTCGTAATAAAAATATGATAGGGCAGTTAGATTCCGGCTGGGCAGTATTAGCAAAGCCATTCAACAAATTTATACATTGGTTACGAAAAAACTCATTGTCTGGAAGTAAGCAAAATATTCTTGCCCATTATGATTTAAGCAATGAATTCTATCAACTGTGGCTTGATGAAACTATGACCTATTCATGTGGCTTTTTCAAAGATGAAAATACCACCATGAAAGAAGCATCGGTTGAAAAATTAGACCGTATATGCAGGAAACTGGATATTCAATCGGAAGATTCAATTTTGGAGATTGGAACCGGCTGGGGTAGTTTTGCCATACATGCTGCCAGTCATTATGGGTGTCGCGTGACAACTACGACTATTTCGGATGCCCAGTATAAAGTGGCAAAGAGTAGGATTCAAGAAGCTGGCCTGGATAATAAAATTACCTTATTAAAAGATGACTATCGGAACCTTAGGGGGCAGTTTGATAAAATCGTTTCCATCGAAATGATAGAAGCCGTGGGGCACCAATTTGTACCACTATACCTCCAAAAAGTTACATCATTACTCAAAGATGACGGTCTTTTTGCCATGCAGGGTATCACTTATAATGACCAAAATTTTGATAAATATAAGAACTCGGTTGATTTTATTAAAAAGTATATCTTTCCAGGTTCATGCCTTATATCTGTTTCCCAAATGACTGAAGCGATGAAAAAGCATACAGATCTTTCCCTGGCTCATTTAGAAGATATCACGTTGCATTATGCTACAACACTAAAAAGTTGGCGTACAAAATTTTTAGATGAATTAGAAGAAGTTAGAGAGTTGGGCTTCTCAAATGAATTCATTAATATGTGGGAATTCTATTTTGTATACTGTGAAGCAGGATTCCGAGAGCGTAATATTGGTGACTACCAGTTTATTTTTGCAAAACCAGATTCACAAAATATACAGATAGATTATTGATATGATAAAAAAACTTATATCATTTGCCGAAAAAGGAATGCTGCCTGATTTTTTGATTCGAAAAGGCATTAGAAGTTTAAATCTGAAAAGATTAAGTATTGTAAAAGGTACTGGAGTTAAAAACACAGAAGAATTACATCAAAAATGGGTAGATGAACTTAAAGCAAGTCCAATCGCACTGGTTCCCGAAAAAGCAAATGAACAGCATTATGAAGTCCCTCCAGAATTTTTTGAACAGGTTCTTGGGAAACATTTAAAATACAGTTCCGGATATTGGCCCGTTGGAACTCAATCATTGGACTCATCTGAAACTGCTATGCTAGAGACTACCTTTCAAAGAGCAGAATTAAAAGATGGTATGCAGATTCTAGAATTAGGTTGTGGCTGGGGGTCTCTAACTTGTTTCATGGCGCAGCAATTACCAAATGCTCAAATTACTGCAGTTAGCAATTCTAGTGACCAGAGAAAGTTTATTCAAAAGCGCTGTGAAAAAAATGGTTTAACGAATATTGAAATAATCACTGCGGATATGAACAATTTTAATACGGATAAAATTTTTGACCGTGTTATTTCCGTTGAAATGTTTGAGCACATGCGTAATTATGGTGAACTCTTAAAACGAATCAGTAGCTTTATGGTTGCGGATGGCAAAATATTTATCCATATATTTTCTCACAAGACTTTGGCCTATCCATTTGAAGATCATGGACCTGGGGATTGGATGGCAAGAGAATTTTTCAGTGGTGGTCAAATGCCTTCACACCGTTTATTGCTTCATTTTCAGGATCATGTAAAAATTGAGAAAGTTTGGCGATTTTCAGGTAATCATTATTCACAAACTTCTCGAGCTTGGTTGAATCAAATGGATAAAAATAAAAAAATAATTTTGGATATTTTTTCAAAAACTTATGGTGATGATAATGCCAAAATGTGGTTCCAGAGATGGCGTATTTTCTTCATGGCCTGTGAAGAACTGTTTGGAATGAATGATGGTACGGAATGGGGTGTGTCACATTTTCTATTTATAAATAAAAATCTTATTGGTGAGTAATAATGGTAATTGTTGTATTCCTTATTAGTCATTGGTATTTATCATTATTTTTCCAAACATTTTTCCTTCATAGATATGCATCTCATAATATGTTTAAAATGAATCTTTGGGTTGAAAAAGTTTTCTTTTTACTTACTTTTATTTTTCAGGGGTCATCCTTTCTCCATCCAGCTGCTTATGCTGTTTTGCATAGACGTCATCATGAATTTGCAGATACAAAAAAGGATCCTCATTCCCCTCATATAATAAAAAATATTTTTGAATTCCAGAAACGTACATTTATTGTATATCGTGATTTAGTTTCTCAATTTCAAAAAAATGAAATAACAGCTCGGAATGTGCCTCGATGGCCGTTTTTAGAGAACCTAGCAGAATCAATGGTCATGCGGGGCATTTTTATTATTATTTACACTTTAATTTATCTTGTTTATGCACCTTCTCCTTGGTTTTATTTACTGATCCCTGTGCACATACTTATGGGCCCTATACATGGGTTTATTGTTAATTGGTTTGGCCATTTGTGGGGCTATAGAAATTTCAATGAGCAGAAGGATAATTCTAAAAATACTCTTCCTGTTGATATCTTAATGATGGGAGAATTGTATCAAAACAATCACCATAAGTCGCCTCAAGAAAGAAATTTTGCAGTACG
>CAJWHW010000011.1:0-55173 GCA_913040915.1 uncultured Fidelibacterota bacterium | reverse complement strand
GCAATATATAAATAATTATTAAGCTGGTCCATTAATTCGCTTCCCTTGATAAAAGTGCCGCTCCTATCAATGCCCCCAATAAAAGTATTGATATCGCTTCGAATGGCAAGAGATATTTTGTCATAAGCAATGTGCCTACTTCTCTGACTGTACTAGAAGGCTCAGCAGATGTTATCTGGTACCAAGGAGTTTTTGATATTACAATTCCTATGAGCAACATCAACCAAAGTGAGACTACTCCACCTACCCCCTGTTGAACATTAGTCTGAGATAGCCTTATAGAAGAAATTCGATTTGTGAGCATAATCCCAAAAATAATAAGCACATTAATTCCACCAATATAAACTAAAAGCTGAACCCCTGCTATGAAATCAGCCCAAAGATAAATGTAAAGACCAGCTATCCCAAAAAGAGTAAAAAGAAGAGCGATGGCAGAATAAAGTAACTGATTATTAAGTACTACCATTGACGCAGAGATAACCGTCAATAATGCTATAAACCAGAATAAAATTTCAGCCAATGGTTCTAGGCCTCAGCTTTGTTATCTTCATTTAATAATTTTTGCATACCTTCTTTCGTGCCTTGTTTTGCAAAGCGATAAATTAGGTCGCTTCGATCACCTTCAGAGAATTCATAATCAATAGGATGCTTCTTAGCATTCGGGCCACCAGTCATAAAAATACATTCTTCAGGGCATGGATAGGTACATAGATTACAGTAACAGCATTCGGTCATATCAATATCAAAGCGGGTAACAACCATAGCTTTACGTGTACCATTTGTTGTAATACCCACATGTTTAACATCTTTTATATCTTCTCCTCTATCCGGTGCCTTTACTGTTTCTATCTTTATACAGTCAACCGGGCATACGCGCTCACATTTTAAACAGCCAATACAATCATCCATATCGACATGTAATCTTGACCTAATAACATTATAGCTTTCATGGTCAAATCCTATATTTCTTTCTGGGCGCGGCCATTTTTCTTCAGGATATTGTAATGTCGCAATTCCTTTTCTTGCATTTAGCAAGTGGTTTAATGTTATAAACATTCCACCAGCTATTGTAGAAACTGCGGTGAAAATATCAGAAAAGTATTTTATCATGATTTTATCCTACGATTACCGTCCATATTGCAACGGCGAAAATATTAAATAAGCCTATGGGTATAAAAACTTTCCAACATAAATGCATTAGCTGATCTACTCTTAGTCTTGGTACCGTCCATCGCACCCATATCATAACAAATATTAAAAAAAATGTTTTACTCATCATCCAAAAGACGCTCCAAGCAGGAGTATTAAGAAGATTTGGGAATGGGCTTTGCCAACCGCCCAGAAATGCTGTCGCACCAACTGCACTTACAACAAACATATTTGCATATTCACTGAGAAAAAAGATTGCATAGCGAGTACCCGAATACTCTGTAACAAACCCAGCCACTAATTCTGACTCGGACTCAGGCAAATCAAAAGGGGTTCTATTTGTTTCTGCAAGCACGCTTACAAAGAAAATGACAAAAACAATAGGCATAAATGGGTTATCAAAGATTATCCATTTGAATATACCACCCTTTTGATAGGCAATGATTTCTTGCATATTTAGTGAACTAGCTAGCATGATAACAACTACTAGAGAAATCCCAGCAGGAATTTCATAGCTGATTATCTGGGCTGCTGATCTCATTCCGCCAAATAAAGCCCATTTATTATTGGATGACCATCCTGCAAGAATCAAGGCTATGACTGCCAGACTACCAACACCAATTATATAAAATATACCGATATTCATATCAGTAATGATAATTTTTTCACCAAATGGGACAGCAATAAATGATGTAAGTGCACCAATGAAAATCAGGAAAGGGGCAAGTATAAATAATGGTCTATCAGCGCTTGCCGGAATTATATCTTCTTTGATAAATAATTTTAACCCATCCGCTACTGGTTGTAATAATCCCCACTTGCCAGCATGAAGCCCAGGACCTTGTCCCATCGGGCCAGTTTTATCCTGTATAAAAGAAGATACTTTTATTTCAGAATAAATAACACCAAAACCATAAACTGTAATAAATCCTAATAATACAGCAACGGGGAGAAGCATAGCCAGTATTAATAAAAGATCATTCCCAGCTACTGCTGGGAATAATTGGTTGAGCTGATCAAAAATGAAATCGACTGTCACCTATCTATCTCTCCTAAAACAATATCGAGACTACCTAAAATGGCAAGTACATCCGATAATAACCAACCTGCTCCAATTTCATCAAGCACAGAAAGAGCTGTAAATGCAGGTGAACGCATTTTGACCCTATATGGAATCGGACTACCATCGCTCTCAATATAGTAACCTAAATCGCCTCTTGGCGTTTCCGTCCTGGCATAGACTGATCCTTTGGGAGGACGTATCTTTTTTGGTAAAGATTGATGAACATCACCATCTTCAGGCATACTGGCCAATGCTTGTCTTATTATTTTGACACTCTCTCTAATTTCAAGGATTCTTACATAAAATCTATCCCAGCAATCTCCAATAGTTCCTTTTTTTCCTTCGCCTACAGGAATCTCAAATTCAAATCTATCATATATAGAATAAGGATCATTTTTCCTTAAATCCCATTTTACTCCTGATGCTCTTAAGTTGGGACCAGTGACTCCATAACTTATTGCCACTTCTTTTGGCATTACTCCAATATCAGCAGAACGCTCTACAAGGATTTTATTGTGGGCGAGTATATTTTCTAACTCGTCGATTTTAGGTTCAAAATAATCTAGAAATTCAAATGTTGATTCAACGAAACCTACAGGGATGTCATGACTTAGACCACCAACCCACATATAGTTATAAAGTAATCGTGCACCGCATGTTAACTCGAATAAATCTAATATTCTTTCTCTATCCCTCAATGCCCATAAAAAAGGAGTGAACGCCCCTAAATCTAAGCCGAAAACACCGGTACATAATAAATGACTAGCGATTCGTTGCAATTCTGCCATGATGACTCTGATATGCTCAACTCTGTTATTCACTTTAATTTCCATGAGCCTTTCCATTGCCACAACATATCCAAAATTCATTGACATAGAAGATAAATAATCACAACGGTCGGTAAATGGTATTACTTGATCATAGGTAACATTTTCAGAATGTTTCTCAAAACACCTATGCAAATAACCCATATAGGGCGTTATTTGAGATACAACCTCACCATCTGTTCTCACTTGTAGACGTAAGACACCATGAGTAGCAGGATGCTGTGGTCCAATATTTAGGACCATTTCTTCGCCGTGTACTACTCCCATCCTTCCTTCAATTTCGGCACCACTATACCGTGATATGTTTCCTGCACCTCATAATCTTTTCTCAACGGCCAGCCTTCCCAATCATCAGGTAAAAGTATTCTTCTGAGGTCTCTGTGACCGGTATACTCAATTCCAAACATATCGTATGTTTCTCTTTCAAACCAATCAGCAATTCTCCATATTCTTTCTACAGATGGTACCTTGGGATTAGATCGAGGAACTGCTATTCTAATTTCTGTATAATGATCTAATTCCATCGAGTGAAGATTATATCTTGAATCTAGCAAATCATCACCAATATCTACACCTGTCTGGCACTGTAAAGAATCAAATAGTAGAGATGGGTCTGATTTGAGCCATTTAGCAATGTCAAGCCATTGATCTGGCTTAATAGAGATAAAACCATCTTCTTGTCTTTCTTGTAGAGCATCCGGAAATTTATCAGCAAGCATACTTTGTATTTTTTTATTGATATTTTCTTCTGATGATTTCTCCTGTATCTTTACACTACCATCATTTTTCGGGCCATCTTTTGAAATTTTAGCATTTTTACCAGCACGCTTGGCCTTTACCAAAGCAGATTTTACTTTCCCTCTTAGAGCACGGTCTTCAATAGCATTAATTGAATCCATATCTCCAGCGAGACCCTTCTGAACATATTCAGCAATAAGTTTTTCTTGATCTGTGCTCATACCATTTTACGAGTCAATGGACGATCATCAAGTATCTGTTCCTCTAGCTTTAATAGTCCTTCTATCAGTGATTCTGGCCTGGGAGGACAACCTGGAACATATACATCTACTGGTATGACAATATCAACACCTTTTAATACATGGTAACCGTGCTGCCAATATGGGCCACCACTTGTAGCACATGAACCCATAGCAACAACATATTTTGGATCAGCCATTTGTTCATATAATTTTTTAACACGAATTGCCATTTTCATCGTTACAGTACCTGCTACGATCATCACGTCTGCCTGCCTTGGAGATGACCGGGGTATAAAACCTATTCTTTTTATGTCATGTCTTGGTGCCGCAGCAGCCATCATTTCAATTGCACAACATGCAGTACCAAATTGAAAGAACCACGGACTGGTACTACGGCTCCAATTCATTAACTTCTCAAGCTTCTCAACGATGACATTATCTTCTTTGAATTTATGCGTTAATAAGCCCATTTAATTCTCCTCTTCAATGGCAATTTTTGAATATCTACCTGTACCATAACGGACCCTTCTTTTTACCCAGTCTAAATCTGATTTAACCCATACATATGCTAGGCCGACAACTAATATTAACAAGAATATTCCCATTTCAATTAGTGCAAGAAGACCTAACTCTTTAAAAACAACTGCCCATGGGAAAAGAAAAACTACTTCAACATCAAAAATAAGAAAAATTAGGGCAATAACATAAAATCGGATGTTGAATTGCAGCCATGCTGAGCCCTCAACAACCTCACCACATTCATATGTCTCCAATTTTTCTTTTGTCTTATTTTTAGGAGCGACCAGCCAGGCTATTACCAGAGGAACAATCACAAAGATGACAGCAACTATACTGGTAAAAAAAACTGTTCCAAAATCTCGATACATAAACTTTAAATTTGAAAAATATTTAGACATGAAATTTACTCCGTAGAAATTTGACGAGTCAAACTAATTGTCATTAATAAGTAGAATAATTAATCAAGTTTTGAGGTTGGTACGTCTCCTATTATTCTTCTAATTTTTTAAATGTCATTTTTCAACTCTTTTATTACTTCAACACTACCGTTTTTACCACGGTGGTTTGCTAAGCACTTTGCAAAACCTTATGTTGCAGGTGAGAATAAGAATGAAGCAATCAACAAGATTAAAGCCCTGAATGAAAAAGGTTTTAGTGCCACGGTGGATATTTTAGGAGAGCACATTTTTGAAAAGCACGAGGCTAGGGAAATAACAAGTCAATATTGCCAACTTTATGACCGTATTGCACAAGAATCTTTAGACTGTAATATTTCATTTAAACCTACACACATAGGATTAGATATATCATTGGGAGAAGCTTTAGTAAACACAACAACAATCCTTAGAAAAGCTAAAGAATATGAAAACTTTCTCCGAATCGATATGGAGAGCTCACATTTTACAGAACAAACTTTTGAGATTTATAAACATTGTAGGACAATTTACCACAACGTCGGTATAGCTTTACAAGCTTATCTGTTCAGGAGTTTGAAAGATATTGAAAATTTAGGAAACGGATATTTTAATTTAAGGGTTTGTAAGGGTATTTATCATGAACCAGAATCCATAGCTTATCAAAAAAGGAATGAAATCAGTAATAATTTTATGAAAATGGCTAAAACTATGGCCTTTAAAAAAGCCTTTGCCGCTTATGCAACTCATGATCAGGATTTGATTGATCGACTTCTTAGATGGATCGAGTCAGAAAATATTTCCAAAGACCTTTTTGAATTTCAGGTTCTTTACGGAGTTCCTATGTCTGGGCGGTTAGAGAATCTTTTATCTGCGGGATACAAGGTTCGGGTTTATGTACCCTATGGACCAGATTGGTTTGACTATTCTGTTCGCCGTTTAAGAGAAAACCCAAACATTGCTGGTTATGTTTTAAAAAACTTATTCCGAACAAAATAAATTAAAAGAATAAAATCTAGTAAAGGATTATTTTTTATAGATGAATGATTCCTTGGTTATAAGAAAGATTCTAGGTATGAAAACTATTGCGGTTGTTGGTATGTCACCTAAAACTGATAGGCCCAGCAATTATGTCTCTATGTACATGAAACAGAATGGCTACTCAATTATTCCTGTAAATCCAGGACAAAAAGAGATTGCAGATCTGCACTGTTATCCTGACCTTAATAGTATACCAGAACAAATTGACGTAGTAAATATTTTTCGACGTCCAGAATATGTTCCATCTATTGTGGATTCTGCGATTGCAATTGGTGCAAAAGCAATTTGGATGCAAGACCATGTCATCCATAAAGATGCTGGCCAAAAAGCAAATGATGCAGGTTTACTTGTAGTTATGAATGATTGCATACTACGACAGCATCAGCAGATATATTAACCCTAGTTATTTACAGAATATTACCTATATAGAATGGTTATCACTAACTAGTTTCCCCTCTTTTTCCCCAACCCATTTTAGTCCTAAGAGTCTGGAAATAATCACAATCATCAAAATCAATTAAATTGATCTTAAAGTTAGACTTTGTAATCTCCACAATACATTTTGGATCTAGGAACTCATGTATTTGGCCATCTGCAGTAAATAGAATAGAATCGTTTACTTCTGGGAATGATAAAACTATGCTTGAATTGGCAGGCACTACCAGAGGACGAGAAGTAAGTGAATGAGCTGAGGCTGGTGTAATAATTAAAGAGTCTACGGAAGGCGTCACAATGGGACCACCAGCCGAAAGTGAATAAGCTGTAGAACCGGTTGGTGATGCAATGATTAAACCATCTGCCTTGTAATTGCAAACTAATTGCTGATTCACCTTAACAGTTGCTGTAAGCATTCGATGGCTTTCTCCATTACTTAAAACAAAGTCATTTAAACCAACATAAGGAATTAACTCACCATTTTTTCGGATGGTAGCTTGAACCAGCATTCTCTTTTCAATAATAAATTCACCTTTTAGAACAAGATTTAATCGCGAAAAAAGATCATTTCTCGTTACTTTTGCAAGAAAACCTAAATCACCTAAGTGGATTCCGAGTATTGGTGTACTTTTATTTCCCATAGATCGAGCTAATGATAAAAATGTCCCATCTCCACCTAAAACCAACATAAAGTCTAAAGCACTCATATCATCTTTAGATTGGATTAAAGGACGTTTTTTATTAATACAACGTTGGCTATTCTTGATTCGTCTTGTAAGGTGTGCTTCTAGATTATTATCATCTGCCCAGTGTAGAATGTCAGGCAAGATATTCCAGAAGGAATCTTTCTCCGTATTTCCCCAGACACCAAATGTGTTGGGGACTTTCACTCAGTATCCTTGATTACCAAATCACCAGTACTTTTCTGGATCAATTCCTGAACGGTTTGCTCTGCATCTTTTAATTGACCTTGACAATATTTTATCAAGTCCATTCCTTCTTCAAACCATTCTAGGCTTTGTTCAAGACTTGCATCACCAGATTCCATTTGTTTTACAACTGTTTCAAGCTGCTTTAGGGCAGTTTCAAATGAAGATTGTTTATTTTTTCTTGTCATAATAAAAATTACATGTTTTCAGTTTTATGAATATCATCTATTTTTTTCGCTCCGAATGATCCTCTACTAGTTTTTAGCTCAAAAGAATCACCTATTTCTATATCAATTGCGGATCGAATAATATTTCTACTCGAATCAAAAGCAATAGTATAACCGCGATCCAAAACTTGGGTTGGGTCTAAAGCGGATATTTGTTTCCTTAAAAAAGTTAAACTATCTTTAGTTTGGGTTAGATGTACCTGTTTGCTATGAATCAACCTTGATCTGAATTGATTCAATTTTTCAATCTGACGTACAATAATTTTTTGAGGTTGCTGCAGTAAAACTCGATCTATTAAATGATCCATTCTTAAAAAGTATTGATCCATTTTCCCTTGCAAATTTTTACTGATTGTATTTTTCAATTCTAAACAATATGCCAAAATATCATTCGAAGAAATACTTACAAGCTCTGCAGCAGCTGAAGGAGTGGGCGCGCGAATATCAGCTACAAGATCCGAGATTGTAAAATCCGTTTCATGTCCCACTGCTGAAATAATTGGAATTTTAGATTCAAAAATTTTTCTTGCAACAATCTCTTCATTAAATGCCCACAGGTCTTCTAGAGAGCCACCTCCTCTTCCAACAATCAAGGTATCAACTTGCCCATATTTGTTGAATTCATCAATAGCAATCGCAATATCATTCGCAGCCCCATTGCCCTGTACCTTTGTGGAACGAATAATTATACGTACATGAGGTGCTCTGCGTTCTAATATCTGTATGATATCTTTAAATGCGGCACTGGAAGCGGAAGTAATTAGCCCTATACATTTAGGGTAAGTTTGGATTGGTTTCTTATATTCAGTATTAAATAATCCTTCTTTAGCAAGAGTCCCTTTTAGTAATTCAAATGCTTTGAATAAATCACCGATACCCGCAGGCTCCATGTTTAATACTTTTACCTGAACCTGCCCTCTTTTTTCATATAAAGTCACCATACCATTTACTCGCACTTCCATACCACCATTTGGTTTGAAATTTAAAAATTGATTATTCCCTCGAAACATGGTGCAATGCAATTCACTCTTATCATCTTTTAAAGTGAAATACATATGACCTGATGCAGGATGGTGGTGGAAATTTGATATTTCCCCTCTAACCCAAATATTAGAAAGAGAGCTTTCCAATGACTGGCGAATCTGTGTATTTAGTTGTGAGACAGTAAATTGGGTCTGAGATTCAGGCATTACTTTTTTTCTGCCTATGCTAACTAATTGAATGAAAAAGCCTTACGAAAACTTTGAAAGGCTTAAAATTTATTTCTTTTTCTTATGACGATTTGCACGAAGTCTTTTTTTACGTTTGTGCGTGTTCATCTTTTTTTTCTTTCTTTTTTTACCGCTTGGCATTTTGTTTCCGTTTATTTATTAATGAGTTCATTTACACGAGATCGCATTAACTTACTTGGTTTAAAGGTAGGAACATAACGTTCTGGTAAATAAACTGGTTCTCCAGTTCCAGGATTTCTAGCTTTCTTCGGCATACGATGTTTGATACCAAAAGTACCGAATCCTCTTAATTCTACTCGTTCATCATTTGCTAGAGAATTAATAATTGTTCCCATGATACCATTCATGACTGTTTCAGTTTCTACCTTTGTTAGCCCCGTTGCTTCTGAAACTATATCTACAATTTCTTGTTTTGTCATTGTTAATCTCCCGGCGAAATACCGCCTGATAAAGTTTTATCCTCCCTTCACCCAGATTACTAATTTTTGACCCGGATGGATTAAATGAGAACCGTATTTCATATTATTCCAGCGACGAATCTTACTGGTTACAGTTCCAAAATCTTCAGCAATTTGCCCTAGAGTATCACCTCGCTTCACTTTATAAATACGCTTGGAGTGCCCAGGTGGTCCACCATTTTCCCCAGTGCCCCATATTTGCCCACCCTTTAAAGGTACTTTTAATTTTTGTCCAACCCGAACTTTATTCCGATTTCGTATTTTATTTACTGCAGCCAGGTCATGGATGGATACACCATATTTTTTACTAATTGTCCAGAGACTTTCACCATACCTTACCCGATGGATTACAAACTGTGGTGCAAATCGTTCATCTTCAGGAATAGCATTCCAGGCTGTTACAAAATCTTCTTTCTTCCCAACTGGCAATTTCAATTTGTAGGGCCCATCTGTAGGGGTAGCTGACTGACGTAGCTCAGGATTATAATCCCTCAGCATTTTTGCTTTTATACCTGCGACTCTTGCTAAGACCGCAATATCTGCACTTTTTTTTAGAATAACTTCCTCATATTGAAAGGGTTCTGCTTCAGGAATTACAAAACCATATGCTTCTGGTGCCTTAGCAATGATAGCTGCAGAAAGGAAATAAGGAACATAATTTCGAGTTTCTCTTGGCAAAGATTGGAGCTGCCAAAAATCATATGTCTGATGTAGCTTGGATGCCCTTAATACTCGTCCTTCGCCACAATTATAAGCTGCAAGGGTTAAATACCAATTATCAAATAAATTATTTAAATCTTTTAGATATTTACAAGCTGCGTGTGTTGCTTTTACAGGGTCTCTTCTCTCATCTCGATACCAATCCCTTGATAATCCATATCGTTTCCCTGTGGCATAGATAAACTGCCACATACCTGAAGCGTTAGCCCTACTGTATGCTTTGGGGTTTAGTCCGGATTCAATCATAGCCAGATAAATAAACTCTTCGGGCATTTCATGTTCTTTTAGAATTGGCAAGATCAAATCTTTGTATTGAACATAGCGTTTAAGCCAAATATCAAATTGTTTTCGTCCTTTGGTCTGAAAATAGTGAATAAATTGATCAACTTGTTTATTTCTTACTAATGGAATACCACCATCCCTGTCATCAACAACAATGAATTTAGTTTCACCCATTTCAATTTCGACTATTTCTGAAATATCATGACGAATTTTATCTGCCACAACAGGTGTATTCATATTTTGCACCGTTTCCAAGTTATGACGATAAAGATCGGTAAAAGTACGATTGAATCGATCAAACTCTTCCTTATCTTCCAAGTTCATTTCACCAATTTGGTCTGCTTCCATCAGTAACTCAAAAATACGACTCAATAAAAAAGCTACTTCTAATGTATCTTTATTAAAATCAGAAATAATAGTTTCAGACATGAGGAGTTTAGCATCTCTAAGAATTTCTGGGAACCTGTTCCTGGTTTCATCAATTCTGGTGGTACTATCGGAGATTGCTGTTGGCAAGGAAGATACTGCAGATTCTGTTGATGAAGCGGAAACCGCTGTCAAAGATGCAAATCCTGCCCACACCCAAAAGGGTAAAATTGCTCTAAAGTTATTTATCAAAGGGATTTAGACGATATAGTAAATGTAAAGTTATACTAGAATACTTCTTTTATACAAGACCTTCTCGCTTCATTTTTATTATTTTTTCTGTTGTGCTAAATCCTTGTTTAAGCGGAAAAATTTTCACCATCCCTCCCCAACTCAATAATTCATTATATCCAGCGATATCTTCTGGAGAATAATCGCCGCCTTTAACTAAAAAATTAGGTTTAATTGCTTTAATTATATCTATCGGAGTTTCTTCATTAAATACAGTGATTGCTGAAATCAATCCAAGTTCTAAGATATTATTTATGCGAATCATTTCTGATTCAATAGGTCGATCTAAACCTTTCAAATTTGATACAGATTCATCAGAGTTTATTCCTATTATTAATCTATCTCCGATAGAAGAAGCATATTTAAGTAGATCAATATGACCCTGGTGTAATAGGTCAAAACAGCCGTTAGTAAATACTATATTATTGTTATCTTTTTTCCATGTATTTACTCGATTCTTGAGTTCGGATAAATCCAATAACAAAGCTTACACCACATTTATATTTCTAATAGTCAAGGGTGGGAACCATTTCTCACCATTAATTTTATTTTGGCATTTCACAAATCCAATTCTACTCCAATTTTTTTGAGAAATTCAAGATAGAAAAGAAATAAGATATAACATTTGGGGACTAAATAATAAAGGATGGGGATACAAATATTCATTGTTATTTGGTAAAATTCGGATATGAAATTGAGAGCCGTAAAAAGAGTAAAATCATCATTATTAATAAATTAAAATTAAAGAATATTCTTAAATGAAAATAGAAAGGAGTTTAATATAATTAAATATCATGAAATAGTATAAATCTATATGTTATAAATAATTATGATTGATCTAAGAGTTTTTGGACTTCACTCTGCACATAATGTGCTAATTCACGACGTGATTCAAAATTATATTCCCCCGGAGGTATCGGGCAGCCAATTCTCATTTCGATTGGTTGATTATTGAGATTCCAGGAAGTTTTTTCCAACATTTCAAATGTTTTAACAAAAGCAATCGGCACAATAGGAATTCCTGTTTCAATTCCAACTAAAAGTCCACCACGCTTAAACGGATGTAATTTTCCATCTTTTGTCCTAGTCCCTTCAGGAAACAACAAAACTGACCTAGGTATTTCTCGGAGAGATCTTTTAGCATTCTCTAATGATTCTATCGCTTTCTCATGGTGGCTTCTATCAACAAAAATATGTCCTGCTGTCTTCATAACCCATCCTAAAATAGGCACTGATTTTAATTCAATTTTGGAAATTGATACTAACCAGTAAGGTAAGCCTGCAAAAGCTAGTAATATGTCAAATCCTGATGCATGGTTACCTGCAAAAATATACGTACCATCTGGTCTAAGGTTTTCTAAACCCTTAACAGAATAGGTAATTCCACCAAAAAATAAAATAAGTTTAGCCCAAAGATTTGCAAAAAGACCTAAGGTTTTACCCTTTTTAGGTTCAAAAAAAGAAATAAGAATGCCTGTTAATCCTAGAATCGTGGTCCATATTGCAGTCTGGAATAAAATCCAAAGATAATGCAATCAGATTATCTCCTGAATTCCTAGAAATTCTTCAACTTCTTCCGGAAATTGTATTTGACCATCTTCCGTTTGATATGTCTCAATTAAAGCCACCATGAGCCTAGGTGTTGCTAAACCTGATCCATTTAATGTATGGAGAAATCCAACTTTTTGATCTGATTCTTTTCGAAATCGAATATTTCCTCGCCGAGCCTGGAATGTTTCAAAATTACTGCAAGATGAAACTTCTAACCATTTCTGTTCACCTGGTGCCCAAATTTCAAGATCATAGCATTTTGCTGCTGCAAAACTTAAATCTCCTGCACAGAGTTCAATTACGCGGTAATGAAGCCCTAACTTTTTTAACACCGACTCGGCCTGCCTTGTCAAGTTCTCTAATTCATCATAAGAAGTTTCAGGCATTGTGAACTTTACCAGTTCAACTTTATTAAATTGATGAACTCTGAGCAACCCCCGTGTATCTTTACCATATGAACCAGATTCCCTTCTAAAGCATGGTGAATAAGCAACATAGTCTATAGGCAAATCTTTCTCATCTATAATTTCATCTCTGTGTACATTAGTGACAGGTACTTCTGCTGTTGGTGCTAAATATAAATTATCTTTTTCTGTATGGTACATATCTTCTTCAAATTTTGGTAATTGACCCGTTGTCATCATTGATTCACGAAGCATTAAGACAGGAGGAAATATTTCATTAGATCCATAATTAGTCTTGTGATGATCTAACATACTATTTATAAGAGCCCTTTCTAATTTTGCACCATTACCAGTATACATTGGAAATCCACTTCCTGAAAGTTTTGCACTGCGTTTAAAATCAAACAATTGTAAATCCTCATTCAATTCTAAATGTGTTTTTATTTTGAAGGTAAATTCTGGTTTCTTTCCAAAAGTTCTAACAACAACATTTTGGGACTCATCAATTCCTTTTGGAACGCTATTATGAGGTAAATTTGGTAATTGTAATAGTTTCCCTTCTAAATCAGATTCAATTTCATGCAGAACTGATTCTACTTTTTTCAACTGTTCTCCAAGCTTCCTAGTATTATTTATCGCTTCTGAAGCATCTTTACCAGACTTTTTAGATAGACCTATAGCTTCTGATGCACTATTCCTTTCTGAACGTAAATCATTAGCTTCCGTTTTCAGTGACCTGCATTTTTCATCTAAAATCAGAATTTGATTCAAATCAAAATTGCTTAACTTAAGAGAAATTTGCTCTGCTACAGTATCAGGCTTTTTTCGAATTAATCTAATTGATATCATTTCGTGACATTTAAATTTAGGGATCAAATTTATTTCTTTTCTATTTTCTTTTCCAAAAAGATTAGAAGATAAAGCATAGGGGCAGGTGCCCGGGCTAAATATTAATTGTAAATGATCACTTGTTGAGATAATTTAAAGGGAAATAAAAAAGGATTTCTATCGAAAAAAACTGTGCCCAGTTTAATAAAAAAGTATAATAAAACATTCGTTCTATCGATAGTTGATCATATTATATTGCACAAGTCTCTATTAAATCATATCTAGAAATAATGAAAAAAATATACATCCTTTGGGTTTTTTGTGTATCAGTTTCAGCGCAAACCCTAGACATTAATGCTCTTCGAGCATCCAATAAAGCGACATCAGTTTTTCCTATAAATCAATCTGTAATAAATCGTGAAACCCAGTCTATAAATACCCACTTAATGGATACACCTATAGACAAAAATCAATACATTGTTGGCCCGGGCGATCAATTCCAAGTCAATATTATTTCTAGTTCAGAAGTATCTACCTTCAAGTTGGTAGTATCTCCATCAGGAGAAATTCTCATTCCGTCAGTAGGCGTGATCAATGTATTTAACCTTTCCCTAAATGAGGCTATCACAGCCATGACTGCTGCGATAGATAATTGGAATCAGACAGCTAATATTCATATCACATTATCTCAAATTAGGGAATTTAAAATCAAGGTTATTGGCCATTTACGTAAACCAGGTCTTTATACGGCAACGCCTGTTTCTCGCGTATCTGATATCTATGAAATAATTATGGATAAACACTTAGAAAAGATTGATTTGAAAGATGAATCAAAGAGCGACCAAGAAGATTCTGGTGAAATGAAATACCTGGATTTATCCCATAGGAATATAACAATTGTTCGTAATGGTGATTCCCTGAAAATTGATTTAGTTAAATTTGGTTCAACAGGAGAAGATAAGTACAACCCATTTATTCATCAAGGCGATATACTTATTATCCCTGTAAAACAGCATATGATAAACATTTTTGGCGGTATAAAAATTCCAGGTGAATATGAATATGTTGATGACGAATCATTATATGAGTTTATCAAATTAGCTGGGGGACTTAGACCCGATGCAGATCCGACTAAAATTGAAATAACACGATTCAAAACATTCACTGAAAAATATACTTTTTTCATAGAATATAAAAATTCTAAAACCATTAAAATTGAGCCGGAAGATCATATTATGGTACGTTACGAAAAGGATTATAAACGTCAGGATATAGTCTATATCAACGGCGAAATTCATTTCCCTGGTGTTTATTCAATTGAAGAAGGAACAACTCTAAATAATGTACTTAACAGAGCTGGTGGATTTACAAATAAAGCTGACCCAACCAAAATAAGAATCAATAATAAATCCATTGAAGTTATCCCTGATCGTGAAAGAATACGTATTCTCCTGATTCCAGAAGAAAATCGTTCCCCATCGGAGCGTGCATACATTAAAGCCAGAGCACTGACAAAAAGAGGATCGATTGAATCCAACTCTAGAACTCAAATGGAAACCCTATTGAATTTCATTTTGGTAAACAAAGATAACATATTTATACCTGAGGATTATAAATATATTGAAGTCTTGGGCGGAGTTGTTAAACCAGGACGTTACCCTTTTTATGATGGTAAACTTGTGAATGATTACATTTTGTTGGCAGGAGGTAAAACAAAAACATCCACCAGAAATACTTTTATAATTAAGGCTGGTACTGGACAAAGACTACCTGCAAAAAAAGATGTCATTTTAGAAAACGGGGATACAATTTTCATCGCAGATAAAATGGAATATAATAAATGGATTATTCTTAAAGATACACTGGCAACTCTTGGCCAAGTGGCTGCCCTAATTGTAGTTATTCAAAATGCAATTGGACAGTGAGATGAAACTGACCCAACACGAACAAAAAATACTTGATATTATCAATTCCTATCCTGAAATATTAGAAGACCCTGTACAACGTGCTGCAATTGCCCAACGGTATGGATTAACTGAAAAAACATTAAGAAATCGTATCGCAGAATTTAAAAAATATGGACTTATAAATACGAATAACCAACTCCAAGCTCGTAATGGTGATATTGATTTGATTCAAATTGTTAAATTATTGTGGACAAAAAAGAATACAATCATAATTTCCTCTTTCATATTTGGGGTTATTGCGATGGGTTATATCCTTATCAAAACACCACTTTATACATCCACTATTACCATGTATCCTGCAGGAGATTTATCCCAATCTAAGTCTGTCATGGGTACTAATCTTTCTACTTTAGCAGAGTCATTTGGCCTAGCTGGGATGTCCGCAGCCCCAAATTACAATATTCCTGATATTGTTGGAAGCAACAGGATAAAAAAAGATATTGTACTTCAAAATTGGGAGATACAAATTGATAATCTCCCACAAAACTTAATCGTTTATTGGAAAATAAATATAGAATCTTTCAATCCCTTGAATTGGATTCGAGGTTTATTTCCCAAGGGGAATGTTAGTTCTTCAAAGGAAGACGAATATATCTATAGAGCAGTCAAAGAATTAGAGGATCGTATTCATGTATCTGAATCTGGTTCAGGTCTTATAACGATTGATGTTGATATGGAAGAGCCACAATTAGCAGCCGATATTGCTAATTTTATTTCTGATTTTGTTATTCGTTTTGTTTCCAAAGTCCAACGAACCAATGCATTTAAAAATAGAGAATTCATTGAAAATCAATTAGACCAATCTTCTATTTCCCTTGCAAAGGCTGAAAAACAACTAGTTCTTTTCCAAAATAAATATCCCCAAAGTCTGGATACACCGGAATTATCAATGCAGCGGCTTGTTCTGCAGCGGGAACTAGAAGAAAACCAAACTGTTTACTTAACATTTCGACAACAATATGAAATTGCTCGTATCGATGAGCAAAAGGAGAAAATCTTAATCAACATCCTTGATAAAGCAACTCCTGCTGTTAAAGTATCTAAACCCAGAAAACTAATGATATTAAGTATCGCTGTATTTTTAGGGTTTGCTATAGCAATACCTTTCATTTTGTATAAAGATTATCCATCAACTTGAGTTTTAGATATTTTAAGAACAATCATACTATTTTTCAGTCTCGATATGCATTTTTGAAAGGGATCAGTGGAACTACAATTATCATTTTAGCTGGTAAAGGGTTCAGTTACTTATTTCAATTGACTTTGACTTACAAATTTGGTGCCCTTGTTGCTGGGATATTCACAATTTGGTTCACATCTATAAACATATTATCCTTTTTGTCTCGTTGGGGATTGGATGTATTAGCTGTACAGTTAATACCAAAGTATAAATCGTCTCTAAATAAACAATGGTTCATTGTGAATTCTATCGCTATTTTATCATTAAAGATAACATCAGGGCTAATTATTATTTGGCTAATAATTAGTCCCTGGGTCGCAACAATTTTTTTTCATAATCCTTCCTTAGTAATACCATTTAAGTACAGTGCAATTCTTTTAATCCCCTTTAATTTTTTATTTTTATCTGCTGGTATCCATAGAGGATTTAATTCTTACTATTCATTTGCATTTATCCAACATTTTTTACTCCATTTCTTTTCTTTCACTTTTTTAATTATTGGTATAAGAGTTCTTTTCAGTGAAACGTCATTTTTGTCTCCAATTAATGCATTTGCTGCCGGTATAGTATTAACAGCTATACTAGGCATTGGATTATTATTTCACCAATTTCCACGAGGTGTTTCCATTCAACCTACTAATGATAATTTATTTAAATCTGGGATACCCTTTGCTCTCTCCAATATAGCTTTTTTTCTATTGAATTGGATGGATGTGTTATTAGTAGCCTATTTCCTTACTGAAGTTGATGTAGGAATTTTTAATTTAATTATGCGGGTAGCATTGATTGTAAGTTTACCCATACTGGGAATAAACAGTGTTTTGGGTCCTCGTATTTCAGATGCTTTTTTTTCTAAATCCACTCAGAGATTGAAAAAACTATTTTTTTTCTCTTGTTTTACTGGGACATTAACATCCCTACCAATATTTGTCGGGTTATGGATTTCCCATCCTTTAATACTAAATTATTTTGGATCAGAATTTAACAATGCTGCAACACCTTTTCTTATCTTAGCGGCAGCTCAATTTTTTCATGCTGCCACAGGATCGGCGGGATTATGTTTACAAATGATGAATCATGCCAAAGATTTCCAGAATATCTTATTTATAGTTGTTATTATTAAACTTGTTTGTGGTACTTTTCTGATATCCGAATATGGTCTTTATGGCGCAACCCTTAATGTACTAATCGCTGTCGTTATTTGGAAAACAGCTACTTGTATAACCCTAATAAATCGATACAAATCTTTTTGTAAAAAAGTGGAGGTATCCGAAAATGGCTAAGGTAAAATGGCCTGATTTTTTAATTATAGGTGCAGCAAAAGCAGGCACAACAGCTCTATATCATCAATTGAATTCCCACCCTGAAATATTTATGAGTGTCCAAAAAGAAATGAATTATTTTGCCTTGAAGGATCAAAAAATCAATTTTTCGGGTCCTGGTGATATGGAGGGTATTCATCGTACTTCCATCACTAAAAAAGAAGAATATCTATCTTATTTTTCTGACAAGAGCCAAAACGTTATGGGAGAAGTATCCCCTCTATACCTCTATTCTCCAATAGCCCCAAAAAATATCTTTCAGCATATTCCTCATGTTAAACTTATTATTTGTTTAAGGAATCCCGTTCAACGAGCCTATTCTGCTTTTTTACATTTACGCCGAGATAACAGAGAAATGATTAAGGATTTTCAAACAGCATTCAATTTAGATGAAGAACGAAAAAATAACGGATGGGCTGAAATTTGGCATTACCGTTCTATGGGGCTTTATGGTAAACAATTACAGCGATATTTCTCTTTATTTAATCAAGAACAGATTCTTTGTTTAATTTATGAAGACTTTTTGAATGAGCCAGAATATACTCTGAAATCTATTTGTGAATTTTTAGGTGTGAATTCATCCCACAATTTTGACTTTGGTATAAAATATAATAAATCTGGTATGCCCCGTTTTCAATTTCTACACCAAATATTAATTCGCCCTCATATATTGAAAAAAATCATTAAAAAAATTTTACCAAAAAAACTTAGAACTCGTTTGCGGGAAAAGTTGCTTAACTTAAATCTAAAATCACAGGATTATTTATCATTAGATCAAATGCAGCGTTTATTCCCCCATTTTGAAAAAGATATTCAATACACTGAAGTACTAATCAATAGGGATTTGTCTCATTGGAAACCATATCAATTATGACCAAAAAATCAAATATAACTTTAAGCTCTTTTCTAAATAGAGAATTCGCAGTGGCAAGTTTTCCTCCTACGTGGTTTATATTTCAGCCCATCGCAGGAATTTGTGCATTCCTGGGTCTTAAACTGGGACTCTCCCCCAATGGAATGACACTTCTTGGAGGTATTTTGGGATTATATAGTATGGTGCAATTCGCAACTATACCTATTGGATTTTCATCTTCCGTTACTCTCACCTTTTTACTATTAATGGTGTATACAATGGATTGTGCAGATGGCCAGTTAGCTCGGGCTAGTAAAAATACATCTCTTTTAGGGCAATGGATTGATCTTTCCATTGATTTATTACTAATCGTTCTACTGCCTATAAGTATTGCGTTTTTAATAACTCCTCATTTTTCCATACTTAAGGTAAGTCAACTCACATTTATTTTAATTTTCGGCCGTAGTTTTTCTCTTCTGACATCATCAATGAAACGGGCAGCAGGCGAAGAACATAAACCTAGTTCATCTATCTTAAAAAAATGTATTCAATCGATAGTGGACACACCAGTTTTTTATTTCTGCATAGTATGGACTCGCTTAAATCCAGAAATCCTTTATAATGTATCCATTCTTTATGGGATATTATTTTTCATAGAAAGTATTTATTTTGCAAGAACATTTCGCTCCTAATGCATGTAGAAAATGTCATATCAAAACTTGGCTTGTTAAGAGGACTCTTACTTTTATCTTTATTTGGGATGCCGGGTATTCTTCAATTTGACAAAACTGGTGTTACAAAAAACTTTGGTTTATTTAATCTACAATCTTTTTCCAGAATGGTAATTTATATCATAATTGGAATTATTGTTATTCTCTTTATAGCTGGAATCGAAAAATTCAAATTTAAAATTGAATTTTTTAAACAAATCAATACTCCTCTGTCATATTATTTCCTTGCTCTTTTTATTTCAATCCCTGTGCTGTCAAATGCAGAGTTTTTACTTTCAGGATATTTTGTAATGGAATGGGTTATTTTTTTTCTTTTATTTTATTTATATACCAAGGAAAAAGGAGCCTATACCTTACCTGATATGTTTCAAGATATTATCTTGTTAATTTGGTTAAAAATTATTTCCTTATTTATTATTTTACCTTTTTTCCCTTCTTTGGGTTTATTTGTTGACAGATTACATGGTGTGGTTAGAATTGGAGGCTATTTCATTGGTCCAAACGTATTGGCAACATTGGCAGCTATGCTCGCTTCCTATTATTATTTTTATTTTAAAGGAGCCAGCATAAAAAAGTATGGTCTATTTATTTTTGCAGTCATTATATTATTAGGGACTAATTCTCGAGGAGCCCTATTGAGTTTTTTCCTAGCATTTTCTTTTTCACTTATTTGGTCTAGAAAGGGATTAAATCACCTCGTTCTCCTTTATTTTGCAGCTTTTGTTTTGGCTTTTTTATTTACCTACATAGATTACTTTTTACGAGGAATGGGAATTACCAACATCTTAACACTTTCGGAACGAATACCTCTCTGGAGTAAATATTTTTTAGAATTTGGCAATAGTCCGATTATTGGCTTTGGATTTATTGCAGGTGTGAAGAAATTGGGTATGATTATTCCAAAGATACATTGGGTAGCCCCTCATGCACATAATGATTTTGTACAAGCCATTATGTCCGGAGGGTTAGTCATGGTCGCTATGACTATTGGTATTTATGTATCCTTATATCAGAAATGTTTCAATCCCAGATTATCTGATGATACGAGATTACTTATGAAGAATTGGTTTATCCAACTATTTGGATATGCCATGCTTACACCAATAATTAATTGGAAACTATTTGCTATTTCTGGCATATTTTGGATTTTATTTATAACACTGAAAAATGAGATTTACCATGAAGATCCTGTTCGTCCATAATTTTTATCAACTCGCCGGTGGCGAAGATCAGGTATTTTGGGCCGAACAGGCACTCATGAAGGAAAATGGACATGATGTTTATGCATATACAGTCAATAATGATACTATTCAGTCCTTATCATCAAAATTTAAAGCAGCCTTTAATCTGAATTACTCAAAATCAAGTAAAAAATTATTCGCAACCCATTTAGCAAAGGTTAATCCTGATATTGTCCATTGCCATAATTTTTTTCCTCTATTAACTCCTTCTATTTTTGACGCCTGTAAAGAGAAAAATATCCCTTCTGTTTTAACACTCCATAATTATCGCTTAATTTGTCCCAGCGCCTGTCTAATGCATAATGATAAACCGTGGGAAATTTCAATAAAATATAGTCCTTATTGCACGATACCTTTTAAGGTATATAAAAATTCATTTCTAGGAACAGCTTCTTTAGCTAGAATGATTAGCTATCATAAAAAAAGAAAAACATGGTCAAAAAATATCGAACGTATTATCACTTTAACACAATTTTCAAAAAGAAAATTTATTGAAGCAGGATTTTCAGAAGTCAATATGGTAGTAAAACCAAATTTCATTCAGGATCCAGATCAGGGGGATTTAAAAAGAAAGCCATATGCATTATTCATTGGGCGATTATCAAGGGAAAAAGGTATAAATTTTCTTTTAGATTCTTGGAAAAACATAGACTATTCCTTAAAAATTATTGGAGATGGGCCAGAAAAACATAAAATGTCTTCTAATTTAAAAAATATTGAATACTTGGGTTCTTTACCAAATGACCAAGTAAAAAAGATCTTGGGAGAAGCCCAAATGCTTATTTTTCCTTCTCAATGGTACGAGGGATTTCCTATGGTACTTGTTGAGGCCTTGGCCTGTGGTACGCCCGTTATTGTTAGTAATATCGGCTCAATGCAAGAAATTATTGAACATGGTAAAAATGGACTTCATTATGAATTGGGGGATCAGGAAGACTTTTGTAATAAAGTGAATCAATTAATCCAAAATAAAAAATATTGTAGTACTTTAGGTGAGGCTGGAAGACAAAAGTATTTAAATAATTACACACCGGAACTAAATTACCATCATATGGTTTCAATTTACCAGGAAGCTATTTCAGTAAAAAACTAATCCCAGTGATAATTTTAAAACCACTTAGTAGTAATAGGAAAATCTATGTCAAAAATTGCACTTATATCTGGTATTACAGGGCAAGATGGATCATATCTAACAGAATTGCTTCTTGAAAAAGGATATATAGTTCATGGTATCATTCGTCGATCATCCTCCTTTAATACTTTCAGAATTGATCATTTATACAAAAATGAAAAAATTTTAAATAAAAAATTATTCCTTCATTATGGTGATTTGAATGATTCGAGTAACTTGAATCGTCTTGTTGAAAAAATTAAGCCAAACGAAATATATAATTTAGGAGCTCAGTCCCACGTCCAAGTGAGTTTTGAGGTACCCGAATACACAGCAGAGGTTGATGGTATTGGTGCACTAAGATTTCTTGATGCTATAAAAGAAACTGGCATTGAAACAAAATTTTATCAAGCTTCTACATCAGAACTATTTGGACTTGTTCAAGAAATCCCTCAATCTGAAAAAACGCCATTCTATCCAAGATCACCGTATGCTGCGGCAAAATTGTATGCATATTGGATTGTGAAAAATTATAGAGAAGCGTATGATTTGTTTGCATGTAATGGAATCTTGTTTAATCATGAATCCGAACGTCGAGGTAAAACATTTGTAACACGGAAAATTTCAATTGGTGTTTCTAACATTGTACTTGGAAGACAGAATAAACTTTTATTAGGAAATCTAGATGCAAAACGAGATTGGGGTTATGCACCGGAATTCGTAGAAGGAATGTGGTTGATGCTGCAAAGTGATAAGGCCGATGATTATGTAATGGCAACTGGAGAAACTCATTCTGTCCGTGAATTTGTAACAGAAAGTTTTAAAGTTTTAGGCGAAAATATATATTGGAAAGGCAATGCCGAAAAAGAAGTAGGCATTTTGGAATCTACCGGTAAAAAAGTTGTGGGAATCAACCCAAGATATTTTCGTCCTACTGAGGTAGAACTTTTAATAGGTGATCCATCGAAAGCGAAACAGGAATTAGGATGGAGAACAAAAACTACTTTTAAAGAGCTTGTAAAAATCATGGTAGATGCAGATTATACTAAAAGAAAAAATAGAATGACAACAATTGAAATTTGATGGATATGAATAAGCAATCAAAGATTTTTGTAGCTGGACACAAGGGCATGGTTGGCTCTGCCTTGGTAAAAACATTGGAGAAAAATAAATATCATCATTTGATCACAAAAACTAGTAAGGAATTAGATTTAACTATACAAAAAGATGTTTTTGAGTTTATAATTAGTGAAAAACCTGATATTGTTTTTATAGCTGCTGCCAAGGTTGGAGGAATACAAGCCAATAATACTTATCGTGCAGAGTTTATTTACAATAATTTGATGATCCAATCTAATCTAATTCATGCCAGTCATTTAGCAGGTGTAAAAAAATTATTATTTTTAGGGAGCTCTTGTATTTATCCAAAATTTGCGCCGCAACCCCTTAAGGAAGATGTCCTATTGACTGGAAAATTAGAGTATACCAACGAACCATATGCTATTGCAAAAATTGCCGGTATAAAAATGTGTGAAAATTATTATCGCCAATACGGTGACAATTTTATTTCTGTAATGCCAACAAATCTCTATGGCCCTAATGATAATTATAATTTAGAAAACTCCCATGTTCTTCCCGCCCTTATTCGAAAAATTTATGAAGCTAAAACTACTGGTGCAGCCTATGTTGATATTTGGGGTACTGGATCACCACTAAGAGAGTTCCTTTATGTTGATGATCTGGCACAAGCTTGTCTATTTGTAATGGAAATGGTGGAAGCGCCACACTTATACGATTCCTTGGGCTTAACTCACTTGAATATTGGAAGCGGAGAAGAAATAACTATCCGTAAATTGGCTAAACTTATCAAAAAGCTTTCAGGATATAAGGGTAAACTACTTTTTGATAAATCTAAACCCGATGGAACACCTCGTAAAATTATGGATGAAAGTAACCTAAAAAAACTAGGTTGGACCTATTCTACTAGTTTGGAGGAAGGAATTCGACAAACTATTTTAGATTATGAATCAAATCCTTTGGACTCTTGATAATTATATCAAAATGAAAACAAAAATTTTATCTACCCATTTGGATTCAACTACATATGAACAGACCTTCAATCAAATGATGAATTATTTAGTACATTCCAAATCACCTGCTTATGTGACATTGAATAATGCCCATACAGTTGTTGAAGGTGTATTCCACCCTAAATTCAGTACAATCATAAATAAAGGATTTATGGCATTACCAGATGGTCGACCTCTCTCTATGGTTGCACGGTGGAAAGGAGATTATAATATGAAACGTGTTTTTGGGCCTACTCTTTTGGAAAAAATTTTAGAATGGGGACAAGAAAAAAAAATAAAGCATTATTTTTTTGGTAGTACTAAAGATATTTTAAACCTAATGGCTAGTACGATTCAAAGCAAGTTCCCGGAAGCAATTGTTTGTGGTATGCTTTCACCACCCTTTAAACCACTCACAACCGAGGAAAATTTGAAATTTATCAGTCAAATAAATGAAGCAAATCCTGATATTATTTGGGTGGGCTTAGGTGCACCAAAACAAGAAAATTGGATGTCTGAAAACTACACACAATTCAATCGAGGTATTCTCATTGGAGTTGGGGCTGGTTTTGATTACTTAGCAGGAAAAACAAAGCATGCGCCTAGATGGATGAAAAAATATGCTCTCGAATGGTTTTATCGTCTATTGCAAGAGCCAAGACGTTTATGGAAAAGATATGTTTTTACAAATCCCCTTTTCATCTTATTAAATATTTTGGAATTTTTAAAACTAAAGTCTTATAAATACTAAAATTATTCATGAAGCAAAAAATATTAATAACTGGTGGTGCAGGTTTTATCGGCTCTCATCTTTGTGAAAAATTATTAAAAAATGGAAAAGAAGTTTTATGCGTCGATAACTTGTATACAGGCCAAAGAGACAATATTGCAAGCATACTTAATAATGCATCGTTTGAATTTATGCGTCATGATATAACCTTCCCACTTTTTGTTGAAGTTGATCAAATTTACAATATGGCATGTCCTGCATCTCCTATTCACTATCAGTATGATCCTGTGCAGACAACAAAAACTAGTGTTCATGGCGCTATAAACATGTTGGGACTTGCAAAACGTGTTAAAGCCCGAATTTTTCAAGCTTCTACCAGTGAAGTTTATGGCGATCCAAACCAACATCCCCAAAAAGAAACCTATTGGGGGAATGTTAACCCCATTGGTCCAAGAAGCTGCTATGATGAGGGAAAGAGATGTGCAGAAACCTTATTTTTCGATTATTATCGGCAGCATAATTTGGATATAAAAGTTGCAAGAATCTTTAATACCTATGGTCCTAAAATGCGACCAGATGATGGACGAGTTATTTCAAACTTTATTGTTCAAGCATTGAAGGGCTCTAAAATCACTGTTTACGGGCAAGGAGATCAAACCCGATCCTTTTGTTATGTTGATGATTTGGTTCGAGCAATTATCACTCTTATGAAAACAAAAAAAGGATTTACAGGACCGTTGAATCTTGGTAACCCCGATGAATATTCAATCTTAGAGATTGCAGAAAAGATCATAGGATTAACTAACTCCACATCCCAAATTATTTTTAAACCTTTACCAGAAGATGATCCAAAACAAAGACAACCAGATATTTCATTGGCAAAGTCAACTCTTGATTGGGAACCGAAAACCCAATTAAAAGATGGATTAGAAAAAACAATCTCATATTTTGACCAATTATTATCAAAAAAAGTCAATTCTTGAAGTAATATTCCAAGTACTATAAATTTGGAATTCACAGTCTTCATATATTATTTATGAGTAAAGCTATCAAATCAAAGACCGTTAATTGGATTCTTACTATCCTAGCAGATAGTCTTTCATTTTGGAGTGTTTTCACTTTTTGTATTATGCTTTATAATACAGGCCTCATTGGCTTTGCTCGTAGTGTATTTGATGTATCCACTATTGAAGTATTTTTAGCTTATCTTCTCTTCCTTTACGTTTTGTATAATAATGGTGCCTACCATAAAAAACGTGATTTTGCTGGAATTAGGCGTCTTAAGGGCGTTATTAAGGGCGTACTCCAAACTGTTGTTATATACATTCTCTTAGCCTATATAATTAAATATCAAATCCCAAGAATTATTTCCGTCACATTTATTATTACCATACCAATAGTAGTCATTTTTTCTAGGATTTTTGTCCAGTTGATAGAAGCAAAATTATTTCATCATTTAAATCAGGAAAATGTATTGGTTTATGGTGCAGGTAAAGTTGGAAAAGCCTTTGTTGCAGCTGTAGATAAGTTGAGCTCAGCACCATTAAAAATTATAGGTTTTGTAGATGATAGAGTACCTGTTGGAGATTCGGTTGGCAACCCTAAACCAGTATTAGGAGGTTTAAAGGATGTGGAGTCAATTATTCAGAAACATAATATCGATCATATTATTGTTGCAATCAAAGAACCTAAAAGAAAAATAAATATATCTCTTAAAGATATAACAGACCGTCATCATATTGCCATGAGTTTTCATCCAACCCAGAAATTATTCGATAAAAACCCATATAAATTAAAAGATATTGCTGGACTTCCTCTTCTATCAACTACTAGACTAACTTTAGACTCTAAACCATTTTATGATCTATTTAAACGTGTTTTTGATTTTTTTATAGCACTGATTGGTATAGTTTTAATTTCACCGCTTTGGATATTGATTAGTATTTTTATTAAAATTAATGACTGGGGTCCTATATTTTTCAAACAAACCAGAATCGGTTTGAATGGAATACCATTTCAAATCTATAAATTTAGAACTATGAGAACGGACTCTAAGAAATATGCTCCTTGCCCTAGAGATAGGAACGATCCGCGTGTGACATCTATTGGTAGATGGTTACGAAAATTGAGTCTTGATGAAATCCCTCAGTTAATAAATGTTATCAAAGGGGAAATGAGTTTAGTAGGCCCCAGACCAGAAATGCCTTTTATCGTAGATAGCTATGAAACATATGAGAAAAAGCGCCTTGCTGTAATTCCTGGTATTACGGGTTTATGGCAAGTCAGTCCTGCAAGAAATGCAGAAATTCATGATAATCCAGAATATGATTTACTTTATATAGAGCATCGTGATTTTAGCCTAGATATACTTATATTGATCTTGACTATCGTATTTGTATTCAGATCATTTACTCATTAAATCAATGAAAAAACTTCTTTTTATTATAAACATATGTTTGTGTTTTGGTAATGAGACTCCGCTAATATTTTTCCCCCAAGTTTCATCAAATTATTTTTCTTCTGGATCGATAAACCATATGTCCCAATCTGGACTTTCAACTATTACAACTTTGGGCCTAGGCGCAAAAAAATCAGAAGGTAATTTATTAGTTTCTGGGCTGTTTCAATTTTCAACTGCTCAAAATCTAAATAAAAGATCTGTCTACTTCAATCCTGATTTAAATATTGAAATGCATCGGAAATATATAGATAGCGATATTTCGTGGTTTGAATCATCAGACCTAAAAATTGAATATTCAAAAGATTCATTTTCAATATTTTTTGGGAAATTCAATACAATTTGGGGTTCAGGAAAATCATCGCTTTTCCTTTCAAAAAATATACCGAGTTTTCCTCATATGGGATTCACATGGGATCTTACTTCTGAACTTACTTTAGATTATTTGGTCGGATCTTTAACAAGTAATATTATTGATTCAACTAAATCTGCATTATATAAAAATATCGGTTCAAGAAACAACTATTATACCCGTTCAATTGTGGCTCATAGATTAGTATGGAAGCCAATTGAATCAATATCATTTAAAGCAATGGAATCGGTCATTTTTGGAAATCGTGGAATTGATATTCATTATCTGTTACCATTCGTTCCATTTTGGTCTATGCAACATTACACTGGTGATTTAGATAACGTTCAAATGTGTGGTGAAATTAATTGGAATTTGAATGAAAACTGGAAAGTTTTTGGTTCATTGTTTATAGATGAATGGCGACCTGAATGGACTTTTAATAAAAATAATAGAAATTGGTTTGGATGGCAAATAGGAGGAATCGGAAATAGTATCTTTACAGCTAATGATAGATTAAGATTTGAATACACCTGGACAGATCATCGAATTTATAGACACAGATTCAGAATTAATGATTCTTATTCTTTTCAATATTCTTTAGGATTTTGGGCTGGTCCACATGCTGAAGAATCCTATCTATCCTATTTATTACCAATAAAAGGATATAATATTTATTCCTATATTTCTAAAGTAAAACGTGGTGAATTAACTGACCAAATGCTCGAAGGTCAATATCAAAATATTTATTATGACAGATTCTCAAATACCTTAGAATCAAGGTTTGTCGCTTCAATAGTCTGTACAAAAGGATTTCTAAATGATAAAATATTATTAAAAATTGGTGGAGAATGGATAGATTGGAAAAATGCGGGTTTTGATCCCTTACAATCAACCATATCTGGTAAAGATATTTCTAAATTTTCAATACTGATAAGCGTAAAAGCTATCACACCCATCTCATTTAATTAGAGCAATATTCTTTTCAAATAGTTACCATAATCATTTTTGTAACTGTTTGCTAATTTTTCTAGTTTATTACGATCAATAAACCCTTGACTAAAAGCTATCTCTTCTAAACATGCTACTTTTAACCCTTGCCGATCCTCAATTGCCTTTATAAAGTTTGAAGCATTATTCATAGCCTCTTGTGTTCCAGTATCTAGCCATGCATATCCTCGTCCCATCAATTCTACTCTTAATCGATTTTGACTTAAATAATTTTGATTTACTGAAGTAATTTCTAACTCACCACGAGGAGAAGGTTTAACACTTTTTGATACATCAATAACATCATTTGGATAAAAGTATAAACCTACTACAGCAAAATTGGAAGCAGGTTTTTCTGGTTTTTCTTGGATGCTTGTTACAATGCCAGATTCATTAAATCCCACAACACCATAACGTTGTGGATCTCTAACCTCATATCCAAATACCACAGCATTATCATTTTCTTTTACAACTTGTACACATTTTGTCAGTAGCTCTACTAATCCATGACCAAAAAATATATTATCACCTAAAATTAAACTGACAGAATCTTGACCAATAAATTCTTCACCTAAAACCAATGCCTGTGCAAGCCCATCAGGGGATGGCTGTACTTTATAAGATAAGTTTAATCCAAATTGATTTCCATTACTGAATAACTGTTCGAAACGAGGTGTATCTTCCGGAGTTGAAATGATTAAAATATCCCTTATCCCTGCTAACATAAGTGTCGATAATGGATAATAAACCATAGGTTTATCATAAATTGGTAGTAATTGTTTTGAAACTACTCTTGTAGCTGGAAAAAGTCTAGTGCCACTACCTCCTGCTAAAATAATGCCTTTCATTCCTAAAGAACTCCTAGTCTTTGCTGTTGATATATTTTATTTTGTATTTCAGTCCACCAATTAGGATTATCTAAGTACCAATTAATTGTTTTCTTAATACCTGATTCAAACGATTCTTTTGGCGACCATCCTAATTTTGTTTGAATTTTAGTTGCATCAATTGCGTACCTAAAATCATGACCCGGACGATCTGTAACATATGTAATGAGATCTAAATAAGATTTTCCAAAAGGTGAAGGATGTATTTCATCTAGTTGAGTACATATTGTTTTTACCACATCAATATTTCTAATCTCATTATTCCCACTAATATTGTATGTTTCCCCTACAGCGCCCTTATTCAAAACAGTATAAATTGCTTCGCAATGGTCTCTGACAAAAAGCCAATCTCTTATGTTTTCACCCTTTCCGTAAATTGGTAGTGGCTTTTCATGCATACAATTAATAATAATCAAAGGAATTAATTTTTCTGGAAATTGATAAGGACCATAATTATTAGAACAATTCGTAATAAGAGTGGGCAGTCCAAAAGTTCTATTCCATGCGCGAACTAAATGATCCGATCCCGCTTTCGATGCAGAATATGGAGAACTTGGATCATACGGCGTAGTTTCTAGAAATTTTCCATCATTGCCTAAAGATCCGTAAACTTCGTCAGTGGAAACATGTAAAAATCTGAAATCCTTTTTTTTACCTTTATTGTAATAACTTCTTGCACATTCTAATAGATTCAGAGTGCCAACAATATTTGTTTGAATAAACTTTGCTGGCCCATCAATGGATCGATCTACATGGCTTTCTGCAGCAAAGTGAATCACAGCATCAAATTGGTATTCATCAAAGAGTGATTTAACTAAAACTTCATCACATATGTCACCTTTTTTGAATGTATAATACTCTTTAGTTAAATCATCTAAATTATTTGGGTTTCCTGCGTATGTTAATTTATCAAGATTAATAAGCCGGAAAGTTTCATTCTGTTCCAAAATGAAACGAATAAAATTAGAACCAATAAATCCAGACCCACCTGTAACGAGATAAGTTTTCATATCAAAACTCTGGTAAATAAGTTTGTTTGCTCAATATAGGAAGCATCTGATCTTTTTGAGATAAAATAGGATTGTCATTGTTCCAATCAATTCCTATATCCGGATCATTCCAAAGAATGCCATGTTGATCATCAGGATAGTAAATATCTGTACATTTGTAGGTAACAATTGCTTCATCCGATAGAACTAAATAGCCATGAGCAAATCCTTCAGGTACATAGAGCATTTTTTTATTCTCTGAAGTTAAAATTTTACTTTCAAAACGTCCAAAGTTCGGAGAACCTTTTCTGACATCAACTGCAACATCGAAAATGGCACCTGAAACAACTCGAATTAATTTACCTTGTGGATTTAACAACTGATAATGAAGCCCTCTCAAAACACCTTTTTTTGATTTTACTTCATTATCCTGTGGAAAATCGTAAGGTAAACCATATTCTTTGAATAAAGGTGTTTTATATGATTCAAAAAAATAGCCTCTTTCATCATCATAAATATCTGGTGAAATCAATTTTAGATCTAGAAGAGAAGTGCCCTCAATTTTCATGTACTATTTTTCGTCCTACATTATCAAAAGTAAACCCAAGTTTGGTTAATTTTTCAATGCTTAAAATATTTCTCGTATCTAGAACAATTGGATTAGACAAAAGAGTTTTTAACCGATCTAGATCCATACCACGAAACTCATTCCATTCGGTCATTATTGTAGCAGAGTCTGCATCCTTGCAAGCTTCTTCCCATGAATCAACATACTTTATATCAGGAATAATCTCTTTCATAGAATCATTCGCAATGGGATCGAAAGCACGGATACTACCTCCACCTTCTTGTATTTCACGAATCATTTGGATAGAGGAAGATTCACGAACATCATCTGTATTTGGTTTAAATGCCAGACCCAGGATTGCAACTGTTTTACCACTAAAATCATCGTTCATCATTTTTTTCAATTTTGAAACCATTCTTGATTTTTGAATTTCATTTGTTTCAATTGCAGCTTCAATAGTTTTTATGGGCAATTCTTTTTTATTGGCAAATGCTGCTAGCGCATTTATATCCTTTGGGAAACATGAACCACCAAACCCAGGACCAGGGTGCAAAAATTTTGCACTTATGCGCCCATCTTGACCCATAGCTTTTGCAACTTGATGAACATCTGCGCCGCTAGCTTCACACAAATTTGCTATCTCATTAATGTAACTAATTTTTAATGCAAGGAACGCATTTGATGCATATTTTATCATTTCTGCTGTGGCTATGTTGGTATGAAGCATGGGTTTTTCATTTACATAAAGTGGACGATAGACTTCCCGCATAATTTTAAAAGCTCTATCACTTGTAGCTCCGATAACAACACGATCCGGCCATAGAAAATCTTTGACGGCAGATCCTTCTCTTAAAAATTCAGGGTTTGAGACGTAATCAAATTCTCCTCCATCTGGGATATTTTCACTAATCAATTCCTTTATCCGCTGCCCGGTACCAATTGGTACAGTGCTTTTTGTACATATCACTTTATATCCATTAATGTTTTTACTAATTGTCCTTGCTACAGATTCAACTGCAGATATATCTGCATTACCGCTCTTTCCCTGTGGAGTACCCACAGCAATAAAAACTACATCAGCCTGATGAATAGCTGTATCAATATTTGTTGAAAAAGATAATCTACCAGCATTTACATTTCTTTTTACCAAATCATCTAATCCTGGCTCATAAATAGGTATTTCACCCTCTATTAAAGATTTTATTTTAGATTCAGAAATATCAGCACAAATAACTCTATGACCAAAATCTGATATACCTGCACCACTTACAAGTCCTACATAACCAGTTCCAATTACAGATATTATTAGCAATCTATTTCCTTGAATATTATTTTTAAACTACGAGCCACTAATTCCTACCTAAATAATCACATCAAACCCATTTTTCTTCTTAGCAACCATTCCGAAGTTAAGATAACAATTAGGAATAAAATCATAAATCGATTAAAATTTAATTTAACTCTTGAATATGCATTTTCGATTTTAGTTTCATTATTTATTTGGGTAATTATTGAATTTCGATCATCCCAAGTTCTAAACGTTCCGTCACTTAAATCTGCTATTCTTTTCAATAGATTCTTATTCAAATATACATGATTGAGTTCTAATTGGCTTTCTTGAACCTGGATTGATCCTTTACTTACAGTTACTTGCTGGTTATCTTGAGTGAATTCAACATCATATTCTAGTTCTCCAGATTGGGATGCCCAAAATTGGCCATTATATAAACCTGTATTCTTATCATATTTTATAGGTTTTGAATTGATTTTGGAGCCATCACTATAGATATGAATAAACCCTTCAGCCAAAATTTTATTATCTTGGATGGGTTTTCCCGTGATAGTAACCTGTTCTCCCTGCTGATAAGAATTTTTATCTGATCTGAAATAAAAATCCTGACCATTACCGGTCCTCATTAACCATGAAAAAACCGGATCAATTAAAAGTTGTACTAATTCTGATATTTCTGTGTTTGTAGTTTTATAATAAATATTGTTTAAATCGGAAGAAGCCCAAACCATGAATCGTATTGGTGTTTTTTCGCCTAGGACCAATAAAGGGATATTAACTTCAGAAATTGAATAATATGCTAAAGTTGCTACATTAGCAGAATCTAATTCAAATGTAATTTTTAGAGGAGGAAATTTATTTATATTAAAATCACTTTGATTAATTGGATTAAAAGGAAAATAAGTATTCCATTGTGAACTGATATTCCAATCGTAAAACAAACCTATATCCATCAAAGGATCGTTGAAATTTAAATCCATCAGAGATAAAAATGATTTTGTGGTGGATTCATGAATATCATCACCTGGAAAAAAGGCTAAACTTGATTGATGTGAAATCAATTTTTTTGCAAAAATTTTCAGATAAGAATTCCATTCTTTTTCATTAGCATCAACTGGATTATTGTCAAAAATGATCAGGTCATATTTTGTATCCCAGAACTGTTTTAATGATTTTGTATACCCAGAATTATTTAAAATAAAATGATCAATTTTATACTCAGGATGTTTTGCTAATATATTTTTCATAATCCTAGTATTAAAATTAGGAGCCCCGGTAATAATTGCCACAGCATATTCATTCTTTAACACTTGAATTGGTACAACTTGTTTATTATTCTGAATATTTATTTCATCTGAAAGAGTACTAACCTGTACTCTGTAATTGACTGATCCTGATTGTTGAGGGTTAATTCTAAATCGCACTTTTTCCAAACTACCACCACCTAAAACAGTAACTACTTTTGACCCCACCAACTTATTGTCAGAATAGATAGTGAGATTAACACGCTGGTTTATTTTCCCGTGACTACTTATCGTAACATCTAAATCCGTATCTTCTCCTTTTATTATGTACGGAGAAGTATCAATCGAATTGATAGCTACATCTACCATAGGAGTTTTATTACCTACACCAATTATATGAATTGGTGAAGATATCTTTAAATCGTGAGTCGAAATATCTTGACCTAAATTAATTTGTCCATCTGTAACAATTATAGAGCCTGCAAGCGCATTATTTTCATTTAAACGAATATGATCTAGTACTTCACCAAGATTAGTAGAACCTTCTTGAATGTTTTTATTTCCAAATATCCAATTTGTATCTAAAACAGTTCCAAACCCAAATATTTTCAACGGTATATTTTTATCTTCTATCCTTTCAATTATTGCATCAATTTCAGATATCAGAGAACCAACTGAAGGTTGAGAATGGTAAGACATACTTAAAGACCTATCAATATATAGGTGCCAATTCATATCTTTATAAGTTGTTTTAATAAATTCAAGTTTTGGATCCAGAAACATAATAATTAAAACAAAGAATAATAATCCTCTCAGTATTAGTAATATTTGGATCTTTGAATGATTCTTAACCTTAAAGTATGAATAATATAATCCTGATATACACAATAATAAAATCAGCCAAAATTCCTGACCAGGAGATGAAAAAGATAAATTCAAGTTTATACCAACTTTAAATTAGGTTGTATGCCAAAATCCAGGGAGAATGATTCTCCCTTCTGAAATTTCAGTTCACCTAAGTAACTCACCATTGCAGCATTATCCGTACAATACAATAAATCAGGAAAAATAATCCGAGCATTTGGTAATGCAATATGCAAATTTTTCCGCAATCTATTATTTGCCGCCACACCACCTGCAATCACACAAGTATTACAATTAGTTTTATTCAATGCTCTTCTTGTTTTTTCAACAAGTGTATCAATTATTGCCTGTTGATAGCTTGCAATTACATCTTTGATTGATAAGTCTTCTCTCTCTTGAAATCTATCCATAAAGTAAAGCAATGATGTTTTTAGACCACTGAAACTAAATTCCAGTGATTTTTTGCCCATCAGACCAAGAGGAAAACTCACTGCCAAAGGATTTCCACCCTTTGCTTCTTTTTCAATAGCAGGACCACCAGGGTAACCTAAACCCATAATTCTTGCACCTTTATCAAATGCTTCTCCTGCGGCATCATCTCTAGTTTCTCCTAATAATCGGTAATCACTCATATTTAGAACATACCATAATTGAGTATGGCCACCTGAGACTAAAAGACATACAAATGGAAATTCCAGCGTTGGGTCAGCCAAAAAGTTTGCAAATATATGAGCTTCGAGATGATTAATTGGTAGAACGGAAATATTAAGTGCCATACCTAATCCTTTGGCAAAACTGACTCCAGTCAATAATGTACCAGCTAAACCTGGACCTGCAGTAACTGAAATTGCTTTTAAATTTTCTAATCTACATTTGGCTTCCTCTACTGCCTGATGGACAATATAATTAAGGAGTTTTTCATGCTCTCGGGATGCAATTTCAGGGACTACACCTCCAAATTTGGAATGGATTACTTGTGAGCTGACAACACTGGAAAGAATACGACCTTCTCTGCAAATGCTGGCTGCAGTTTCATCACAAGAAGTTTCAATACCTAAAATACTCATTGTACTTCACGAGCTACACCCATTTCTAAGCTTCTTGGAGAAATATCTCCCCATTCTAAAACATCATTTGGAATAACTACTTCAGGTTCGTAAAACTGGATTTGGTGGTTCCAATTATTAAAATCGATAATGATATCTATATCATCCGGACTCAACTTTGCAATACGTTGGACACCACCAACTACTGTTAATGAAACTGTTTGAGGAGAAGGAAAAACCCTAATTTTTTGTGGAATGTTAATTACTTGTACAGGTATGTCTACAATTATTCTTTCCCCTATTTCCTGAATATTGATTGCCACATTAACTGCATCTTCGGAATAATCAATTAGCCGGCCAAATGATTCTATATTAATATTACGATCTAGGGATGTGGCAATATCAATAATTGTATCATAAAAAGTTTCAACGTGGTTAATTAAAGCTAATTCTTTTTTCGGGCCAGCTATATCGATTTTATATGGTGAAATTACTGTTTCCCCAACCTGTATATAACCTGGTGACGGTTGAACAACTATATTTGCTAACACTGGTACTGTTTTAACTTGGTATTCATCTAAACTTATCTTGATACGGTTAGGGTACACAACTTCCACAAAAGACAAATTGAAATTAGAAGGTATAACTATCTTTTGTGGATATTTCTCAAAATAATCATTAAGTACAAATTCATATTCTTGTGAAATACCTTCAAGATCTAAAACCAATTTAAAACCTACATAGTTTTTAATAAGGAATGTTTTAAATAATTCACGGCCGGTACCCCTTAATCTAACACTTGCAAACTGCGGTACTTCTTCTCTATGTGCTTTTTGAGCGCTTAAGTTCCTAGCCTCTATTGGCAGATCTATCGCCATAACATACTCGTTCCCAGAGACAACGAAGATCCATAATAGCAATGCAAGGCTGAAAGCTCCTAAGGGTAGGGCTATCCTTTGACTGAATTGAGAATCAATGGGTTTTTTCAGTACCATAATCGGACATTACCCATTGGATATTTGTTATTCTTTTACTTCAGTTTCAGGTTCAGACTCACCAGATTCATCTGGTACGCCATCTTTTTCTGCTTCACTAGCTAATTCTAATAGTTCTTGAGGTAAATCAAGTTTTTCACCCGAATCTGTATCTTGATTTTTCAAGTATTGTTTAACTTCATCTGCTGCCGAAGTAGATTTAGCAGTACCAGCCAGTTCTTCTTTATAAAGAACAACTTTTTTATCTTCTGGCGAAACTTTCATTACAATACCGGAAAGATTTGCTCCCACTTCATATTGCCCAGCCAAAGCTTTTCGATCCCTTTTAGACATTTTACCAAATGGAATGATTCCCTCAACTTCCATTTCCAACTGGATAATAATACCTTTATCTAATACTCGAATAATTTCACCGCTAACTTCTTTGCCAGCTTCATAGTGTTCAACTATACCTGACCAAGGGTCATCAAGCACTTGTCTATAACCTAGGGAGATGCGACGATTTTCTCTTGAAACTTCTAATATTCTAACTTCAATTTCCTGGCCTTTTTCTACAAGTTCTTTAGGATGTTTAATCACTTTAGTCCAGGAGAGATCAGAAACATGTATTAATCCATCAATTCCTTCTTCCAATTCAGCGAATGCACCAAATTGGGTCAAGTTTTGAATTTTACATTTATGAATAGTACCAACCATATATTTTTCTTCAATCTCATCCCAAGGATCTGGCGTTAAATGTTTTACTCCTAAGCTTATCTTACGTTCCTCTGTATCAATCGAAAGGACTTTTGCCTCTACTTCATCACCCATCTTATATACCTCAGAAGGATTTTTAATATGTTTTGTCCAAGAAATTTCTGAAACATGTATTAATCCTTCGACACCAGGTTCTAGTTCTATAAAACTTCCATAATTCGTTAAACTGACTACTTTACCTTTCACTACATTTCCAAGGGGATATTTAATTTCAACATCGTCCCAGGGGTGAGGTACTAATTGTTTTAGGCCAAGAGATACACGTTTTCTTTCTTCATCGTACTCAATGACTTTGACAGTGATATTATCATTCATATCTAGTACTTCTGAAGGGTGATTCACTCGACCCCATGATAGATCTGTAATATGCAGTAAGCCATCAATACCGCCTAAATCAACAAATACACCAAAATCTGTAATGTTTTTAACTCTGCCTTCCAAAATGGAGCCAACTTCTAGTTCTTTGAAAAGTGCTTCACGTTGTTCTTTTAAACTTTCTTCCAGAATAATTTTATGAGAAACAACGATATTTTTACGTGCTTCGTTGAATTTTACAATTTTGATTTCAATATCTTTTTCCACATAAATTTCAAAGTCTTGTATCGGTCTGACATCTACCTGAGAACCAGGGAGAAAGGCTTGAACAACGCCCAAGTCAACTATCATACCACCTTTGATTCGACGGACAATTTTCCCTGTAATAATTGTTTCATTTTCGAATGCTTCTCGAAGTTCTCTCCACCGTCGCATAAAATCTGCTTTTTCTTTAGATAGGATTGTGTTACCACTGGCATCTTCAATAAACTCCAAAAAGACTTCAACTTGATCTCCAATGACAGGAAGATCTTCATCCTCAAATTCGTTACGGTCAATAATTCCTTCTGATTTAAATCCAATATCAATAAGAATTTCCCGTTCATTCATTCCGACAACACGACCATTAATTAAAGAATGTTCAGATATATCACCTAGAGTACTTGAATATAGTTTTTCTAGTTCGGAACTAACTTCTATATCGCTAGATTGGGCATCAATTTCAGATTGTCCCACAATACGGACATCATGAAATAATTCCGGGTTTAAATAGTCCTTTATCTCCGCAACAGGCTGGTCCTGGGCAGTAGGCGATTCATCGCTGACTCCCTCAGTAACTTTATTCTCAGTTACTTCTAAAGTCTCTTCAACTGCCTGTTCTAAATTTTGCTCTTCAAACATACTTATGATGTTTCCTTATTTTTTATTTATTATGTTAACGATTTTTTCAATTTGCTCATCAATTGTTAGATCACTTGTATCAATCGGTATGGCATCAACTGCTTGCTTCAGAGGTGAATGTTCTCTAGATGAGTCAATCTCATCACGCCGTTTAATATCTTCAATCAAATCTGAGATATTTTTTGTCTCATCTATTTTTTCAAGATCTTTTAATCTTCTTTCTGCTCTTACTTTAACATCTGCTATCAGAAAAAATTTGTGATCTGCATTTGGAAATACGACCGTTCCAATATCCCGACCTTCCAAAACGCAATCCTTTTTACCTGCAATATCCCGTTGCGCTATAACCATTTTTTCTCTGACAGCCGAAAGTGCACTTACTGCACTAACCCGTAATGAAATATTTTCTGAGCGAATATCCTTTGAAATATTTCTTTCATTTAAATGAATTTGATTAGATTCATCAAATCGGATATCCAATTCAGCTATAAAATCTTTAACCTTAGTTTCATCATCAGGATGAATACCAGCTTCCATGAGCGCCAGTGTTACTGCACGATACATAGAACCTGTATTCAAGTGAGTAATTCCTAGTTTTTCAGCAACTCCCTTAGCAGTAGTACTCTTTCCAGAAGCTGATGGACCGTCTATAGCAATTATCATGTAATTCAATACTTAACAAGCCGGGGAATCTACCTTTTCTTCATAAGAAACCCAACTGGGAAAAGGATTTAAATATTATGAAGGAATATGTAGTTATTCTTGAAGAGATTTTATTTCTTCTTTCGTCAAATTACGTTGTCCAGATTCAGGAAGATTCCCCAATGAAAGACCCCCAAATCTGATCCGCTTTAGGGAAAATAGTTTTAGTTTGAGATAATACATAATTCTACGAATTTCTCGTTTCTTTCCTTGCCGAAGTCGAAGGGTTATGGTAGACCTACCTTTATCTGTTTCCTGATGAAGTATCTCCGCATTACCAAACTCTTTATCACCTATATAGATTCCAGTCGATAATTTTCGGATCTGTGAATTAGTCATTCTTCCTTTAATTACAGCTTCGTAGTCTTTTGCTATTTGGTTCTTAGGGTGAGTTAAATACTGATGCAGGTGACCATCATTAGTGAGTAAAAGTAAGCCTGTTGTATCTTGGTCAAGTCTTCCAACTGGTGTAAGTCTGTGTTTTGAAGATACAAGATCCATGACAGTTTTTCGTCCGTGAGTATCCCTTACAGTTGTGATAACTTTTTTTGGTTTATGAAGCATCACCACTACCTTTTCCTTAACAGGTTTAATTTTCTGACCGTCATACTTCACCACATCATCAACTTGTACATGATATGCAGGATCTAGGCAAATTTTGCCATTAACTTCTGTTGTTGCCATCTGGATTAATTTATCGGATTTTCTCCTTGAAGCGATACCTGCTTCAGCCAAAAATTTATTTAATCGCATAGGGTCAAGCACTAGAGATATCGGGTTGGGAAGAATCATCCAGTTCATTACTTTTATCTGTCTCTTCAAAAACTGCTATTTGTTCTCCCAAGTTTGGATCTGCGTCCACAAGTTCTGTAATCTCTTTTAACTTCGGCATATCCGAAAGTCGATTGAGCCCAAAATGTTCTAGAAATTTATTGGTTGTTTGGTATAACAGAGGACGACCGGGACCCGAATCTCGACCTTTTATTTTAATTAAATTACGATTAAGAAGTGTTTTAAGAACTCCGCTAGAATCCACACCGCGTATTGCTTCAATCTCATATCTGCCTATAGGTTGCTTATATGCAACTATGGCTAAAGAATCCAAAGCAGCAGGTGACAAATAAAGGCGTCCAGTTTTATTAAACATTCTTCGAATGAAATATTCAAATTCTTTTTGTGAAATAAGTTGGTATCCTCCTGAAACTTGACAAATTTCAAAAGCATGTTCTTCTTTTTTATATTGTTCATTCAACTCTAAGACAAACTTGGAAAGATCAGGTGTATCAGGGTCAAATACTTGGTTTATTTTTGATTGAGTTAAAGGTTCAGGACTTGCGAACAGCAATGCTTCTATGATTTTTTTTATTTCCACTTTTTTCATTAGGTTGCTGATCCTAAGTAAATTAACTCTACTTCCCCAAAAACATCAAACTGACCAACAGTGCAAAGACCTTCTCTAACTAAATCCAAAATTGCAAGAAAAGTAACGATTATTTCCATTTTGGATTTTAGATTATCAAGCAATGTTGAAAATTTTAATCTTCCTTCACCATCAAAAAATTTAAAGATAAAATCTTTTTGCTGCTCTAATTTTACAGGTTCCCGATTTAATTCAAATTGAGACATGACTGGACGGTTTTCCATAGCGGTTTTAAATACCCTTGCTAAATCATATAAAGTTACATCCTGTAAAAGGGCTCCAATTTCTTCTTCGTCTACAGCCTTGATATCTTGGCTGAACTGCCTAGGGATGGCATGGTTTCTTTCATCTGCTAAGTCTTTGAGCATATTCGCTGCATCACGAAACCGTTTATAATCAATTAATTGCTGCATTAATTCTGCACGTGGGTCTAAAATTTCACCATCATCATCCAATTCAGGTCGCGGAATCATCATTTTAACCTTAACTCGCATTAGAGTAGATGCCATCACAATAAATTCACCTGCTATATGCATATTTAACCGCTTCCATTCCTCAATCACTGAAATAAATTCCTTCGTAATTTTTCCAATTGGGATATCATATATATCTAATTCATCCCTTCGTATAAAATATAATAAAAGATCTAATGGCCCTTCAAAGTTATCTAAATGTACTTTATACCCCATTATAAGAAATTTATTCCTGATGCTGTCCTTGCCCGTTCCAATACTTTGTCCGCAACTTTTGTAGCTTTTTTTGCACCTTCACGAAGAATATCGTGAACAAAATCTGAGTTAGATAATAATTCTTCTCTTTTTGCACGAAATGGACCAAAATGATCCATCACCTTTTCAAATAGTTCGTGCTTTACATCGCCATACCGTAATCCTTTACCATCGTATCTATCTAAGAGATTTTGTTGACCATTTTCATCCAAAAATAAAGTATATAAATGGAATAAAGGAGTATCCTTATCTTTTGATTCATTAATCCCTGCTGTATCTGTTACAATCCGCATAATCTGTTTCCTAATATTCTTTTCACTATCAAAAATAGGAATTGTATTTTTGTAAGATTTACTCATCTTCTGCCCATCAATTCCAGGTATTAGCTGGGTAATTTTTTCGATATCTGCATCTGGTATAACCAATGTTTCACCATATTGATTATTGAATCTCATAGCTATATTTCTTGTCATTTCTAAATGTTGCTTCTGATCTTTACCTACAGGAACAATATTGCTGTCAAATAATAAAATATCTGCAGCCATTAAAACGGGATATGAATATAATCCCATGTTAGGTTTCAAACCTTGTGCTATTTTATCCTTATAGGACGTTGCCCGATCCATGAGGCCAACACTTGCATGAGACGAAAGTAGCCAAGTAAGTTCAGTTACATGTGGTACATCAGACTGGATCCAAAAAGTTGATTTATCAGGGTCCAAACCTAATGCCAAAAAATCACAAGCAGCATTGAATGTATTGACAGCTAGAGTTTCAGAATCTGGAACTGTTGTCAACGCATGATAATTGGCTATAAAACAGAATAGATCATTATTCTCCTGGTACTTTATCATCCGATTCATCATCCCAAAATAGTTTCCTAAATGGAGAGCACCTGATGGCTGAATCCCACTTAATACACGTAAGTTTTTTTTATCTGCTAGCATGTTGTGGTATGTGGTGGAGAATCAATCTATTAAAATGGTTCCATAAATAAATATGGTCTCCAATCTTGTTGTTTTTCTTTGACAAATCTCTGGAAATAATGTAGCCGGTTTGGCCGTTTTGGAATGCGGTTTAAGGGCATATTAGCTTCGTCTGGTGTTCGGTCTCCTTTTCGCTGATTACATGGTTTACATGCGACAACGAGATTTTCCCATGTATCCAGACCACCTCTCCCTTTAGGGGTTATATGGTCAATTGTCAAAGGTGCTTTAGATTTTCCGCAGTACTGACAAGTATGTTCATCCCGAGCAATTATATTTTTCCGATTTAAATCAACTGATAGATTATCATACCGTATAAAATCCCTGATTTTTACCACACTTGGAAGACTCCAGGATAAAGATGGACTTTGAATTTTTTCATCATATTTGACTAAGACATCAACTTTATCCAAATAGTCCATACATATTGCTCGTTTCGCAGTACAAATCATCATTGGAGAATAGTTCGCATTTAATACCAATACGGCACGATTAAGAAGTTGTCCGTTAGTTGCTTTTGCTGAAGGATTATTCACTGGTTAAACTTACGGCGAATCGAATGAGTTGAAATGTAGAAATCTATTAGTTTTTTATTGGCCAATTTTTGACGGATATCAAGTGATTCTTCCTTGACAGACCCCTGAGAATGCAATATACCTTTTTGCCCTGTAGATAAACCGACATGGGTAATATCACCACTTTTACCAAAAAAATGCAAATCACCTGGCTCCGCTTCATCAATTTCAATTTCATCTTCCAAAAAAAATTCATGCTGTTGGTAAGAATCTCTAGGGATTGATAAACCACATACCTTTAAGACCGATTGCACTAAACCGGAACAATCAAAACCATAAGATGTTTTTCCACCCCACTTGTAAGGGATACCCAATAAATTTTTTGCGACAGGAATGATTTGATCGATACCTAAAGTGTCTGTTATTTGAATAGAGCCTGGTATATTTTGCTTTATTTGCGCGCCAAATGGATAGTTGTGACTATAAGTACCTTTTTCGTTTGGGAATACAACAATATAAGTCGGTTTGTTTTTTGTAGACTTCGTTTTACCGTAAAATTCATTAATCCAACCTTCATAACCATCATCACATTTTATATTTAACCAATTATCCCTTTGGCCAATTACTTTACATGATTCACCAAAGACTGTTTCACTTATGCAAGGAGCATTAAAAGTTGGATCTGCATAAATAGGTGCAACAGATGAATGAATAATAAACCAGGTATTAGATAGCTGATACATGGACATAAATTTATTTGAATCTACCTTGAATAAAAAATTGGTATTTATAAAAAAGAATACAATTCTTTAAACTTTGAATGAAATTGATTGAACGACTTCTTTCAGATTTGAAATTCTCTGAGCCAATTGTAATATCAGCTAGTTACTTTTATTCAAATATGACAGGGAAACTCGTGTGATTCGAGTACAGTCCCCGCTACTGTAATTGTAGAATACTGGTTCAAAATCCATTTTTGGCTTACCCAGTTAAAGAGAAGGAGAACCAGTCGAAACTACATAAGTCAGGAGACCTGGATATTTGAATACAACCTTAACGACTTTCGGGAAAAAAGGTCATGGTAAAATCAAAACATCCCTGCCTAGTGATTATACTTTCTCCCATTTTATCCGGGGAAAGTTGTGCTAATTAGACGCATATTACTTTTTTATTCAATTGTTTTTGCACTTGACTCATCAAAGGGTAGTAAGGGGATTATTTTAACAAAGAATAATCAACCTGTTACTTTTGCAACAGTTTTCAACACTAGGTTGGGTACTTGGAGTTCAACCAATGAAGCTGGCCTATTCTGGCTTCCAATTGGTACAACAAAAGGTGATTCATTAACAATAAAACGCATAGGAATGGTTGATAAATCTTTAGTTTATTCGGGGGGCTTTCAACTGGTGCAAATGGAGAATAACCCAATTCATTTATCAGAAATCTTGGTCAAAAATAATACTGGTTATTATCAAATGTTGTCATCTGGCATAACTCGTAATCAACTTGTAAATAGTTTACCAGGAGCTATTGTCCGAAGTTACGGAGGAAGTTCAGGGATTGCTCAGGTTTCTATTGATGGAGGCCGCACTACTGATGCAAAAGTAGTATTTAATAATATCGATGTAACAAGTCCGCAAAATGGCGTATCTGATATCTCACAAATTCCAGAACAGTTTTTGGGATATGGGATGCTCAAACAAAATAATAATCTCAAATATGGCTCTGGTTCATTTGACGGTATAATCCAAATAAATCCTTGGTCCCGTTCATCAGGATTTGAAATTCAAAGTGGCCAGGATGCTTCAAAAGCTTTGTCAGCACATATTAATATGAAAATGGGAAATTCAAATATAGAATTAACAACAGGAAAAAATTCAAATCCCGGTATTTATCCAGTACTATATAACTCTGAATCAATCAGTCTTAAAAATCAGCATTTTTTCCAGATGTTTATAGGATTGCAATTGCATTCACAAAATGGTAATTGGCACAAAAGAGTTTCATTTTGGAACTCTATCCAAGATCGGGGAATTAGCGGATTAATATGGAGTCCAAACACGGAAGCATTTAGGAATGATACATTAGCCCTACTTTCTGGCTCATTGGTACATCTCTTTCCAAGGGGATTTGTAAAATCTTCCTTTAAGTATCGAAGATCTGGGGAAAATTATGTTGACCCCATAATCAGCATTGACAGTAATCACTTATCTGAAACGTCCACCACTGAAATTTCAGGGTTATATTTTACTAAGAATAGTATTGAATATCGCTTCCACTCTGGGTTTTCTATTCAGAAAGTTAACAGCACTGATACAGGTGTTTATCAGAGAGAAAGATATTATTTCTCACCATCTTTGTCGTTATTTACAATAAACGAAATTAATCTAATTACGGCAGCACGATATGATAATTATTCTGATTTTGGTGGTGTAATTACCCATTCCTTTAAGGCCGCAAAGAATATATTCCAATGGCTTAAATTTTCTGCTTCATATGCAACATCCTTTCGCGCTCCAACATTTAATGATCTCTACTGGGTTCCGGGAGGTAATCCAGAATTAAAACCAGAACATTCTAAAAGGATAAAAATAAGCGCTTATTTTTATTTTAAACAATTGGACTTGGAGCTTTTCTATAAAACATCTAATTCAACTGATTTAATTGTCTGGAAACCAAACGGTGATATTTGGCAACCAGAAAATATAAACAAATCTCTGAAAAATTTATTTGGAATAAATGGCCAAATGAATATTGAAAATAAAATTTTAATTGCAGGATCGCTGATCAATATTGAATCAACCAATCAATTGACTAGACAAAAATTATTGTATGCCCCTGGATGGGTTGGTTCAATCCAAGGACAATGGAGTCATAAGAAATGGAAATCAACACTGTCTTTCCAATTTACTGGAAAACAGATTATCATGTATGATTATCCAACAGATTTAACAATGAAACCGTCTTTTAATAGCTATTTTTCTCAAGAAGCACCGGCCATATTCAATGATCGACTACAATTGAAGGCTTCTATTTCTAATCTCTTAAATCGTGAAATAATGACTATATATGGCTATCCTGAGCCATCTAGGGTATTTCGATTAAATATTTTTTATAAAATAAATAGTAAGGAACAATAATGAAAAAAACCATTTCATTCTTTTCTTTCATTCTACTCATCTTTACTGGATGCGAATTAAATGAAGATGATCAGGAAATCAATGGCAACCCAAAAGTTTTTGTTCTCTGTGAAGGAAATTTTGGAAGCAATAATGCTGCATTATGGTCTATTGCCCCAAATGAATCCATTTCAGAAACTCAAATACTTGGAGGGTCGTCTTTGGGAGATGTTGCACAATCCATGACAATTCATGAAAATAGATTATACGTTGTTGTCAACAATAGTCATAAAGTTGAAGTATTTGACCTTGGTGATGAAATAACACACAGTGAAACATTAACTTTAAATAATGCCAGCCCTAGATATTTTGCTGCCAGTGGTACAATAGGCTATTTGTCCTGTTGGAATTTGGAAGCTATTCTTCTGATTGATTTAACAACCCTATCAGTTATAGATTCAATTCCAGTTCCTGGAATGCCTGAAGATTTGATTCTTAATGGCACGAGTTTGTTTGCATCTATCCCATCAAATTCAGATTGGTCACCTGCAAATACTGTGGTGCAAATCAATACAACAACTCTTGAAATTGCAACATCCTATGAAGTAATTAACGGTCCCGAAGACATAGAATTGCTGGGTGGCTATCTGTACGTGGCTAGTACGTACTACGGCGCTGATTACAGCACCTACACCGGCCTTTCAAAAATTAATCTTGTAACAGGAGATGTAACCAAAAATGAAAACGGAGCTAATTCTGTTATTAAAAATGATCTTATTATAATTGATGGTAATTTGTACAGGTTGACAGTAACCGGAATAGCAAAAATCAAAAATGACTTGTCTTTAGATATAGATCAAATAATAGGGAATCAATCAGGTGTATATTCCGGTAGCTCAGATGAGGATTACATTTATTTCGGAATAACGGATTATGTAGCACCGGATACGGTTTTTGTAACAAATCATGATGGTACGCTGGTAAATCAATTTACTGTTGGCTCTATACCAGGAGATTTTGTCTCAATTGATAATTAATTAAGGAAATGCCACTCTACGGATAAAATAACTTGTCTACCCAATTTTGGTATCATGGGGTGTATTTCAAAAAAATTATCTTCTAAAGATCCTAAAGATGCTAATATCATTTCATTAATATTAATCCATTCATATTTTACCTTGAAAGTGGATACATTTGCAGTTAGAGATGCATTAACAAACCAGATATCATCTAAACTTTCAAAGGTATCAGCATAGTCGAAGGGAATCATTTCAATTGGGTGCATCACCATCTGCCAATCTCTATTTAACCACCCAGTGATTTTGATTTCACCATCCAAGAGCATAAAACCATTAAATAATTGAAATTGGTTCTTCATATTCATTTGAATTTTATCAGCAATTCCATCTGATATTTCATTCTTCATTAATTGATGGGAATATTTAAGATTAAATTGAAAATTTAAAAAATAATTTCCTGCATAATTACATCCAATAAAAATATTCTCGGCTATTTTACTTTCGTCTGGTGATAATAATGGTATTTCACGCTGAGTTGAAGTAGCAAATAATGCAATGTGATTTTTTCCAGTTTCCCATTCCATTTCAGTATGAATGGTAGTGTTTTGTGTAAATAAATTTTCAGGATACCCTTGAATGATATTATAGTAAACATGGCGTGGCCTTACACTTCTATTAAAATGGACAGAACCAGAAAGTTGCCCAAAATAATTTTTATATTCGAAAAAAATTTCTGGTTCCATTTTATCATCGCCACTTACAATACCTAAATCCAATCTCAATTTGCTCCATTCAGCCAAAATATTCCAGCGGATCCAATTCACAGTTATTGATGTATCAACTCTTGTATTTCTTTGGTTAATTTCCAAACTGGCAGATAAAACAGTTTGATCTTTTCTAGTCAGAATTAAGCCACCAAATATTTTAGATCTTGTTAAATATCTAATTCCCCTATATATTGATAATGAATGATTTGCATCATATCTCTGAAGAAAATTATTTAAACTAAGATTTGATACAAGTTGGCCCATATTTCTCTTCCAAAATGTACTGGCAGTCGTAATGCGGTTATCAATCAGTCCAAGGGCTGTGGAATCAGCTATTCCAGAGTGCGTATTAAAATATCCGATTGAAATTCCACCATCATCCTGCCCTTTTTGAGATAAATAAGAAAATGTATAAGTTTGCTGAATTGGCTGTACTGAACCACTCTCATAAGGATTATAAATTCCACCAGCATAGGACCGTTTGAAACCATGGAACTGTACTTGACGGTTTTTATTATTATAATTAGCACCCATTGAAAATCGATCTAATAAGTAATCACCTTGATCATATTTAAACCATGTTGTAGTCAACGAAGTATCTGCACGATAATTTTGAGAATGATAAGGTTCTTTTTGTAGAAAATTTTCTTCTATTTGATGACCAAACATTCTTGGATAATTAGTCCAAGTTCCGTCAAAAAATAACCCGTTTGAGTTCCAATCTTCATTCCAGAATAAGGATCCATTTTTATTTATATATCCAAATTGTCCACCCCAATCATAAGGTATTTTATCAATCTGTTGGGCAGATATAATAGAAATGAAAATAAAAAGATAAAATCTTTTCATATTATGAATGTATTCGCTTTAGGTAACCTGGTATAACAATTGAAAAAATGACTGTATTTGACAAAAGATGTATTGAAGTGAAAAATATTCCTGAAACTGCATATGCAACTGTTTCATCCCAATCATATCCTGCGCTTATTGGATAGGCTAATGTTGTGACACCATCATACCATAAACTACAAATAAAACCTATTCCCCCTGAGATAACTGCCGTTAACCTTGGAGAAAATTGATGAATTATTGCTGCTGAACAACCTCCTGCAATGCCGATTCCTGACATGGCTAAAATCTGGCCCATCAGTAATGTTACATAGATTAATCCAGATCCCAATGGGTTCATAATAGAATAAATCAATATTGCAACTGCTCCAACTATGGCACCATATGGAACTCCCAATGTCAATCCAGATAAAAATATTGTGACTGACATAAATTCGAGATTAGGAACAAGCATGAACATGAAACCCAAACCGATGGCCATTGCAGCAAAAATTGCAGCACGGACTAATTTATTCAGATTCATCTTTTTTGAGAAGTGGGATACGGAAATAGTTGTGGCGGTTGGTAAATTTTCCTAGTTCCTGGTCTTCAGTCAACGCGATTTCCATTAAATTCATTTTTGCATCCATCAGATCGATCAAATGAACTAAAAGTGCTTCGGGAAAAGAAGGTATATTTGAGGATTTCCATTCATTCTTATCTTGGTGAGATAAAATAATGTGTTCAATTTTTTCGGCAAGGTTTTCAGGGAAATTCCTGATTTTATTTATTTCTTCTCGTACCATATCACGACCAATTACAATATGCCCAATAAGATTCCCCTGTTCAGTATAATCGATCTGATACTCGGAATTGATTTCTTCCAGTTTACCTATATCATATAGTAAAACACCAGCCAGTACTAAATCTTGGTTCACATCATACAAAAATGAAATTTTTCTGGCAATAGTACCCATGGTTAAACCATGTTCCAATAAACCTGATCGGAAATTATGATGCATTTTTACCGAAGCTGGATGAAACAAAAGTTTTTTCTTATTAGATCTGTAGATATTAGAAACTAGTGTTTGTAGATATTTATTTTTCATTCCATCAATCAGTTTTTCAACTGCCACCCACATTTTTTGAGGATCCTTTTTCGAAGTAGGGACTACCAATGCAGGATCAAATCCATAGCGGCTGTAATGCTGAACTGTTGCTCTGTTTATTTTGCGTATAACCAATTGTAAACGATCCATAAAAGATTCCACATTTCCTGATACAACCACTGCATTACCGGAATCAAATTTTTCATTTAATACGTTTACATTATCCCAAATTTTTGCAGAAATATGGCCTGAAATATCCCGTAGTTCCAAATCAAGGTATAGATCACCGCTACGGGTATAGCGTATATGTTTTTCAACGCAAAGATAAAATCCTTGAACCGTATTTCCTTCTTTAAATTTTTCAATGGGTGTTAGTTTTTTCATGTTTTAATTATTAAAAATCTTACGATTCAAATCCTTGTAAATTCTGTAATGACTGATCTAGAATATACTCTAGAAGAAATCTCTTATTCACGTAAAGAAGATTCTCGAATTTTGGAAGCTGTACTTAAAAACTGGTTTAAAGATCCAAAATCTCTGAATTTTGTTGATCCCAGAATGTCTTTTCCCTTTCAATTTAAGGAATGGCTCAAATTATCCTACCAAACCGAACAAACGATAACAACTATTTTAAAAAAAGATCTCTGGATTATAGGCTATTTAAGTATGCACCTTAGGTTAGAAAGAAAGAATTGTTATCTTTTCCATTTGTTTATAGACCCCCAATTTAGAAATAAAGGTTTGGCTCAAAGAATTACAAAAGAAATGGAGACTTACGGAAAACAACTTGGTGCACAGTCATTTTCAATATTTTTAGTCCCAAAAAATGTACCTGCAAAAAATCTATATAGCAAATTGGGGTATGAGGAACGCGGACAATCTATAAACGGCTTAATTAAATTGCACAAAAAGATTATTTAGTATCGCATGTTTTAAATGATGCGAACTTTTAAGCCAACCAAAAATCCCATTTCTAGGAACCGAGCATTAAAACTTGGGTCACCACCAAAGGAAGAAACTCTGCCAAATTGATGCAGGTCAAGATCAAGAAAAGTTGTATTTATTTCTTTAGTGGTTTTACAAATAATTGATGAACATGCCGTATGACTGTGTATCCATAATCATTGGCAATTTTTTCCTGTAAATTTTCCAAATTTTCGTTGAAGAACTCTATAATATCGCCGGTTTCTGTACAAATCATATGGTCATGGTGGCCATCATCTAGCCTTGGCTCATAAAGACTGCGACCATTACCAACATCCATTTTTCGTACCAAGCGATTTTTTACTAATACATCAATGGTTCTGTATACAGTTGCCCTAGATACATTGCACTCGTTGTTGCGTATACTTAAGTATATATCCTCTGCATCCCTATGCTCTTGAGAGTTACGAATCTCATCCCAAATAGCCTGCCTTTGAATTGTATATCTTAAATTTTCTTTTCTAAGTATATCTTTTAATTTTTGAATATTTTGTTTATTCATAAATAACATTAGCCCCCATTATAAATTAGAAATCTTATTACTTACATGAAACTGTAATATATCTAACTAATTTTTGTTAGGTTTGCATACTTGACAATAAGTTTCTTCTTAGTACCATCTTTAAATACTACGCCTACTCGCTGGTTCTCGCCTGTTCCACTTAAAACCATAATCTTACCGGTACCGAATATGGAATGTTCTACTAAGTCACCTACTTTAAAATCATCAAAAGTTGTAACAGTCCTTGTAATTGTAACCTTGGTTTTCTTTTGTAATGAACCGCCGACTACGCGTCTGGTAAGGGCAGATTGAAATTCTATTCTGTCTAAATAATCATTGGGTATTTCATTAATGAATCTGCTTGGTAGACCCACAACATTTTCTCCACCCATTCTTCTGCGATTGGTTGCATAGAGAAGAAAAACCCGCTCTTGTGCTCTTGTCAAAGCTACATAGAATAACCTTCTTTCTTCTTCAAGTCCTTCCTTCGTATCCATAGTATTGAAAAGAGGGAACAAACCATCATCAAGGCCTGAGACAAATACAACCGGGAATTCCAGACCTTTTGAAGAATGCACTGTCATTAGTGTAACACGATTGTCAGAATCATTCCAATGGTCAATATCCGATAATAATGAAACTTCTTCAAGAAAATCACTGAGCGTAGAATCAGTTCGTTTTAAACAAAACTCATCAATACTATTCAGAAGTTCAAATATATTTTCCAGTCGTTCCCGATCATTCTGATCCTGTGATTTCTTAAATAATTGAATTACACCGGCTTCTTCAATCAGACTACGTGCTAATTCACTGGCACTTAATTTATCTCTTAAATCATGGTACTTTTTAATCAGTTTATAAAAGGATAAGAGTGCATTAGTCTGTTTCCCACGAATTGATAATTTTTCTGCATCCTTCAATATCTCAAAAAGTTCATGTTTTTCTTGATCCGCACGCTCTACACATTTATCCATGGTTTTCATTCCAATCCCACGAGGGGGAAAATTCACGATCCGGCGCAGAGAAATTGTATCTCTCAGATTGATCACTAAACGTAAATAAGCCAAAACATCTTTAACCTCTTTCCGATCATAAAATCGAATACTGCCCACAATATTATATGGGATACCCATTCGCCTGAAACTATCCTCTAAAGCGCGGGATTGTGCATTTGTCCTATAAAGGACTGAAAAATGAGAGAAAGTTCGTTTATTTAATTTAATTTCTTTTTCCAAAGCGGAGATAATTGCATCTGCCTCTTCTAATTCATCCCTCGTTTCAAATAATCCTATGAGCTCACCTGAACCATTTGCAGCCACAAGGTTCTTTTTTGTCCGGCGATTATTATGTATCACTACAGAAGTAGCTGCATCAAGTATCTGTTGGGTGGAACGATAATTTTTTTCAAGTGTGAAAACCCGACAGCTTGGAAAAAATTTCTCAAAGTCCAGAATATTTGATACATCTGCACCCCGCCATCCATAAATGGATTGGTCGTCATCACCAACGACACAAATCTGCTGATTTTTCTCTGAAAGCCGGGTCAGAAAATGGTATTGAGGTCGATTTGTGTCCTGATATTCATCTACTAGAATATATTGCCATTGTTTCTGATATTTTGTAAGAACATTTGGGTTTTTATCAAATAATTCTAGTGGATATAAAAGAAGATCATCAAAATCAAGTGCATCATTTTCACGTAATGCTTTCTGGTAGGAGCGATATACATCGACTACGGTTTTTTCAAGTATTGTTCTGGCTTTCCGTGCTTGGTCACTTGGAGTAATCATTTTATTTTTAAAATAGCTGATACGATTCCGGGCAAGATTTGGCGTCAATGTGTCCTTTGCAATATTTAGTTCCTTTAGGACAACTTTTAGCAGATCCATCTGATCCTGAACATCATAAATTGCAAATTGTGGTGACAGATCTATTTTTTTTGCTTCCTTCCGCAGCATCCGTGCACATACTGAATGGAATGTCCCAATGGTAATTGGTAGTTCTTCAGTTTTCAATAACGACATTACCCGTTCCTTCATTTCCTTCGCAGCTTTATTAGTAAAAGTAACTGCAAGAATGTTTTCAGGATTATAAAAACCTTCCTGGATTAGATGATACATTTTATGAGTCAGAACCCGAGTCTTTCCGCTTCCAGCACCAGCAAAGATTAGAATTGGTCCATCTGTAGCTTCTACAGCATCACGTTGTATTTTATTTAATTTTTTTAAACTCATTTTTGGCGTTTCTTTTTGCTTAATTCTCTTCTTAATCTCTGCAACTTTCTTTTTGCCTGATTATGGTCTCTCTCATTAGAAGTAAATGTATGATAACCATCTCCACTTGCAACAAAGAAATAAAATTCATTTTCATCTGGATATAAGGCAGCTATCAAAGATTTTTCACCTGGGGAATTTATTGGTCCTGGGGGTAATCCTGTATACAAATAAGTATTATAGGGTGAATCAATTCTTAAATCTTTATTCAATAAACGTCTGGGGCCGTCATCGATAATATACTGAATTGTGGGGTCAGCTTGCAATTTCATCCCGATGTCAAGCCTGTTGTGATAGACACCTGAGATTGTTGGCCGTTCACTATCATAGATGGCTTCTCCTTCAATGATAGAAGCCAATGTAACTACCTCGTGCTCTGTCATATTTAATTCTTCTGCTCGGTCTCGAAATGCTCCCTTCCAAAATTTTTTATATTCATTAACTAGGTAATCTAAAACTGATGTTGGAGAATCCCCTTCAAAAAATAAATAAGTATCCGGAAAAAGATATCCTTCAATTGTTGGTGCTTCTATATTGTGTTTTTTTAAGAAATTCTTATCCCGGCTCAATTCTAAGATTTCCTTCGTATCAAAACCCATTACTTTGTTTAAATGTTCAGCAATTTGCTTCACAGACCAGCCTTCCAGCAATTGAACCTTTTTCACTTCAGGTCTCCCATACACCAGTTGTTTTATGATATCATAATTAGACCGCGTATTATTCAATTGAAAGGTGCCAATGGGGATTTGTTTTTCCTTCCCCATGATTTGCACAGCCCACCGAAACATTTGTTCATTGGAAATTACTTTTTTTTTATAAAGCTGATGTCCAATAACGCTTAGCGTCGAACCAGGTTTTACTGTTATTTTAATCAAAACATTTGGATTTGGTTGTGGCCAGAATAAAACTAGGACTATCAGTGCAAACATTGCTGATACAGTGATAATCCCTGCATAGAGAAATATCGAATTTTTCTTAAAAATATCGATCATTTAAGGGCGGCAAATTTATGGTTTTACGTCAAGTTAAGTCAATTCTGATTCTTAAAATATTTAGTATAAAAATCACTTTGGGCACTATTGATAAAACCTTAATTTTCTCGTCGCTATGAGCAAATTGTTTCATCATAAAGACGCAAATAAAAATATAGCTTTATTTAATTCTTGGGACTTTTCCACTACCAATTACATTCTTTTTGGTATTGGTTTGGCACTAATTATTATTGGATATTTTGTCATGGCATACGGCAAAGTTTACTCATTTCAGAGTCTTACCATTGCCCCGATTATGCTATTTGTAGGTTACATTATTTTCATACCTGCTGCACTGATTTATCGGGAAAAAACTTCTGATACAGAAGAATTGGGATCGTAGTTCAGTTGGTTAGAACGCCGGCCTGTCAAGCCGGAGGTCGCGAGTTCAAGTCTCGTCGGTCCCGCACAGAGAGTAAATACCATTTGTCTCTCAATAAAAGCCTCGCTTAACTGCGGGGCTTTTTTGTTTCATCTTTAATCTTTTCTAATCATTAATACCCTAAATGGGTACACAAAAATGGGGTACACACCTATAGGCGTATGGCATATTAAAGTGGTTTGTTAATCCGTATTCCCCGCAAAGCATTTGAAAACATAATCCATTAACTCAACTTAC
>CAJWHW010000010.1:0-58472 GCA_913040915.1 uncultured Fidelibacterota bacterium | reverse complement strand
AAAAGAAAAAAAAATAACAGCAGTAACGAACAGTAGAATCTTCACTGTTATTTTAGGACTCATTGCTTACGGTATTGCAATATTCTCACAATATACTGGGAAAACAATCTTTGGAGTTGTTAGTTATGCCTGGAGTGGTTTGGGTTCTGCCTTTGGCCCAGCCTTGGTTTTGACACTTTGGTGGGAGAAAACAACAAGAAAAGGTGTTATCGCTGGGTTATTAGTTGGGTTCCTTACGACCATTATTTGGGCAAATATTCCTGTACTAAGGGGACTAGTTACAGAAAGGCTTAGCAGTTTTATCCTTGCTTTTCTTGCAGTCTATATTGTGAGCTTAGAAACACAAAATGAAAGTTAAAGACGCAATCAATGATCTAAAATCTGGTTTATTAAAACCTATTTACTTTTTAAAAGGCGGTGATCAATTTCTTCAATCTTTTTTTATCGATAAAATTTCCAGATACTTTTTTAATGATCAGCCAGAAAATAAATACTTTTTAGTTCCTGATGAGATAAAAGGTAAGGAAATCATTGATCGGTTAACTATAACTGATCTTTTTGCAACAAAAACATTATTTATTTTAAAAAACCCGCAACAATTAAAAGGAAAAGTGAATGATGATTTATTAGAATATTGCAAATTCCCCAATGAAAACAATATTCTGGTTTTAACGAACGATGATTGGACGAAAAAAGCAGCTTTTTTAACTCAAATAGAAAAATTACTTGACCCAATAGATGTTCAAACACCTTTTTCTTCAAAATTAAAAAAATGGGCAAACTATTTTTTTAAAGAAAGACAGAAATCAGTTCATCCTACTATCATAAATATCACAGTAGAAATGGCTGGAGATTCATTAATGCATCTACAGAATGAAATTGATAAAATATGTCTTTGGGTTGGAGATAGAGATGATATTACGCTAAATGACATTGAAAAATTTTCAGGATGGAAAAGAGAATATCAACGCTGGGAATTTTTATTAGCATTCGGAGAAAAGGATTATGAAAGAACCCTATCTTTGGGAAAAACTATCATTACATCCAATGATTCTATGATTTCATTGATTTATCCTCTAACTGCCATGTTTCAGGAGATGTTATATGTAAAAATGAAAAATGGAACTTTCACTGATTCAAGAAGTTATATGCCTATACCGCCATCAGTAAAAAAGAAGATTCCACAATTTTCAAAAGGATTTTCTCGAAAAAAATTGGAATTCGCTTTAAACCAATTAGGGCAAATTGATAAAAGGAAAAAAACAACTATTAGTTCAGATGAGACAGAACTTATCCAATTTATCGGACATGTCATTGGATAAACAAAATTCACCCTTTGTTTATACCGATGAACAATTAATCAGTCGTTTCCAGTCTGGCGATGAAAGAGCATACATTGAACTTGTGAATCGTTATCGAGACAGGTTGATTAATTTTGTATATCAGTTTTTAGGAGATTTTGAACAGTCAGAAGATGTAGTGCAGGACACAATGTTAAAATTATACCAGAAGAAACATTATTACCGGGAAATAGCAAAATTTTCAACTTGGATTTACACGATAGCACGAAATTTAGCTAACACAGAACTCAGAAAACGGAAAAGGCGGAAAACTACTCTATTGAGTCAAATGACGAGGGAAGAAAAAGACTATGATTTACCGGCAATCCAACCTGAAACCGGACAGGAATTACAGAACGAATTCGCTGAAAAACGGATTCAAAAAGCCATACAGGAATTGCCTGAGCATTTTAGGACAGTAATCATATTACGTGATATTCAGGAACTTTCTTATGATGATATCAGTAGTATTATTGGTGTTCCGTTGGGGACAGTAAAATCAAGAATTAATAGGGCTCGTTTGCAATTGCAGGCTGATCTGAAATACTTAAGATAAACAGGAGTAAAACCTATCGATGAATCGCTATCAATTTGAAGATTTAATCTCTGAATATATTGAAAATCAACTTTCCATCAAAAAAAGGAAAGAGTTTGAAGCTTATCTGGAAGTAAATCCGGATTGTAAGGAACAAATAGAATCAGTTAAAGAAAATATGGCTCAAATGAGAGCTATTCCTAAAGTATCTGCTGCATCTGATTTTAATGAGAAACTATTAGAAAAAATTCGAATAGGTTCTGGGGAATTAAGTCCTTCTGGCCCTTTCCAATATACTATTTTAGGGTTTAAACCCATGCATGCTTCCTTAATGACTGGATTGGTTATAGCCTTTCTTTTTATTTCCGCTCAGCTTTTTTCACCTTACCAAGCTGTACCTATTCAATCAAAACTTTATACAGAAGATAAAATATCACCATTATCAAATCCCAGTTTAGAAAATATCAATATAACTAAACCGACTCTGGATTTAGCTGAAGTTGAAGAAGATTCAACTCTTAATAAAAATAAAAAGAAATCCCAGAAAGATTTTTCAAAGAAAATTCAATTTGTGAATGATTGATTTTTGATTGAATCACCAAACAGGTTTTAATCCCCGTCTAAACTTGCTAACTTTATTGACGGGGATTTTTGTATTTTGACTTCAATGAATAATCTGACTCCATTTACAAGGATGTTAACAGCATTTTGCTTGTTACTCTTTATTTTCGTATTTCTCCCCGAATCACTTTCAGAGCTATCTAATATTCTAAAATATATTTTGTTAATTGGGATTATAATAGTTCTAATGATGTACAATCAGGTTTTGGGCTCATTATCAAATCAAGAATCTGTTTCGGAAGAATTAGAATCAGGTTCTAGAGTGGAAGATTCATATTATTCGAAAAGTATGTCAACGTCAGAACTTTATGATAATTTGCAATCATTAGTCTTATCTACGACTAGAGCTACTAATCCAAAATTTGATTCTGCAATTTTTATGATTGACCCAGGAGCTCAGGAATTTACTTTGCAGCGTGCCAATTCAGATGATTTTTCTAATTCGATTCCCATTTCCAATCAAGTGGTTAAATCCATTCTTCAAAAAAATAAGATAGTTTATCAGAAAGATACTGTAGAATCTTGGAATCAAATTTTTGAATCCAAGCCGTGGCGGGGAAGTGAGTGTGTTATTGGGAGTTCAATCACTCTAAATGATTCAGTTGCAGGGTTTGTTATTACTCGAATTGAACATTTCTCTGAAATAACGGATAATAATAAAGCTGTTTTAGAAACTTTAGGGGATTTTATTTCCTTTGGTATAGAAAGTCTGGAATCTCTAGAAAAAAACATTTTAAAAGATGAAAATAAGTCTCGCATTTTAGAGATGGTTTCTGATTTGAATTTCAAATCTGACGAATCACAGATCATGAACCATTTTAAAAATTTAATTCGTACATTTTTCCAATATTCCCGATTAACAATTTCTTTAAAAAATGAAGTTGGTATTAACTCTACGATAAAAGTAGTTGATGGTATAAAAGATGCTTATTTAGTTGGAGCTGAATTCCCAACAAATGGCAGTCTACATGGGTTACCAGCGGTAAGTGGTGAAATGATCCTGACACAAAACTGGAAAGAGAAATATACAAATCTATCTCGCTTTAGTAATGATGAAAGTGAAACAGAATTTTATTCTGTAATGGGAGTTCCAATTATTATTCAAGGTGAAAATCGTGGCTCTTTAATATTAGAACGATTGACAAATATACCTTTTGCAGAATCAGATCAACAAACCTGTAAATTGATTGGTCAAGTATTGGGTTCTGCATTGCACTGGGTAGTTGAATATGAAAAAATATACCAGAATGCAACACATGATGGGCTTTCTGGTTTGTTAAACCACCAGACATTTAAAGAGAGGTTTGCAGAAGAGATAGAAAGGGCAAAACGGTTTCAACATCATATGGCCTTTATGATCTTTGACTTGGATAAATTTAAGCGAATTAATGATACGTTAGGTCATCCATACGGAGATTATGTGATTCAAAGAACCGCAAATATCCTAACTGAAAATGTGCGTACAGTAGATTCAGTTGCCCGTTATGGTGGTGAAGAATTTGCAATTATTTTAATTAATACCACGCCTGAAATGGGAATGGTTGTTGGACAGAGGATTGTTGATAATATTGCTGATTATCCATTCTCAATGAATGGCCAAGATGTACAAATGACCATTTCTTGTGGTATGGCAATGTATCCAACGCATTCAGAAAATATGAAAGAATTAATTGACCTTGCTGATCAGACCATGTATAAAACAAAACAAAATGGTGGAAATGGGATATCATTATATTCATTGAACCAAGCTGAAAATGAAGACTAAAAATTTAATAACATTAACTCTATGTACTTTTATGTTGTTAAGGGTAGATGCTGCCCAGGCGAAAGAAAAGGCCCTTCATCATTTCATGCAGGGTGAATTTTTAATGAATCAAGGGAATTATGCCTTAGCTGTCTTAGAATTTCAAGATGCGATTGAACTAGACCCAAATGCTCCAACGATCCATGTATCCATTGCTGATGCATATCGTCGTCTTGGGAAAGGAAAAAGATCAGAAGATCACTTGAAAATTGCGCTTGAACTTGATCCTCAGGAAATTGAAGCAAGGGAAATGTTGGGACAACTTTATATTGCTCAAAAGAAGATTTTAGATGCCCAAACAATCTTTAAAGAACTGCATGAATTATACCCTGATAATATAGACTATATATTTATGTTGGCAGATCTTGCGCAATTACAAAAGAATTGGGATGACGCAATAGATTTTTACATCCAAAGCTATCAGATTAATTCTATGGCTGTAAATGCTTTAGAACAAGCACTCCAGATTGCCTTAACGACTAATAGTTTTGATCGAGCCGAAGAGGTTTGTGAGCTATTATTGGAAGATGATCCAGATAATTTGAAGTTTCTTGAAACAATGCGAGATCTAACGTTATTCAGTCAAAAATATGAAATTACACTTGAATTCGTAAAAAGAATTGAAAAGGTAAATGGAACTACTTTAGAGTTGTTAATTCAAAAAAGTGCTCTCTATGAAGAGCTAGGAAAATTGGATATGGCATTAAACATAATGTATGAAGCTTTAGAATTGGATAGCATTAATGCAGATATTTTGCACAGGCTTGTGGCTCTTTTAATGGATAATAATGACCACCAGAATGCTATTTTATATAATCAAAAATTTGTTGACAGGTATCCAGATGACCCTAGAGGGTTTATTAACAATGCTCTCATGGCTCTAACAGGAAAAAACCCAGGAGATGCTATTTTGGCTTTAAGTCCTCATGTGGATCGATTCCCCCAAGATTTTACTATTCAATATTTGATAGGAACAGCATATTATCAGTTGAAAGATTACCAAAATGCAGAAATTTATCTCTCTAAGGCATTGAACCTTTTTCCGGAATCCAGAAATACAAAACATAATTTGGCCCTCATTTATGACTCCATTGGGAAATGGGAACTTTCAGATAGGCTCTATATGGAATTAATAGCCACAGACAGTACAGATGCTCAAGCATTTAATAATTATGCTTACAGTTTAGTAGAGCGGGAAGAAGATATTGAGTTTGCTTTGGAACTTGCAAAAAATGCAATTCGTTTATCACCAAACTCGGCACCGTACCTTGATACAATTGGATGGATTTATTTCAAAATGGATCATTTTGATGAAGCTATAAAGTATATTAGAGAATCTCTTAATCTTGATCAGGAGAATTCAACAATCCAGGAGCATATGAATGAAGTGCTAAGGGCAATGTCTGCTAAAACTATTCCAAAAGTACAGCAGGTTGAAAAACAGGATTGAATGGTACGAACCATTTTTATTTTCGTGATTTACCTTATAGGATGCGGTGGACCTGTTACTGAAATAGCACCAGCACTTCAATCAAAAAATTATCCAAATCTTTTCGATAAATATGTTTCATGCAGTGGAAGGGGTAAAATTGATTTGTATGGTCCAATTAGTGGATCAATGTCTTTTTTGTATATGTCTCAAAGAGATAGCTCCTTTTTCCAGTTTAAAGATCCCTTAGGGAGGAAAGTTGTACTCATGTGGATTACCCCTCATAGTGTTTCTGCCAGAAATCTAATTGAAAATAAGCAATATACATATGATAAGATCCTTGAATTTTTTCCATTTTTACAGATTGTAGAGCCAAATGATATCACTAAATTTTTGTGGGGTATTCAACCTGATTATCTCGAAAAATTAAATTATGTTGATAGATCCGATTCAGTGAATATTGTACTTGAATTTGATTATGGTCATTTAGAAACTGAGAATCACGAACTGGTTAAAGTAAAATTTCATGATGGAAATTCAAACCAAACAGTTACAATCAAAATTAAGAAACGGATTCGAGATCAATCTCATATTGATATGAATAAATTATGGAATTTTCAACACAGCTAATATGAATGTTTCCGTAATTATTCCTGTTTTTAATGAAAAAGAATCCTTGCCTGATTTAGTTCTAGAATTGAACTCTAGTTTGGCATCTTATAATACCTGGGAAGTAATCTTTGTAGATGATGGTTCATCTGATGGTTCAACAGAATGGATTACAAATCATTGTGAATCGAATCAAAATTTTAAACTTATTCAGTTTTATCGAAATTATGGAAAGGCTGCCGCACTTGCTGAAGGCTTTAAGTTAGCAGCTGGTGATTACATCATTACTATGGACGCTGATTTACAGGACGATCCAGCAGAGATACTAAACTTAATTACTAAGTTAGAAGAAGGATGGGATCTAGTTTCTGGTTGGAAAAAGACCCGATTAGATCCATTGAATAAACGTTTTCCATCTAAAATTTTTAATTTTGTAACCCGATTTATGACTGGTGTCAAGATACATGACTTTAATTGTGGTTTGAAGGGCTATAAAAAAGCTGTGGTAAAGAGTATTGATGTTTACGGTGGGAGGCACAGATATATTCCTGCATTGGCTGGACAACAAAAGTTTAGGGTAACAGAAATAGTTGTAAACCATCGTGCACGAAAATATGGAGAAACAAAGTATGGCGGTTCACGTATGGTTCATGGTTTCTTCGACCTCATAACAATTCTTTTTTTGAATAAGTATACCCAGCGTCCCCTGCACTTGTTTGGGCTATTTGGATTGATTTTTATTTTAATTGGATTAGGGGCAGAATCTTTGGCACTATATAAGAAATTTGTGCTGAATTCTACTTTTCAGAAACATTTTGCTTTAATTACTTTTGGATCAATGTCCTTTATACTAGGCCTTTGGTTTTTTTCCATTGGTTTAATCGGTGAAATGATTGCTGTCTCACAACAGGAAAGAGAAGATCGAGTTAGGCGTTTTATTTCTAAAGATTAATTATGTCCGGATCAGACCCGATAATCAGTATTATTACTCCTTCTTTTAATCGAGCTGATGAACTAGAGCATCTTTATAACTCATTGAGTCAACAGACTGTAGAATTTAGTTTATTTGAATTTATTATATCAGATGATGGTTCAACTGATAATACCAAAGAATTAATAGAGAATTGGCAGAAGGAATCACCATTTCATATCAAATATATTACTCAGGGAAACCAGGGTCCGGGCGCTGCCAGAAATCATGGTCTTGAATATGCTGATGGAAAATTAATCCTATTTATTGATTCAGATTGTGAAGCACATCCGGACTGGGTAAAAACAATTTATCGTGAATTTCAGCAAGATTCCTTTGATGCCTGTGGTGGCCCTGATCGAGCAAAAGATGATTTTACATCACTGCAAAAAGCAATTGATTTCTCAATGACATCTTTTTTTACAACTGGTGGTATGCGAGGTCATAGTGAAAAAATGATGGCTAATTTTTTCCCTAGGACCCATAATATGGGTATTAAGAGGGAAATATATGAAAATATAGGTGGATTTGGAGAATTGAGACATGGACAGGATATTGAATTCAGTAACCGGATACGGAATTCCAATGCACGAATCAAATTTTTAATTGATGCAGTAGTTTATCATCGAAGAAGAAGTTCAATAAAACAATTTTTTAAACAAGTATTTAATTGGGGTGTTGCTAGGGTCAATTTGGGGAAAATTGATTCCAAAATGTTAGAGCCAATCCACTTTTTACCTTCATTGGCTACTTTATTGGTATTTAGCATCATAATTGGTACTATTTACTACCAATTTCCATTACTCAAATTAACTCTTTTCTTTTTAATGCCACTGGTACTATTAGCAATCTTCGGAGCAAAAAATAAAAAGGATTTAAAAGTTTTTCTGTTCCTCTTCCTTATAATTCCAGCTCAAATCTTTGGGTATGGTATCGGGTTTATTTTAAATTATTTAAACCGTAATATAATGAAACGTGATAAATGGACTGGCTTTACAAAAAATTACTATAAGAAATGAAAAATGTATTAATTATCTCATATTATTGGCCACCAAGTGGTGGTCCAGGAGTTCAGAGGGTCCTAAAATTCTGTAAGTATTTACCAAAATATGGGTGGAATCCTATAGTATTAACTGTAAAAGATGGGGATTTTCCACTAAAAGACTCTTCTTTAAATTCAACTTTGAAGAATAGTAATATATATTTTTCTAAATCCTATTCATTTCACAAGATAGTTAATTTTTTATCGAAAAAAAAGCACACTCCATCTCATCAGTTAACAAAGTCAAAAGGAGAAGGGTACATTTCAAAATTATCTAGGTGGATCAGATTAAACTTAATTATACCAGATGGAAGAGTGGGTTGGTATCCAAATGCTATAAAAGTAGGATCTCAAATAATATATAAACGAAATATTAAAGTTATATTTTCAACAGCTCCACCATTTACTACCCATTTGATAGGGATGTCTTTGTCCAATAGATCTGGAATTCCATTTGTTGCAGATTTCAGAGATCCTTGGACAGATTATCATTATTATGAAAATAATAGGCTACTAATAACGGATAAGTTGGATAAATATCTTGAAAAAAAAGTAATAAAAACTGCAGATCTAATTACGACAGCTCATAAAACAATGGGCGATAATTTTGTGGATGATTATGCTGTGATTTTCAACGGCTATGATGAAGATGATTTTAAAAAGACCGTAGAAAAAGATAAAGATAAAATAGTTATAAGTCATATAGGTACTCTAAGTCAAAAACAAAATCCTACTTATTTTTTTGATGCAGTTCATAAATTAAATGAAATGGGAAAAATATATCATATTGATTTAATTGGAAGTGTACATCCTGACATAGCTAATGAGATTAATATAAAAGGTTACAATTATTTCATAAATATAAAAAAATATTTACCTCATGATATAGCAATAGAAAAAATGTGTAAATCTCATTTTTTGTTATTGATTATCAATAATGCAAAAAAAAATATGGGTTTAATTAATGCAAAAATATTTGAATATATCAGATCAGGCTCTAAAATAATTTTGATTGGTCCAGAGGGAGGTGATTCAGAAAAGATAATTAAAAATACAAATTCAGGATTTTGTTTTAATTATAATGAAAAAAAAGGTTTTGAGAAAATTTTAACAGCTGACTACAATCTTGAACCAAAAAATTACAAAAAATATAGTAGAGAAATTTTATCTAAAGAATTAGCAAATAGACTTAACCAAATTCATGCGGAAAAAAAATAAAGAATTTTCAGACCTCTCATTGAGAGATGTAAAAGCTTATATCAAAAATAAACGTTATAAGATAAAAAGAGATATATCAAATTTTTCCGAATTACCGTCTTTAATGTTTGATGAGATGTGTCCAGTTTTTTTTGTATCAACCGGTAGAAGCGGTAGCGAGCTATTAGTTAAATTATTTAGGAAAGTCAAAGCTGGTGCTGTTTACCATGAACCATCTCCTAGAATGTTCCTCGGTTCAAAATTAGCTTATGAGATAGGTGATGGTCATCTTGAGTCACTGAAGATGTCATTTTTAAACGCTCGATTTGAATTACTTCGTACTGCATTTCTAAATGATAAAATGTATATAGAAACAAATAATCGAGTAACCTTTTTTATGGATGCTATAGCTGATATTTTTCCAAAGTCTAAGTTTATACATATTGTTAGGCATCCTGGAGGTTTTGTTAGAAGTGGTCTAAGAAGAAATTATTATGAGGGTGCCGAAACCGATTTTGGTAGAATCATTCCAAGGAAAGAGAGTAAGATGATTAAAAAATGGTCTAAAATGTCTCAAATAGAAAAAATTTCTTGGCTATGGAATGAGACGAATTCATTTATTGAACAGAAAAAAAATCGATTAAATAATCAAAGAGTTTTAACAATACGTTCCAATGATTTGTTTACAGACCCAAGTATTTTTCAAACCATTTGTGAATTTCTAAACTGCCCGGTATTAAGTCAAAGATTAACTAAAAAGATTTTAAAAAAACCAGTTAATTTTCAAAAGAAAGGTCAAATTGGGGAATGGCATACTTGGCCAAAATATGAAATAGAATTATTAGAAAAATGGACACCACTGGGAAAGGTGTACGGTTTCTGGCCAAATGAAAAAATCGATTAAAAAATTATTTTTTAAAAGTGAATTTAATAGAAATGTATTAAAACTAATTTCAGGTTCTGCAATTGCAAATGTAATTAATTTTTTAGCAATTCCAATTTTGTGTAGAATTTATTCTGTTGAAGAATTTGGCTATTTTCAATTACTTTTTTCAATGATAACTATTTTGGGGGTCATTTCTTGTTTAAAATACGAAATGACATTAACATTGACCCAAAATAAAAAAGAATCTGATAATTTATTTTTTGCATCCGTTTCGATTTTAATAATTTTTTCGATCATTTTATTTTTTGTTGTAAAAGTTTTTGGCGAAATCACATTATCCTTTTTTAATGCCAACCATTTAAACAATTACATATACTGGATTTGTCCCGGAGTATTTTCCTTAGGGCTTTATGAATTGTTGAATTATGTATTTATGCGGAAAAAAGCTTTTGGAAAAATGGCAAAGTTTAGGTTTGTACAAGTTTTATTAATTCAATTAACAGCCATAGCATTTGGTATAATTACCAGCGGTTTTGAAAAACTTTTATTTAGTTTTATTTTAGGAAATCTGATAGTATCTACTTTTATGATCTTTAAATCAGACATTCAATTTCAAAATTTTGATTTGAATCTGATAATCAAACTACTTAATAAATTTAAAAAGTTCCCAATTGTAAATATGCCAATGGCACTTTTAAACACATTTTCGATGCAATTACCAGTTTTTATATTATCAACCTATTTTAATGCAGAGGTTATTGGGTTTTATATGATGGCAAATAGGATATTAACGACTCCTATGCAATTAATAAGTAGGTCTGTTGGCAGAGTTTATTATAAGGAGGCATCTGATGCATTTTCTGGGAGTAAAGAAAAACTAAAAACTATTTTTAAAAATACAGTTTCTAAAATTGCAAAAATTGGACTTCTTCCTGTATTAGTTATTATTCCTTTTGCACCCATTTTAACAAAACTATTACTAGGAAATCAATGGGAAATGACCGGTATATTTATGCAAATTATGATGCCATGGATTTATTTTCAATTTATTAATTTACCTGTTAGTACTACTTTTTCAATTATTAACCGACAAGAAATCGGATTAATTTTAATAATTATTTCAATTATACTTCGGTATACTGCCATGGTAACCTGGAGTGAAACGCCTATCCAGCAAATCACGGTTTTAACTATTGTCGCCTCTTTATTTTACATAACATACATTTATTCATCTTTTATATTGTTAAGGGAAAAAATATGAAAAAAATTGTTGGATTTTTAATTTACTACATAGGGTTTACAAAAATATATTTTTTAAATCATTATCTTAGACACAGATATTTAAACCAAGCAAAAAAAGTTGGTAAAAATGTAAAAATTAATGGTGTTATAAAACTCACAGGCCTGGATGAATTAGAGATCGGTGAAAATGTTCATATTGGAGAAAATGCATTTTTTCGAGCAGAAGGTGGACTTGTTATAGGTGATAATACTCATTTTGCAAGAAATGTAACGATATACACCCATAGCCATAATTATGAAGGCAAATACCTGCCTTATGATGATACATTTAATTATAAAAAAGTAACCATTGGTAATAATGTATGGGTTGGAATAAATGTAACCATATTACCTGGATCTACTATTGGTGATGGCGCAATAATTGGTGCAGGATCCACAATAGTGGGACATATTCCTTCCATGTCTATCTATGGTGCTGCAAAAGCATCTAAAATTAAATCAAGAAATGAGTTGCATTATAAAAAATTAGAATCAAATAAAAAATTTGGAGGTGTAAACGGAGTAAAATATGAAAAATAAATTATGGTATTTAATTCCAACCATTTGTTTTTTATTTCTACACAGGTTAATATTATTTAATGAACTGCCAGAATCAAATGATTTAATTGCTCATAAACCTATTGCTAATTGGGTTGAAACAGTCACTGAATTTCCTCAGTGGTTTCCAAATCTTTTTTCAGGTATGCCGTCTTATGGTGGTTACGTATATACGCCTGGAGACCCCACCAAATCTATATTAAAATTTTTCTTTTTCAATCGTGGATTGATGATATGGTTTTATTTGACAATAGGTGGACTTGGGATGTTTTTCTTTTTAAAAAGATCAAAAATTTCAACTATAGCAGCAGTTTTTGCTGGTATTATTTTCTGTTTAACACCTTATTCATTTGGTTTAATAAATGCTGGACATTTTAAAAAGCTATACGCAATAGCTATTATTCCCTGGGTACTAATGAGCTCTTTTCAGGTGATTGAAAGACCATCCTTAAAACATATCTTATTTTTATCTTTAGTAACAGCATTACAGCTATGGTTAAATCATCCACAAATAGTTTATTACACATGGATGGTTATTGGTTTCTACTGGATTTGGACCTTGGGCTATTCAGCCAAAGAAAAATTATTTTCATTAAAGGAGAGTGGTAGGCAGATAAGTGGTATCTTAGTAGGACTGTTTCTTGCATTATTGATGGTTTCTGATCCATATATGGATATTTATGAGTTTCAAAAACATTCGAACCGTGGTGCTAAATCCGTTTTAGATCAAACAGGGCAAACCGAATCTGGTACGGATTGGAATTATGCTACTCAATGGTCATTTCATCCAAAGGAAACGATTTCTTTTCTGTTCCCATACCATTATGGATTACAAAATTCTCAGGATTTAAAACATGGTGCCTATTGGGGCTTTATGCCGTTTACTCAATCCACTCATTATTTAGGACTTGTAGTAGTTATTTTTGCATTATTAGGTGCTTTACTCAAAAAACCTGATAAAGAAGAATTATTTTATTGGAGCACTACAATCTTAATACTGTTAACAGGTTTTGGTTCCTTTTTTCCAATTTTGTTTAAACCTTTTTTTGAATATTTTCCATTTTTTTCAAAATTTCGAGTCCCTTCTATGATATACGCTCTGCTAGCGATTACATTTCCTATTTTAGCAGCTAAGGGTTTTGAAACTTTCATAATAAATGCAGAAAAAAAGTATACTTTTAAAAAAGCAATATATATAGCAGGAGGAGTTGGAATATTATCTATTTTATTTTTAATACTTGGGGATTCAATATTTAATTTTACTACTTTAAAGGATGGGAGATATAATCCTTCTATCATTGCACAATTGAAAATAGCCAGAATCGAATTATTCCAAAAAGGACTTATATTGGCATTTGTTGTGAGTCTTTCATCCTTGGGGCTTATTTGGGGATACATTCGTAAGAAGTTTAATAAACAAATCTTTGGGTATTTATTGATCGGACTTACAATATTTGATTTGTGGATCATCAACAACGAATTTCTTCATCTAAAACCAGCAAAAAATATAGATCGTTTGTTTCAGGAAAATACTGTAATAGACTATCTCAAAAAGGATTATGATCATTATAGGATATTTCCAGCAGATGCGTTGAATTCAAATGTGTACGGTTATTGGAATATTGAAAGTATTGGTGGTTATCGCCCTGTCAAACTTCGTAATTATCAGGATCTGATGGATGCTAAAGGTTTCAGTCGTACACATATTTTGGATATGCTGAATGTGAAATATGTAATAACACGGAAAAAGATCAATAATCCTAATTTTGAATCTATTGAAAATATCCCTGGTATATACAAAAATAATAATGTTCTTCCTAAAGCATGGTTAGTTGGAAATATTAAAGTGGTATCTACTCAAAGAGAATCTTTAATGGAAACATTACTTAAAAGTTTTAAACCTTCTCAATCTGCCATTGTTTTGAATTACAATGGTGCTGAAGTTTCTGAAAATGTTGTAGGTAAAGTTCATGTAGTATCTAAAGAAGAGAATAGAATCAGTTTAAAGTGCGAGACTGAAACAGGAGGCTTACTTGTCCTTTCAGAAATTTACTATAAGCCTGGATGGCGTGCTTTTATCAATGGAAATGAGACAACTATTTATCAAACTAATCATGTTCTCCGTTCAATTTTTGTTCCATCAGGAGACTCTGATGTATTATTTGAGTATAATAGTAAAAAATGGGAAAATACGCGCCGATTATCCCGCATATCATTTTTGACTGTGCTGTTATTATTTGGATTACTGTTTTGGAAAGAACGGAAAAAATAGATGTTATAATGAATCTTTATAAACATACGGGCAACATCAAAGCTGGTTTATTCATCTTGGGAATTATCCTTGTTATTGGTCTACTTTCCTATACTCAAATTTTAGTAAATGAATTACGAAATGATAATCGTGAAATAGTTAGGCTTTATGCAGAAATAATTGCTAACACTGTTCAGGATGATAATGATGCCAATCTGGATTTTGTTTTCGATCATATCATCAAAAAGGTAAAGTTTCCTCTGATACAAACCGACAGCAATCACAACATACAGATGTGGAAAAATCTCTCCGATAATCTAAAGACTCCAAAAGACAGACAAAAATTCATGGCTGCGATGGATAAATTAAATGAGCCAATACCCCTTACTTATAAAGATGAAAATGTGGGTGAAATTACATTTGGATTTCTTCATTATGGTGATTCATCAATTGTGCAAAAGCTTCAGTGGTGGAGCTATATTGAAATTATTGCAATTGGACTTTTTATATTTCTCGGATTTACAGGTTTTACTTTTATTCGAAACAATGAAAAGCGGCATATTTGGGTTGGTATGGCCCGTGAAACTGCCCACCAATTAGGAACACCAGTATCTGCTCTTCTAGGTTGGGTAGATTGGCTTAAAGATCACCCGGAAAAAACAGAAGATTTGATACCTGAAATTGAAGCCGATCTTCAACGCCTAGAACAGATTGGTCGTCGTTTTAGCAAAATGGGTTCACAGACAGAAATGGAGGAATTTGATCTTTCAGAAAGATTGGAGCGTGTTTTGAATTATTTAAAAAAGCGTTTGCCTTCGCTTGGTAAAAAAGTAGAATTAATCAATGATATCCAGATGGGGATTAAAATTATTGCAAATGGATCTTTACTTACTTGGTCAATTGAAAACTTAATACGAAATGGGATAGATGCTATTGATAGGAAAGATGGTAAAGTGGAAATTTCTCTCCGTGAGAAAAGTGATGCTGTAGTAATACGAATTCAAGATAATGGGAAGGGAATTCCCAAAAAAGATTGGAAAAATATCTTTCGACCTGGATTTAGTACAAAACAAACTGGATGGGGTTTGGGACTCTCACTTTCTTCCAGAATAATAGAAGATATACATACTGGTACAATTCAAGTAATTGAATCATCACAAGGGAAGGGTACAGTTATAGATGTAACCCTTTTGAAATAGATATTTTAGAAAATTAATATTAGTTTTTAATCTTTAACTTTATTGATGCTAAAATGAATAAAAAGATGGAATGTTGATCATCAAAAATTATTTTAAAGCGCCTATTCAGAAATTTCTTAGGTATAAAGCTAAATCATCAATACAACAGCTCTCATTACACAATTCTGAAAAAATAAGAGCGATAGGAAATGCGCTATCTGAGACACTCTCTAATTCCTTATCTCCTAAAGAATTAGAATTTATAAATTTAGTTGAGAAACGGCGATTATTACTCCTTAGTACTGAAAAAAAGATTTCTGTAATTGATTATGGAGCAGGAAAATCTAGATTAAATAGGACAAAAGAAGAGATGGAAAATGGCATTGAATCATCTCTGAAGATTTCTGATATTTGTAGAGCTAGTAAACAATCTTTTTGGGCAACTTTTCTTTTTAAATTAGTTCGAAAGTTAAAACCAGTTTCTTGTGTGGAACTCGGTTCATGTGTTGGCATTTCTGCATCTTATCAAGCTGCTGCACTCAAGATTAATGGTAAAGGTAACTTAGTTACACTTGAAGGCTCTCCTGAAGTTGCAAAAATTGCGCAAGAAACGCTTGAAGTGATGAAACTTAAAGAAGCATCAGTTGTTACTGGCCCATTTCATAAAACATTATCTAATGTACTAGAGACTTCAAAGCCTATTGATTTCTTTTTCAATGATGGGCATCATGACCACAATGCAGTTATAAATTACTTTATTAAATCACTCCCAAATCTTTCAAATGAAGCAGTCATTATCTTTGATGATATCTCCTGGTCTTCAGGTATGAGAAAGGCATGGACTCAAATAGAAAACGACGAGCGAGTTTCTACTTCTATTGATCTCAGAGATATTGGAATTGTATTGATTGGAAACAAATCGGCAACAAAAGATAAATTCAGAATACCATTAAAATGAATAGAAAGATGCCAAACCTTTAGGTTTTATCCCAAATAGGCAGTTTGATCTTTCCCATAGCCTTATATTAATACTAAAACTGGATTATTAAATATTTAAAGAATTTATGGAAGGGATTGGGTTCTATTAGTAGAAAAGGTAATTTCTACACTAATTATTAAAGGGAAAAAATGAATTATTTATATGCAGCAGCGCAACCAGGACAGGGCGGTGGTTTAGCCGCATTTCTACCTTTCATCCTGATTATGTTCATTATTTATTTTTTAATGATTCGGCCTCAGACAAAACGACAAAAAGAAAAAGAAATTATGCGGGAAGGATTAAAAAAGGGTAACAAAATCATCACTATGGGCGGTATATATGGAACAGTGCAAGGATTTAAAGAAAAAGGCCGTTTGGCGGTCATTAAAATTGATAATAATACGAATATGACAATCAATAAAACTGCCATTGTAGGTTTAGCTGATAAAGTAAAAGATGGGGAGTTAGAACAGGCCTAATGGCTATGATGGAAATTGTTCATTACGGAGATCCAATTCTCCGAAAAAAATGTAAACCATTTCAGGATTTTTCTAGATTGGAAACCATTTTAGAGGATATGTTTGATTCCATGTATGAAGCCGACGGAATTGGTTTAGCGGCTAACCAGATTGGGTTTGATATGAATTTATTTATTATCGATGTAACTCATACAGAGGAAGCGGAAGTACCTCATGTTTTTATTAATGGAGATATTGTTAAAAAAGTTGGAGAAGATGGCATATTTCAAGAAGGTTGTTTATCTATGCCTGGAATTGCCTTGGATGTTTTGAGACCCGAAAAAGTAATCCTGAAATATCAAACTCCAGATCAAAAATGGCATGAAGATGAATTTGGAGGGTTATTATCGCGAGCTATTCAACATGAAATGGACCATTTAAATGGTGTTTTTATTATTGATCGTGTTGGTGAAGTCGAACGGATTCAGTACCAAAATGAATTAAAAGAATTAGAAAAAAAATCAAAAATACGCCAAAAAAATCGTTCAATTCAAAAGGGGTTTGTGCTTTAATTTTTTTAAACAGACTGATTCAGGAGCTATTTAATGCGAATTGTTTTTATGGGTAACCCTCAATTTGCTATTCCAACCCTGAAAAAACTACAAGAATCTAATTACGAAGTAGTTGGTGTTGTGTCTAATCCACCCAAGCATATGGGGAGAGGCCGGAAGTTGCAGTCTACTGCAGTCGGAAAATATGCTAAGAATAATGACCTCAACTTGATTGAAGTTGAATCACTGAAATCAACTAATATCTATAGAAAATTAGTTTCATTAAATCCAGATATATTTGTAGTAGTTGCCTATCGAATCCTACCACAATCGTTGATTAAAATTCCCAAGTTTGGTGCGGTCAATCTTCATGCTTCTTTGCTACCTAAATATAGGGGCCCAGGGCCGATACAGTGGGCACTTATGAATGGGGATGAATCAACGGGTGTGACTATTTTTCAAATCTCAAAAAAAGTGGATACAGGAGCAATTCTATTTCAAAAAGAGTTCAATATTGAGCTTAATGATAATTTCTTCACATTAGGACAAAGATTATGCAATAAAGGAGCATCTTTAATGATAGATACTTTAAAAGGGATTAAAGATGGGTCAATAAAACCAATTTCTCAAAATCATAGTAATGCATCAAGAGCACCAAAAATTACGAAAGAAATGACTATAATTGATTGGACTTGGCCAGCAAAAAAGATCCACAATTGGATACGAGGTTTAACACCATTTCCTGGAATGTTTACTAAATGGAATGGTAAAAGACTTCGTATTTTCAATACAAAGATTGTGAATGAAAATGACATTATGTACACAGGAAAAATTTTTACAATTAGTAACAACGAAATTTCAGTAAGTACTGGAAAACATCTTTTAGCATTTTCAGAGGTCCAATTAGAAGGTAAAAAACGAATGAATATCTCAGAATTTATGAAAGGAAACCGATTTTATGTAGGAGATCAACTAGGCGAATGAATTCAAATGCACGGTTTTTATCTGTAAAAATTCAGAATCGTTTTGAAAAAAAAAAAGAGAAGTTAAGTATAGTTAGAAACAAAATTTTTTCTCAATTCAAACCTGACTTAATTTCAAAATCTAGGTCAATGATCCTTACCAGTGAGATAATTCGGCTTAAAGATAGGCTGGATCTTTTCATCGAGTATATAACCGGAAAAAAGTTGAAATATCTAGACCCGTCTTTGCATTCTATTCTGAGAATCGGATATTTTGAGATTCTTTATGATCAAAATATACCAAATTATGCTGCAGTTAATTCTGCTGTCAGTTTGACAAAGTCAATCTTAAATCGAAAAGCATCAGGGTTTACAAATGCTGCCTTGAGAAATTTGATTAGAACTATTGAAAGAAAAACTGAATGGGAAAGACAGTTAAGAAAAGACCCGAGGTGGTATTCACTTCCAAATTGGCTGTATGAGAAGTGGACAGATCGATTTGGAAAAAAAGAATTTGACAAACTGGCAAAAGCATTCGATCGAGCTCCCAATACATATATTAGGGTTGATATTTCCCAAAAAGAACTAATTGATATCCAAAAAGAACTAGCAGAATCAGATATCAAAACTGATAAATTTTTCAATACTTTTTTAAAGGTGAAATCTGGTTCCGGAAAAATCTTATCAACAGAACTTTTTAAAACTGGACAAATTTCTATTCAGGATCCTGCAGCAGGTGCAGTTGTTGATTTTTTAGATCCACAGCCTGGTGATACTGTACTGGATGTTTGTGCTGCACCGGGAACCAAGTCGCTATATATCGCAGAAAAAGTAGGCGATTTAGGAAAAGTATTGGCAACAGACTTTGATAATAAAAGAGTCAACTTCGGGAAAAATGATCTAAATCGTCATAATCGATCAAATATCATATGGTCTCTTAAAGATGCTAGAAAGGATGAGTTCCCAAAATCAGATAAAATTTTAATCGATGCACCATGCAGTGGTACTGGTGTATTGGGTCGGAAACCTGATATACGTTGGCGTCGTAAACTCCAGGATATCAAAAACTTAGCAAAGTTACAATTTCAAATCCTAGAGCATATGGCAAATTATCTGCATTCAGGTGGAATCTTGGTCTATGCTACTTGTTCTTTAGAACCTGAAGAGAATTGGAACGTAATTAAAGACTTCCTTAATTTAAACGCTGATTTCCAATTAATACCGGGACCATCTAGTCTTCCAAAAGCATGGATTAATGAAAAGGGATGTTTTCAAACTTTACCCCATGTCCATGGCGTTGATGGGATGTTTTCAGCAAAAATTAAAAGATTGTAATGAAAAAATATACTAGTTACCTTATCATTTTTGGAAGTCTGAGTTTCACTGTCATCCTTCTTTTTGATTTTGTACTGATGCCAGGCTATATACGCAAAGGTGCTGGTCGATATATGATCAACGTGACGGGAAAATCTTTATTACAGGCAGAAAAAGTATTGTCTTCAGAAGGTTACAAGAGTCTAGTCTCAGATACATTATACACTGCATCTTACGAAGCAGGAACAATCATAGATCAATATCCAACTCCAAATACAAAAGTAAAAAAAGGTCGTACTGTTAGGCTCAAAATTGCCCATCCGGAAAAAATGGTATCTATACCTGATCTAATTGGGCGTTCCTTAAGAAGTGCAGAATTGGTACTTAATCAGACGGGATTGGAGATTGATACTGTCTATGAGGAGTATAACTCAGATGTACCACTAGGAAATGTGACTTGGCAATATCCAAAGGGTGGCGATTTATTAAATAAGGGAATGGGACTTCACTTGACTATTAGTTTAGGGGTGCCACCAAATTTTTTCCAAGTACCTAATTTATTTGGTTTGAGTAAGAAAAAAGCTGTTATAGATATTGAAAAAGCGGGTTTCCGTCTTGGAAAAATATTTTACCGACAAAATGAAGATCTAATTCCTTACACAGTATTAGATCAGTCTATTCCGGCTGAAACAGTTTTAGAAAAACCATCAAAGATAGACCTCACAGTCAGTGTATTGGATATGCAGGATATTTTCAACCAGATGATTGACAAGTGAAGTCCAAACTATCAATAGAAATTTCACGAAAAGTACTTCATTTGTCTGCTTCATTTATCCCACTAGGATATCTATTCTTTATAGAGAACCGTGAATTGATGATTTTTATTTTAGGCACTATAAGTTTAATATCTATTCTTTTGGAAATTTTCCGCAGGGAATGGGATTTCATTAAATCTATTTTTGAGAGATTTTTTCAATTTATGATGCGAACCAAAGAGAGCAAAGGTAGCATCACAGGTGCAACATGGCTTTTATTTGGCTCCACCCTTACAATTTTTTTATTTCCAAAATATATTGCAATTCCTGCATTACTATTTTTAACCGTCGGTGATACATTTTCTGCTATTGTAGGAAAATCCCTGCCCATTGGCCTAATAAGAGAAAAATCCTTATCTGGAACATTGGCGGGAATAATAACATCCAGTATCGCGGGGTTATGCTTCAATACAATAGTACCAGCAGAAATTATAATTCTCGGTGCCATCGGTGCAATGTTGATTGAATTGGCTCCAATCCCTTTGAATGACAACCTGACTATACCTTTAACTGGTGGCATTATCATGACCTATGGAATGGTAATATGACTTTTTTATCTCCTTCTGCTCTCTGGTTTTTAGCAGCAGTCAGCCTCCCAATTATTATTCATTTTTTAAGCCATTTGCGAATTAATAAAGTAGAATTCAGCACTATCCAATTTATTAAACAGCTGAAAACCAGTTCTATTCGTAAAATCAAGCTACAGAAAATTATTTTAATGATATTAAGAGTATTAGCTATTGTCTGTTTGATTTTTATGATGGCGAAGCCGGTTACAAAGGGATTCATATCTGGATGGCTGGCTGCAGAACAAGATGCCAGGCTTGTTATTGTAATTGATAACTCTGCCAGCATGAATGTAAAAGATGGTGATCAAACATTTCTGGAAAAATCGAAAAATGAAGCAAGAACTCTGATCCCAATTTTTAATGAAGATACTAGGATTACCTTAGCTCAAACTTGTCCACCAGAGATTTTATTTCAGGGTTCATCCCATAATCCTGATTTTGAGAAAAGTATAAATTCAATTGAAACAACAGTGATACATGATGAGCTCTGGGGAAAAATAAACAAACTATTAGCATCAGATGATAATGGAGAATCTGTAAAAGAATGTATTATATTCAGTGATTTTATGTATAAACCTGATTCTTCATTTCTGGAAGGAGTTTCGGGATTGAAAGATTGGAAATTCTATTTGGTTGAACCAGGGACTGTGTATGATAACTTATCCATAAAGTCAGTAGCATCACTTAATCGAATAAAAACCCTTAGCCAATTAGTAAAGTTAAATACTAGAATAGAGAATTCAGGTCAACTTCCAAAACCTAATATTCCTCTGGAATTATTATTTAATAACCATCGAGTAGGCCAGGTTGTTTCAGAATTTAAACCAGGTAAGGAAAAAGAATTTCTTTTCCAGGCATACCCATCGCAGATGGGTATAGTCCATGGCAAAATTCAATTGCCGAAAGATGATTATGAATTAGATAATCGCTGGTATTTGTCAATGCCGATAATGGAACAAATTCGATGTGGAATTATCGGATCGAATAATGATGATATAGCTATTTTTGAAATGGTTCTTCGTGCTATCGATCCTAATAATGAATTCTTATCAATCGATTCAAGATTACAACCATCCATAAATCGTTTATTCCTAGATGATATAGATGTTGCCATTATTCATAACCCTAAAAGTATTACGGAATCAGGAGTGGAAGATTTAGAAAAATTTCTAAAATTAGGAGGAGGTGTTATTTGGTTCCAGGGAGATGATGATAAAAACAATTTCCATATTAATTTATTCAATAATATTGGTTTTCCAGTCCCTGAAATAATGATAAATGCTGGTCAGGGATTTTTCTTTACAGAGATTGCAGGTGACCATTCAGATATCTTTCAGGATCTGCAGGTAAGAAATATGAAAAACGAATTACCTGAAGTATTCACTTATTTAAACGTCAAGTCAAATTTGAAGCAAAAGAATCATTGGACCCTGAATAATGGGGATCCTCTATTAATGGAATTTTCAAAGGGAAGTGGAAAAATATTTTATTTTTCAACTTTACTTGATTTACGTTGGAATGATCTGGCCATTCGCGGTATGCTGGTTCCCTTAATGTATCGTTTGTTGGTATTAACAGGAACGGACGAAATCAACACTTCTTCAGTTCAAATAAATTCTCCTAAATGGATTTCTATTAAAGAAAGTAGCCTTCGGAATAAATGGGAAGTGGTTTCACCTTCTGGTAAAATAGAAATGATTGCACCTGATTATGATAAAGAAGGAATCCTGATCACAACCACGGATGAATTGGGTATTTACAGCGTTTTTTCAAACGGTGAATTATTTTCTTCTTTTCCAACACGGCTTCACGGATTGGAATATATCAAACGACGAATTTCAGAAGAAGAACTGGAACCTATTTTGTCATCAAATCAGACTAAATGGTTAACAATGAAAGGAAACTTTGCACAAGTCTTTAGTGAAACAAGACATGGTAAATCTCTATGGAAAATTTTCTTAACATTGGCAATTATGCTTTTACTTGCTGAAACAATAATTGGACGGCCTGAACTTTTCAAAATGAAATCGGACGAAAAATGATAAATCGAGAACAGGTGGAGCAAGAAAGAGCACTCTTAGTAGGAGTGGTTCAGCCGGGCATGACGGATGAGATAATTCATGAACATTTGGATGAGTTAGAATTGTTGGCAGATACAGCAGGTGCACAAATTGAGGGACGAATTACGCAGAGAATATCAAAGATTAACCCGGCGACATTTATAGGAAGGGGGAAAGCAGATCAAATTATAAATCAGGCAAAAGAATTGGGTGTGAAACTTATATTTTTTGATAATGAATTAAGTCCCGCACAAATAAAGAATTATCATAAAATGTCGGAAAAAATAAAAGTTTTGGATCGTAGCGGTCTTATTCTGGATATTTTTCAAAAACGTGCTCGTACAAAGGAAGCCCGGACACAGGTTGATTTAGCCTATTTTGAATATTTACTCCCTCGATTAACTAGACAATGGACTCATCTAGAGCGTCAAATGGGAGGAATAGGAACGCGCGCTGGAATGGGAGAAACTCAGATTGAGATTGATAGGAGATTAATCCGAACTCGTATTACAAAGTTGAAAAAAGAATTAGTACGAATTGAAAAGGAACGGGAAACCCAAAGCTCCCGCAGGAAGTCAGAATTCCGTGTTTCATTGGTGGGCTATACCAATGCAGGAAAATCAACATTATTTAAAGCTTTAACTGGCTCCAATGTATATATTCAAAATCAATTATTTGCTACATTGGATACAACGATACGCCAGTTGAATCTTGATGATTCCCACCAAATTTTATTGAGTGATACAGTTGGTTTTATCCGGAAGTTACCTCACAATCTTGTTGCTTCTTTTAAAAGTACTTTAAAAGAAGTTTTAGAGGCTGATTTAATCTTAATGGTCTTAGATATATCTTCTCCGCAAATTAAAGATCATGTGGATACGATTATAAATGTGCTTAAGGATATGGGAGCAATGGATATTCCAATTATTCCTATTTTAAATAAAGTTGATTTGATTTCAGATAATAATATGATTGAAAAACGTCAGCGACAATTTCCAAAATCTGTAACAATTTCGGCTCAGGAACATTTACGATTATCAGAACTTCGATCAAGGATTTTAGGGAAAATGGAAGAAAGTTTTCAAACTATTGATGTGAAATTCTCTTACGATCACGGTAAATCAATTGCTCAGGCTCAGGAAGGTGTAGAAGTATTGGAAAGAGAATATGAAGAAAGTGGGGTCAAATTAAAAATTAGAGGAAGTAGAACCCGGATAAATCAAATTTTAGCTAATGCAAATTAAAAAGAAACGGGTAAATTGTTTTTTGGGACCATTCTTTGTTTATTGAACGGAGGGAGCCTCTCGAAGACAGCAAACTTCCTTTACCATGCACGCGCAAGGAAGGCCTGTTTTTTGACATCGAAGTACAGCACCCAATTATTAGTTATAGATCCAAAAAATTCAGAATCTACCCGTAAGGCTTTCAAAAATCTAAACGAAATTATTAATGATTTTTAATGGATAAAACTATTTCATTGGAATAGACAGTTGATCTTCAGTTTCCGCAATAATAACAGCAATGGTTGCATCACCAGTGACATTGATGGTTGTTCTAAGCATATCCAAAATACGGTCTACACCTAAAATTAAAGCAATTCCCGCACTAGGCACGCCCACAGCTTCTAGAATTATAACCAACATTATGATTCCTGCACCCGGCACAGCTGCTGTGCCAATGGATGCTAAAACTGCAGTAAGAATAATAGTTAATTGAGCACCAAGATCCAAATCCATACCGACAGCCTGGGCAATAAAAACAGCAGCCACAGCCTGATACAATGCTGTACCATCCATATTAATTGTTGCTCCTAGGGGCAGTACGAAAGATGAAACTTCTTCAGAGACTCCAAGTTCTTCTTCACATCTTTCCATTGTGACCGGCAATGTTGCACCGCTGGAACTAGTTGAAAAAGCTAATAGCTGAGCCGGGGCCATTCCTTGGAAAAATGTGGAAACCGGCATACTGCTAAAAATTTTTAACAATCCTAAATAGGTTACACCGGCATGAATAAAGAGTCCGATGATAACGGAAAACATATAAAAACCAAGGGCACCTAATAATTCTAATACCTGCCCCAAATCATTTCCGGCAACTTTATTAATTGTTTGCGCAATGAGAGCAAATACACCAAATGGGGCTAAAATCATAATGAAGTCTACCAGCTTTATAACAACATCATTCAACCCTTTGAAAAAATCCAAAACTGGTTTTCCCTTTTCACTGGGAATTTGGATCAACCCGATCCCAACAAAAATTGCAACAAAAACTACCTGAAGCATATTTCGGTTTGAAGAAGCAGAAGAAAAGAAATTATTAGGTACCATATCAACAATAGGCTGGAGTGGGCCACGGTCTTTTACTTGTTGTGCTTTCCCAGTACGAGCAGAGGCATCTTTTTCATAGGTTTGTTCGAGTTTATTCTTCATTTGTTGTGGAACTTTATCTCCTGGCTGGATAATATTCACTGATACCAGCCCCAAAATAACTGCAACAGCAGTTGTACCAATGTAAATTCCGATTGATTTACCACCGATCCTGCTCAGTTTTTTTAAATCAGATAAGGAAGCTACTCCAGTAATCAATGAAGCCAAAACCAAAGGAACTGCGATTAGTTTTAATAGATTTATAAAAATTGTTCCAAACGGTGCGATCCAATCTGATGTAAATGCTCCCCAGCCAGAACTAGCAGCTAGTATTCCATACAACAATCCTAAGGCCAGTCCGATAATTATTTGCCAGTGCAGTGCAAATTTTTTCATGGTTTATCTTTTCCTTTTTTGATGTTAGCATACGTTTCATAATAAGCGTCACCGGCATCCTTAATGTTAGAGATTACTGTACTTTTCTTGTTATTTAAACCAGACTTAAATAATCTATGCAGAACAGTATCAAAAAGATCCTGAATGTGAGCCAGTGTAGAACCCAACTGTTTTGAAAATGATTTACCCATTGATATATTTTAGTGCTAACTCAATACTGTTGGTGGGTCGTCTACAGGAAAAATCTTCGCAAATGTAAAAAGTGGGTAAATCATTCATCATCACATGATTTTTTGTCCACGGTGCAACATGGATGAGCCCATCAGGATCAGATATATCTTTGAATAAAACTACCTTGTTCGGTGAATAATTTTTACCAAGCGTCTGCATCAAATTTTCAATTTCAGGATCATTCGAATTTCCCACAAAAACGACTTCCTTGGGTTTTTTTATATCGAACATAAAGCCGGTGAGCATAGCGGTAAATCCGGTAGGTGATTTTTTTGCAGGATCTGTAAAGGCTTTGAGTGTTTTATGCGCGATTTCAGCCCAATGCATATTCCCCGTAATTTTACTTAATCTGAATAAATTCATGACAGCAGTAGAGTTTCCTGATGGAATGGCCCCATCAAAACTATCCTTTGCACGGACTAAAAGTTTTTCAGCATCTTTACTACCAATAAAAAACCCCCCTTTTTCATCAGAAAAATCTTCTACCATGATTTTAGTCAGATCTACTGCAGAAGATAAATAATTAGCATTAAAATTCGTTTCATAAAGATTGAGAAGACCCCAAGTCATAAAGGCATAATCATCTAAATGTGGAGAGAGCCCTGCTTTACCCAAGCGTGACCTTTTCATTAATCGTCCATTTTTTTTCTTCAATGTAGTTAATATAAACTGTGCTGACTTTTCAGCAGCTTTGGTATAAGTATCATTATTTAAAATACGGCCTCCCATAGAAAGCGCAGCAATCATTAATCCATTCCAGTCTGTGAGAATTTTATCATCTTTCAAAGGGTGAATTCTTTTTTCACGTTCAGTAAAAAGCTTTTTACGTGATTCTAAAATAAAAGCATCTAATTCACCTAAATTCATACCAACAGATTTAGCTAAAACTTCCTTTTCTTCAGAGTAATAGGGAATATTTTTTCCAGTTGTTTGGCCGGTAGCTTCATCGTGAAAATTCCCTACTGCTTCAAAACCGTATATTTTTGCCATTTTCCTGCCATCTGCTTCACCTAAAACTTCAATGAATTGCTCTTCTGTCCAGATATAGAATGTCCCTTCTTCACCTTCACTGTCTGCATCTTCAGCAGAATAAAATCCACCTTCTTTATCTGTCATATCACGGAGAACGTAAGTAAATATTTCTTCAGCTACATCCGCATATTCAGTTTTTCCTGTTAGTTGAAACGCTTCAAGGTAGGCCATAGAGAGCATTGCCTGGTCATAGAGCATTTTCTCAAAGTGGGGAAGGAGCCATCGTTTATCGGTGGAATAGCGGTGAAACCCAAGACCAATATGGTCAAACATACCGCCCATGCGCATGTGATGAAGTGTTTTTTCAACCATATTAATGGCCGTTTTATTTTCATACAACTTTCCATAACGTAATAAGAATATTAGATTGTGAGGAGATGGAAATTTCGGGGCCCTTCCAAACCCACCAAAATCAGGATCAAATTTAGAAGAATTTTCTGTTAAGGCCTTATTTATCATTTCTTCATCCCATTCATCCCCAGGCTGCGAAGTATTAATCTTTTGAAGATAATTTTTGACCTTTTCTGTAGTTTTGCTGATCTCGCCTTGTTTGGTATTCCAGGCATTTGCAAGACTGGGTATTAATTGTAGCATTCCAGGGCGTTTCCCGCGGCCGTCTTTGGGGAAATAAGTTCCTGCAAAAAAAGGCTCCTTATTTGGTGTCATGACTACCGTAAGCGGCCAACCGCCACGTCCGGTCATGGCCTGGCAAACGGACATATATAGATGATCTACTTCCGGCATTTCTTCACGATCAACTTTAATATTTATAAAATTTTCATTCATTAATTGAGCAACAGTGGAATCTTCAAAGGATTCATGTTCCATGACGTGGCACCAATGACATGTGGAGTAGCCAATAGAAAGGAAAATTGGTTTATTCTCTGCTTTTGCTTTTTCGAATGCTTCATCCCCCCATGGGTACCAGTCTACAGGATTAGAAGCATGTTGGAGCAGATAGGGGCTTTGGGATTCAGCCAGACGATTCTGGTGAGTTTTTATCTTAGTCATGGTTTTACCATCGCAGTTCCAAAAAAGAATTAAACTGCTAAAAATTAGAATTAATTTTTTCATTGTTCATAGAATCAAGGCGTGGAAATTAATGATTAATTGACATTAATTCTTTAAATGTATCTTAATCCGAATCTAATTTAGAAGTCTATGACATACTTAACAGGCATCCTTATCTATCTTTTTGCACTAGTTGCTGTGGGCATTTATAAGGTTCATTATGTAAAAGATAGTGAAGATTTTATGGTAGCAGGACGGACACTCCCTTGGTATGTATTGGTTGGAACTCTATTAGCCACCTGGATGGGGAGTGGCTCATTATTCAGCGGTGCTGGACTTGGTTATCGCAACGGTCTTGCATGCCTATGGTCAAGTGGAGGTGCATGGCTGGGTATTACCTTGATTTATTTCATTACTCGGAGGATTCGGAATTTCGGTAAAGTAACAGTCCCTGATATTTTCGAAGCCAGGTATGGTCAAATACCTGCTATGTTGGCAACATTCACCACAGTTATAGCCTATACTACGATCGTTTCTTATCAATTCCGCGGTGGTGGTAAAGTTTTATCCATGGTTTCAAATGGTATGGTCTCTTTGGAAACAGGTATCTTAATTACAGCTGTATTTGCAATTTCCTACACTGTATTGGCAGGAATGTTTTCTGTAGTTTATACAGATGTAGTTAATGGTATCCTTATGATCATTGGTACTGTAGGGGCACTTATTTTTCTTTATTTTAAAATTGGTGGAATTTCCGAGATCATTTCTATTGCACAGCCAGCAGGAAAGTGGCAGCTATTTGGTAACTGGGGGCTGGAACGAACCGGTGATGTTTCTGGGCCAATGATAGCAATCAGTTTTTTCGTTCCGACCATGCTACTTTTAATGGGTGATGCAAACATGTATCAAAGAATTTTTAGCGCAAGGGATGTAGGGGCGGCTAAAAAGGCAGTATTTTTCTGGATTTTTGGTGTGATTATTTTAGAATCAGTTATTGGCATGCTAGGACTTACCGGTGCTGTTGCTGCAAGTAAAGGCATTATTCCTGACCTTGTTGCAGTAGCTCAGATAGAAATCACCAATCCAACTGCCGATGCTATGTTAGAAGCAAGGCAGGTAGGCAGTGAATCGGTTATTCCGGCTATTGCTCGCTATGCAGATTTACCCATTATTTTGGGCCTTATTTTGGTTTCCACTATGATGGCTATCATTGTTTCAACAGCGGATTCATTTCTACTTATCCCAGCAACCAATCTAACTCGGGATGTATATTTAAGGCATATAAACCCGAATGCTACTGAAAAGCAGGTTCTATTTATGAGTCGCATCCTTGTTCTAATACTTGGTATTGTTGCATTTCTATTGGTGAGCCAGTTCAAGACCATACTAAATGCAGCATTTACAGCTTATAATATTTATGGTACATCAATTACCCCTGCTCTTCTGGCAGCGTTTCTCTGGAAACGTGCTACCAAGGAAGGTGCGATTGCATCTATACTTACTGGTTCAACAATAACAATTTTATGGACCTATTTTTTACCCGGTTGGGAAGGATTCAACAATATGCATCCCTTTTTACAAGAACTGACTTATCCTGCAGCTGGATTATCTTTTTTAGCTTTAGTGGTATTTAGTCTGCTAACATCTGCACCAACGCCAGAATCTTTAGAACCCTTTTTTAATGACAGTGATCAAAAAAATCATAAAAAATAGAATCTATTTTGAATATATTTATTGAAGATTGTTCTTGGTTAGTCCTAAAAATTCATTCTTGTTCTAAATATCTGCGGTAATATTCAAATGTTTTCCCAGTCCCCTGCCAGTTTTCAGTACTGTCTATGATTTTGATTGCTCCAGCTAAATTTGATGCAACACCATATTTTACATGCCCGGTGATATATATTATATTTTTCTGCTTTTTTACCCAGTTCAAATAAACCCGTTTAAGCATTTTCGCATAACCGTTCCCCTTAAATTTACTTTGAATAACAAATGCATAGGTATATATTGTATTTTGTTTTCCAAAATTCATATCCAATCGTGCCCATGGTTCAAGACTCAAGACTTCTAAAGGAACACCAATTATATAGCCAATAATTTTATCTTGAAAACGGGCAATAAAGGGGAGAGACTCTATTCGGTTAAAATATTTCTGGATAGTATTAACTGTTAGAATAGCTCTGGAGCCATATTCTTCCGCTAAAGATTTAGAAATATGGATTAGGGGATGAAAATCTTTTTCTCCGATACTTTTTATGCGTTCAATTTGGAAAGGTCCACTAGAAGCAATGATCGTACTACGAGATTCAGATTCAGGTCGAAAGTCTAGCCCATCCATGTATGAAGTTTATGATTGATAGGTGAAATTTGTAAATCAGAAGATGATGATAATTAACTATTGAAAAATTTGTATAATATTCGCTTAATTCAAATTGTAGGTGTTAATTAACTCTGGGTAAATTGCGAGGCTATGGATACCTTTAATTCTTATCTTAAATCTTTAACAGAAGAGAGAAAATCCTGGCTATGTGTCGGATTAGATATTTATCCTGAAGCCATAGGATCTGATCAACTCTCCGATTTAAAAGCGCATACTCTCAAGGTAATTGATGCAACTCGAAATTTTGCTATTGCTTACAAGCCTAATTTTGCTTTCTTTGAACGTTGGGGTTCAAATGGCTTCGCCTGGTTGGAAGAAACGGTATCCTATATTGGTAATAATCACATCAAAATTGCAGATGCGAAACGAGGAGATATAGGTAATACAGCAAACCAGTATGCAGAAAGTATTTTTAACCATTTTGGGTTTGATGCAGTGACTTTAAACCCCTATATGGGAAAAGACAGTGTTCAGCCTTTTATCCAATACCCAGAAAAAGGTGCTTTTATTTTGTGCCGTACTTCAAACCCATCTGCATCAGATTTTCAAAATGGTATAACAGAGCAAGTTCCATTGTTTGAAAAAGTTGCATATTGGGCCAATGACTTAAATATTAATGATAACATTGGTCTGGTTGTAGGTGCCACAGCGACTGAAGAGTTATCCAAAGTTAGAAAAATCTCACCGGATTTGTCGTTACTGATTCCTGGAGTAGGTGTTCAGGGAGGTAATATGGAAACCAGTCTTAAGATCAGTAACCAAACGGGTGTAGGATTAATCAATATTTCCAGATCTATCAACTTTGCAGGTAATATGTCTTCAGCAGATATTTTCAATATTGCAGAAGATTATGTCGAAAGTATGAGACAAGTTCTTCATTATGATTGAACGAGAACAAATTATCAGTATATTTAAATCAACAGAAGCATTGCTGGAGGGTCATTTTGTTTTAACATCCGGTCGTCATAGTGATTCTTATTTTCAATGTGCTAAAGTTTTGCAGCACCCTGAATACTTAACAGCATTTTCAATAATTATTGCAGATGAATTTGAATCGTTGCAGCCTGAAGTTGTTATTTCGCCTGCAATCGGTGGTGTTGTGCTGGGAACCGAAGTCGGAACTCAATTAGGTTGTAGAACTATATTTGCTGAGCGGAAAAAAGATAAAATGACCTTACGTAGAGGCTTTAAAATTGAAAGAGATGAGAAGGTATTGGTTATTGAAGATGTTGTAACGACAGGCGGTTCTGTAAAAGAAGTTATGGAACTAGTAAAAAAGCAAGGCGGGAACATTATTGGTGTAGGCGTGTTGGTAGATCGAAGCAATGGTTCTATAGAGTTACATGAAAATCAATATTCAATAATACAAATGAATGCCGTCACTTACGGGGAAGATGAAGTCCCCGAAGAATTGGCTGGGATTCCAATGCAAAAACCAGGGAGTAGTTACTAAAAATGAAAAGTAATTTAAAGTTTCTATTATTCATTTATATAATCATTGGTGGCTGTACAGTTTCAACAAATGATTTAAAAATTTCAAATGTTTCTGGAACAACTTTTGAAATTTTTGATGGAGAAGAAGTCGAAGTGAAGATAGATATTAGCAGTGATATACCAATTAAGAAACCCCTATTATTATCCGTTACATCCGGTAGCAATAATAAGGACTTTAAATTTGGTGAAGCAATCTCTATACGTCTAAATAAACAGACAAAACTATCTACAGTATTGAATTTTAAGCCAAACCAATCCGGTGTTTACACTATTTCAATTGATGGGTTTGAAGGTGACCCTAATTACAAAAATAACAAAAAGGAAATAAATATAATGGTCTCAGAGGAATTAGCAGTAATTACAACACAGTATGGAGATATGGTTGTAGACTTTTTTGATGAATCCGCACCTAAACACGTCGAAAGTTTTAAACTTCATGCCAAAAATGGATATTATAATGGTACAATTTTTCACAGAGTAATTCCAGGCTTTGTTATTCAGGGTGGAGATCCAAATACTAAAGACCCCACTAAAAAAGAAACCTATGGAATAGGCGGTCATGCAGCAAAATATTTTGGTGTTGGGGATGAAAAAAACCAAAAAACGTGGGATCTTCCTGCAGAATTCAGCAATCTAAAACATAAACACGGTATTTTATCTATGGCACGATCGTCCAGTCCAAACAGCGCTGGAAGCCAATTTTTTATCTGTGCGGGAGATGTGCCACACCTAGATGGACAATATACGGTTTTTGGCCAGGTGATTGAGGGCAATAAGGTCATCGATCAAATTGTAAATTTACCCCGAGATGATAGAGATAACCCTTACCAAAGAGTAGAAATGAACGTCCGTCTAGAGACCCGGGAAAAATGACTCTATCAGCCCTTCTTACCACTTGAAAATAAAAATGAGACTGATATTTTTTCTCGTAATTCTTTACGGCAATCTTTTTGCACAGTCAAATCCAGTTACCGTTACAGCCGAGATGGAAGGAGAGATACGTGCTGGTGAAGTAGCAAAAATTTCTATTACTGTTTCAATGGATGAAGAATGGTATCTTTACTCTATATACAAAAAAAGTGAAGGTCCACTACCAACAGAAATTAATGTTTTTGGAGAAAGTGTTGAACTTGTGGGTAGGATCATTGAGCCGGAACCAAAAAAAGAATGGGACAAAGGTTTTGAAACATTTTCTTATTTTCATACTAGTGGTGCCAAATTTCTTGTACCTGTCAAAATTAATTCTTCTCTTGAACCAGGTATACATAATGTAAACCTTGATTTTTACTATATGGTTTGTAATGATCGGATGTGTTATCCACCTACAACAAAGTCTATGACTGTTCCAATTACAGTTGTCGCAGGTGAAGCAAAAAATACTATATTAGAAACAAGCTCTATAATATCTAATTCAGATGAGAATAACAGTTATGTTAGCAGCCTTTTAAGCTTGTTTTTACTTGCTGTAGGTGGCGCAGTTTTGAGTTGGGTTATGCCCTGTGTCTATCCCATGATTCCAATTATCATATCATTTTTTGGTAAAATGTCTGAAGAAAAATACATAGGCCGGAATACAATAGCATTTTTTTATGGTTTAGGTATTGCTGGAACTTTCATTATTATTGGACTGTTGGTTGGATTCCTTTCCTGGGGAGTTAGTGACGTTGCTGCCCAATCAAAATACGCGAATATTGGGAATTTCATCGCTACCAATTCCTGGATCAATCTTGGGTTGGGTATTTTATTCATTTTTTTTGCATTATGGATGTTTGGTATTATTAATGTAAATGTAGCTGGTAAACTGATTAATAAGACAGATCAAGCAGGACAATCAGCAAAAAGTGCATATTTGGGTTCGCTTTTATTGGGAGTTACATTTTCAATTACTAGTTTTAGTTGTACTGTGCCTGTAGTGGGAACATTATTAGTTGTAGCGGCTAGCGGTAACGCTGGCGGTTTAATTACAAGTTTTTATGGAATGAGCGTTTACGGTCTCGTCTTTGGTGCGCCTTTCATAGCCTTATCCATGTTCCCAAAAGCATTGGACAGGCTGCCGCGATCTGGCACCTGGATGGAGACATTGAAAATTATTTTTGGATTCATCGAAATTGCTGCTGCAATCAAATTTCTATGGGTGCCTGATTTAGAATGGGAGCTTGGACTGTTACCACGAAATGTAGTCCTTGCATTATTTATTGTTATTGGAATTCTGCAAATTGGTTATTTATTGGGCCTTTTTACAATTGGTTCAGCAGAAAAAATAAAACCATTCCAAATTGGTAAGGGTCGTTTCGTTGGGATTATTTTAACTGGAATAGTCTTATTCCCTATTGGAATGTCCTTAGCTTCACCGCCCACCTATCACTATACAAAGATGCCCCGTCTAATGGATGAATTTATTGAAGCATTGGTACCTCCCCCACCAACTGAAGATGATATTGCGAGAAATGAAGGATGGTACGTGCAAAATTATGAAGATGCACTTGCGAAAGCAAAACAGGAAGCAAAACCATTATTCATTGATTTTACAGGTGTTTACTGTGCAAACTGTCGTGTTATGGAGCGTCGGGTTTTTCCAACAGAACCAGTTATGGAGCAATTAGATAAAATGATATTGACTCGTCTTTACGTTGATAAAAAAGATTCATTGAGTGCTACTTATGCTCGTTTGCAGTTTGAACGATACAAGCAGGCAACGCAACCTTATTATGTAATATTGGATCCTGAAGATGAATATACGTTGGCCGATACTGGCGGGTACATTCCCAAAGGTTTTGAGGATTTCCTACTTACCGGTGTTCAAGCATTCGATGAAAGAAGAAACTATAAATAAAATTGATATAGATATATGTTTAAACAAATTTTATCCTTTATTCTTTTTTTAACATTTTTTGTTATTGGTTGTGGCAATAGCAATGCCCAACAAAATGGGAAAAAAATAAAAAATAAGCCTGCTGAGAGAGTATTAGATAAGGCTACAACTAAAAAGAATAATTCGGTTCTTGCCCCGAACTTTACTTTAGCTGACCTGGAAGGAAATTGGGTATCTTTAGCGGATATGAAAGGTAAGGTAGTATTGCTTAACTTTTGGGGGACTTGGTGTGGTCCATGTCGGGTAGAGATCCCTACATTCATCAATCTAGTGGAAAAATACCATAAAGAAGGGCTTGAAATTGTGGGTGTCACATTGACTTCTGGACCACCAGAAAACATACAGGCTTTTGCTGATAAATGGGGTATTAACTATACATTATTAACTGATATTGAAGGGAATGAAACTCAGTTTGTTACTGCAAAATATGGTCAAGTAACAGGTCAGAGAATAAATGGGATACCCACAACGTTTATTATTGATCGGGAGGGGTTAATTCAAAAAAAATATGTAGGCCCAAGACCAGAAAGTGTATTTGCTAAAGATCTCCAGCCATTTCTTTAAATTAATAGATTAAGGAAATTCACTCTAAATTATTTCATGAAATATTTATTAATTTTAGTTTATCCTATAATCTTGTTCACCCGATTAATTGCAGATCCGCTTGATGGATATTGGCAACAAAAAGTCGATTATGAAATGGATATCACTCTCATTGACTCTGCACAGCAATTGACAGGTTTTTCTAAGATCCGCTATACAAATAACTCTCCTGATACTTTAGATAGGATTTATATGCACCTTTACCCGAACGCGTTTCAATTAAATTCAGTAAAATATCGTGAATATATAGGAAATGCGGGGCGTGCTTCGCGAGCAAAATATTTTAAAGATCGATTAGATGGATTCACCAGTAAAATTGAAATACATGATTTCAATATCGCACAAAAGAAAAAACCGATACTGAAAGAATATTCCATTGATGATACTATTCTCAAAGCAATTTTATTGCAAAAATTAGCTCCTAATGAATCCATTAGAATAGATATAAGGTGGACACATCATATAGGTGAAATGGTGGAACGGGCTGGTTACTACAGAGGGCAGTACAATATGGCTCAATGGTATCCTAAACTGGTTGTCTATGATCAAGATGGCTGGCATGCAAATGTTTTCCATGCCGAAGGTGAATTTTATGGTGAATTTGGAGATTTTAATGTCAAGTTTGATTTACCTAAAACATTCATTATTGCTGCATCAGGCATTGTAACAAACGGTGATCCTGGGTGGGAGTCAGTGAAAGTGGACACATCTTTAGATTATGATATTTGGATTGATATATTTGATTCAACATATGTAGAGCCGGATTCAACTGAAAGAAGAAATGTAACTTTCCTTGCTGAAAACGTACATGATTTTGCTTGGGTTGCATCTAGAAATTTTCTGTATGAAGGTGGAAAATATGAAAATATTGATGTTCATGTACTGTATGATAAAGATCGAGGTGATAAGTGGACCAAAGTAGTATTAGAACGGTCTATCAATGCCATGGCTTGGCTAGAAGAAAAATTTGGAGAATATCCCTACCCGCAGGTCACCACTACTGATCGTATGAAACCCGGTGGGATGGAATACCCTATGCTAGTTATGAACGGAAGAGATGATGAAGGGTTGATTGTGCATGAGTACGGTCATATCTACTTCTATGGAATACTCGCAAATGATGAAGTAGATGAAGCATGGTTAGATGAAGGATTTACTACAACACAAACAACTCACTATTTGATGGAGCGCTATGGCAATCAGGGTTTTGATTTATCTCTTTATGACGATTATGAGAAATTTCCAAAAAAATATTGGCCATTAGAAAATGACTTACATTCGGATCAGTGGCGAGTAATACGGTTTATGCGCAGTGGCCATGATGAAAATATCAGCCGTCCTTCGCATCTTTTTAATAATGGTTTTGCTTATGGTCGGAATGCCTATACAAAGCCCGCATTGATGTTAACAGAGCTAAAATACTTTTTAGGAGATTCAGTTTATTATGCTGCCCTACAGCATTATTATAATAAATGGAAACTGAAACATGTTAATGAAGAGCGATTTGTGGAAGCAGTTGAAGAATTTACAGGGCAAGAACTAGATTGGTTTTTTGATGCCTGGCTTCATACCACGCATCACTTGGATTATGGAATTAAATCGTTTAATAAATCGCAGAACAAAAATGGAAGTTGGACAATCGAGCTAGGCATTGATTGTATAGGAAAAAGATTTATTCCGCTTTTGGTTGAAACTACATTTAAAGATGGTACAAAAGACCGTCGCTGGTGGGAAAATCATCTCTGGCGTTATGAAGATACATTTATTTACACAGTGGATAAAAAACCCGTTAAGGTTACAATTGATCCTGATGTCCAAACGGTAGACTTAGACTATCGTAATAATACCACTGCTATGAAAAGGAAGATTCTTTTTGATTGGCCAGGACTATGGTATAATCCGCGAGATGAATATGTAATTCGCTGGATTCCAAATTTTTATTACCAAGAAAAAACCATTGGTCTTGCGCCCGGTATTACGCTGGATTATGATTATGGGCAATATGAAGGAACCACTATACGTGCAAATTACGGCTTAGAGTCAAAAGAATTATTCTGGTACATAGGTGGGTGGCGCGAACCTGTTCATTATTTCCCTAGAACTACTTTTCACTTCTGGGCATTTAATAGACCAGGTGTGAAGGAGATAGGAGGCGAAATTGAGAAAAAATGGAACAGAGCTTATGGTAGGACACCTACTCATAATTTTTCTCTAGGGTTTTATGTTCAGCCTGAATATAACCGTACATATGCAAAGAAATTAGGCTACAACTCTGATGGTAAACTTGGTGTAGGATATATAGATTGGTCATCAAAAATAGGTTCCTTCAGCTTTAGTATAAATGGAGCTTCCAGTTTGGGTAATTTATCAGACTGGAATTTTACTCGGATGACAACTACCGCATATTTTTCACAATCTTTCAAAAAATTCAGCTTTAATAACAGATTCATTATGGGGAAAATTTGGGCTGGTAGTAGTGGTGTGCCAGGTCAGGAAGGTTATAACATTGAAGGGAATAGCTCAAGTGACCTTCTTAGAAAAAATTATTTGGTGGACCAATTCTATGGAATAGAAATCTTTGATGGTGATTCATTAATTAGTCATTATCATATGCCTGGAGAAGGTAATATCCGTGGTTTTGTTAGTGAAAATAGAAGGGGTGCTGATGCGTTGATTGCTCAATCATCTGAATTAAGCATATCACAGTCATTTTATAAAATAAATTTTCAATTCACAATATTTGGTGATGTAGGAATATTTTGGGATAAAAATAGAGCTATATGGCGGCCTATTGATAACCCCAATAAATATTTTGAAAGAGTATTGGGCGATTTAGGGTTGGGAACAAGAATAAAAACTAAATTATTTGAGAAAGATCTTTTTCTTAGAGTTGATTTACCATTTTTTATTTATGATGATGGAGTTATAAGAATTGAAAAAAATAATTGGATTTTTAGTTTTCAACGTAGCCTATAACTAAAGAATTCATTTAGTTTAAAAAAATTCTGTAGTACTAATTGCATTTATATGATTGCTTTGATGCCATATTTGTAGTTCTTTAATATAAAAATGATTGAATTCAAGACGAGAGTCACTAAATTTACATATACAAAGTTCACGATTATATTGAACCAACTACTTAATTTCAATTGATTATAATCAGGAGACATTATTGTGCTTAAGAATTTTTCATACTATTCTTTACTTATCATATTTAGCGTTTCGCTTTTTGCACAAGATCCACCTACATATCTGTCAGCTGTTGAAGGCGATGAAGAAGTTACATTATATTGGGAAATTCCTGGAGTGCAAATATCTGAAGGTGAAACATGCGCATCACCAATTCAGGGTGGAACGATTACTGATGGGTTTACTGAAACCTTCAATGGATCAACAGCCACTTTTGAAAATGATTACGTAAATGGCTTCTCAGCAAATGGCCCAGACGTAGTATATGAGTTTTTTGTAGATGGAAATCTTGATGTTAATTTTTCACTTTGCGGTAATACTTGGGACACTTACTTAATTCTTTTTGGCTCTAACTGTGAAACTCAAGTTGCATTTGATGATGATGGTTGTGAAACAGGTCTCCAATCTGAGATTAGTGGAACAGGACTTTCAGGTACTTATTTTTTAATTGTAGACGGATATGGTACCACGTCTTTTGGAGAATATAATTTGATAGTTAGTGCCACAGCATCTAATAGAACTTCTGATGCATTCCGGCCTGGTATCACAGATTTAAATAAATTAAACAACCAAACAGAATTACAAAATATTAATAAATATGAAGTATATGGAACAACAGAATCGCATCAAGAGCCAGCTCCATCTATCGTACATCCAGATTACTCTCGTAACTCAAGGTCCGTACCAGTCACGATTGAGTGTGATGGAGGCTCTTGGCAGACGGAAGTGACTTGGGAAATATTTGATGAATCTGGAACAATTGTTGCTTCAGGCGGAGCTCCATACTTAGAGACTGCATCACTAGATCATGGCGTTTACAGTGTCAATGGTTATGATTCATGGGGTGATGGTTGGAATGGTAACAGCTTAATTGTAACAAATGCTAGTAACGAAGAAGAATATTTAAATTGGACAATTGAAACTGGTGAAACAGGAACTACTACTTTTGAAGTAGATACAACAGTTGTAGCTGGTGATTTAATTGGTTACAATGCCTATGTTGATGGCACTCAACATAATAGTAGTATCATACAACTCAGAAATTATTCTGTTGATGGTCTTACAAATAATGTGACCTATGAACTTGGTGTGAGTGCTGTATACTTTGTTAATGAAAATGAAACTGATGAAAGTGAAATAATTACAGTTAGTGCTTCACCTACTTTCTTATATGGTGATATTACCGGAGTTATTACAGATCCAAATGGATCAACCTTGGATAGTGTAGTTGTTTCTTCTGGAGACTTTTCTGATACAACAGATCAAAATGGTACCTATACCCTCTGGAATTTAAACACTGGATCTCAGACTGTCACCTTATCACGTTTTGGTTTTTCAACCGTCAGTATAGATACATTAGTGTTGGCACAAGCTGAACCCACTATATTAGATGTTATGCTTTCGCCTGATATGCCAAAGCCTGCAGGCCTTGAAGGGACACCGCTTGATGAACAGGTTTATCTTGAGTGGCGTACACCCGGAGATGGTGAAGAATTAACAATTCAATATGATGATGGGATCCTATCTACTGCATTCTACTTTTTTGATACTTATGAGGATGGATTTGCCCATGGAATGCGTTTTGATGTAGGTGGTGGTTTTGATGTTTTAGGCGCATCCATAAAAATATTATCTGAAGGTGATGAATTCTGGCCATGGCCAGATGCCACACACGGTCCAGTAAGGATATTAATATTTGATGATAATAATGGTTACCCTGGTAACCTATTGCACGATGAAGAATCAATTGCGGAAGATGGGTGGGCCACGATCTATCCAGATTTATCAGGATTAGATGGTGCGGTCTATGTTCTTATTTCGCATTCCACTGGTTGGACGGACCTAGAGGGGTTTGGTGTTGATGCAAGTGTTGATTATGCTGAAAATATGATAACACTTTATGATGGTGAATGGAACTATGGTGACTATTTAGGCTATGGGGGTGATTATATGATGGCAGTACATGTAATGTCCTATGGTGGAGGTGTAAGAACTTTATCTTCAGTTGATAATACTCCCCCTATTGATTACAACTCTACCAATATTAATGCATCCTTAATGGCTAGTACCAGTAATCTAACACCAATAAATTTTTCAAGTGAACCTACACATCCTGTTTTTATTTCGCCAATTAACATATTTGATAATCGTGATAATGAATTACTTGAATATAGAGTATATGAAATTGATTCTAATGGAGATGAAACATTTTTAGTTGCCACAGTAGATACTTTTGCCACTGTTGATGCTAGTCCGAACTATTTAGAGTATTGTTATAATGTAAGAGCATTCTGGGATACTGGAGATCCATCTGATGGAGGATATGGTCAATTGGAATCTAGAGCATCCAATACAATCTGTGCAGTCCCCTTTACCTATGGTGATGCTGATTTTGATAGTGATGTAGACATTTCTGATGTGTTATCAGCCATAGACTTTATTCTAGAACAGGAAATACCGTCAGAAGACCAAACTCGTAATTGTGACCTCAATAATGATGAAGAAATAAATATTGCTGATATTATAATGATGATAGATATTATTTTTGGCGGAATGGGAAGAACATTAGGTTTTGATCCATCCGAATTGGCATATATTGATCTAAAAACTGATTTTAATAATTCTAAATTAGGTTTTGATATTGAATATAGTAGTCCGGTTCGTGGTATTGAATTTGAATTAGAATATGATCCAGATTTAGTAAAGGTATTGTCACCGTCACTATCGGTTTTACAGGAAAATGTAATGGTTTCTTTCACTGAAAAAGAAGATGGTAAAATAAAAGTTATAGCTGCAAATCTACGAGGTGGCAGCATTAATGGAAAAAATAATTCGTACTTATCAATTCCGGTAGAATTCATTGGAGACAAACAAGATGTTACGCATATATCATTAGGCGGTAATAAGATCGCTGGTGTAGATGGACAATTAATTGAAACAGTGTCCAGAACGACTTCATCAGAAGTCAAGGTTATTCCCGATGAATTTGTGCTACACCAGAATTTTCCGAATCCATTTAACCCTTCCACTGAAATCAGATTTGATTTGCCGGAAGCTAGTGTTGTTAATCTGACTATTTTTAATATTTTGGGGCAAAAGATTCGGACTCTATCCAATACGGAGTTGACTCCAGGTTATCATACTCTAGTCTGGGATGGTACCAGTGATAATGGTAGCCAAGTTGCAACCGGAATGTATTTTTTCGCAATTCAAACTGATAAATATCAATCCACAAAGAAAATGCTATTTTTAAAGTGATATTTTTTTAGTTCACTTAAAAAGCCCTTTCGATAAAATGAGAGGGCTTTTTTATTTTTTTGGAACTACCTTGCCCACTTAAGCATAGAAGAAAAAAATATAATAAACACAATGAGAAGACTATTTAAAATTATTTTTTTTATATCGGCTATTTTTGCTCAGAACTCTGTCGTAAAACAATTCAGCAAAGCTTTTGCAGATGTTGCAGAAAAAGCTAAACCTGCTGTTGTAACAATTATTACTGATAAGATAGTTTCTTTAGATCAATACGATGATTTCGGATTTTTCTTTTATTCGCCAAACCAACCCAGACAGAAGGAATTCAAAACAAATGCACTTGGTTCAGGTGTAATTATTAATGCTGAAAAAGGTTATATCCTTACAAATAATCATGTTGTTGCTGATATGGATGAAATTCATGTTCGATTAATTGATAAACGTGAATTTGATGCAAAAATAATAGGCACTGATCCCAAAACTGATTTAGCTGTTTTACAAATCAATGCTACTGAACTACAACAACTGCAAATGGGAGATTCAGAAGAGGTTCGTGTAGGTGAATGGGTAATGGCTGTAGGAAGTCCATTCTCTGAAAATTTAAGTCACACTGTTACCACAGGAATCGTTTCTGCATTAGGAAGAAGTAATATTATGAATCCCCAGAGCTATGAGGATTTTATTCAGACTGATGCAGCCATTAACCCTGGAAATAGCGGAGGTGCCTTACTAAATATGGAAGGAGAATTAATTGGGATTAACACTGCCATTGCTACAGGTGGATATGGCCGATCAAATAGAGGCGTGGGTTTTGCAATTCCTTCCAGCATGGCAAATAGAGTCATGTCAGATCTTATTGATAAAGGGTTTGTAACTCGATCTTGGCTAGGTGTAATCATAGATGAATTAACCCACGAAACAGCAGAACTACTTAACACTGGTACACTAGATGGAGCTTTGATAACAGACGTTTTAAGCGAAAGTCCTGCTGATAATGGAGGGATACAGGAAGGAGATGTGATCGTTGAATTTAGTGGGAAGAAGATTATAGGACCGGCAAATTTAAAAAATGTTGTTTCTCTTACAGCGCCAGAGACCAGTAATGATGTAAAAGTCATTAGAAATGGTTCACCAAAAGTCCTAACTGTAATTTTGCAAGAGTTACCTGAAAATCCTATGAAATTAGCCATTCGAGGCAGATTTAATTCAGAAGACTTTGGTTTTGAATTAAAACCAATCGATGAGTCATTAATTAAAAAATATGATTTAGAGCAGGAAAAAGCTCTTGTTGTAACTGGGATTGATCCATCAGGTGAAGCTTATGAGAAAGGTATCCGTGAGGGTGACATCATTAAAAGAGTTGGTACGGATAAAGTAACATCAGTCAGTGATTTTCAACGATTAGCTGATCAATCTAGATCAAAGGGCGCTATACTTGTATTGGTTAAAAAAAATCAGGGTAACTCACGATTCTATACACTAAAGTTTTAATTATAAACGTTATCTCTTTGAGGAGTATTTTAATTATAAAACATCCGTGACTAACGGGGCACAATTGAGATAATTTCACGGTCATATTTTTACTTATTTAAATTAGTTTATGACTATTCGAAAAATAGATACAAAGATTGATTTCATCGCTGCCGAACATGATGTCCTTGAATTTTGGGAACACAATAGTATTTTCGAAAAGCGGCGGGAGTTGAACGCAGGCAAACCTAAATGGAGTTTTATCGATGGACCAATCACTGCAAATAATCCGATGGGAGTTCATCATGCTTGGGGTCGAACGTTAAAAGATATTTATAACCGATATAAATCTATGGATGGCTACGAATTAAGATATCAGAATGGTTTTGATTGTCAAGGATTATGGGTCGAGGTAGAAGTAGAAAAGGATTTGGGCGTAAAATCAAAGCGTGAAGTAGAAGAGATTGGCATTGAAAAATTTGTAAATATGTGTAAAGACCGAGTAAAAAAATATTCGGATATTCAGACAGAACAATCTAAACGTCTTGGTTATTGGATGGACTGGGATAATTCTTATTTCACTATGTCTGATGAAAATAACTACACAATTTGGTCCTTTTTAAAAAAACTATGGACAGAAGGTAAAGTTTATCGGGGAACAGATGTAGTCCCCTGGAGCGGGAGATCTGGTTCATCTTATTCCCAAATGGAAATTATAGAAGGACGTAAACTTGTATCTCACAAATCTGTTTTTGTTCGTTTCCCTATCAAGGATCGTAAAAATGAATATCTATTGGTTTGGACAACTACACCATGGACCCTTACTTCAAATGTAGTGGTAGGTGTGAATACAAATCTAGATTATGTAAAAATACAAGCACAAGATGGTTCTGTCTATTATTTTGCTCAAGATAACTTAGAATTCAAGCGGTTAGAAAAACAGTTTAAAGAAAAGAAACAGTGGATCGAAGGTGTTCCTAAGTTAAAAACCATCGCCCAAATTTTTAAAGAACGTGGTGGCTATAAAGAATGCGGTACTATAAAAGGATTAGAACTAGTAGGATGGGAATATGTAGGGCCATTTGATGATTTAGAAGCTCAACATGAGCCAGGTGGATATCCATTTGTTAATGAAGCCCTAGAAGATAAAGGAATAACCTCTGCTATGCTTCATCGTGTTGTAGACCCTGGAAAGAATAGTATGGGGAAAGATATTGTTGTGGCAGGTGAAGGAACGGGAATAGTGCATATGGCACCCGGTTGCGGTGATATTGACCATAAGATTGGTAAAAAACTTGACTTAGTAAATATTGCTCCTCTTGATGCAGAATCAAAGTTTATAAATAAGTTTGGATGGCTGACAGGAAAGATAGCCACGGAAAAATCAACTACTGAAGCAATTATTGACCATTTAAAGAAAAAAGGGTTTCTTGTCCATATGGAGGACTATCCCCATGTATATCCACATTGCTGGCGGTCTGGAGATGAGTTAGTTTTTCGCTTGGTAGATGAGTGGTACATTAATATGGATTGGAGAGAAAAAATTAAAAAAATTGTTGATGATATTAACTGGATTCCAGCTTGGGGACGAGAACGGGAACATGAATGGCTGGATAATATGGGTGATTGGATGATTTCTAAAAAACGGTTCTGGGGTCTTGCTCTACCAATTTGGACTTTTGAAGATGGCTCATTTTTTATTATCGGTTCCAAAAAAGAATTAAAAGAGCTAGCAGTAGAAGGCTGGCAAGAATTTGAACAACATTCACCTCATCGCCCTTGGATAGATAAAGTGAAGATTAAACATCCTGAAACAGGATTAATAGGGACGCGTATCCAGGATGTAGGGAACCCGTGGCTGGATGCAGGGATAGTTCCATTCTCCACTTTAAAATATAGTACTGACAAACAATATTGGAAAAAGTGGTTCCCTGCTGATTTTGTGACTGAATGTTTCCCTGGGCAATTTAGAAATTGGTTTTATTCTCTTTTAGCTATGGCTGCGGAATTAGAAGGACAAGCGCCTTTCAAAACCTTGCTGGGGCATGCTCTGGTAAAAGATGAAACTGGTCGAGATATGCATAAAAGTTGGGGTAATGCAATCTGGTTTGATGATGCTGCTGAAAAAATGGGTGTGGATGTCATGCGCTGGATGTATGCCCTACAAAATGTAGAACATAATTTATTATTCGGGTATAAAGCTGCTGATGAAGTTCGTAAAAAATTAATCACACTTTGGAATGTATATTCTTTTTATGCAACCTATGCTTCAGTAGATGGTTTTAATCCTGAAGAACATCCGCTTTCGGAATGTTGCCTGACCATTTTAGATAAGTGGATATTAGCCAAGACACATTTACTGATTAAAACAGGGCGGGTATCTTTAGATGAATTTCGGGTTGACCATTTTATGAAATCTTTCGAAATATTTTTAGAGGAACTATCTAACTGGTATGTACGGAGAAACCGGAGGCGTTTTTGGAAGTCTGAAGATGATGATGACAAGAATGCTGCATATGCTACACTTTACCATGTGCTAAAAATTATCATAAAAGCAATTTCGCCAATTTTGCCCTTTGTATCCGAAACAATCTATCAAAATCTAGTCAGAAATTCAGAAAAAGATTCTAAACAAAGTGTACATATTTGTGATTATCCAATACCAGATGAAATTTTTATTGATTTGGATTTAATCCGTAATGTGGATGCTCTAAAGAAATTAGTTGAATTAGGTAGGTCAGCAAGAAATCAATCCAATCAAAAAATTCGACAGCCATTGGCAAAAGCATCTTATGCTATGGAAAGTGATGTCATAGCTGCTTTTGTTGAAGAAAATAAAGATATAATTCTTGATGAACTAAATGTGAAATCAATTGAACGATTAACAAAAGCAGGACAACTTATTTCCTATAATATAAAACCAAACCTAAGATCTTTGGGGCAGAAATACGGAAAAGGTCTGGCTGAAATTAAACAATTATTAGATAATAGCGATGCAGGTGATCTTGTAAAGCAGATTCAAATATACCATAAAATAAATTTCAACGATGGTGAATTTGTATTGAACCGTGATGATATTTTTATTGAAACAATAGCTGAAGAGGGTTTTGTAGCAGCCAGTGATAGTGGAATTACAGTTGGAATTTCATTGGAATTAACTGAAGATTTGATTTTAGAAGGATTAGTAAGAGATTTGGTACGAACTGTTCAGAAAATGAGAAAAGATGCAGGGTTTGCAGTTGAAGATCGCATAAAAATTTCTTGGGATTTAGATGGTCAAATTGCTAGAGCATTAGGTAAATTCGAGGAATACTTTCAGAATGAAACATTAACAAATACGATTATGGAAAAACTTTCCAATCCAGATTATTCAGGATCCTTTGAGATAACAGATAAAACCTATAGTATAAATTTAAAAAGAATGTAAAAGGACATTCGCATGCCAATAAAATCATATTCCAAAGTAAAACTAGAAAAATTCAGAAAAAGTATAGAATCTAAATTAACAGATGTTGCCCATGAAATGGATGATATCAAGGATACATTAGACACAAATACACGAGGTACAGCCAGTCTATCTCAAGAATCTGTTTATAGTGTTCACATGGCTGATGCAGGAACGGATTCTTATGAGCGGGAAAAAGGATTCCATTTTATGAATCGTGAATCGGATTATTATAAATCCCTTACTAAAGCATTAGAACGGATAAATGATGGAACTTTTGGAATTTGTAAAATCTGTGAAAATTTGATTCCAGAGGAACGAATGTTGGAAGTTCCCAATGCAACGAAATGTGTTCAATGTAAAGAAAATGAAAAACTGAATCTATCTTAAAAAATTATGGGCCTAATTGGGCTAATCATAGCCATCGTCTCTCTAGATATTTGGTCTAAGTGGGCGATTAAATCTTCACTTAAACTATACCAATCAAAACCTGTCATTCAGGACTTTTTTCATTTAACATACGTTACAAATGAAGGTATGGCATTTGGATTGACATTTCCAGGAGGTAAACTTGTTTTACTGTCTATGGTTATTCTATTGACCGGATTTATTATTGGTTTCCTATGGAAAGAACGTAACGGCCATCCACTTGTCAAATATGGATTAGCACTAATATTAAGTGGTGCACTTGGTAATTTATTAGATCGCATCATGTATGGTAAGGTTGTGGATTTCCTAGATTTTATGATCGGTGATTTTCACTGGTATATTTTTAATGTTGCTGATTCTTCTGTCACTATTGGAATGTCTCTCTTCATTTATCATTCTATTGTCCTAGATAAAGAAAATTCATCTGAAGAAACTATAACTTGATTTCATTCAAGATTCAACAAGAACAAGATATTGGATTAAGGTTGGATAGATTTCTAGTATCTCGCTTACCAGATTATTCCCGTTCAAAAATCCAAGCCTGGATTAAATCTGGTTCTATCTTAGTTAATGGGGAAATGAGAAAAACAGGTTATTCCTTGGAAATAAATGATTCTATTCTTGTACAAATTGACGGACCAAAAATCCAATCGGATAATTTGGTGCCGGAATCCATGGATTTGGATATTCTTTATGAAGATGAATTTATCGCAGTAATTAATAAACCAGCAAAAATGATAGTTCACCCTGGGATAGGAAATTCATCGGGAACTCTGGTTAATGGTTTACTATATTATTTTAAGAAGCTCTCCAATATAAATGGTCAATTCCGACCAGGTATTGTTCATCGTTTAGATGGTGATACATCTGGGGTAATATTAATCGCTAAATCAAATCAAGCACATGCTTTTATTGCAAATCAGTTTCAAACCCGGTCTGTTACTAAAAATTATACAGCCATAGTTTGGGGAACACTAATGGAAGATGAAGGTGAAATAGATAATCCTATTGGTAGAAAAGGAAATGATCCTACATCATACACAATATCAAAAAATGGTAAAAATGCAATTACTCAATTTAAGGTTTTATCCCGCTTCAGACATTTATCAAAAGTTTCTTTTTCTCCAAAAACGGGACGAACACATCAAATTCGAGTCCATTCAGCTTATTTAGGATTTCCCATATTCGGAGATGAAAAATATGGAGGTGGTTTAAAAAAGACTCGTGGATTTCTTCCAGAATTCACAAAATTTTATCAAAAAGAATTAAATAAGTTTAATCGACATGCGCTACATGCATCTAGAATAGAGTTTATACACCCTGAGTCAAAAAAGCATGTTGTTTATGAAGCACCTTTGCCACAAGAATTTTTAAATTTAAACATGGCAATTGAGTTATATTATGACGGATAACGGTCCAAATAACATTTTGAAATTTTTAGACTATCTTCAATATGAGCGTGGATATTCTTCCTATACAGTATCTGCATATAAACGTGATCTAGATCAGTTTATGACTTTTTTACATAACTATAAATATCAAATGTATTCAGATTTTGCTGAGATTGACAAACAAGCAATTAGGCATTTTATTAGTAGTGAATATGAAAGGAAGGATAATAGGCCAGGTAGAAAAAATGATCCAATTAAACCAAGAACTATTGCTAGAGAGATAGCAACTATTAAATCATTTTTTAAGTATTTGGTTCAGGCTGAAGTGATATCGTATAATCCCGCATCACACATAAAAACCCCGAAATTTGAAAAACGTATTCCCACTTTTATTCAGACTGGTAAAATTGATACGCTTATGCAAATGCCTGATGAAACCAGATTGATTGGTCTTAGAGATAGGGCTATTTTAGAGTTATTTTATGCTACTGGTATTCGATTAAGTGAATTGGTAGGTCTCAATATAGATTCAGTAAATACCAATAAAAACACTATTAAAGTGCTAGGGAAAGGGAATAAAGAGCGGATTGTCCCATTTGGTAAACCAGCAAGATCAGCTTTGGATTCTTATTTGAAGAAAAGGAAAATAAGTTGGTCAGCCCCCTTAAAGAGTCCCCTTTTTTGTGCAAGAGGAGAGAAAAGAATCTCCGTAAGAACAGTCCAACAAAGAATAAAAATATATTTAAAGCGTCTATTAGGTGGTAAAGAAGGATCTAACCCCCATACTTTACGCCATACTTTCGGTACTCATTTATTAGACAATGATGCAGATATACGTTCCATTCAAGAACTAATGGGTCATAGCAGTATTTCTACAACACAGATATATACAAAAGTAAATCCGCAAAAAATGAAAGAAATTTATAAAAAAAGCCACCCACATGCATCTTAAGGGCATCAATAATAGATGAAAATATCAGGAAATGATCTTGGTCTAGATAAACTAGGTTTTAATAATCTAAAGAATGTTTACAGAAATTTATCTGTGAAAACTATGGTTAGCGATATTGTTAATAACGGAGAAGGTGTAGTTGGTTTAAGGGGTGCAGCGATGGTTGATACAGGAATTTATACTGGTCGATCCCCGCAGGATAAATATATTGTAGATGAGCCTAGTTCAGTAGACAAAATATGGTGGGGCCCTATCAATAGAAAAATATCTGAAGATATTTTTAATAAATTATATGATAAGGTGATTAATTTTTACAATACTTCCGATGATAGTAAAAGCTATGTTTTCGATGGATACGCAGGTGCGGATCCAAATTATTCTCTTAGTGTACGTTTTATTGCCAAGAAAGCCTGGCAGGCACATTTTGTCCATAATATGTTTATTCGTCCGAAAAACGGTGAATTAAACGGCTTTGATCCTGGGTTTACTATTATAAATGCATCGGATGTAACAAATGATGATTATGAAGCATTAGGCATGAATTCTGAAACTTTCATTTTATTTCATTTAGGTCGAAGATTAGCAATTATCGGAGGGACAGAATACGGTGGTGAAATGAAAAAAGGAATTTTTTCTGTTTTACACTATATGCTTCCCCAAAAAGGTGTCTTGTCAATGCATTGCTCCGCAAATGTATTTGAAAATGGGGATAACCCTGCGATTTTTTTCGGATTATCCGGTACAGGTAAGACTACCTTATCAACCGAGCCTAGTCGTCCTTTGATTGGCGATGATGAGCATGGCTGGTCAGATGATGGTATATTTAATTTCGAAGGTGGTTGTTATGCAAAAGTAATCAATCTAAATCCTGAAGATGAGCCGGATATTTATAATGCAATTAGGGAAGGTGCGCTACTGGAAAATGTCGTTTATGATCCTGAAACAAAGCAGATTGATTTCAACGATAATTCAAAAACTGATAATACGAGAGTTTCCTATCCATTAAACCATATTGATAATTCTGTTTATGGAAAAGGTCAGCCAAGTATGGCGGGACATCCCCAGAAAATAATTTTTCTAACCTGTGATGCCTATGGTGTTTTACCGCCTGTGGCAAAGTTATCAGCAGATCAGGCCATGTATCACTTTATTAGTGGGTACACTGCAAAAGTGGCAGGGACAGAACGTGGAATTACAGAACCTACAGCGACTTTTTCACCTTGCTTTGGCGGACCATTTTTGACACTGCACCCGCTCAGATATGCCAGATTATTAAAAGAAAAAATGGAACAATTTACCGTGGATGTTTATTTAGTAAATACAGGTTGGGTAGGTGCAAATGCGAAATCCGGAGCTAAACGTTTCAGTCTACCTGACACAAGGGAGATTATCAATAATATTCTTAATGGTGAAATTGAAAAATCAGACTTTGAGATAGATAAATATTTTGGAATCCAAATTCCAATTACATTAGGAGATGTCAATTCAAAATTATTAAATCCAATTCGTACATGGGCCAATATAGATGATTACCATAGATCAGCAAAAGAATTGGTAAAGAAATTTCAATCAAATTATAAAAAATATGATTTAGGTGATGATGTGATCCTAAATGCAGGCCCTTCATTAAAAAATCATACATAGAAAAAACAAATTATAAGTATTATTTAAAAATATTTGAATACTTAAGACAGTTTTCATAATTTCATCAAGTCGTGATTTGCACCGTATTGCCGCGACATAAAATAAACGCTAAAAAGGTTCTAAATTTAGAAGCCGGACTTAGCACCGGTTTTTTTTATGCAAAAAATAAAAAATATATTAAAAAATAAAATCCTAACTCTTGATGGTGCCATGGGAACTATGGTGCAATCTTATGAGCTAAGTGAAAAGGATTTCCGTGGTGAAATATTCCAAAATCATCCGTGTGATTTAAAGGGGAATAATGATTTACTATCTTTGACGCAACCAGATATTGTAAAAGAGATACATGAATCTTATTTAACTGCAGGTGCAGATTTGATTGAAACCAATACATTTAATTCAACGCGTATTTCCCAAGCTGATTATCAAATGGAAGATTTAGTCTATAATATGAATAAAGCAGCAGCCAAAATTGCCCGATCAGTTGCGGATGAATTCACTGCAATGGATCCTGAAAAACCACGTTTTGTCTGTGGTGCTTTAGGGCCTACAAATAAAACAGCTTCTATGAGTCCGGATGTCTCAAATCCAGGTTTTAGAAATGTGACTTTTAATGAGTTAGTTGATTCTTATTTTGAACAATCTAAGGGTTTAATTGATGGCGGTGTTCATTTATTATTGATCGAAACTGTATTTGATACTCTGAATTGTAAAGCAGCACTTTTTGCAATTCAAAATTTATACGAAGAAATAGGGGAAGAGATACCAGTCATTGTTTCAGGAACAATTACTGATGCCAGTGGACGTCTCTTATCAGGGCAAACGGTTGATGCATTTTGGAATTCAATTCGGCATGCTGACCTTCTTGCAGTAGGCTTGAATTGTGCTCTCGGAGCAGAACAAATACGTCCCTATATAGATGCCCTTTCTAAGATTGCGGATACTAATATAATGGTTTATCCAAACGCTGGACTACCCAATGAATTCGGAGAATATGACGAGACCCCAGATCAAATGTCAAATTTTCTCCAAGAATTTGCAGAATCAGGTTTAGTGAATATTATTGGTGGATGCTGCGGAACAACACCAGATCATATTGCAGCCTTTTCAAACTCTGTCCAAGATATAAAACCAAGAAAAATACCGAAAACTGAACCCTATACAAAATTAAGCGGCTTGGAGCCTTTAGTAATTCGACCTGAATCTAATTTTATCAATGTGGGAGAACGTACCAATGTGACAGGATCGGAACGATTCCGCCTACTCATTAAAGAAAATCAATATGAAGAAGCACTTTCCGTTGCTAGGCAGCAAGTAGAAAATGGGGCACAAATAATTGATGTGAACATGGATGATGGCCTAATTGATTCAGAACAAGCAATGGAAGATTTTTTACGTTTAATTGCATCTGAACCGGAAATATCCAAAGTTCCCATTATGATTGATTCTTCAAAATGGACTGTGATTGAAACAGGTTTAAAAAATATACAGGGAAAAGGAGTAGTTAACTCTATCTCATTAAAAGAAGGTGAAGACGAATTTATCCACCATGCAAAAATAATAAAAAAATATGGTGCTTCTGTAATTGTTATGGCCTTTGATGAAAAAGGTCAGGCCGATACCTACAAGCGTAAGGTGGATATTTGTGAACGAGCTTATAATATTTTAACTGAAAAGGTTGGGTTAAAACCAGAAGATATCATATTTGATCCAAATATTTTTGCAGTAGCAACTGGCATTAAAGAACATAATCAGTACGGGAAAGCATTTATAGATGCTGCAAAAACAATTAGAGATAAAATGCCCGGTGTCCACATCAGCGGTGGTGTCAGCAACCTGTCTTTTTCTTTTCGGGGAAATAATCCTGTGCGAGAAGCTATGCATTCCTGTTTCTTATATCATGCAATCCAGAATGGTATGGATATGGGGATAGTCAATGCAGGTCAGTTGGTTGTTTATGATGATATCGATTCTGACTTAAGAGAATCTATTGAAGATGTTTTATTTGATCGCCGTATCGATTCTACGGATAGGTTAGTCGAATTGGCTGAAAATTACCGAGCAAAGAAAAAGCAGAAAATTCAAGATATTGCTTGGCGATCCTTACCTGTTAAAGAAAGGTTGTCTCATTCATTGGTGGAAGGGATCGATAAATATATTGAAGCTGATACTGAAGAAGCACGTGATCAGTTGGAAAAACCAATTCAGGTTATAGAAGGGCCCCTTATGGATGGTATGAATAGGGTAGGAGATCTTTTTGGAGCCGGAAAAATGTTTTTACCCCAAGTGGTGAAATCTGCTCGGGTAATGAAAAAAGCTGTGGCGTATTTGGTGCCATTTATCGAAAAGGAAAAAGAATCAAAAGGTTTGGAAGATTTAACAAATGGTACGATTGTTTTAGCTACTGTTAAAGGAGATGTACACGATATTGGTAAAAATATTGTTGGAGTAGTTCTAGGCTGTAATGGCTATAAAATTGTGGACTTAGGGGTTATGGTCCCAGCAGATAAGATTTTATCAACCGCCATAGAATTAAATGCGGATTTAATCGGATTATCAGGTCTCATTACTCCAAGTTTGGATGAAATGGTACATGTTGCATCTGAAATGAGAAGGAAAAATTTTACAACTCCTCTTCTAATAGGAGGTGCTACAACTAGTAAAAAACATACAGCTATAAAAATAGAAGAAAAATATCCAAAATCTGTTTTTCATGTTCTAGATGCAAGTAGATGCGTGGGAGTGGTGGGCCAATTATTAAAACCCGAACAAAAAGAATTACTTATCCAAAAAACCACAGATGATTATAATTCAATACGTGAGAAATTCTATCAGAATCAACAAACAATTAAAAAAATAAATATAAAAGAAGCACGTTCAAGAAAACCAAATCTTAAATATAAACCTTATCAGCCAAACTCAATTGGTAGAAAAACTGTAAAAAATATTTCTCTTAAGGAACTAGCTAGTTATATTGATTGGACACCTTTTTTTCATGCTTGGGAATTAAAAGGTATATATCCTGGAATTCTAAATGATGCTAAAAAAGGTTCAGAAGCTCAAAAATTATTTGATGATGCTCAAAGATTACTCTCGGAATTAATAGATTATGAATCTTTAACAGTTAAAATGATCTTCGGCATTTTTCCGGCAAAATCAGAAAATGAAAATATCGTTCTCTATGAAGATAATATAACATTTAATTATCCACGTCAGCTTATTAATAAAGGTAAACAGCCTAATTATTGTTTAGCAGATTTCATTTCTTCTGAAGGGAGCGATCACCTAGGAGTATTCACTGTAACTGCTGGACATGGATTGAAAAAACTTGTAGAAAAGTATGAGTCTAATCACGATGATTATAGTTCTATTATGGTGAAATTAATAGCAGATCGCTTTGCAGAAGCAAGTGCTGAGTGGTTACATGAGAAAATTCGAAAAGAATACTGGGGTTTTGCTAAGGATGAAAAGTTTTCCCATGATGAATTAATAAAAGAGAAATACATTGGCATTCGACCGGCACCGGGATACCCGGCTTGTCCTGACCATACAGAAAAAGATAAAATTTGGAAACTGTTGGATGTTGAGAATATGATCGGTGTTACTCTCACAGAAACGAGAGCTATGTGGCCTACCGCATCTGTTTGCGGATGGATATTTTCCCATCCTGAATCACGTTATTTCAGCGTATTAAAAAATAAATAATAATATATGAGAATTAGAGATAAAGTAAAAAAACCGAAAAGACCTGTAGTTGCATATGAAATCCTACCACCAAGGGAAAAGGACGGCACGTTGAATTCCTATGCAGAGATTATCAGTTCATTGCTATCCCAAACTCATATAGATGCCATCAATATTCCGGAAGTTCATGATGAAAATAGTAGAGGAGATAGACCTGTCTCCAGTCAAAAACGCGGCGAGCCAAGAGAATTTGGCCGAATGATGCAAGATATTGTTGGAATTGAAGCGATTGTAAATCGGGTCGTTGTTCATGAGCCACTTGACATTCAATTAAAATGGATGGAACAAACTAATAAGGAATTTGAGATAGAAAATATGATTATTGTTGGCGGTGAATCTAGTTCGATTAAATACCCTGGACCGTCTGTAAAGGAAATGCTAAGTGCTATTTCAAGTGATTTTAATTCAAATGGTGGTGATATATTCTGTGGAGGTATTGCTATTCCAAGTCGGGTTAAAGAATCGATGAATTTGATCAAAAAAACAAATCATGGATCAGAGTTTTTTACTACCCAGGTCTTATATGACTCTGCCAAGGTCATAAAAATGATAGATTTTTACCAAAAACAATGTGATGAATCAAAAACATTTCCGAGAAGGATTTTACTAAGTTTTGCCCCAGTTTCATCGCAAAAAAATATTGATTTTTTAAAATGGTTAGGCGTGGAAATCCCTGCTGAAACAGAGCGATATCTACAGGGTAGACCTGGATCAATGACTGAAAGATCTCTAGATGTAGCCATTGAAGTGCTAAATGATACTCTTAATTTTATTTCTACGAATGATTTAAAGGTGCCTATAGGGTTGAATGTAGAACACATTATGTCATATAACTTTCAATCTTCCGTTGAAATGTTACAAGAATTAGCAAGGATCTACAGAGAATTTTGTATAAAAACAAAGCAGTATTAGTGAATGAATAATAGTAATTTTCTGCCCAATTCTATTTTTTTTTCTCACCAAACCATTAACAATTAAAGGAAGTTCAATTGAGTCAATTTTTATTTACGTCCGAATCTGTCACGGAAGGACATCCTGACAAAGCCTGCGATGCAATATCAGATGCTATTCTAGATGATATTTTAGCAAAGGATCCTAATGCACATGTAGCGTGTGAAACTTTGGCGACAAAAGGAGTCATAGTAGTATCTGGAGAAGTCCGAACTGAAGGTGTTACAGAAGTAGAAAAAGTTGTAAAAAATACAATTTGTGATATTGGTTACCATGAAGGTAACAGCGGAGTAGATCCTGAGAAAGTAAAAGTTATATCCATGCTCCACGAACAAAGCCCTGAAATTGCCCAGGGAGTTGACTCTGAAAATTTATCAGAACAGGGTGCAGGGGATCAGGGATTGATGTTTGGGTATGCCTGTACAGAAACACCAGAATTGATGCCCTTGCCGATTCAAATCGCTCATCGATTAACCGAAAGGTTAACTAAACTTCGAAAAAGTATGACTATTCCTTGGCTTCGACCAGATGGTAAATCTCAGGTCTCAGTTAATTATAAGAATGGTACGCCTGTTTCCATTGAAAATGTTGTCATCGCAACACAGCATGATGACATGATTAATGAATATGGTTCAGAAGAAAAAGAACTTAAATTTGTAAAGAATGAGGTATCCAAACATATCATTATGCCAGTCCTGGATGCTTATGGATATCCATATTCGGAAGATTTTATTGTAAATGGCACTGGAAGATTTGTCTATGGTGGCCCGTCTGCTGACACAGGACTTACTGGTAGGAAAATCATTGTAGACACTTATGGTGGTTATGCACCCCATGGTGGTGGTGCTTTTTCAGGTAAAGATCCATCTAAAGTAGATAGAAGTGCAACCTATATGGCACGCTATATAGCAAAAAATATAGTAGCTGCAGAATTAGCTGAACGATGTGAAATCCAATTATCATACAGTATTGGTGTAGCAGAACCAACATCATTTTATGTAAAAACTTTTGGTACAGGGAAAAAGAATGATGAAGAACTTACTGGACTTGCACGGGAAGTATTTCCGCTACGTCCAGGTGAAATAGTTGCACATTTAGATTTGAAAAAGCCAAGGTACAGACAAACTGCTGCCTATGGTCACTTTGGCCGCGAATTAGATGCTTTCACCTGGGAAAAAACTGACCTTGCCGATACACTTCGGTCCAAATTATAGAGGAAAATATGGTACAAACTTTAACACAACCTATCGTAGAATCTTTGCCATATAGGGTGAAGGATATAAATCTTGCTGAGGATGGCAGGAAGGCTATAGATATTGCAGAAAAAGAAATGCCTGGTTTAATGGCCACACGTACGAAATATGGGACAGAAAAACCATTAGCAGGGAAAAAGATAACAGGCTCTTTACATATGACTGTAGAAACAGCAGTCTTAATTGAATCCCTTGTTGAACTTGGTGCGGATGTTCGTTGGGCAAGCTGTAATATATTTTCAACTCAAGATCATGCAGCTGCTGTTATTGCAAAAGCAGGGGTACCTGTTTTTGCCTGGAAAGGAGAGACATTAGAAGAATATTGGTGGTGCACATTGCAGGCACTCACCTTTCCTGACGGTTTAGGGCCGGATTTAATTGTTGATGATGGTGGTGATGCAACATTATTAATTCATAAAGGTTTTGAACTGGAGAATTATTACACTAAATATAATGATACCCCTGAAATCACCACAGAAATTGAAGAAGAGCAAATTATAGAGAAATTACTTCGTGAAGTTTTAGAAAAGGATCCATGCCATTGGCATAATGTAGCAAAAAATATTATAGGTGTATCAGAAGAAACAACTACCGGTGTACATCGTTTGATCCAAATGGAAAAAGATGGACACTTGCTCTTTCCAGCCTACAATGTAAATGATTCTGTCACTAAATCCAAATTCGATAATATTTATGGTTGTCGTGAATCTTTAGCTGATGGGTTAAAAAGAGCTTTAGATGTGATGGTAGCAGGAAAAACAATTGTTGTATGTGGTTATGGTGATGTTGGCCGTGGTTGTGCCCAATCCATGCGTGGTTATGGTGCCAGAGTCCTAGTTACTGAAATCGACCCAATCTGTGCTTTGCAGGCGTCCATGGAAGGATTTGAAGTTACTACTGTAGAAAAAGCCTTAGATAAAGGTCATATTTTTGTTACAACTACTGGCAATAAGGA
>CAJWHW010000009.1:0-64059 GCA_913040915.1 uncultured Fidelibacterota bacterium | reverse complement strand
GGTGCTGGGACCCTATTGGGCCTTTCCTTATCTTTTAATTTCAGGGATTCTTGGTCCAGATCAGAAAATAGCGAGTTTACCAATCCTGACTACTGCAATCTGTATCCATACTCTTGGTGTGGTTATCATGATGACAGCTGATAGTCAGAAATATTTTACACTAAAATATCGATCTGGTCTTATTCGAGAAGGCCTATTTAAATATATACGCCACCCCAATTATCTTGGCGAAATCATGCTCTATGGATCCTATGCTCTTATTGTGCAGCACTGGATTCCCTGGGCTATTCTAGCTTGGGTCTGGATTGCTGTTTTTCTGGTAAATATTCTTCAAAAAGAGGCATCTATGTCTCGTTACCCGGAGTGGGCCGAATATAAAAAGAAGACAGGAATGGTGATTCCAAAGTTTTTATAGCATTGATTTCTAAACTGGTCCCATCTGAACCATCAGAATAAATTTATTTAGATCAATATACTCTATCAAATTTCATATCAGGAATAGTTTTTATATCCCTGATATAATTAATATAAAAATGTGGTGAATTATTTTTAAGAGTTGGTAATGTATTAATGATTACGTCATATTGAACACAAGCCCACAGAGAATGTCCCATTCTTGCAAAATAAAATGAGTCTCTACCATTGCCCCAACCCAATTCCATCATTTTACAATTCTCCGGTACAAGTTTAATTATTGATTTAGTAAAACTTATTGGTTCTTCTAAGTTGTGATGGTTTGCATAATATTTATTCCAATATTTCTTAGCCAATTGAAATTCTCTTAACTATAATTATACCTACAATTTTCTCTATAAGAAATTGGTTTTGATTTTGGGAAGGAACCATACTAATTAAAAGGTATAATTATTTTATAGGTCATTCTGAATATTCCCTGAAAACCAGTATTGATTCTGAAATAGTTTTCAGTTATGCTTGGGCTCTGATTTATTTTAACAATTAAAATATTGGAAGAAAAAATGAACGAAAAACTGCACTCCATTTCGCCAAACATTACCTTGAATAATGCACAGTTTTATGGATTGGTTGCTCTTCGTTTACTGATTGGATGGCATATCCTTTATGAAGGATTATCCAAAGTCCTGAACCCTTACTGGTCATCCATAGGCTACCTTTTGGATTCAAAATGGATTTTTTCTGAATGGGCCAAAACCATCGTTTCTGATCCAACTTTACTGACCATTTCAGATTTTGTGAATATGTGGGGTTTAACTCTGGTTGGCTTATGCCTCATGCTGGGATTATTTTCTCGATATGCAGCCATCTGTGGTATGGTTCTAATCCTATTATATTATTTATTTGCCCCACCATTGATTGGGTTGGAATATTCCAAAGCAGGAGAAGGAAACTATCTGACTGTGAATAAAAATTTAATCGAAGCCTGTGCACTTTTTATCCTATACTATTTTCCAACTAGCCATATTATTGGTTTGGATCGTCTTATTGAAAATCGGTCCGCCTAAAGGAAGTCTTATGAGTGAAAATCAAAATAAACAACCAAATGACCAAAATAGAAGAGAATTCATAAAAGCATTAGCCACTGTTCCAGTATTGGGAATATTCTTTGCTAATCTGTGGAAGAAAATAAAAGTTGAATCCATCAAGCGGTCCAATTTATTGGCGGACCTTATCGATGAAAAAAAAGCGCCGGCCGTGGTGAAAAAGATCACAGATTCAAAACATCTTAATATAGGTGTTATCGGTTACGGTGGACGAGGTGGGCATTTGGTTCGAGGGGCTGGCTTTGCTTCAAAATGGTGGACAGATAATGCTTATAAAAATTTCAAAAAAAATAAAATGGATAAGGCATTTAATACCTTTATGTCTCAGAAAGACTTGAATTGTTCCTTATTGGGTGTGTGTGATCTATTTGATAAACGAGCAGAAGCAGGTGTGGATGCATCCCAAAATGAAGTTCGTCCTGGTGGAAAACCATCCAGTGCAGCAACTCGTTACCGCCAATACAAAGATTTACTAGCTAATGAAGAGATTGATGCAGTTATTATTGCTACACCGGATCATTGGCATTCTAGGATTGCAATTGATGCGGCTAAAGCAGGGAAACATGTTTACTGTGAAAAAGGGCTTACTCGTACTTTTCAGGAAGCAGTCGACATGTATGATACTGTAAAGGAGACAGGTATTACCCTGCAGCTTGGTCACCAAAACAGGCAAGTTGAAGCCAATTATAAAGCTAAACAGATTATTGATAAAGGATTGCTGGGACCAATCAACCTTGTTGAAATTACCACAAACCGCAATTCTCCCTGGGGAGCCTGGGTTTGGACGATTGATCCAAAGGCCAATGAAAAGAATCTTGACTGGGATACATTTCAGGAACCATCTCCAAACAAAATCCCCTATGGCGAAGAAGCCCTGAGACGATTCTTTCGCTGGCGGTGTTGGTACGATTATGGTACTGGTCTTTCGGGTGATCTTTTTTCACATGATTTTGATGCCATGAACCAGATTATGGATTTGGGGATTCCCAAATATGCATCTTCATCCGGGGGCATCTATTTCTACAAAGATGGAAGGGATGTGCCAGATGTCTGGCACACAACTTTGGAATACCCTGAAAAGGATTTAACGCTTCTTTACAGCGCAACCCTATCATCAAATGATAATCGTGGCAATAGGATCATGGGGCATGATGCAACCATGGTATTAGGTGGTCAATCTAATGTTGGTAATGTAGGTGGCTTTTCTGTTAAGGCGGATCAAGCATCCACTCAATATAAAGAACGGCTAGAAAGTGGTGCCATTAATTCGAAATATCCCATATATACCTACTCACCAGGTTCAAAACAGATAGATGGAGTAACTTCTGCAACTTCTCAATATTTTGCAAATAAAGGGCTGCTTTATACATATAAAGAAGGGAAGCGGGTAGACCCGACACATCTTCATATTAAAGACTGGCTTGATTCTATTCGAAGTGGCACTCAACCTAAATGTAATATGGAAGTTGCCTTCCAGGAGGCTGTTACTTGTGCCATGGCTACAGAATCTTATTTGACTGGCCGCCGCGTGGAGTGGGATCCGAAGAAACGACGCCTCATATAATACTTTACTAAAAAGTTTATGACGAATAAGATCCGTCTTAGCGCCATGATGTTTCTCCAGTATGCTTTATGGGGAGCATGGTTGCCTGTTACAGCGCGATTTTTATCCGCACCAGTAATAAATGGCGGATTGGGTTTTACTGGGTCACAAATTGGAATGGTTTTGGGCTTGTCTGGTTCCATTGGGGCCATAACTGCCCCTTTTATTGCTGGGCAGATGGCAGATCGATATTTTAATTCGGAACGAATCTTGGCCATTTTAGTAACTGCTGGCGGTATTGTTAAATGGATGACTGCTTACCAGACAGAATATATACCATGGCTCGTTTTATCCATTCTCTACAGTATATTGTATATGCCGACTTTGGCTTTATCTAATTCCATCACTTTCTCCCATATAAATGACTCAGATGTTAATTTTCCAAAAATTCGTGTTTGGGGTACATTAGGTTGGATTGTCGCTAGTTGGGTCTTTCCTATGATTTGGCTGCAGAATAATTTAGATTTTCAATTGATGCCACCTTTTTTTGTAGGTGAAGAAGTCTCAGATGTAACAGCGCGTTTGGTAGATGCCTTAAAATTTTCCGGTATAATTTCCATCTTTTATGGTGCATTTTGTTTTTCATTACCTGCTACCCATCCTAGGAAAGATATGGTAGAAAAATTAGCCTTCAAAAAAGCATTTAAACTTTTTGGAATGACTTCTTTCACTGTACTGGTCATTACCAGTTTAGCTATTAGCGCCATTCACCAGATCTATTTTTTACAAACGGCACCATTTTTATCCAATATTGGAATACCGGATAGTCAAATAGGGCCTGCTATGACCATCGGTCAATTTGCAGAAATATTGACCATGGCTTATTTAGGATATTTTTTGAAAAAGTTAGGATTCCATAAAGTGATTTCCATCGGTGTATCTGCATATTTTCTACGTTATGCTATTTTTGGGTCTGAAAGTTTACCGATTTGGCTCATTGTTATTAGTCAGGCTTTCCATGGATTCTGCTATGCATTTTTTTTCGCAAGTGCCTATATTTATATCGATAAACTTGCGGATAAAGATATTCGTCATTCTGCCCAGACTGTATTTGGAATTATCATACTTGGAGGTGGTCCAGTGATCGGCGGTTGGCTATCCGGTTATCTGCAAAATATCTATACTGCTAATAATGTTTTTGATTATTCAAATTTTTGGTACACATTATCTGCCATCGGTTTTATTACTATGGTACTTTTTTACTCAACATTTAAAAATCAATTGATGGAAGGGGATTAACCAATGTTAAATAAAAAAATCGGTATTGGATTTATTGGTGGCGGCTTTATTACCCGTTTTCATATTCAATCCTTGATTGGTGTAAGAGATTGTGATGTACTAGGTGTAATGTCTCGAACAAGAGAATCTGCGGAAACTTCTGCAGCTTTGGCACGGACCTTAAACGTAGGGAATGCCCAGGCCTATGATTCTGTCACAGCACTAATTGCGAATCCTGAAATAAATGCCCTTTGGATTTGTTCACCTAATTTTACACGAATTGAAATTATGGAAGAGATTGTAGCAGCCATCGAATTGGGAAAGGGTGAACTGATTGGAATTACCTGTGAGAAACCATTAGGTAGAAATGTAAAGGAAGCAAAAAAAGTACTCGAACTCACGAATAGAGTGGGGCTATTGGATGGCTATTTGGAAAATCAAGTTTTCGCACCATCTGTAACGCGTGGCAAAGAAATTATATGGGAACGTGGTGCAAAAGCTACTGGACGTCCGTATCTAGCACGTGCTGCAGAAGAGCATAGTGGACCTCACATGCCGTGGTTTTGGGAAGGAGAGTTACAAGGTGGAGGAGTACTGAATGATATGATGTGCCACTCTGTTGAAGAAGCACGCTTTATGTTAACGAAACCAGGCGATCCCAGAGATTCATTAAAACCCAAATCAGTCAACGCTTATGCATCCTGCCTGAAATGGCAACGTCCTGAATACGCTCAAGTTTTATCTAATAATAGTAATGGAAAAACTGATTATTTAAACCGTCCTGCGGAAGACTTTGCCCGATCCTTAATTGAATATGAAGATGAAAATGGTAATAACCTTGTGGTGGAAACAACTACTTCCTGGTGTTTTGTCGGTGCGGGACTCCGATTAAGTATGGAACTTTTTGGGCCTGAATATTCCATGTTTATAAATACACTGGATTCAGATTTAAAAGTTTTCTTCAGTCGAAAAGTTGCTGGAGTGGAAGCAGAAGATCTGGTGGAAAAACAAAATGCAGAATCAGGAGAAATGCCGGTCATCAGTAGTGAAGTTGATACATACGGATACACGGCAGAGAATAGGCATATGGTTCAAAGTTTCTTAGCAGGGAATCGACCGGAAGAAAATTTTGATGATGGTGTGAAGGTAACAGAACTGCTCATGACAGCTTATATGTCTGCTGAGCAAGATAAAACAATACCATTTCCGCCTCCGGGACTCGATGATTTTATTCCTAAAGTTGCTAAAGGTGAATGGAACCCAAAAAAGGAATAATTTGCTCATGAAAAAAATTAGCTTAATCGTATTTTTTAGTTTAATTACAGGATGTAATAAACAACATATGAACTGGATAACCTTATTTGATGGCAAAGAAGTCTACGGAATGCGAGGGTATAAAATCGATGAAATGCCCTGGACCTGTTGGGAAATCAAAGATGGTGAACTCAAAACCATTCCATTTCAGCCAACAGTAGATATAATAACGAAAGATAAGTACAAGGATTTTGAATTTGAGTTGGAATGGAAAACTTCCGCTGCAGGAAACAGCGGTATATTTCATCATGCTACGGAAGAAAATGACTGGATATGGCAATCAGCACTTGAGATGCAGGTATTAGATGATAAAGCACACCGAGATGGGAAAAATGCTAAAACATCTGCCGGTGCTTTATACGATCTTATCGCTCCGACCAATAAATCATTGAAACCAGTGGGTGAATTCAACCAAGTAAAAGTTAAAGTTCAAAATAATTATGTTGAGTATTGGTTAAACGGATCAAAGATTGTTGAATTTGTGCTGGGCAGTCCAGAGTTAGTAGCATTAATCGAAAACAGTAAATTCAAAACAATGCCAAACTTTGCCAAGGCCAGTGAAGGCTATGTTGGACTGCAGCATCATGGAGAAGAAGTTTATTACCGCAATGTTCGAATACGAAAACTGTGACAAAGTAACTTGAATCGCCGGAAATTTCTTAAAACTTCATCCATCATAACTGGTGGATTTACCTTGTCAGGATGCTCATTGTTCAAAATAGAAAAATTTCCCTTTAAAATATCTCTGGCAGAGTGGTCATTGCACCGTGCCCTATACTCAGGGAAATTAGACCATCTTGATTTTTGTAAGGTTACTAAAAATGATTTTGATCTGGATGGAGTAGAATATGTTAATTCCTTTTTTTTCGATAAAGCCGAAAACCGATCCTATTTAACTGAAATGAAATCTAGAGCAGATGATCTGGGAGTAAAAAGTCTTCTTATCATGTGTGATAATGAAGGCCGATTAGGTGACCCAGATGAGAAAAAAAGAATAAAAGCTGTTGAGAACCACTTTAAATGGGTTGAAGCTGCAAAATTCCTTGGCTGCCATTCTATCCGTGTTAATGCAGCAAGTGAAGGGGTTTATGAAGATCAAATGAAACTTGCTGCTGATGGATTAAGAAAGCTGACTGATTTTGGGGAAAAACATAATATAAACGTAATTGTTGAAAATCATGGCGGTCTTTCAAGTAATGGTGAGTGGTTGGCTGGTGTGATAAAAAGTGTTAACCATCCCATGTGTGGCACCTTACCCGATTTTGGAAATTTCCATATAGGCAATGACAAATGGTACGATCGGTATAAAGGTATGAAAGAATTAATGCCTTATGCGAAAGCTGTATCTGCAAAAAGTAACGAGTTTGATAAAGATGGGAATGAGATGCATTCAGATTATAAGAAAATGATCGATATTGTTATGGCCGCAGGGTATAAGGGTTATATAGGTATCGAATACGAGGGCAATATATTAGGTGAAATGGAAGGTATTCAGGCAACAAAGGATTTGCTTGAAAAAATAAGAAATTCCCTGTAACAAAAAATGGCATTGAAAACTTTTATTAAACAGGTTTTTCATTATTATTTATTGCCAACTTTCTTCGTTATTATTTTATACTCCTGTAAACAAGAAAATATCACATTAGGTAATACTGTTACATTGGATTGTATTCAAAAGATAGGGGATGGAAATGTTCCTGATGAACTTTATCAATTAGGAGAAATTACACCCATTGATTCTTATTCATTTTTTACGAAAACAATTAATGTTTGTGGAATCACTCTTATTGCAGGAGATGATATTTCAAATCAATTTATGGAAAATGTTGCCATGATGATAAAGGATATGTTTGTTATAAATGAAAATACAGATACTTTATTGCAGCAGATACTTCTTACAAATCTTTACAAATATAAAACTTTTATACCATTATTTTATGGTGAAAAAGAGTCGTTAAATCGTGATAATGTTATGGAAGAATTAGATAATATAAATAGTGTATGTGACATTATTATGGAAGACGTACCCGATCAGGTAATGGAAGTAGTAGAGCATGTTCTGCATCATTTAACAGATATAGGTTTACACCATACTTTACAAAAGAAATGGGGGCTATCATCTTCGTCAACATTATTTGACGTAACCCAAAGAGCTATATTTTCAGGATATTATGATATTTCACAATATACTGATATTTCAGATTTAGGAGTCAGGAACAGAGTGATTCTTCAGGAATATGCTTATTGGATTATTTACACATCTTGGGACCTGCGACATCATTATGGGCCATCACATTCCGAATGGTCTATTTTCACAGCCAATGAATTACATTCAAAATTGCCAGAATCTTATGTACTATATCAGGAAACAATACCGTCAGTATTGACATGTCCCAGTAAAGAGACTCTTGGTTTATTTTTTTAAATGAATACAATATCCGGAGCTATAAAGAATATAAAATGCGAATACTAAAAAAAGATTCAATTATAGATATTGTAAAAGACCTTGATCTGATCCCAAAGATTAAAGACGGTTTCATTGCTTATTCGGAAGGTAGATCCGTTGTACCACCAGTAGGGGAATTATCCTTCGATAATCCGCCTGGTGATGTTCATATTAAATATGGTTATATAACTAATGATAAATATTTTGTGATCAAGATTGCATCAGGTTTTTATGAAAATGAAAAATTGGGTCTACCCAATGGAGCTGGGCTTATGTTGATATTTGATCAGAAGACTGGAAAAAATTTAGCTATATTAGCAGATGATGCCTATTTAACTGATTTAAGAACTGCTCTTGCAGGGGCCATTTGTGCTGAACTATTATCCAATCCTGTGAAGTGTATAGGTGTAATTGGGACTGGTTTACAGGCCCGGATGCAGATTCAATATTTAAAATTAGTTACAGATTGTAGAAAAGTGATAGCATGGGGAAGAAATGAACAAAAAATGAATAAATATAAAAAGGATATAACATCTTTTGGATTTTCAGTTGAATGTGCAAATACAACTGGAGATGTTGCAAAAAATTGTAATATCATTATTACTACTACTGCTGCCAAGGGTCCATTGCTTCATACAAAAGATATTCTTCCTGGAACACATATCACTGCCATTGGTTCAGATACACCGCAGAAACAGGAACTAGAAGCAGACATTTTGGCAAAAGCAAATCTTGTTGTTACCGATAGTATTTCCCAATCTATTCAAAGAGGCGAAATTTCCCATGGTTTGAGAAAGAGTATCATACAAAAAAGTGATATTGTTGAACTAGGAAATGTGCTAAGTGGAAATGATAAAGGAAGAAATACAAAAGCGGATATCACAGTAGCAGATCTTACAGGTGTAGCAGTACAGGATATTCAAATCGCAACGGCGGTGTATGAAACAAGTTTGGAGTATCAATCATGAAATTTGAAATTTTCGAATTAGAACGGAATCAATCACTCTTTGAAAATGAAGTGGATTATAATTTATCTGAAAGCGGTGTTCATCCTTTGAAATTGAATGAAATTCTTACGGAGGATGAACAAAATGAATTACTGAATAAAAACTTGTATTACGGTTACACCAATGGGACACCTGAATTACGCAAACGTATAGCGGATATCTATGGTAGACAATTTTCCATTGAAAATATTCTGATTACATCCGGATCTGCAGAAGCGAACTTTCTTTCAGTTATGACACAGTTAAATGAGGGCGATGAGATCATTTATATGATACCTAATTACTTACAAATTGGGCATTTAGCCCGCAGTTTTGGAATTACTGTGCATGAATGCCCAATACATCAGGCATCAGGCTGGCAATGGGATTTAGATGAAGTACGATCTAAAATCACTTCTAAAACAAAAATGATAGCTGTCTGCAATCCAAATAATCCTACAGGTGCATTGATAAAAGATGATGTCATGGATGAAATTATTGACCTTGCGAATGAAATAGATTGTTGGTTACTGTCTGATGAAGTATATCGCGGAGCTGAACTGGATGGGAATGAGTGCAGATCTTTTGCAGGTGCTACGGATAAAACAATAGTCAATGCCGGATTATCAAAAGCTTATAGTCTACCGGGTTTGCGTTTGGGGTGGAGTGTGGGTTCTGAAGATTATATCAGTAGGGCATGGTCATTTCATGATTATACTGTAATTAATGTTGCCTATTTAAGTGACTGGGTCGCATCGAGAATTTTGGAAGAATCTCGGCGAAAGAAAATACTGAGCCGTACCAAAGAACATTTAATTCATAATTTAAATATACTTTACGATTGGTCTGAAAAAGAATCAGCTTTAACAATTACTCGACCGCAGGCTGCAGCTATTACATTTGCAAAACTTAATGTTCCAATTACTTCAGAAGAATTTGTTTACTCACTACGTGATAATTATTCCGTATTGCTGACTGCTGGAAAATGGCATGGAATGGAAGGTTATGTCCGCTTTGGGTATGGTACTCCTTCCGATTATGTCATGAGTGGTTTGGGAAGGATCTCAAAATATCTAAAAACATTAAAATAATGAAAATCTTCACAGTTTAATCTCGAATTACCTTTTCCATTTCCGTAATTTTTATTCTAAAATTTTTATCCAATTCAATATTTAGTTATGTCTTCTATTAATCCATATATTTTTCGTGAATATGACATCCGAGGCAAAGTTAAAGAAGATTTTCCCGAACATGTTGTTACTAAACTGGGAAAAGCATTTGGTACTTTTGTAAAACGTTCTGGAGGACAGGAAGTTGCACTTAGCGGTGATGTACGCATTACCACGCCGGACTTGATGAATTATTTTAAATCTGGTATTCTTTCAACAGGTGTGGATGTAATTAATCTTGGTAATATTCCAACTCCAGTAAATTACTATTCTATGTTTCATTTAGGCGTTTACGGTGCTGTCCAAATTACTGGAAGTCATAATCCTCCCGAATTCAATGGCTTTAAATTTTCCTTAAATAAAAAAGCTTTTTTTGGTAAAGATATTCAAGCTTTATATCACCTCATTGATAAAAATGATTATGAAGGAGGTAAAGGAATCGAAGCCCGTTACAAAATTCTGCCGAAATACAAAGAAATGATCCTAGAAAAGATTAGCATTGAACGTCCCATGAAAGTGGTGATGGATTGCGGCAATGCTGCAGGGGGTATCAATGGACCAAGTATTTTTAAAGAACTGGGTATCGAATTAAAAGAATTATTTTGTAAACCAGATGGAACTTTTCCAAATCACCATCCTGATCCAACTGTAGAGGAAAATCTACAGGATCTCATTGAAGAAATGAAAACTGGGAAATTCGATGTAGGGTTGGCTTTTGATGGTGATGCTGATCGTGTCGGTGTCGTAGATGAAACAGGTGATATTCTATGGGCTGATCAACTAATTGCAGTATTTTTGCCTGAAGTTATTCAAAATGGTGAAGATATATTATATGATGTAAAATGTTCCCAAGCTTTGGAAGATATGATTCGTCACTATGGTGGCAATCCAGTTATGTGGAAAACAGGTCACTCGCTTATTAAACAAAAAATGGGTGAAATAGGCTGCAAACTGGGTGGAGAAATGAGTGGCCATATCTTTTTTGCAGATGATTACTACGGCTATGATGATGCCTTATATGTTGCAGCCCGTTTGGTTCAATTACTTTCCAGAACGGATAAAAAATTATCTGAATTAAAAGCAGAAATACCTGTTTATTATTCAACGCCGGAAATTCGTATGGAGGCTGAGAGTGATGAAGAAAAGTTTAGGATTACAAAAGAAGCTGTTGATTATTTCACTTCAAATTATGATTGCAGTACTGTTGATGGTGTGCGCATCAAATTCGATGATGGTTGGGGATTGGTTCGTTCTTCCAATACACAGCCTGTAATTGTTTGCAGATTTGAAGCGAACTCTCCTGAACGAAAAGATGAAATAATGAATCTTGTACTTGAAAAATTAAAAGAGTTCGGCCACTTAAAGTTAGGCGGACATTGATGTCATCTACATTTAATGAGCTAATTCAATTCATTCGCGCTGAAGTTAATCAGGGCTTACAAAAGCTCCAGATTCCGGAAATACCATCTTACCTATATGACCCGATTCGGTATACGTTAGAGGGTAAAGGAAAACGTTTTCGACCAATATTAGTTTATCTCTCGAGTAGAGCCAATCATGCTGATCCCGAATCATGTATGAAAATTGCCTTAGCGGTTGAGCTATTACATAATTTTACGCTCATTCATGATGACATTATGGATAACGATCATACGCGGCATGGGCAAGCTACTATTCATAATAAGTGGGACATCTCTACGGCTATTTTAGCAGGTGATGGTATTTATGCCATTTCACAGATTCTATTAAATAGACTTCCAGATCGGGTTGATGCTATTTGCCATTATTTCAATAAAGCCACACTGGAAGTGTGTGAAGGACAAGCAATGGATAAAGAATTTGAAAATGATTTATCCATCAATGAAAATCAATATTTAAAAATGATTGAAAAAAAAACAGGTTCCCTATTAGGAGCATGTGCAGCTTTACCTGCAATTTTAGTAGGTTCATCTCAAGATACAGTCAAACAGTTTAACCAATTTGGGCGTTCCCTAGGCATTGGATTCCAAATTCATGATGATTTGCTCGAAATTTTCGGAAGTGAAGATGAAATGGGAAAAAGTTTAGGAAGCGATATAGAAGAGGGAAAACAGACAATTATGGTTATTAAAGCACGTAATAAATATTCAAAAGAATGGGGTGATATTATTTCCGTTTCAAAAAAAGATAAAACCATAGACAAGATCCAAGAATTTTTTATCACAACAGGTATTGAAGCTGAAACAAAATTATTGGCCCAATCGTATTTTAAATCTGCACAAGAAACATTAGATGAAATAGTTTCTATTGATAGGAATGAACTAAGACAATTTATTAACATAGTAGAAAATAGAGCCTATTAATGACTGAAAGATTTGATCCAGAAAATATGTTTAAATCCATATGGGATTTTTCTGAGAATTTGGAAGATGCATTAAAAATTGGATTAGATATAACTCTAAATAATTCCTATGTAAATGTTCAGAATATTGTTATAGCTGGGATGGGTGGGTCTGCTATTGGCGGAGATATTATGTCTATATTAGAAAAAGAAAATATTGATATTCCCTTAATCGTTTGCCGAGAATATTCACTGCCAAATTGGGTCAATAAAAATACTTTAGTGGTTTGCTCATCTTACTCAGGAAACACAGAAGAAACTTTATCTGCCTTGGAAGATGCTGTTTTAAAAAAAGCTCAAGTCTGTGGTATTACTACTGGTGGAAAAATAGCATCACGACTTCATATTCTAGGAAAAGATGTGTTATTAATTCCATCAGGACTTCAGCCCCGAGCAGCCCTGGCCTTCTCTTTTATTCCCATAGCAAAGTTATTGGAGAAAGCAGGTGTTTTGGATTTGAATCTAGATAATTGGTTAGATCAAACGATTAAATCATTAACAAAGGCCAGAGATTTATACAGTAGGGAAGATGAAGAAAATCCTGTTTATAGATTAGCAAAACAAATTTATTTAAAGATACCCATTATTTACGCTGATAATTCCACATTGGGTGTTGCAGCGGTACGGTTGAAAGGCCAAATATGCGAAAATGGAAAAATGTTAGCTTATCATAATGAACTACCTGAGTTCAACCATAATGAAATTGTTGGTTGGCAGAATAATGTTGACCTTTTTGAAAATCTTTTTGTATTGTGGCTTGCTGATTCTTCAGATAATAAGCGTGTAAAATATCGTCAAGAAATCACACAAAATATATTGAATGAAGTTGGAGTAGAGCAGTACGTGCTAGAAATGGAAGGGAATTTATTTCAGGAGCGATTTCTTCATAGTGTTCACTTTGGAGATTGGTTAAGTTATTGGTGTGCAATTCTCCATGGAACTGATCCTAGTCCTGTGGAAAAAATAGTGAGACTAAAAGAAGAATTAGAAAGAAAATCATGATCCCGGTTAAAGTTCTAAAAATTTCATATCACCCGCCAAGTCGCAGTTATGCTGTTATTTTGAAAGAAATTTCCGGCGAAAGATGTCTACCTGTCATTGTTGGTACATTCGAGGCACAATCTATTGCGCTGGCAATTGAAGTTGTTAACACACCTCGTCCTTTAACTCATGACCTCATTTGTGATGTTATAACGGGAATAGAAGGAACACTTAAAACTGTAAGAGTTAATCAGTTAAAAGATGGTGTATTTTTTGCGCACATGGAATTGGAGTCAGATGATTTTGGAAAAAGAGTCATTGACGCTCGTCCTAGTGATGCTATTGCAGTAGCTATAAGGATGAACGCGCCTATCCTGGTCGCCGCTGAAGTTATCAAAGAGGCTGGTATTTTAGAGTCTGTATTAAATGAGAGTAATCAGAATAAAAAGGAATCGGATTTATCTTTGAAAGCTTTAAAGGAAAAATTGAAAAAAGCAGTTGATGATGAAGAATATGAAACTGCTGCAAAACTCCGTGACCGAATTATCGAATTAGAATCCTAAAGGACTGCTCCCAATTCTTCTAATGCCATTTGGGCCGCAATTTGTTCTGCGGTTTTTTTATTGGTACCTAACCCGGAAGTAAAAGTACGCGGTCCTATCTTCACTTGTACTTCAAAGGTCTTTGAATGATCGGGTCCCGATATATCCTTAATCAGAAAAACAGGATTTTCAATTTCTTTTGAATGGCAAAATTCAATTAGTTTTCCTTTAAAATTAGTTGATTTCCAGGCTTCTTCCTTATGGGTCCAAATTGTACCTAGTATAAATTTTCGGCATGGTTTTATACCACCATCTAAGTACATGGCACCTACCAGTGCTTCAAATACGTTCGCCATCTGTTTTTCTGCAATTTTATCAATTTTCAAGTTTACACTTTTTTCAATATTTAGATAATCAATTAAACCTAATAATTGACCAATTTGAGCAAGGAAGGGTTTTTGAACCAACGAAGCCCTTCGTTGCGTTAATAACCCTTCGTCACCCTCAGGGAATTCTCGTATGAGTTCCCTGCTTACTATAATATCCAGTACAGCATCTCCTAAAAACTCCAGTCTTTCATAATTTTTTCTAGGACTGGCATCCAAGGATTTATGAGTCAAGGCCTGGGAAAGATATTCTTTATTGTGGAATATATAATTAACTTTTTTTTCTATAGGTGATACTGACTCGTAGCTAGCCAGTCTTAAGTTTAATATTTGTTTGATCCTAGAAATTAAACTCAATCGTATTTCCGAATACAGATTACAGCATTATGTCCACCAAATCCAAATGTATTGGATAAAACAGAATTAACTTTATGAGATTGGGCAGTATTGGGAACGTAGTCCAGTGTGCATTCCGGGTCTGGAGTCTCATAATTGATTGTAGGAGGAAGAGTTTGCTCCAGTACTACTTTTACTGCTACTACAGCTTCAATTCCTCCGGCTGCTCCCAAAAGATGTCCTGTCATTGATTTGGTTGAACTTATTTTTAATTTTGAACAATGATCTTTAAACAATGCTTGTATGGCCGCAGATTCATTTCGATCATTAAATGGGGTTGATGTACCGTGGGCATTGATATAATCAATATCTGATGCTTCCAGTCCTGCATCTTGGATTGCACGTTCCATAGCTTTTAGCGCACCTTTTCCGCCCGCAGAAGGTTGAGTAATATGAAAGGCATCATCCGTTGCACCATAACCTGCCAATTCAGCTAATATTTTAGCTCCTCTTTTTTTCGCATGGCTTTCAGTTTCAATGACCATCATTCCTGCACCTTCACCTAAAACAAAACCATCTCGTCCGAGGTCAAAAGGTCTACTGGCTTTGGTCGGCTCCTTACAGGATTGGGATAAAGCTCTCATATTTGCAAATCCTGCTATTGTTAATGGTGTTACACTTGCTTCTATACCACCACAGATCATTACATCTGCATCTCCAGCAAGAATCAACCTCATGGCAATACCAATAGCGTCCGTACCTGAGGCGCATGCAGAAACAACAGTTTGATTTGGTCCGCGGAATCCCCAGCGTATGGAAAGGTGACCACCAGCAATATTTGCGATCATCTTTGGTACAAAAAGAGGAGAGACACGACGCGCACTTTTATTTATGATTATTGTATGTTGTTCTTCAAGAGTTTGAATACCACCAACGCCTGTACCAACCGAAACCCCAACCCGGTCCAAGTTTATTGATTGAGAGTCAAGATTTGCCATATTGATAGCTTCATCAGTAGCTACAATTGCATATATCGAGAAGGGATCGAGTTTTCTGATTTCTTTTTGATCCAAAACAGTATCAGGTTGGAAATTTGATAACTCACCAGCTATACTGACCCTTTGTTCAGATGTATCAAAATAAGTAATTGGGCCAATACCGCTTTTGCCAGCGGTACAAGCATCCCAAAATTCATCCACATTATTTCCGTTGGGAGCTAAAGAGCCGATACCAGTAATGACAATTTTTTCTCGGGTCATTTTATTATTTAATTATTGTAATTTTTCAATATATTCAACAGCAGCACTCACTGTTGTAATATTTTCCGCATCTTCATCAGGAATTTCAATGCTAAACTCTTCTTCTAATTCCATTATAAGTTCAACGGTATCTAATGAATCAGCACCAAGGTCATTTACAAAATGGGCTTCAGACTTGATTGAATCTTCTTCAACACCCAGTTTATCAATTATGATTTCTTTTACTTTCTCAAATGTAGACATATTATCTCCTTGTTTAATTGATGATGCGTCCACCATCGACTGTGATGGTTTGGCCAGTGATATACTTAGCTTCGTCAGATGCAAGAAATAGAGCTGTATAGGCGATATCTTGCGGTAATCCAATCTTCCTGATAGGAATCTTGTTTAAAAATTCTTTTTTGACATTTTCTGATAATTCTTCCGTCATATCTGTTTCAATCCACCCTGGTGCAATACAATTTACCGTGATGCCCCGTGAAGCAACTTCCTTTGCAACAGATTGGCTCATCCCAATAAGACCTGCTTTAGATGCAGCGTAATTGGCTTGACCCGCATTACCCGTTAGCCCGACGATTGAAGTGATATTTATTATTCTTCCGCCTCTATTTTTCATCATAGGTCGTATTGCAGATTTCATCCCATGGAAAGCGCCCTTTAAATTAATATTTAAGACACTATCCCATTGACCTTCTTTCATTCTCATAAGTAAGCTATCGTGTGTCACACCTGCATTATTGATCAGAATATCAAGTTTACCATATTCTTTTACAGTATTATTAATTATACTTGAAAAAGCGTTGCCATCACTGATATCACAAGTGGAAAAAGAAGCGGATCCACCATTCAAATTAATATTCTTTGCAAGTGATTGTATTGCATCTTCCGTTCGAGCTAAGCAAATAACATGAGCACCTGCAAGTGAAAATATTTCAGCTATTACTTTTCCAATTCCACGAGAAGCGCCAGTCACTATCGCAACTTTATTTGATAAACTAAACATGATAATTATTTAACTGGTCTAATGTTTCAATGCCTTGAATGGGAATAGTGCTATCTATACGTTTATTTAATCCTTGTAAGACTTTCCCAGGACCTACCTCTAGAAATGATTCTATTCCTGATTCTTTCATGGAAAAAATTGAACGGGTCCATAGGACTGGATTTTCCAATTGTCGTATAAGTGAATTCTTAATATCAATTCCTTTTATAACTGGTTTTGCATCAATATTTGAATAAATAGGATATGAAGCATCCGAAATTTCGAGTGAATTAAGCATTTCGGCAAGAGCTTGACGTGCCGGTGACATAAGCGGAGAATGGAATGCTCCGCTTACGTTAAGCTCAATAGCCATCCTCGCCCCTATGACTTTTGCTGAATCCATAACATTTTGAACAGCTGCAGGTGAGCCAGAAATAACTACTTGCTCTGGTGAATTATAATTGGCTACTACAACTACACCTTCACCATTATAATCATTGCAAATTTTCTCTATAATTTTATCATCTAAACCAACGATAGCTGCCATAGACCCCTTTTGTTTCAAACCGGCTTTTGCCATATTCTCTGCTCGAACTTTTACAAGGGACAGACCCGTTTCATAGTTAAATGCGTTAGAAACTGCAAGGGCAGAATACTCTCCAAGGCTATGACCTGCAACCACACTTGGTTCAAATCCATTATTTTTCATTAATTCACCCAGAATAACTGAAACAATATAAATGGAGGGTTGAGTAAATTGAGTTTGTTTTAATTTTTCTTCCGGCCCATCGAAAATCATCGATTTAATATCGTATCCCAGTATCTCATTTGCTTTATCAAAATAGGATTTTCCTATTTTAGTATTTTCAAAAAGATCTATCCCCATACCAACTTTTTGAGATGCTTGTCCAGGGAATAGCCAAGCTGTTTTCATTAATTTGATTCCCACTTAAGTAGCATGGATCCCCAAGTAAATCCTGCGCCGAATGCTGCCAACAATATAATATCGCCATCTTGAATCCTACCATTATTTACAGCTTCATTCATTCCGATAGGAATTGTCCCGGCTGTTGTATTTCCAAAACGGTCAATATTAACTAATACCTTCTCTTTAGAGATATTACATCTTTCAGAAGCAGCATCAATAATTCTTTTATTGGCTTGATGTGGTATAAAAAGATTAATATCGTCGCCAGTCATATTATTCTGATCAAGGATTTTTTCTGATACATCTGCCATACCTTTTACTGCAAATTTAAAAACTTTTTTTCCATCTTGAATAATATAATGCTTTTTTGCTTCCACTGATTCAATTGTCGCTGGTATTCTGCTTCCTCCGCCAGGTACATGTAAATATCCGCCACCGGAACCATCCATATGAAGCATGGAATCGATAATTCCTAAATTGGATGTTGAAGGCTCAAGTATTGCACCACCTGCGCCATCACCAAAAAGAACACAGGTATTTCGATCATCAAAATCCAATATAGATGACATAGTATCGACACCAATTACCATCACTTTATCATATTTTCCAGATGAAATAAATTTACTTCCCGTTTCTAGTCCATATAAATATCCTGTACATGCAGCACTTAAGTCAAATCCCCAAGCATTTTTTGCACCAATATTATTTTGGACAATGGCTGCAGTAGATGGAGTAAAATGGTCCGGAGTGACAGTAGCTATAATAATAATATCAATCTCATCTGCAGCAATACCGCGATTTTTTAAAAGTTGTTCTGCAACTTCACTAGACAAGTCAGAAGATGCTTCATTTTTAGCAGCTATATGCCTTTGAGTAATGCCAGTCCGAGTACGTATCCATTCATCAGAAGTATCAACTAATTTTTCTAATTCAAAATTAGTCATCACTCTTTTAGGAACATGGTGAGCAGTGGCTGTGATTTTTGCGTTCAATTCAATTTCCGAAATGTATAGCTAAACTTTTTTGAGTATCTTCAATCAATCTATTTTTAACACACTTTTGCGCTACAAAAATTGAATTCATAATGGATTTATGACTAGAGCTTCCATGACAAACAACAGAAACACCATTAACACCTAAAAGGGGCGTGCCACCATGCTCTTCATAATCATATTTGGATCTAAGTGTATCGAAAACTGGTTTCATAAGTCCTGCACCTAATTTGTAGGATACTTTTTCTTCAATCTTATCTCGAATTTCATCTGTGAAAAAGTTGATCCAAGATTCAGCAAATTTCAATAAAGTATTTCCTACAAATCCATCACAAATAAGTACATCTGCATTAGAAGTGAGAAGACTCCTACCTTCGATATTGCCCACGAAGTTCGGCATGTCTGATAGTAATTTGTATGTTTCAACGTAAAGTTCTGATCCTTTATTTGGTTCACTGCCTATGTTTACCAACCCAAATTTCGGTTTTGAAAATCCTTCTACATGGTGATAATAATGAGATGCCATCAACGCGAATTGCACCAAATGTTCCGGTTTTGCATCAGGATTTGCACCTACATCACATAATACCTTTCCTCGTCCTTCTGTTGGAAAATATGCAGCCAAAGCAGGTCTACGAACTCCGGGAATTCTTCCCAATGTTAATAAACTTGCGGACATTATTGCGCCAGTATGCCCTGCACTGATGAACCCGTCTGCTTCACCATCTTTTACCATATTTATACCTCGAACCAAGGACGAATTGGGCTTTGTTTTCAATACTTTAGAACCTATGTCCTCCATAGTAACAATTTCATCTGTGTGAATAACCTTAATGGAAGAGGGAGTCTCACTCCCTAATTCTTGTTTTATTGCAGTTTCATCTCCAAGGAGAATTAGTGTCAAGGATTCTGATGAGTTATCTACAGCATCCAATGCACCCTGTACAATAGCTTGGGGGGCAAAGTCACCACCCATGGCATCAAGGGCAAAAATCATTTTAAGAGGTATTTATTAATTGGCTGAAACAATCGGACGACCGCGATAGTAACCACAATTGGGGCACGCTCGATGCGGCATTTTAGTTTGACTGCATTGGGGACAATTAGTTATTGCCACTCTAGCAGATTTATAATGGGTACGACGTTTTCGTCCGCGGGCTTTTGATTGACGTTTCTTGGGCAGTGCCATGAAATCTCCTCAATTCTTTTCTGATTTAATTTTATTTAAAACATCCCAAGGACTGGTATCCTTTTCTGGTTTACAGTCACAGGATGATTGATTCAAATTCTTTCCACAGTAGGGACAAAGACCAAGGCAATTTACAGAACAAATAGGTTTCATTGGCTCAGCAAGACTAATTATATCAGCGATTGTTTCACTCATATCGATCTTCTCTTGATTCTCTGGAAAATGAATAACGTCCTGTTTATTAAAGGGAATATTTTCTTTATTTTTAAGCAATACCTTAATCTTTAGGTTAATTATTACCGTATTTCTATCAAGACAACGAACACACTCATAGATTGGTTTTACTTTAATATTGCCTGAAACTTCAAATCCGAATTGAACAGTAGTTGCTGACAATATGCAGCAAATACTGTCATCAGAATATTTTATTCCACGCATGGGTAAATCCTCTGCGGAAATGTCAAAAAGCTTGTTTTTAAACTCGGAATCTAATTCCGATCTTAATAAGATCATTTTAAGCTAATAAAATTACCGATATCCTTGAGTTTATCCAAGATTACATGGCAGACTATGTTTTTCCAATCTTATTATCGAATTCTTTAAGCTTCTTCTTTAGAAGAAGTATCATCGCTAGATATATCATCAGAATCCGTATTTTCTAATTCATCTTCATCAAAATCGAAATCATCTTCCATATCTTCCTCTAGCTCATCCTCATCCTTCCGATCTAACAAGTTGTCATCATCAGATTTCTTTTTAAAAATAATGAACATAATAGTTTCGCCAACAGCGATAATGGATAAGGCATAAGAAAGGACAGATAATAAAAGGATAAAAAAGCTAATTGCAAGAAATACGCTGGCAACGCTTTCAGTACCGGAAAGTGGAACGGTAGTAGTAGGAAGAGATAGATCAAAAGAGAAAAAATAGGTAGTTAAGCACTGGTTAAGAAAAGATGATACATTACAGCAGAAACTAGCCAATAATGAACACATCCAATCCATAAAAACTAAAGATTTAGCATAATTTACCATTGCACCGAATTTTGTACCCATACCCATAAACCAGTCACAGCCAAAAACATAATTTACAAGCCAAAAACCAGCACTCCAGGACAAACTCAATAAATAAAGACCAATTACTACCAGTGGAATAAGTACAGCGTTATAAGCTATCACACGCCAAGGCTGAGACCAAGTAATGGAATAGGATTGAAAAACTGTTCCCATGGTATCCTCTTCATAAGTCCCAACAATAGCTGGTGTATAAAGAAGTGAAACGATGAATACAATCGCTGTATAAACTGTAAAGACCGATCCAAAGAAATAAAAAAAGTAGGGTACGGCAAAAAGAAATTCACCTACAAAGGGAATTTTTCCTATTAGCGAAAATATACTGGCAAAGCCTAGAAAAAAAGCAATAATTAACAAAATTGCAATTGGTGCAAAAACGATAGGATGCCAATGTTTATTGGTATATTGCCAGGCATCTCCAGCAGAAAAGAAATCATTACCTTTTAACTGTTTGAATGTAACACGACTTACAGAAGTATAAGCCATAAAGATCGCCAAGAACCAAGCTTCTAATCCAATAAAATAGGTTACCCAAGCATACCATTCTGCTTTATTTCCAAAAAGGCAAGGATATAGTCCGTACTGGCTAATGGCGTCCGCGAAAGTCATGCCCGTCATTATTAGGGACAAATAAGAGAAAACCCAATAAAGGATATATCCAGCCAAGTTACCAATAACAAAAATCCAAATTTTCTTACCACTTAGTGCAAGGCGTGGAGCACGAAAAATATCTCTAACATCAAAATAAAAATCCATAGGGCCCATAGTTTATCTCCTAAATAATTATTATTCTTTTCTTACAAAATCCACCCAAGTAGCCATGCCTATTTCTCCGGAGAGATTATCAGCAGCTTCCTTGGCTGATTGATAATTATCATAACTCCCTACTCGAACTCGGTACCAGATTTCATCCATATTAAAAACAACTTTTTGAATATATGCATCATAGCCTTTATTTATCATTTTTTGCGAAAAAAGTTGAGCATCCTTTAAGATTCGCTTGGATGTAATTTGGATGGTAAACCGATCAGTCTTTGCTACAATGGAAGTACCTTTTAAAGATTTATTTGTTGTTGCTTTTATAGCTGTAGGTACAGTGACTTTTATTACTGGTGCTTCATTTTCTTCCTCTGCAACATCATCGTAATTTTCTTCTTCAGCTATATATTCATCAATTTCTACTTCAATTTCTTCATCTGATCCTTTCTCATTTTCAGAATCTTTTCCATCTTCTTCATAAGCAATTTCGATTTCCTCTTCCAGATCTTCATTGAGCCATTCTTCTTCAGAGTTTTCATCGAGCGTTTCCTCTGTTGATTCTTTATTTTCTGGATCTAAAATGGTAAATGAAAATGATTGGTTGGAAATTTCATCTCCGTATTGCGAAATACTTACCTGTATCGAATAATCTCCCGGATAATCAGGAATAAATGTCATCTTATTCCCAATGTCTGAGGCAAACAAATCCTTGGAATTCATTAAAGAACCATCAGGCTGACTGGCTAAAACCCAGGTATAATCAACATCAACCCCTTCCTCAGGGTTTTCAGCTGAAATAGTGATGGACTCGCCAACATAGCCTTCCATTCCGCTTCCGCCACAGGAAACGATAAGAATAAGTATAGGTATAGACAGGATTTTCTGCATAAGAGAATTATTGATTACTTATAAGTTCACTCTGTGAGAAGAAAAAGGCAATTTCTTTTTCAGCATTTTCATCACTATCGGAACCATGTACAGCATTATCCTGTACGTTATTAGCAAAATCTTTACGAATGGTACCATCAGCAGCTTCTTCCGGGTTGGTTGCACCAATCGTTTCACGCCAAGCGTTGACAGCATTTTCTTTTTCCAATACCAAAACCATACAAGCACCGGACGACATAAATTGTGTGAGCTCACCATAAAAAGGACGCTCCTTATGGACTGCGTAAAATCCTTTAGCTTGTTCTTTAGTCATTTTTAATAATTTTGCAGATAAAATATTAAACCCGGCATCAATTATTCTGGCATAGATTTTACCTGTATATCCATTCTTTATTGCATCCGGCTTAATAATTGCAAATGTTTTTTTACCCATTATTTATTTTCCTTTAATTGTATTGGTATTTGTTGGTTTTTTTCAAGAAAAGTTCGGCATCATGAATTATTTTTATATAACGGTTTTCATCAATTCACCAATATCTGCGACAGATTCAGCAACAGAAATACCACATTCATTTAATATTCTCATTTTTGCTTCTGCAGTATCATCGCCTCCTGAAACAATAGCACCAGCATGGCCCATCCTTCGGCCTGGAGGGGCAGTTTGGCCTGCAATAAATCCAACAATAGGTTTAGATACATGATTATTGGACCATCGAGCAGCTTCAATTTCCATTTGTCCGCCAATCTCTCCGATGATCACAATCCCCTCAGTTTCAGGATCAGTTTCAAACAACTCTATACAATCTTTCATGGTTGTTCCAATAACTGGATCACCGCCAATACCGATAGCAGTGGTTTGACCTAAACCAACATTCACCAATTGATCAATAGCTTCGTAGGTGAGTGTTCCAGATTTGGAAATAACGCCAATATTACCCTTTTGACAAATAAAACCTGGCATGATGCCTAATTTGCATTCATCTACTGTAATAATTCCAGGACAGTTGGGTCCAATGAGTCTCGTCCCCTTTTGATCTACAACTTTTTTAACTTTTACCATATCATGAACCGGGACTCCTTCTGTAATACATACAACCACCTTTAGTCCAGCAAAACTACCTTCCATTACTGCTTCCGCTGCGAAGGGGGGAGGTACGAAAATGATTGATGTATCCGCACCGGTTTGGGCAATTGCTTCTTCCACTGAATTAAAAACAGGAATACGTTCATCTAATGTTTTTTGTCCACCTTTACCAGGTGTAACACCAGCGACAATATTGGTACCATATTCTAGCATTTGTCTCGTATGGAATTGACCTTCTGATCCGGTAATGCCTTGGACGACAACCTTTGAATTTTTATTTACTAAAATTGACATTTGAAACCTCCTATTGGTTTAATGCTGCTATTACAACTTTTTCTGCAGCATCTTTCATACCCATTGCAGGAATAATAGATACACCCGACTCACTAAGTATCTTTTGAGCTTCCGTTGCATTGGTACCTTCCAATCGAACAACTACAGGGACGTTTAGTCCTAATTCCTTTACCGCTTGAACTACACCATTAGCCACACGATCACACCGAACAATACCACCAAAAATGTTAATCAAAACAGCTTTAACATTTTCATCTGATAAGATAATTCTGAAACCGTTTTTAACGGTTTCAGAAGAAGCAGTCCCACCCACGTCAAGGAAGTTTGCAGGCTCACCTCCAGATAGTTTAATAATATCCATGGTAGCCATAGCTAATCCTGCACCATTGACCATACAGCCGACGTTTCCATCAAGTTTAATATAATTCAAGTGGAATTTTCCTGCTTCAACTTCCATAGGATCTTCTTCATCTAAATCACGCATTACAGCTATATCTTTTTGACGAAAAAGAGCATTATCATCAAAGTTCATTTTTGCATCTAAAACAACAATTTTCCCGTCTTGAGTTAAGACCAGTGGATTCACTTCCACAATAGTGGCATCTGTCTCTTGGTAGCATTGATACATCTGAATAAATATTTTCATGGCAACTTTTAAAGCATCATCTGATAACCCTAGTGCATATGCCAATTTTCTGGCTTGAAAAGATTTCATTCCCAACAATGGATCAATCCACACTTTAGCAATTTTTTCAGGAGTTTCTTCGGCGACTTTTTCAATTTCCACACCGCCCTCCGTAGATACCATAAAAACATCCATTCCTTTACTTCTATCCAGCGTAATCGCAGCATAATATTCTTCAGCAATATCAAATGCTTTAGTCACATAAACTTTTTTAACGAGTTGACCTTTTTTTCCTGTTTGTTGTGTAACTAGGTTCATACCAAAAATATTTTTCGCATTTTCTAATGCTTCGTCAAAATTCGGTGCATATTTTACACCACCACCTTTACCACGTCCGCCCGCATGAATCTGTGCTTTTATAACTACATCTTCTGTTTCAAAATCTTTCTGAACACGCTTAATTGTTGATTCAGCATCTTCTAATTTTTCAAAGATATAGCCATCCTGAACTGGCATGCCAAAATTGGAAAAAATCTTTTTCCCCTGATATTCATGTACTTTCATGCTTCATTCCTTATTTCTGTTCCTGCTTTTCCATCTAATGCGTCTTGAATGCAGGGAATAGAGGTTATCATCACTTTTTCCCCGTGATATTTTAAAAAATGTAAAGCTGCTTTGATTTTTGGACCAATGCTGCCTTTTTGAAATTTACCATAGTCATAATGCTCTTTTACTTCTTGACGTGTCATACATGTAATTGGTTTTTGTGAATCTGTTCCAAAGTCTTGATACACATGGTCCACATCAGTAATAATCCAAAGTTCTTCTGCTCGAATGATTCGTCCCAATTTTGCTGCAGTATAATCTTTATCTATGACCGCATCTAATCCTTCTAAATGTCCGGATGGATCATTGAATACAGGAATGCCGCCTCCTCCAGATGCAATTACAATTGTACCTCGATCTACAAGTGCTTTGATGGATTTTCCATGCATGATATATTCCGGCATGGGAGAAGGAACCACACGACGCCATTGTCCAGGTTCTTGCTCTTTGATGCTCCATCCAAATTTTTCTGCCATAGCTTTAGCTTTATCTTTATTATAACGTGCACCAACATATTTTATAGGATTTTTTATGGATGGTTCATTTTCATCCACAATCACTTGGGTAACCATGGTCACCACTTCCCGGTCTATTTGCATGTCCCGTAATTTATTTTGCATAGATTGCTGAATCATATAGCCAATAGAACCTTGCGTACCAGCCACACACACACCCAAGGGAAGCGGAGGAACCTCATCATGGGTTAGATCCATACGGAGTAGTTCATTCCCAACTTGGGGACCATTACCATGGTTGATACATAGGTTGTAGTTCCGATCGATAAAATGCCCAATTCCTTCCAGAGTCTCTCGTGTATGGGCAAATTGTTGATGAATATCACCTGTTTCACCTTTAGGCGATAATGAATTTCCTCCCATTGCAATCATGGCTGTACGATTAGACATATTTAATTTGAATTCTTTAGCATAATGATCTTTACATTAATCTGATTCTTAATCCTTCTGTAAAAAAGGATATCGATAATCTTTGGGTGTATCATATGTTTCTTTCACTGTTCGGATGGAAATCCATCGTTGTAAATTTAATTCAGATCCTGCTTTGTCATTTGTTCCTGATGCTCGACTGCCTCCAAAAGGCTGTTGTCCAACAACAGCGCCTGTAGGCTTATCATTGATATAAAAATTTCCAGCGGAATGAACAAGGCGATCTTTTGCTTCGGTCATGGCTACTTTATCATAGCCCATGATGCAGCCAGTAAGTGCATATGGAGACGTTGAATCCACAAGTTCAATGATTGCATCCCAATCTTCTGGATCATAAAGATAAATAGTTAAAACAGGCCCGAAAATTTCTTCTTCCATAGTTTTGAAATGCGGATTTGTAGTCAATATTGTTGTAGGCTGAATAAAATACCCTTTGGAATCATCATAAGATCCGCCGGAAAGTAATTCAGCTTCATCTGATTCAGATGCATAATCAATATAATATGCAATTGAATCAAAAGCAGGTTTATCAATGACAGCATTCACGAAATTGGTAAAATCTCTAGGAGACCCGACTTTTACTGTTTCCAATTCAGCTAAATATTTTTCCTTTACTTCATCCCAAATGGTGGTGGGTATGTAGGCCCGACTCATAGCAGAACATTTTTGTCCTTGAAATTCAAATGCACCACGAATCATTGCAGTAGCCAATTCAACTACATCAGCAGATTCATGTGCCAAACAGAAATCTTTACCACCCGTTTCACCAACAATTCTTGGATAGGTTTTATATTGTTCAATTCGAGTACCGATAGTTTTCCATATATGTTGAAATGTTTCTGTGGAGCCTGTGAAGTGAACCCCGGCTAAATTTGGATTTGCCAATATAGGATTCCCAACTTTTCCACCGGATCCGGGAATGAAATTAATTACACCTTCAGGCAGGCCTGCTTCTTCTAACATCTTCATTAGGTAATAGCAAGGGAGTACAGCAGATGATGCAGGTTTCCAGAGAGCTACATTGCCCATTAGTGCCGGTGCAGTTGGGAGGTTCCCGGCAATGGATGTAAAGTTGAAAGGTGTGATAGCAAAAACGAATCCTTCCAATGGACGATATTCCAAATGATTATGCATGCCATCAGGTGAAATCAATGGTTGGTTTGCATAAATTTCTTCTGCGTATTGTGCATTAAAATTGAAGAAATCAATCAATTCACACGCAGAATCAATTTCAGCTTGAAGGGCATTTTTACTTTGGTTCAGCATAGTGGCGGCATTAATAGTGTCACGCCATGGACCCTGAAGAAGTACTGCTGCTTTTCGAAAAATTTTTGTTCTTTCTTGTAAAGATGTCTTGGACCAGATTTTCCAGGTTTTCATGGCGTTATCAATGGCCTGATTGGCTTCTGCTGCGCTGGCTTTATGATACGTGGCTAAAATATGTTGATGATCATGAGGCATGACACAGGATTCGGTGTCACCTGTTTTAATTTCTTTTCCACCAATGATGAGAGGGATTTCTATAGTTTGGGAAGCCATTTCATCGTATTTGTTTTGGAGATTAACTCGTTCAGGGGAGCCGGCTGCAAATGAATTTACAGGTTCATTAACTGCTTTAATTATTTGGGTCATTTTAAATTTCTCTAACGAATAAATTAGGGTTGAAAAAAGCTTGTAAAATTACCGGCAGGGAATTGGGTATACAAGGAAGAGCATATCGATAGGTTATTATTTAAATGAGATACTAGGTTAAAAGGTAATGATCTAGATTAATATTATTTTTTGTGAATGAAAATTATTGATTTAATCCAATTCCAATTCGGTTTCCAGTGCTTTTTCCTTGAATGCGTTCAATGCTTCTCGCATTTCAAGAAGGTCAGGTGCTGTGACCAGTTTTTGCCTAAAAGATGAAGCCCCAGGAAATCCTTTGATATAATTAGAAAAATGTTTCCGCATCAAATTTGTACCGGTTCTTTCGCCACGGTATTGGAGTAACAAATCAAAATGTCTGCTACAAATTTCTGCGATATTTAACAGTGTAGGTGGAAGGATAGGTGGTTCACCATTTAACCTTGCTTTAGCATCACGAAAAAACCAGGGATTTCCTTGAGCCGCTCGGCCAATCATGACAGCATCACACCCAGTTTTTTCAAACATAAACATCATATCATCTATTGTACAGACATCTCCATTGCCAATTACTGGTATTGTAACAGCTTCTTTTAATAGTTTGATGTAATTCCAATCTGCCTTTCCAGTATATCTTTGCTTTGTTGTTCTAGGATGAAGTGCAATGGCCTTAATACCAATTTTTTCTAGGCGTTCCCCAACTTCCGGGATGACAATCATTTCTTGATTCCAACCTGCACGCATTTTAACGGTAACGGGAATTTCAGGGACTGTTTCAATTACAGCTGTAGTAATATCATCCATAAGACAAAGATCTTGGAGTGCAGCAGAACCACCGCCTTTTTTAGTTACTTTAGGAACAGGGCATCCGTAATTGATATCTAAAATATCAGGTCGGAACTTTTTATACACTAAGCGAGCTGCTTGGCTCATTGTTTCTGCATCACTACCAAAAATTTGAATTCCAATTGGGCGTTCCGCTTCTTCAAAGTGAATTAGATCTAAAGTTTTGGTATTTTCACGAATTATTCCATCAGCAGAAACAAATTCAGAGTAAACAATACCAGCTCCCATCTCTTTACATAAAATTCGAAATGGGTAATCTGTTACACCTGCCATTGGAGCTAGAACAACAGGTGTTTCAATTTGTAAATCACCAATTTTCATGTTAATAAAATTAAATTTTATATGGTCCTAATAAATATTGTTTTTTATTTTTACTGAATTAAAAATAATTGTTATCTTAATAAAACTTAAGCTAAATGATTATAATATTTTAATTATTATAATTCTAAAGCAAGAATAATGAAGTTGTATTTAATTATTAACCTATTAGAGTTTTAAACTAATGGTTATCAAATATTAATTTTTTCTTGTTTATGGTAAATTAAACTAACATTTGTTATTTAAAAATAAAGAAAGTTGGGGCAACTAATATTATGGGTCAAATTTATTTTGTATTAATCTTTGTTTTTTTACCAATGTTTTCAAAGGCGGATATAATTATAACAGAGATAGCAGATCCTGATGATGATGATGGTTGTAGATACATTGAAATTCATAATTCAGGAAGCTCATCTGTTAATCTCACAGATTATTATATAATTAGATGGACAAATGGTAATGCGAATGCTACAAATTCGACTGCTATTGACTTGAGTAGTTATACATTAGCAGCAGGTGCATTTTTAATATTTGCTAAAAGTTCTAGCGGGTTTGGCGAGGCTTTTGAAGTAGGCTCAAATACTACCCTTGTTAATCAAGGTAGTGGTGGCCCAGCCGATTCTAATGGAGATGACAACCATGCTATAGTTAAGGAAGCAGCTGGTCAAAGTTTTGCTGCAAATAATTCTTCAACTTGGGATTATATTGATATATTTGGTAACCCAGGAACGGATGGTAGTGGGAATTGGCATGAGTTTGAAGATGGTCGTGCCGAGCGTGTGTCTACGCAAACATCTGCAGTGACATCTTCTTCTAGTAGTGCTTGGAATTGTTGGAGTGATGATGAGACATTTTTGGCAGGTGTAGATCAAAATACTGGTAATTCAATTATACAATCTACAACCTATTTTTCGAATAATGGTTTTGACCCTGGTGCATGGGATGGATATCGTAGCGTATCTATTTCTGGTAATTCTGGTTTTCGTATGATGTCTAGCCCTGTTGCCGGACAGGTTTTTAGTGATTTATTAGCGGAGTTATGGACTCAGGGAATGACAGGTGCAGATGTAACGGATGGTGCAGCTAATGTTTGGACCTTGAATGTTTCTAGTCAAAGTTGGACAGCATTAACTGATATATCGAGTTCTGGTGGTGGTGCGAGCCTGACGGCAGGTACAGGTTTTTTAATCTATGTGTTTGAGGATACAGACTGGGATGGTGACTCGGATCTTCCTGTGTCTTTGAGTGTCTCAGGCGCAGAGAACAGTTCCAGTACTTCTTTAGGGAGTATAGCTGATGGTGAATTCGCTTTGGCAGGAAATCCTTATGCAGCAACAATTGACTGGGATCTTATTTCAAAAACATCTGTTTCTACCACCATAAGTATTTGGGACGATGCTAATTCAGACTGGAAAACTTATAATAGTAGTGGTAGCTCTGGAGATTTGATAGGTGGACATATAGAACCTTTTCAGGGATTCTGGGTTCAAGCCAGCGGCGGAACGGGTAGTATTACTATTGAAAGGGCAGACAGGTGCAACTCATCGGGGACCTTTTACAGGACTGTGGATGAAGAAAGTGTAGGTAGGATGGTTTTCAATGCTTCCTTCGATGGCCATACGTCTTCTCACCATTTTTCTTTTTTTGAAGGCGGAACGATTGGTGTAGATGATGGTGAGTCTCAGTTATTATTACCTTTTCAGGCTTCGTCCCGTATTGCAATGATGAGTATCGTTGATGGAGATGCCTATAAGATTAATAGTTATCCTTATGATTTTGAAGGTACTGTTTATGTTCCTTTCGATGTTATGTGTCTTAGTCTTGAAGAATCAAATTATATTACAGAATCACGAGAAGTAACACTTTCCTGGAATAAAGACGAGCTCCCAGATCATATAAATATGATCTTGATCGATAATATGACAGAGATGGAAATTTACCTAAACTATGAAAGTGAATATACTTTTACTACCGAGCCTAAGGGAAGCTTTGCTGCTACTTATGATGGGCCTATAGGTACATACCCAGTTTTGGGTGATCCAAGGTTTACGATATCCATAACATATTTATCATTAGAAAGTGATCCTCATATAATTCTTCCAAAAGATTTTACTTTATATCCTGTTTATCCGAATCCATTTAATCCCAGTACAAATATTAGCTTTTATAGCCCAGATATCAGTATTATTACCTTAAATGTATATGATATAAAAGGTGCATTGGTAGAGACAATTTTTCAGAAGACTCTTAACCCAGGGAGTCACAGTTATTCTTGGGTACCTGGATTCTTACCGTCTGGAGTGTATTTTATGCAACTTAGTACATCTGGAAAGACTCTTACTGAAAAAGTCACATACGTTAAATAGGGCAGAAGTAATGAAATTGAAATTATATGCGATCTATATTTTAGTAATCTTAAATCTATCATGGCTAACTGCACAAGGAGTTGACTTTCCTAGTAATCCTGATCAGGCACCCGTTGGTGGTCTAGGGCTATTAGGGTTATTTGGCGGGGCTATGGCTTGGAAAAAACTGTATAATCGAAAAAAGTAAATCTATATCACCATTAACTCAATTTTTAATAAAAGCCGGTGGAGTTTATGCAGCTTGGCAATTTTTGTATAATCTCTTTTTACTTCCTGATGGCAGTTTAGACACATTTTTAAGTATATCAGGGGTAAATCTAGCCGGCAGTTTATTAGGCTTTATGGGTTGGGAGATTAACGTTTCCGGCAGGATTATAAAATGTATAGGACATAGTGGCGTAGAGATTCAAAATGGATGTAATGGCTTGAATCTTTTAGGTTTATATGGAGGATTTATTATTGCTTACCCGGGACTATGGAAAAAACGGATAATCTTCTTATTGATTGGTCTTAGCATTCTATATTTTGCAAATATCATTAGAATAGCATTATTCGCAGTGATAAATGCGAATATGCCACAATACTTTCAAATTGCTCATGATTATAGTTCTTATATTTTCTTTTATCCGATTGTTTTATTATTTTGGTATTTATGGACCCTTATCAGCGACGAAAGAGATATTTTAATTTCTGGTTAAATTTATTTTTAACCTTTTCCGTATTTTTTATTTTTATTTAATCCGGCCAGTTCAAATTAGTATAGTTTCAAATGTAATTGTTCCCTACCTGCAGAATTATACCGTTCAATATAATGATTTATATATTTATGCAGATCTGGATGATTATTGGATAGAGTCAAAATCAGATCGATTTATTAATATATTTCTTAATTTACCTTTTAATGGATATTTTTGGGTGACTATTTCCTTTCTTTGGGTATATAAAAAAAGACAAGCTATTAAATATCTAACACTTTATAATATTGCCTTATTTATTATACACCCGCTTTTTATTTTTTTATTATTGAATAATCACTATTGGATTGCTTTTGTTATAAGTGCTCATGAATTCGTATATAAAGCTCTATTCTTATCCATGGCATTGATTGCAGTTAAGGAAGGAAATAAAAATGAGCTCAATACATAAATATTTATATAAATAATCACTATTTAACTATCAAAATAAATTTATGAAATAATAGATTAGATAACTAATTTTTCCGGCTTTATTTCAGGTCTTTATTTTAAATAAAAAGAGAATTATCATGAGCAGAGTATGTGATGTAACGGGGAAAAAGCCGATGTTCGGAAATAATGTGAGTCACGCACATAATAAAAGTAGACGTCGGTTTAATATTAATCTACAAAGGAAAAGATTTTGGCTTCCGGATGAGAAGCGATATGTTACCCTACGCTTGTCTACGCGCGGAATGCGTATTATTGATAAGAAAGGTATCACAAGGGTTGTAAATGAATTAAGAACTAAAGGTGTTAAGGTCTAACTCTCTTAATTTATAAATTCTCATATTCTAAAGCTCTCTGGTATTCAGAGAGCTTTTTTTTGTAAAGCCTCTAAAAAATAAAGAAGTCTTTTTATTTATAAACCTTTTTTAAACTGACGGTCAAATAGCATTAATCATGAATCATGTTGCCTTCTAATAAAAGCAGGTATCTGTAGATCCTTACCGTAAATTACCGGCGCTTCCTTTGTTGCATCAAAAGTTAATGCTGGTTTTGGTTTTTCAGTTTCAGTAGGTAACTCTTGTTCATTATTTTCTTTTTGGGCATGGAGAGGTTTATTTTCTCTATCTTGTAATTCACGCGTGTGAGAGAGAATAGGTGTTCTTGTTTCTGTTTTCTTTTCAAGATTCTCTACTTTAGTAATAGCTTTTGGCATATTAAAACCAGTTGCAATTACTGTAACGCGAATCTCATCCGTCATATTAGGATCAATAACAGCACCAAAAATAATATTAGCGGAAGGGCCAGCTTCTTCAAAAATGATGCTAGTGGCTTCATTAGCTTCCATTAATGTTAGGTCATTTCCGCCAGTGATGTTTACCAAAACACCTTGCGCACCTTTTATGGATGCATCATCAAGCAGTGGGCTAGATATGGCTTGTTGTGCTGCCAATACAGCCCGTTCTTCACCAGATGCAACACCGGTCCCCATAATTGCTTCACCCATATTTTTCATAATGGTTTCCACATCTGCAAAATCTAAGTTAATTACACCGTGGACATTAATCAAATCGGATATCCCTTTCGCTGCATGATGGAGTATAGTATCCGCCATTTGAAAGGCTTCAGGAAGTGTAGTGGATTTATCTACGATAGACATCAGTTTTTGATTCGGTATTGCAATAACTGTATCGCAGGCTTTTTTCATTTCAGCCATGCCTTCCAAGGCACGGTTCATTCTTTTTGGACCTTCAAAACTGAATGGTAGAGTAACAATTCCCACAGTTAAAATACCTAATTCTCTAGATATTTGAGAAATAACAGGTGCTGCACCTGTACCGGTACCGCCACCCATTCCTCCTGTAATGAAAACCATGTCCGCACCATCAAGCATAGTGATAATAGCATCACGATCTGCTTCGATGGCTTCTTTGCCAACACTGGAATTTGCTCCAGCACCTAATCCTTTTGTCAGATTTTTACCAACTTGTATTTTATTTTCTGATGGATTATTATCTAAGTCCTGGGCATCGGTGTTTATGGCAATGAAATCTACACCTTGCATTCCAGATGTGATCATTCGGGTAACTGCATTCCCACCTGCGCCGCCAACTCCGACAACTTTTAGTTTCGCTTTCTGTTCAGATAGACTATCAAACTCAAACAGCATGATATTCCTCCTTATTTATTACTGGTTTGGTTAAAACATGTCTTCGATGGTATGTCGAATTTTTTTGAATAGCCCTGAGATTCCTCCATTTTTTGGTTGTTGCAACCGAACATGGTCTGTTGCGTACAATGGCCAAAGTAGAAGCCCCATGGCTGTAGAATAACTTGGCCCATCCGCAATATCCTGGGCACCGTCAATTTTTATGGGTTTTCCTTGACGAACTTTAACGCCAAGAGAATTTTCTGCTAGTGATACAATATTTCTCAATTGTGCACCACCGCCAGTCAATACAATTCCATATGTCAGTGGATCTTTAATATCTGCTCGAGAAATCTCGCGAATGACCATTTGAAATATTTCTTGCATACGTGCTTCAACATATCTGGAAACTTCTTGTTCAGGAACAGCTCGTTCCAATTGACCGGCTCGAGTAGGCAGGTCAATTTCTAGTTTAGATGACGACATAGAAGAGCGAGCAGATGTATACTTTATCTTAATATTTTCTGCTTCTTCTATACTGATTTGAAGCATAACTGCTATATCATGGGTAATACTTGCTGAACCAATTGGTATAGTGGCGGAATGTCGAACCGCACTGCCATGGTAAACAGCAATGTTGGTTGAAGATGATCCAATTTCAACGAGTGTGACACCCAATTCTATCTCATCACCACGGAGAGTAGCCATTGCTGATGCTAGAGGTTGGAAAACTAAACCGGCGACAGTGATTCCTAACTCTTCAACACAGTTAACTAAATTATTCATTCCAGTTGTAGCAGCAGTAACTAAATGCACTCTACCTTCTAATCTACGTCCAGTCATCCCAATAGGGTTTTTAATTTCTTCTAAAGTATCTACCAAATATTCCTGAGGGAGAGTGTGTAAAATATCCCTATCAATTGGCAGAGAAACAGCTTGAGCTAAATCTAGTACTTGAAAAATATCTGTTTCATTGATAACCCGTTCCATAATTCCGCCCGTTCCTGCGCTAGTTCGGTTTAATGCGATGGCAGCTTGTGTATTTAAACAGCGTATATGATCACCTGTAATCGAAAGAATAGCACTGGTAACTTTCATATTTGCCATTAATTCTGCTTCAGTTAACGTATTATCCAGTTTAGTAATTAATTCATCTCTATTGGTGATTGTCCCTCTTCGAATTCCTGCAGATGGTGTTGATGCAATTCCCAATAATTTAACTCGTTTAGATTCATGAATTACCATACCAATGGCGCAGGTGATAGTACTAGATCCTATATCTATTCCAACAGTAATCTGACGATCTTGTCCATTCCCAATTGGTCTCATGATCGTCTTCCTTTAACAATAATTTGGTTTTTATAACGCATATCCAAATAACTAAAATCTGATATTTTTTTCGTGCCTAATTCTACTTCAAATTGTTTCAGAATTTTTATTCTGGATCCTAATTCATTTTCACCGAGAAAAATTTGAGTAGGTTGATCAGCTAAAATAAGTTCTATTTCGTTGTTTTCAGATATTTTCAATTCAGATAGATTATCAAAGAGCGGTTCATAATCTTGCTTAATCCACGCAAGCGATATTATACATTCGTTAACTTTTACAGACAGTGCTTTTTTTCCTATGGGATACAATTCAAGATCCGGATTAAAATTTGTTAAAATGGGAAGATTGAAATTTTGTAGATTATTTAAATCAGGAAGAACATACCCATCTTGATCAAGCATAATCATTGGATCAGATTTTAGAAGTGCAATCGGTTCCCTTTCCTCAATTTCTATTTGTATAGTACCTGGATACCGATGACTGACACGCGCCGCCTTCACATAAGGATGATCTTCTAATAATTCACTTATATTTTTGATATCGATATTGGAAGGATGTATACCTTCAATTTCTCCTAATGTAGAATTATAAACTGATTCATTTAAAATAGATGTCTCACCAAATTTTATTTTATTGATTGCTAAAGAATTTTTAAACCCTGACCACCAAAATGAAGTCCAGATCAATCCTACAACAATTGAAAAAATAATTGTATCAATAATTAGTATATTCCAGTTGAAATGTTGTTTTTTCTTACGTTTCATCTGCTTCTAATTCCTTAGAGTCAAAACCAATTGTTTTGATTTCTAATTCTAATTCAATTCCAAACTTTTCAAATACTATTTGTTTTGCTAAACGAATTAATGCAGCAATATCTGAAGATTTTGCATTCCCATGATTAATGAAAAAATTTGCGTGGTGTGGTGAAATTTCAGCGTCACCAATACGAGATCCCTTTAATCCTGCTTGGTCAATCAAATATCCTGCAGCAAAATCCTTTGGGTTTTTAAAAACACTGCCTGCAGACCGGAATTTGAGAGGCTGATTTGTTTTTCTGCCTTTGCTTGCTTTATTTCTTTTTTTCTGAATGATCACAGGATCTTCGGTTTTCAATTTAAATCGTGCCAATAAAACAAATTCATCTGACCTAATTGTAGAGAATCGATAAGCAAAATCAATATCGCCAGGGTAGTAGTTATTAATTGTACCGGACATATTCATTATCTCTACTGATATCAGATAATTAGAAATTTCTCCTCCAAATGCTCCCGCATTCATCACTAGAGCACCTCCTAGTGTACCGGGCACACCGATTAAACTTTCTAATCCGCTGAGATTTCGCTTGATACACTCTTTGACTATTCTTCCTAACATTACACCAGATTCAGAGATAAGAGCTTCACCATCAAATTCTAAATTTGTCAATGCTTTTGCAGGGCTAATTACGATACCTTTAATTCCAGAATCGGAAACAAGCAAATTCGATCCAGACCCTACAAAATGGGTTTCGATATTGTTTTTATATGCGAATTTTAAAATTTCTGCGAGATCCTGCCGATCTTTGGGAGTTATATAAGCTTTGGCAGGCCCTCCAATACCGTAGGAAGTATGGAGAGACATGGGCTCATTTTCAAGCAGAGTTCCCTGAACTATTTTTCTTAATTCTACCATATTTTCCAACCTTATACTCCTACATTCAATGATTTTAAATGCTTAGCATAAGATTCACTATAACGCCAAATATTCCCTGCACCCATGGTTATTACCATATCATTTGGCTGAATAATATCATCAAGAGTACTTTCTAAATCATCTAAGTCCGGGACGTAGTAACAATTGTTTTTTGATTTATTATTATATTCATTAAAAATAAGTTTTGCGGTAATCCCTGGAATTGGCTTTTCTCTGGCAGGATAAATATCGGTAATAATGACAAGGTCTGATATTCTAAGTGCAGAGGAAAATTCTCTAAAAAATTCTTGTGTCCGGCTAAAAAGATGAGGCTGGAATACAGCAACAATACGCCGATCCCACCCACTTTTTGCTGCTTTCAAGGTTGCTTCAACTTCCGTTGGATGGTGAGCATAATCATCAACAATCATCACGCTCTGGTAAATGCCTTTTATATCGAAGCGACGACGCACTCCTTGATACGTTGCTATGCCACTTTGAATTTGTTTGAAAGAAAGGCCCATTTCCAAACCTAAAACAACGGCTGCCAAGGAGTTCATTACATTATGTTCACCAGGAACATTTAGCTGAATTTCTCCAAGGCTATCCTCCGCGCGAAAAACAGTGTATGTGGAACTATTTTCATGAAATCGTAGGTTTTCCGCTCGGTAGGCCGCATCCCTTGACCGTCCATAGGTGGTCATGGGCCTTTCAATATTAGGTAAAAGTTCTTGAACTGCTGGTGAATCCACACAAACAATTATTTCACCATAAAAAGGTACTGATTGACAAAACTGGGTAAAGGCATTTTTTAAGTCATCTAAATTTTCATAGCAATCAGTATGTTCTAATTCCACATTAGTAACAATTCCTATTGTGGGTCTCATAGCTAAAAAGCTTCTATCATATTCGTCTGCTTCTACTACAATAATTTTCCCTGAACCTAATTTTGAATTAGTATTTAAATTTTGGACTAAACCGCCTACCACAAGAGTAGGATCTATCTTTGCATGGGATAAGATTGTTCCAATCATTGAAGATGTTGTAGTTTTTCCATGGGTACCAGCGACTGCAATACTAGTTTCTTTTAAATTAATTAATTCTCCTAACATTTCTGCTCGACGTATTATAGGAATACCTTTTTGTCGTGCTTTAATGATTTCAGGGTTTTCAAGTGGAACTGCACTAGAATAGACTAAAATGTCAGGGTCAGCTAAATTATTTGGGTCATGGCCAATTTTTATATTAATTCCTAGCTGTTTAAGCCTTTTAACGTTATCATTTTTATTCATATCGGAACCGGAAACTTGAAATCCTAAATTAAATAGAAGTTCAGCAATACCACTCATTCCAATGCCGCCAATACCAACAAAATAAACTTTATCAATCTTTCTAAATGTCATATGGATGCCTCAAAAATATGATCCACTATTTTTCTGGTTGCATCGGGTCTTCCCAAGTTCTTTGAAGCATAACTCATTTTATCCAACCCCTTGCTATCATGAATTAAATTCATAACAGAATGGAAAAAATCTTGTGGATTAAGTGATTTTTCAAATAAGATACGCGCCGCACCTGCATTCACTAAAGCTTGCGCATTTTTAGTTTGGTGATCTGCAGCAGCAAAAGGAAAGGGGACTAAAATACTAGGTTTACCGCACACAGTTATTTCTGCTAAAGTAAGGGCTCCGCTCCTGCAAATAATCAGATCAGCCATGGCATAGACATCTGCCATGTTATGAATGAATGGTACCAAGCGAATATTATTTGTTTCTCTATGCTTATATTTATTGTATTCTAATTCACCTGTTTGCCACAGTAACTGAATTCCTGCTCCAGCTATATTGGATGCTACATGGTCCATCATTTTATTTAAATAAGCTGATCCCTGACTGCCGCCAAATAAGAGAATAGTCCGATGATCTTTTTCAAACCTGTAATTTTTAATTCCATTTTCTCGATTTCCGTTATCAATTCCATGGCGAACTGGATTACCTGTTAAATTAGTTTCAAATTCTAAGTGTTCATTGGTTTCAGAAAAACCAACACAAATTGATTTTGCCTTTTGGGCGAACCAACGTGTTGTTATTCCAGGAAATGAGTTTTGTTCTTGTAGGATGATTGGTAATGGTTTTTCTTTCATTAATGCCATGTACAAGGGAAGAGCTGCAGCATAACCGCCAGTCCCTACTACAACATCTGGTAAAAATTCATTAAATAAAGATCTTATTTTGAACATCGAACGAATAATCCGCCCAGGAAGTAATATGTTACGCCCAAAGCTTTTTAGACTTATTCCACGTTGTAATCCACGGATTGGAAGTAAGGTATGCAAAACATCTTTTACAGGAAAAACTCTGGCTTCCAACCCAAAATTAGAACCTACATAATGAATCTTTGCATCTGGTTCACGACGGTGAATTTCTTCACCAATTGCTAAAGCAGGAAAAAGGTGACCGCCGGTTCCACCACCCGCTATGAGTATTTTTCTATTAACCATATAATACTGGACTCCAACCGCGATTTCCTCCCACAGATCGCCTTGCTTGTGATATATTTAAAAGAATTCCAATCATACCCATATTGATAACCATACCAGAACCGCCATAGCTAACCATTGGCATAGGTAAACCGGTAACGGGAAATATGCCTGTAACGACTGCAGCATTTACAAATGCATATAAAATAAGATTGAATGAAATACCAACGGCAAGGAAAACTCCAAAAGGATCAGTACATTCTTTTGCAACTTTTAATCCACGGAAAAAAATCAATAAGAACAGTGTCAATACGGGTACGGTTCCAAATACAAATCCCAGTTCTTCACCAATGATTGCAAAAATAAAATCAGTATGTGGTGTAGGAAGAAAATGATTTTTCTCAATGCTATTGCCAAGTCCAACACCAAGAATTCCACCATTCCCAAGGCTAATTAACGATTGACTTGCTTGATAACCAATATCCGAAGAATCTCCTATGCCTAAATATGAAAAAATTCTATCTCTTCTATATTCTCTGGATAATAGAACAGGTATTCCTATTAATAGAGCGCTAGCCCCAGTAAAGGATAAATGGGAAATTTTTGCACCTCCTATGAAAAGGATTAATGCACCTATTAAACCTATCATGATTGCAGTACTATAATCTGGTTGAATAACAATCAAGCCCATCGTAAGCCCAATAACACAAAGTGCAGGGAGTAACCCTATTTGAAAATCTTTGATTTGATCTCGTTTCTTATCAATATAATAAGCGATAAAGATAATTATTGCCATACGTGCAATATCTGATGTTTGGACTGAGAATGAACCGATGTACAACCAACGTGCTGGTTTATACCAACCGTAACCGTTGAATAAATAATATGCCTTAGTTATTATCAGTAGTATTATAGCTGCTATAATAAAATGAGGTGCAAAACTTTTTAAACGTCGATAATCCAAAACTAAAAATCCAAAAAGAAAAAATATTCCAACTAGCATACGTTTGAGATGACCCTGCAAATAAAGCATATCTGTTCTGCCATTTGAATTAGCAAAGGACTCATACCAACTTGCACTATACAGCATTACTGTACCAATAACAGCCAGGGCTCCAAGATAGCCCAAGAGTTGTCTATCGTATCTCTGCATAATCATATCAATCATAAGTCTTTCAACCTCAAAACTCTTGATTTAAAATATTCTCCACGTTCTTCAAAATTTGAAAATTCATCAAAACTGGCGCATCCCGGAGATAATAATACAACATCCCCGGGAGTAGCCAGAGTTCGAGCTCTCTCAACTGCAGAGTTAAGATCCGTGACTTGCACTGATCTAACCGCATCCCCTATTGCATTGAGAATATGCTCACCGGCCTCTCCATAAGAGACAATGTCTCTTACATGACTTGACTTGATATGTGGAAGGAGTAGCCGAAAATCTGCACCCTTATTTCGACCACCTAAGATCAAAATAATTGGTATATCAAAACTATCAATAGCAGCATTGACAGATTCTAAATTTGTAGCTTTTGAATCATTTATATAAATAATCCCATCGATGGTTGCAACTTTTTCTAATCGATGTTCGATGCCTGTAAAATTTTTCATCACATCAGCAATCTGTTGATTTAAAATGCCCATGATGTTGGATGTTGTTGCAGCAGCCAAAATGTTCAATAAATTATGCTGGCCATGCAACGAAATTTCTTCCAATGCAATTATTTTTTCCCCATGAACACTATTTATATATTTTGAATCAAGTGAATAGGTCATACCTGACTGACTGATACTAAATGGTTTTAAATTAGTATTATTATCTTTAAATAGGACATTGAGTTGTGGATCATCAGCATTATAGACAATATGGTCACCAGGTCCCATATTCTTTACCATTTCCAACTTCATATTAATATATTCATCCATTGTGCCATGGCGATCTAAATGGTCAGCAGATAAATTGGTGTAAACAGCGATCTTTGGATGAAAGTGTTTAACAAATTCCATCTGAAAGCTAGATATTTCGAGTATGTAGGTTGAATTCTTTTTCGGATTAGTTCGCTCATCCAAAACACGGGATGAGAATGGAATGCCTATATTACCAGCCATAAGTGTATTGATTCTATCTGACTGACACATTTTATATAAAATGTTTACAGTTGTAGTTTTGCCATTTGATCCAGTAACTGCAATAATTGGTGAATTTGTAAACCAACTTGCAAATTCGATTTCACTAACAATAGGTATGCCAATTTCCTGTGCCTTTTGTATTATTGGGCTATTTTTTGGAATACCTGGAGAAATTACCCAAAGTTCCGAATCGTAAATTTTATCTGAATGCAATCCAGTCTCACTGGCTATATGATGTTCTAATAACATCATTGCGTTATTGCAAATATGATAATTATCAGAAGGGTCACTCGCGAAAACACGAGCGCCTAAATGGTTTGCTAATTTTGCTGAAGCAGTTCCACTTAAACCAAGACCGATAACTGTGATATTTTTATCACGGATATCAATTGTATTTCTGTTGGAAATATCTATCATCTAATCTTAAAAGTTGTGAGTGAAAAAAGGGCAAGTAAAAGACCAATGATCCAAAATCTAATTACTACTTTTGTTTCGGGCCAACCTGCTAATTCATAATGATGGTGGATAGGAGCCATCCTAAAAAATCTTGCACCTTTACCTGTTTTTGATTTTGTCCAACGGTAATATGATACCTGGATCATCACTGAAATCGCTTCCCAAACAAAAACACCACCTATGATAAAGAGAAGTAATTCCTTTTTTAGTAAAACGGCTAATGTACCCAAAGCTGCACCGGTAGAAAGGGAGCCGGTATCTCCCATAAATACTTCGGCCGGAGATGAATTGAACCATAAATAACCAATGCAGGCTCCGGCCATAGCTGCCGTAAAAATGGTCAGCTCTCCCGCACTAGGAATATAGATGATGTTTAGATAATCAGAAAAATCTATGCGACCTGAAATATAGGCGATAGCAGAAAAAACGATAAAACATATTGCCAAGAGTCCTGCTGCTAATCCATCAAGGCCATCTGTAAGATTAACTGCGTTGGAAGTACCCGTGATTACAAGTACAACTGCTAGTGGGTATAATAATCCTAAATCGATTTCTACATTTTTTAAAAAAGGCATAGTTGTCTTTGTATTGAATCCAGCAAATTCTGGTAACTGCAGAACCCAAAGGCTTACAATAGAACCTAATGCAACTTGGCCTGCCATTTTGTAGCGGGCAATTAACCCCTTTTCCAGTTTTTTAACTACTTTTAAGTAATCATCTATGAAACCGAAAAATCCCATCCAGAGAGTTGAAAGAATGATAATTTGAATGAGTGGACTATTTAACTTTGCAAAAAGGAGGGTCGGGAGGAGTACAGACATTAAAATGATTACTCCTCCCATTGTTGGCGTGCCCCTCTTTTTCAAGTGAGATTCAGGTCCTGTCGGACGAATTTCTTCGCCGATTTGGTTTTTATGTAGTATGTGGATAACCCAGGGTCCCACGATGAAGCTTACTAGGAGTGCTACTATTGCTGCAGATGCAGCACGAAAGGTAATATATTCAAATATTCGCAATGAAGATACTGAATCTTGTAATGGTGTAAGTAAATAATACAGCATCAGCCGCCAAATACTCCTTTTATAACTTTCTCCATGGCCATGCCACGGGAACCCTTAAACAAAATTTTATCTCCGGGATGGATATTGTTTTGAAGGTTTTGAATTAATTCTTCATGTGTGTCAAAGTGGTAATGGCTAATTTCATTATTGATAGCAGAATTAGTGTGAATGGTATGTTTTCCGATTGTAAAAACACCATCCAATCCTAATTCAGTACATTTTTCTCCAATTTTTCGGTGCTGATCTACTGATGTCGGTCCTAGCTCAAACATATCACCAAAAACAAATATTCTTCTTCCATTTCCAGAAAATGCTTTTAGATAATCCAATGCTGCTAGTGATGAAATCAAATTCGCATTATAAGTATCATCAATAACAGTAATTTCATTATATTGTTTTACTTGGCAACGCCCTGAAGGAGGTGAAAAAGATTGAATTTTATCGATTAGTATTTTCCAATCCAGACCTAAGGTAATTGAAATTGCAGATACAGCGATAGCATTTTTGATAAAAGACAAATTCTGACTTCCGGTCGGGATTTCATGTGTATCTAAAATTAATGTTAGCGAACCATCATGCTCTTGGTGTATATCTGCAGGAAAATCACATTCGGAGGTTAGACCAAAAGTAATTTTTTCACCATTAATATACATTGTAGAAATTCTTTCATCAGCCATATTTACAAAAGAAATGCCATCTGAAAGCGATCGAAATAATGCTCCTTTTTCAAATGCAATTGTTTCAATAGAGCCAAACCCTTCCAAATGAGCAGGTGCAATATTGGTAATTATGCCATGTGTTGGCTGAGCTATAAGGCATAGTTTTTCAATTTCTCCAGGCAAACTTGCGCCCATTTCCAATATAGACACAGAGTGTGATTCATCCAATTGGAGTAGGGTAAGGGGAAGCCCAATAGTGGTATTGAAATTTCCCCTTGTGGCGTGCACAGTATGACTGCCTTGCAGTACATGTACTAATAATTCTTTTGTGGATGTTTTACCATTTGAACCGGTAATGCCAATAACAGGAATTTCAAAATGTTTCCGCCAAGCTAATCCAATGTTGCCAACCATGGTTAAAGGATCATTAACTTTAATCTGTTGTAATTCTAAAGCTGGGTTTATGTTAGATACCAGAGTACAAGATGCACCTGCTTTTTCTGCTTTCGATAAAAATGAATGACCATCTACTCTTGTACCTTTGATGCATACATATAGATCACCATTTTTTATCTCTCTGCTGTCTGTTGTAATTCCTGTTACAGGACGATAAAGGGTTTGTCCTGTTACAGTTTTAAAGACATTCGAAAATTTTTCCGGATGATTGATATCGATTCTCAAAGGTATTCCTTTAAAATATTTAGATCAGAATAAAATTCTTTTTCACCCATGATATCTTGGTACTCTTCACGTCCCTTCCCAAAAATGACAATAATATCCTTTCGTTTAGTTTGTTTCAACGCTTTATGTAAACCTAATCCGCGATCAGTAAAAACAGCAAAATTGTTATCAGCAAAACCAGTAACAACTTCTTTTGAAATGTCATCCGGATTTTCCATACGTGGATTATCAGGTGTAATAAAACAATATGTTGCAAATAATTCTGCTATTCTGGCCATTTGAGGACGTTTCCCTGAATCTCTGTCACCCCCAGCTCCAAACACTACGAATATATTTCCATTTTCTGAGTTTAGTTTTTTAATAGTCCCTAATACTTTTTCATAAGCATCGGGTGTATGTGCATAATCGATAATTGCAGTTCCACCACTTGCAAGCTGGAAAGACTCCATCCGGCCAGGAATGGACAAACAATTTTCTATACCATTTTCAATCGCTTCTTGATTGATTCCCAATGCGTGAGCAGATGAAACAGCGGCCAATATATTTTCACAATTGAATCCACCAATAAGATTGGAATTAATATTATAAATCGATTGTCCAGCAGAAACTGTGCCCCTAATGCCGGATAAGTCCATTTGACATTCAGAAAAATGTATTGATGTTCCATTCTCATTTGAGAATATCAAATAAGGCGCACCTGTTTCAGTCAGTATTCTGGTCCCATTTGGATCTGATCCATTCGCAATAGCAGTGGACTCCATAGGCAGCATTCTGAATAGTTTTGCTTTTGCCTGATAATAGGATTCCAATGTGGCATGATAGTCTAAATGTTCTGGTGTGAGATTTGTGAATACTGCCACATTAAAATCCACATCAGCAACTCGATATTGATCCAACGCATGGGAAGATACTTCCATGACAATGTGTGAGAAATCCGCATCCCTCAATTCTGAAAATAGATTTTGTAAAGAAACTGAATCAAGTGTAGTAAGTGAAGCATTTCGATTATCTTTATAACCGATTAATCCTAAAGTTCCTAATTGAGCTACTTTATGTCCTGCTTCTTTTAAAATCGAATAAAGTAGAGAAGCAGTTGTTGTTTTGCCATTTGTCCCAGTGATACCAACAATTGTGAGCTCCTTTGTAGGGTGCCCATAAAATTCAGCAGCAACAATAGATGCTGCCCGTCTTGGATTTGCTACAATAATTTGTGGAATGGATAACTTACCCATATCACGGCCATTGGAGATTACAGCTGATGCTCCTGCTTTTATGGCATCTTGTATAAAGTCGTGTCCGTCAAATTTTGATCCTGAAATTGCGATGAATAAATCACCTTGCTCAATTTGAGTTGAATCCAGCTTTATTCCTGAGATAGCTATATCATTAATTTCTTTATTGGATGGAATAAGGTTTGCAATAATGGTATGTAGAGATTTTGTCATTTTAATCCTACGATGCATGTATGGCCTTTGCTCAAAATTGTTCCAGGTACTGGGCTTTGCCATTCCACTGTTCCGCTACCTTGTATTTTTATTTTTAGTCCACATTCACGTAGAGTGGTCATAGCCTTTCGCATGCTAAAGCCACGAACTTCAGGCATTTCAACTTTATTGGAAAACCTTGCCACTGTTGATAATCCAAGAGGTAGGGTAGAAGCATTTACAGTTAATGCTACATCATTCTGAATGATAACATCATTTTGCAATGACGATTGGGCAAATTCTATTTTTTGTTTCTTTTTTATCGGTGGTGATATTTCATCATCCATATTAATTATCCGTTTCATTATCCTTCTAAATGCTACGGCAGCTCCTTCCGAACCCCAATGATATGGCTGGATGGGTTCATCTAGCATAATAAAAGCAAGTAATTGTGGGTCTTCATAGGGAAAAAACCCAACAAAATTGGAAATAAATTGATCATTAGAATACTTACCATTCTTCCATTTTTGCGCTGTACCAGTTTTACCAGCTATGTCCCAACCTGGAATATCAGCATTATAACCTGTCCCATTTACTACAACACCCCGAAGCATTTTCCGGAGGTCTTGCATAGTTTGTTCATCAGAAATTTTTCTTATTATAGTGGATTCTTCGGCATAAATCACTTCTTGATTATGATCCATTATTTGCCTAACGATATATGGTGAAACAACGTATCCACCATTAGCAATTGCACTATAAGCAACAGCCATTTGTATTGCAGTAACACCAACTTCATGTCCCATGGAAATTTGCCCTAACGAAACTGAGCTCCAATTTTTAACTGGACTTAATTTTCCTAATGACTCGCCAGCCAGGCTTAAACCTGTTGCTGATCCAAAACCAAAATTTCTACTTACATCGTATAGAGCTTTTTGACCTACACGTTCCATGACTTTTACAATTCCAATATTGCTTGAATAATGAATGATTTGGGGAAGAGTTAGCATTCCATAAGACTCGTGGTCCCGAACTTTAATATCATAATATTCGTATTCACCATTTTCACAATTGAATTCTTCTTCAAGACCGATTTTTTTTTCGTATATTGCTGAAACGGCAGATACAACCTTAAAAGTAGAGCCAGGTTCAAATTGATCTGTTATAGATCGAATTCGGTGTAGTTCTGGCGATGATACATTAAATTTATTGTTGTCAAATCCCGGCGTTGAAGCCATGGCTAGGATTTCACCGGTTTGCGGATTCATGATAACCCCGGTCGCTGCAATTGCCTTTGTGTCTTTTTGTCGGTGGGCTAATTCTTCTTCAAGAATGGATTGATATTCTAAATCAATTGTTAATTGGACATTAGATCCATCCACAGGGTTTTGAAAGGGCATGCCACTTTTATGCTGAACTTTTCCACTCCAACCTTTAGTTTTGTAAACCCAACCAGGTTTACCCGTCAAATATGAATTAAAATCTTTTTCAATTGCGGATATACCTTCATCATCCACATTAGTGAAACCTAGAACTTGAGCACCTATATGATTGTGTGGATAATATCTACGATATTTTCTTTCAATATTTAATCCTTCAAATGCAGTTGTTTCTAAAGCCCCCAAGGTTTCACGTTGGAGATTACGTTCAAGATATTCAAATTTTGATTTTGAGTTTAATTTCCTCAGATATTTTTCTTTTGATTGGCCAGTTCTTTCACTGATGGCTTCGGCAAGACCATCTTTATCTTTTACCTTGGACGGATTAACGGAAAGGGTATAATGAATTATATTTCGAGTAAATGGTCGATTTTTACGGTCATAAATATTTCCTCGATTCGCAGGTAAAATTTGTTTTGTTTGGGATTGTTTTATGACTGCGACTTGGTAACGCTCGCCATTCAGTATCTGTACTTGGAATAAACGAATACAGAGTCCCGACCAAGAAAGAATTATAAATCCTGCCAATAAGGTGATCCTAGTTCTATATTTCAAGTAAGTCTTCGTCATAAATTACTTATGTGATTAGGATTGATTGTGATTTGTAAAGTTTCCGGTTCAGTAAAAACCATATTCAATTCTTTTTGAGCTTTCCTTGCAATAACATCAGGCCTAGTAAGAGATTCAATCTGGCTATGTAATTCATTAATTTCATTTTGCAATTCTTTTGCTGTAGAATTTTGAATTTCTATGACCAAAAGAGTTTCATCAATTTCAGTATATACCCATAGGTAAATGATGAGACAAGAAATGATTCCCAGAGTCGAAATAAAGAAGACTAAACTTTGTATTAAATCACGTGTTCTTTTTGATATTCGTTTCCTTGGCATTATCTTATCCTTCTTGCTACTCGAAGCTTTGCGCTTCTTGATCGGCTATTTTTCATTTGCTCTTTTTTTGTAGCTATAATCGGTTTTTTAGTCAGAATCGATAATTCTCCCTTTGCCGCCAATTTTTTAAAACTATGCTTGACCAAACGATCCTCAAGTGAATGAAAACTAATAATTACGATTTGTCCATCAATTGCCAGTTTTTCTATAAATCTAGTTAAAAATTTTTCAAGTTTTTCTAATTCTCCATTTACCTTTATCCTTATTGCTTGAAAAACTCTGGCCATGGTTCTGCTTCGATGATTTGGTGGTGTACACCTTTTAACAGCATCTACCAAATCAAAAACTGTTCTTAATGGTCTCAATTTTTCTATACTTCGGGCGATGACACGGGATCGTCTTTCTTCGCCATAATTATATATTACATCTGCTAATTCATTCACCGATAATTGGTTTACAATATGAAATGCCTTAAGCTTCTGTTTCGAGTCAAAACGCATATCCAAATCTGAATTAACATTGTAAGAGAATCCTCTCGAGTTGGAGTCAAGCTGTAAAGATGAAAGTCCAAGATCCAATAAAATACCGTTCACTTGATCAATCTCCATTTCATCCAGAATTGAATGAAAATTATGATAAGAATTGTGAAATATTGATACGGGTGTTGTGGAGGAAGAGAGACTTTTTTTGCATAATAATATTGCCTCATGATCCCTATCAATCCCGATAAAATGTCCTTGATGTGACAAATGTTCTAGAATAAGAGTAGCATGCCCTCCAAGCCCAACTGTCCCATCGAGATATATTCCATTTGCTACAATTTTTAAATTTGTTAGGACTTCCGTCGATAAAACCGGAACGTGAATTTGTGTTCCTGAGTCCCGGACTGAATTCATTAAAGGATAATTTTATCTGCCAGGTCATCATAAGCTGCCGCATCGATTTCCATACTTTGTTGATCAGTTTCCTTTAAATAATACGGATTCCAAATCTCTATTTTGTTAACCATGCCAATAATCAGCGCTTCCTTCTCTAAGTCAGCATATTCAATCAGGGACGGAGTTAATGTGATCCGTCCCTGTTTATCGTATGTGGAAGGGGTGGCATAACGTGCAGTATTGCGCACAAATGCCCTATTTATTTTTGAAAGTGAAGAAAGACTTCGAAGACTGGATTCAATTTCTAGCCATTGGCTCTTGGGGTAAACCCAAATACACTGATCCATACCTCGTGTTATGACAAATGTATTTTCATTGTCTTCAGTTAAGGATTGTCTAAATTTTGCCGGGACGTTTACTCGGCCCTTAGAATCTAGCGAATATGCATATTCGCCTGTAAAAGTGTTATTTGTCAAGGTCATGTTTTAAAGGGGTAATTACCCACAACTACCCATAATCTTACCTAACTTGACATAATAATGTCAATAATTAATCAGATTAATTTTTATAAAAAGGTATTTTATTGACGATAATATCGTCTTTAGAAGAGAAGTGGGTTATTTATGGGAAAGAATTACCCTAGCGGTTTATAACGCTGGATAACAATGGATGGTGGACTGGGCTTGATAGTTAAACGAAGAGGATGATTATAATCTTTAATATTTTGAAGATTAATGCCATTTATGTATAAAGTAAGGCCCTTTGTATTTGGAAATAATAGGCTTGATTGATTCACAAATGCTTCTAGATCTTGTTCCCAATTGGCTTGAATTACACTTGAGACTGGAGGTAAAGTATCTATTTGAAATGTAAAAGTAATTTCATTAAGGGATCGGACTTTTATGAAAAATGGTGGTTTAGTTGGGATTGTTTCTTCACTACTATTATCTAAAATAAAATTTGTTGTCAATTCATAACTTGTTAAGGTTTTTTGAATAATTTGTCCGTCCTGTGATAACAAATTAGAATCTTGGGTACTAAATATTTTTTTAAATATTAAAATAGCAAAAATAAAAATAAAAAGCAGAATTGCTCCTTTAATTAGGTCCTGGCGAAGTTTTTGATTTGTTATTCCTAGTAAATAATCTTCAACATTATGATTCTCGTTTTCATCATTATGTTCTTCATTTTGACTCTGAATTCCTTGGATATTAGGATTCGTCTTTCCTAAAAATGAGTCAAGTTGTTCCAATGCACTTTTTGAATCTCCACCAATTTCTTCTGCATATGCTCTCAAAAATAATCTCAAATATGGAGTCTCGATGGAATCAAAATCTCCTGATTCAATTGCACGTATATATGCTATACTGATTTTTGTACGATTATGTATTTCTTCGATAGAAATTCCACGGGATTGCCGTAAATCTTTTAGTTCTTTATAAAACTGTGCCATAACATTGAAAATTCAGTACTGAAATTATAGATTAGATTTTAATTAGTAAAATTTTAATCATCTAGATTTGGTTGTTTCCGCATTTTCTTTTTTTCGCTCTTTTTTCTTTTATTGAACAATCGATCTTCTTTAGATCTTTTTGGCGGTTTAGTTTTTATTCTTGGTTTTGGTTTGACTGCTGATTTGTTAAATAATGCGATCAAGCGTCCTAATGCATCCTCTTTATTCTTTTTTTGCGATCGAAAGGATTGTGCCTTTATTCTAATAACACCTTCTTTAGATAATTGAGATCCTGCATTTGATTTTAATTGGTAAATAAACCATAAAGGGTAGAGGTGTAATTCTAAAGGATATCTTAATATAATTGCAGTAGAAACCTTATTTACATTTTGCCCTCCGGGCCCAGAAGCTCTTACTGCTTGGTATGTAATACAGTCCTTATTTATTGTAATCGATTTTGTAATCAAAATTATTTTTCGTTATTTGTATTTACTATACGACGATAATGCGAGAAAAAAGATGAAAGAGGAAGCCCCATGACGTTAAAATAGCATCCTTCAATTTTAGAAATATTGACTGCAAACCAATCCTGGATCCCATAACTTCCAGCCTTGTCATAAGGTTTATATCTATCAATATAATAACATATATCAGAATTAGATAAAGTTTTAAAAGAAACAAATGTTCTTTCATTAAATGTTTCGTCTATGCTAAAGCTAATACTGTGGAATGCTACACCAGTAATTACTTCATGGGTCTTTCCTGATAAGGATTTAAGCATAGAGATACTTTGTGATTTATTTTTTGGTTTTCCCAAAATATCTCCATTAATAGTTACAATTGTATCAGCGCCGATAATGATTGAATCAGGATGTCTTTCGGCTACATATTTGGCCTTTTCTCTAGCCCAATGTTCTGTAAATGCTTCCGGTGGTAATGGGTAGTTTAAATGTTCTATAACTGAACTGGGGATAACAGAAAATTCAATTCCAATTTGATTCAAAAGATATTTTCGTCTTGGGGATTTTGATGCAAGTATAATTGGTTTCAATGTTTATATTCCATATTATTGGTATTTTGCGCACCGGCCAATATAAGTTTCTGAACTATTTTCACCAAAAGCCTTAAGCCTATATAAGTAAACTCCATTTGCAATTTGACTTCCAAAGGAATCTAACCCATCCCAATCTATGGTATGGTATCCAGGAGTTTTTGAGAATTCATCAAAAGATTTAACTCTTCTTCCACCTAAACTAAAAATATCCAGTTTTATATCTGCAGTTTGTGTTAGTTCAAAGGCAAATTGAGTAAATGTAGAAAATGGATTGGGGTAATTATAAGCATTGTATATTTTAAGGTCTTTTGCTGAAGTACGAGATAAATGGATTTTCTTTTCATTAGGGTTATTGGCATTATCCCACACCTTAACCAATAATTTAATCTCTTTACCACTTGATGGAGAAAATGAAATTGTGCCTGTCATTATACTGTTTGTATCATAATAGAAATCCTGAGTAATAGTCTCTGATTGGTTTGATAATAAATCTGTCACCAAAATTTCATGTCCTGTTTCATCAGTTAGGTTAATACCTAATGGGTCTGACATTCTAATTATCAGATTTTGATCTTCAGGAAAATGATCTCCATTTTCCAAGCTCTGCCCAGATTCTGTTTCAAATGTAATCTTAGGACCAAATGTATCATTGGTCCCATCACCACCAGTCAATTGCAAGCCATTTAATACTCCAGAAGCTTCTTTATTTTCATCATTAATATATATTACTAGGCGGGCCGGATCATTAGAGTATGAAATATCCTGAGGAATTCGAATATCTCCTGCAAATATTTCGCCTGCAAATGAGAATTGCCCCCTAAATAGAGTTGGTCCAGGTAAACTGTAGGTCAGAGATTCTGTCTGAGAATTAATTTGATATTCTCGAGTTACCTCTCGGTCTGCATCAATTAATACTACATATCCTGCTCCATCTCCATCGAAACTAGATTGTTGCCCGTTAAAAGTTGCGATACCAAGAGTTTTTAATGTATCAGGTGTTACACCTGTGATGTTTAAAATATCTTTAGGCATTGGTAGGGACATCGCTGGGTCTCCAAATAAATGAAAATATTGTCCTTCTGGAGCTCCATCTTTTACAATTTGTAGAATTACACCAATAGGTGAATCTGTTACTTGGTCATTAGCAAAAATTCTTTCAAATAATTCTCTGGTATAGCGAGAATTACCTGAGACAGATATTTTACGGGAAGTTGAAATGATCATGGAAGCAGCATTTAAGGGTTCTCGAATCAGTTCCTCCGCGAACGACTCTGTTAATGGATCATCAAAATGCCCAAATGAACAGGTGCCAACTATCCATATAGGCATTTTTTGGCCTGTATTTATTTGATTGATATCGCCCCTGTTGAGAGATAATAATTTTTCTTGGGCTAATTGATATGGTGAACCGTGGCCAATGTACGAGATAATAGCTGTTCCTTTGTTCAAAGCTTTGAAAACATCTTCGGTTGCATCTGGTTTTAATACTCCAAAGGCTGAAGCATCACTGACTTCAGGGTATTCCTGCATATAAATTTTTTGCACGTTCAGAGAAGACGGTACTAAGTCTGCCAGAATCTCAGAATAAAGGGTGTGTGATTTACCAACTTCTATTGATCCACTGCCTGGCTCTGGTCTGGCGCCATCATCAGCCATAATTGTAACCCGCTGCCTCCATGGGCCAAGATCAGGATTAGACTCAATCACTAAAACTTTTTCAATAAAATTGGTCACTTCTGATTCATCTCTGGCAGGGAATCTACCGATTGCAACTTCTGGTACATTGCCATTTAAAGTAGCTAGTTTATCATCAGTAGCATAGGATGTAGTTTGGATAGTTGGAAATACTATGGAAGATTGACCAGTGATATTTCTATAATCATAGCCACTATCACCCAGAATCATTAAAAAAGTTGGTACTGGTTCCGTCCATTTTTCGAGTGCCCATTGAATAAAACTTCGAATCCCCATTGGATCTTTATTCCCTGCAGAAAATTCATCATAAATTGTTTCTAAACTTGCAAAAATTGCAGGAGACCTTAAATATACTAATTCTGTAGCTTCATCACGAAATATTTCAGGACCTGTGACAATATAATCCGCTTGTATTCCGCTCTGTCGTAAAGTAAAAAATTCTTGATCTTCTTTAATAGTAAATTCTGTGATTTCCGGTAATGTATTAGTATCAAAAACTATGAAATACTTTGTTAAGGCAGTTGGAACTGTTACATTAATATAATTTGACTCTGAAAATACCATTGATTCTGGGTTTGATACATCCGTGATATCCCACATAAATTGAGTAGCTTGTTTGACGCCTGTAAATGAAAAACGAATATTCTGACCTGAAATAGGAGATTTGAAATTATAAGAATCTTCAAAGGATAATTCTCGGCCGTACTGAATTTCAAAAAAATCAAAATGTGGCATTGATTTAGAATCATCAGACATATTTCTCAAATAGAAAACATTTATACCATTATTTAGAGTAATATTTGGTGATGTATCAACAATATCTCTCTTCAAAAAAGATGAAGATGTCCAGGTCGCATTGTTTCCGATAGTTTCTCCATCTAATCCACCAAAACGTAGACTTATCGAATGATTTGCTAATGCATTTTCTGGATTAGAAAAACCATAAACGCGTGCCTTTATGCTGATATCCACACTTGGTTTTGGCGCAAATAGATCAACAACAATGTTTTGGGATGTACCAGCAGGAATAGAATTACTAAGCCATACAGTGCCCTCACCCTTTAGATTAACAAGATCCAATTCTTCATGTATTGCTGAGATTCCATAATCCAATGTGATCGCAACTGATTCAGGTTGAGAAGCAGGATGTATTCGTTTACCCTTTAAAGAAGAATCATTCGGAATAAAGAGCCAGCAGGAATTCTTTGAAAAATAAATATTTTGATGCCAGTCTAAATCATTACCAATAACATCGTATCCGGATGGACCACGACCATAAAAAATAATCCTGTCATTTATATCAAAAACTCCGTCTTCTTCTCCCTGCACCCAAATACCAATTTCAACTAAGTTAGGTGCTATTTCCTGATTGGTAGATTGAGATCTTGCACGACCAAATTCATTACTCATGTAGATTGAAAATGATCTGGGGTCTATATTTGATATATTATCAATTACATTAGATAGTGATGAATAAGGAATTGATACCATTCCATCTTCAGTCAAAAAAAACTGAAACCATCGTCCAGGGGTATAATTTGTAATTTTTGATGTTATTCTCTCTTTTTTTAGAATCCAATTTTGAGCGATATCCCAATTAACAATTCTATTTTTTAATAGTAGAAATTCATTTTTATTAGGTTTTCTGTGCTCATATCTCTCTCGTTCAAAATCCAGTGATACTTTGATCGTTTTAAAATATTCATTTGAATTTGCTAAAGGAGATATATGCAAAGTCGCTACTTCTAGGTTACAAAGTTTTTGTTTATTAATCCATTCAAAATCACTTGTCTTTTTTTGGTGAGACTTAAAGGGTATTTCATCTTTATTTAAAAATTGAATTTGTGTTTTTGGTAGATTGCTTGTAGGTAAACCAATCATAATGGATGCAGGTCTAAGATCAGCCTCTGTTTCCGCATTAATATTAATGGATATAACAAGTTGATCCTTATTATTTTGCAAAATTGTTTTATTTATGGAAGCAAATAATATCCCTGAAAATAGAATAATGGATATGGAATGATAAACCATAACATAAAAATTACGGCAGGAGCACTTCATCTGCATTGGAAAGTATTAGTATTTTCAAGTAAATTACGAAAATATTTTATAATGTTTACCACCGTTTTTGTTCCTTAAAAATTAATCGACAAATGGAGAAAATTATATCATGTTTGATTTAGATATGATCAAGGTCGTTTATGCTCAAATGGCCGACAAAATAAATTCTGCACGAGATATATTGAACCGACCAATGACTTTAGCAGAAAAGATATTATACTCACATCTCCACAATAAAAATTTATCCAATGCATATATCAGAGGAGAATCATATGTAGAATTTTCACCCGATAGGGTTGCAATGCAGGATGCGACTGCACAAATGGCCTTACTGCAATTTATGATGGCTGGAAAGAAAAAAGTCGCAGTCCCATCTACTGTACATTGTGATCATCTTATCCAAGCAAAAAAAAGTGCCCAAATTGATTTAGCTCAAGCCATGGATAGTAATGGAGAGGTCTATGATTTTTTAGAATCTGTATCAAATAAATATGGAATAGGGTTTTGGAAACCGGGTGCTGGAATAATACATCAGGTTGTTTTAGAAAATTATGCTTTCCCTGGCGGCATGATGATCGGTACCGATAGCCATACCGTTAATGCTGGCGGACTAGGTATGGTTGCTATTGGTGTTGGTGGTGCAGATGCAGTTGATGTGATGGCCGGAATGCCATGGGAATTGAAATTCCCCAATTTAATTGGTGTTCATTTAACTGGTGAATTAAATGGGTGGACATCAGCAAAAGATGTCATTCTAAAAGTCGCAGGAATTTTAACTGTAAAGGGCGGAACAGGAGCAATTGTAGAATATTTTGGACCTGGTGCAAATAAATTGTCATGTACTGGTAAAGGTACGATTTGTAACATGGGTGCTGAGATTGGAGCTACTACATCCATATTTGGTTACGATGAACAAATGTCGAAATATCTCAAAGCAACCGGGAGAAAAGATGTCTCTAATTTGGCCAATGATATGATAGAATACTTGCGATCAGATCAAGAAGTTTTTAATGAACCGGAATTATATTTTGATCAACTGATTGAAATTAATTTATCTGAACTTGAACCTCATTTAAATGGACCATTTACACCCGATAGAGCTACTCCTGTTTCAAAAATGGAAGCCGAAGCCGCAAGAAATGATTGGCCAACAAAAATTGAAGTTGGTTTAATCGGGTCATGCACGAATTCATCATATGAAGATATTTCACGTGCAGCATCAATTGCAAAACAAGCTGTAGATAAGGGGCTAAATACAAAAGCAAAATTCACAATTACGCCTGGATCTGAACAAGTAAGGTATACAATTAAAAGAGATGGATTTATTGATATTTTTGAGCAATTAGGTGCTGATGTTTTTGCGAATGCATGTGGACCATGCATTGGACAGTGGGCACGGACAGATGCTTATAAAGAGGAAAAGAATACAATTGTTCATTCGTTTAATAGGAATTTTGCAAAGCGGGCAGATGGTAATCCCAATACACACGCATTTGTTGCTTCGCCAGAATTGGTTACAGCCCTAGCCATCGCTGGTGATCTTACTTTTAATCCAATCAATGATTCACTAAATAATCAAGTAGGCGAACAGGTTATGCTAGATCCGCCTAAGGGAGATGACCTTCCACGAAATGGATTTTCTATAGAAGATTTAGGTTATCAAGCACCTACTGTGGATGGCTCTGAAATTGATGTGAAAATTAATTCTGAATCACAGAGACTTGAGCTATTGGAACCATTTGATTCTTGGGACGGCCAAAATATTAAAGGTATGAAGTTGCTGATTAAAGCAAAAGGAAAATGTACCACAGATCATATTTCTATGGCAGGACCTTGGTTAAAATTTCGGGGGCATTTAGATAATATTTCTGAAAATATGCTTACAGGAGCTGTGAATTACTTCAATAATGCCACCAATTCAGTTAAAAATCAATTAACTGGAGAGTATGATACTGTTCCATCTACACAGCGAGCCTACAAGTCAGCTAGAATCCCAACAATAGTCGTGGGTGATGAAAATTATGGTGAAGGTTCGTCTCGGGAACATGCAGCTATGGAACCTAGGCACTTAGGTGTACGTGTTATTTTAGTAAAATCTTTTGCAAGGATTCATGAGACTAATTTAAAAAAACAAGGAATGTTAGGATTGACTTTTGCTGATAAAGCAGATTATGATAATATCCTAGAAAATGATACATTTGATTTCTTGGACTTGAATCAGTTTTCGCCTGTTAAACCATTGACCTTATTAGTAAAACATATTGATGGATCATCCGATCAGATTATTTGTAACCATACATATAATGTTTCCCAAATTGATTGGTTCAAGGCAGGTTCTGCTCTCAATTTGATTCGTGGGCAACAAGAAGATCAAAAATAGTCTTCCAATGAAAGTTCTTATTTCTGATCCAATAACAGATGAAGGTTTATCTATTCTAAAAAATGCAGGTCTTGATATAATCTATTTACCCGAATCTTCAAACGCTGATTTAAAGGATGTAGTTAATGAAGTAGTACAAGCGTGGATCATTCGTAGTGGGACTGAAATTAACGATGGAATGATCAAATCTGCTAAGAATCTACAAGTGATTGGCCGTGCCGGTGTTGGAGTAGATAACATTGACATTAGCTCTGCAACACGAAATGGCATCGTGGTTATGAATACTCCAGATGTTAACACAATATCTGCTGCGGAACACACATTAGGTTTAATGCTAACTTTATCTCGAAATATTCATTATGGCCATAGTGGATTAGAAAAAGGTGAATGGAACCGCCATCAATTAGTTGGTACAGAATTACAAAATAAATCATTGGGGATTGTAGGATTAGGTAAAATTGGTCGTGAAGTAATGGATCGGTGTAAAGCATTTAATATGAACATGCTAGGATATGATCCATACATCAAACAGGAGATGTTTAGTGAAGACGAAATCAAAATTGTTGATTTGGAAACTCTTACTAGTGAAGCAGATTATATTACGCTCCATGTACCTTTGAATGCTCAAACACGAGATTTATTCAATTATAATCGTCTTTGCAGCATGAAACCTTCCGCCCGTATAATTAATGTTGCAAGAGGCGGTATTATAAATGAGGCAGATTTAGCAAAAGCGCTAAAAGAAGGGAAAATTTCCGGAGCTGCAATTGATGTATTTACTAAAGAGCCGATTGAAAATGACCACCCATTAGTGGGAATCCCAGGTGTTGTATTATCACCACATCTTGGTGCATCAACTAAAGAAGCTAAGGAAGGCGTTAGCCGCGCCATTTGCGAACAAGTTCGTGATTGTTTACTGCATGATAAATTAACAAATGCATTAAATATGCCCATTTCAGATTTAGATAAACTTAAAGAAAACAAACCCTATTTTGATTTAGCAGAAATTTTAGGACATATACAGTCCCAAATTGCTGAAGGACCCATTTCTTACGTTTCAATTGAATGTTTTGGGACTGCTAACGAGATCAAACCAATCTCTCTAGCCTTTCTAAAAGGATTACTAAAATCTCATGTTCCAGAGAGAATCAATTATATTAACGCAGAAACAATTGCTAGAGAATTAGGTGTGGTTGTTGATCTTCGTTATTCTAGCACTGAAACAAGTTATATAAATTTGATTTCATCAAAGGTGACATTGAATGATTCTGATTATCGTCTAGATGGTAGCGTTTTTAATGATAGACACCCAAGACTTGTCAATATTCTCGGTAGAGAAATGGACGTGACACCTCGAGGTACTATGTTACTGGTAGAAAATAATGATGTCCCGGGCGTTATAGGTAAAGTAGGAACACTATTGGGAAATTTGAGTATAAATATTGCTGCATATTTATTAAATCGAAATGAGGAAAAAGGGAAAGCGTTTTCTGTTATCAGAGTAGACAGTAGATTATCGCAATCTGATCTAAAAATTTTAGCAAAATTGAAAGATATTCAATCTGTTAAACAGATTAAAGTTACAAACTGAAATTCATAAATTTTTCTTATATTTTAGTACATTTGAACCTATAATAATATTTAATTGAAACATCTAGGATAGTTAATGTCAAAACTCTGGGATGACTTAAAAGAAAATATGAAAGAGTGGAGTAGTTCCGCTGTTGAAAAGGCTGAAGAAATGAGTCGTATTGCCATGGCTAAGACCGAGGAAATGACTCGAATTTCAAAAATAAAATTTGAAATTCACCAACTTCAGCGGGAGAGAAGCCGTAAATACGAAGATTTAGGAAAATTAGCTTATAATCATACGAAGGAAGACCACATGGCAACATTTTCAGGGAACACCGACTTTTTTGATATTGTGAACAGAGTAGACGAGATTAAAGTAGAGATTGAAGCCAAAGAATTAGAAATTGAAAAAATAAAGAAAGAATATGGCATAGAAGATCATGAAATTCATGATCTGGATGGCCAAAGTAAAAAATGACATAAACTAGAACAAGTTTGAAGATGCAGACCAAACTGATAGATCAGTAGAAAAACCTGAAAATTCTTTATCTGAATAAATCAGTTTCAATTCACACCTAAATATTGTAACATTTTCTAATCGTTCAGACATTAATGACTGATGAAACACCCATTATCAAGCAAAAATTATATTATACAGAGAGAAAATGAGCGAGGTGTCCGCCAGTGGCACCTTAATCAGAATCAAGCTCTTTCTCTCATGACTGTAACATTATTAGTCATGCTGGCTTTTCTTATTCTTACTGCTGATTTTCTAAGCAATTATTTTTATGAAAGAAGGCTATCTGAATTCCGATCTAATTATAGGAATGTTGCAAGTAACCTAACTTTACTTCAAGATAGATTAAAGCACATAGATCAGCAGATAAATGAAATAGAGAAAAAGGATAAAGCAGTTAGAACATATGCTGGCATGCCAGAGATTGATCAAGATATCCGTAAATTAGGAATTGGGGGTCGTAATCTGGAATCAAAGGTCTTTTCAGATAATCTTGCACCAGCAGTGAACAAGGAATTATCCATTTTGGAAATGGATTTGGAGCGTCTCTCTCGAAAAGTGAATCTTGAACTAACAAGTTATGAGTCAATATATGAAAAAGTACAAGAAGATATTTCTAGGATAGCAAAAATACCTTCCATTCGACCAGTAGACGGTGGTTATCTTAATTCAAGTTATGGTTATCGTCAAGATCCACTTGACAATGTTCGTAGGTTTCACCAAGGACAAGATATTACAGTCCCGGTAGGGACACCAATTTATGCACCTGCAGATGGGGTTATAAAACGTGCATATTACGTAGGTGGATTTGGTAATCATATTAAAATAGATCATGGTTCAGGATATTCAACTCTATATGCACACCTTTCTAAGTTTAAGGTCAAATATGGTCAGAGGGTTAAGCGTGGTGATATAATTGGTTTAACCGGGAATACTGGCCGTTCTACGGCACCTCATTTGCATTATGAGATTCATTATTACGGGACACCGCAAAACCCGCTTGATTACTTTTTCTCTGAACCCATAAAATAATTTTATTCTGTAATTTTCCTTAATGAATAAGACGTATTATATTGAAACATACGGCTGCCAGATGAATGTAGCTGATTCTGAAATAGTAGAATCACTTCTGCAGAATCAGGGGTATTTTCCAGCGGCTGACATTCATCATGCAAATGCAATATTTGTAAATACATGTGCAATAAGAGAACATGCTGAAGAAAAAATCTATTCTCAATTAGGACGTTATGATACTATTAAAAAAAAGAAGCCAGACACAATTATTGGTGTACTAGGATGCATGGCACAAAGCTTGAAACATGATTTACTGGAAAATAAACCATATATTGATATCATTCTTGGTCCTGATTCCTACCGAAAACTACCGGAATTATTAAACCGAAAAACTGAGAAGCATGGTATTGTTGATACAACTTTGTCCCGATTTGAAGTTTATGATGATCTTTTCCCAAGTAGAAAGGAAGGAATCAATGCCTGGATTTCTATTATGCGCGGATGTGATAAATTTTGCACATTTTGTATAGTCCCGTTTACACGTGGTAGGGAAAGAAGTCGAAGTATCGAAGGGATAGTTGCAGAAGCGTCTCAAGCAGTTCAGGATGGGTTTACTGAAATAACACTTTTAGGGCAAAATGTGAATTCCTATAATCATAACGGTAAGAAATTTCATGATTTGTTGAAACAGGTAGCCAAAATATCTGGGTTAAAAAGAATCCGTTATACATCGCCACATCCTCAGGATATAACTGATGAATTATTATTTACAATGGCAGCACATGATAATATTTGTAATTATGTTCATTTACCATTACAGGCGGGGAGTGATAGAATTCTTAATCGGATGAATAGAACGTATACTAAAGATCACTTTATAAAGCTTGCACATCGAATACGTGAAATTTTGCCACACAGTGGCTTGTCAACGGATATTATCGTAGGCTTTCCAGGTGAGACAGAATATGAATTCCAAGAGACTTTGGAAGTAATGGAGGAAGTAAAATTTGATTCAGCGTTCAATTTTAAATATTCACCTCGTCCGGGTACTAAAGCTACAGAGTATGAAGATCAAGTTGCAGAAAAGGTGAAACAGGCCAGATTAGAACAGGTAATTAATCTTCAGAAAAAACACACTCTGCAGAGGAATCTTAGTTTTGTGGGTACTATCCAAACTGTCCTTATAGAAAAAGAATCAAAACGCTCAGCCAGTGACTGGGCAGGACGTACAGATTCAAATAAATGGGTAATATTTAACAAAGAAGATGCACAAATTCAGGATATGGTTCGGATACAGATAACAGAAGCAAAAGGTATCTCTTTACGTGGACATTTAAAAAAGCAAGCCGAGGCAGCCTAATGAAACTTGTAAAAATTTTCCTCCTAATTCTATTTAATCTGATTATCATAGTCTTTATGACTCAGAATTCTGTTGAACGTGTAGATATACATTTTTTTAATTATGCTATTGAAGGGTCTTATCTTAATGTAGTACTTCTGGTTACTACATTGTTTGGTGTAATTGCTGGGTTTCTTGCTTCTGTTTTTGTCATTTTTTCCTATAAGACTCATATGAAAAGTCTCCAAAATAAAAATCAACAGCTAATGGATGAGTTAAATAACCTTAGAAATGTTGCTATTGATGATAATTACGATATAGAGGATGGAGAATATTAGATTTGGATTTTTTATTTTTATATCTTGCCCTGGGAATTGCGGTAGGGGCAGGATTAGTATTTTATTTTTATTTTCATAAGTCTGACCGGAAACCAAAATCAGACTCTCTTTTTACTGATGCATTAAATGCCATGATTAAGGGAGATAGGAATACAGCCATTCGTCATTTACGTGATGTTGTGAAACAGGATTCTAATCATATTCGTGCATATTTACAATTAGGAAATATTCTCAGAGATGATCATCCTCACCAGGCAACAAAAATTCACCAATCTTTAACTGTCCGGCCTAATCTATCTACAGACTTGAAAGTGGATATACATCAATCATTGGCTTTGGATTATGAGCAGATTAACCAATACTCTAAAGCAAGTCGTGAAGCAGAACAAATTCTTAACATCGAAAAACGAAATATATGGGCATTACAATTTTTAGTTGGTATTGCTGAAAAAGAACAAAAATGGGATATGGCGGTCAGTTGGACAAAGCAAATTCAAAAGATTAAAGGTAAATATAATGAAGAGGAACTTGCGAGGTTTAAGGTCTACAAAGGACTAGAAAAATTAAAAAATAGTTTACTAGATGAAGCAAAAGCATACTTCCAAAAAGCTATTAAATCATGCCCCGATTATGGTTTACCCTACCGGTATCTTGGAAATGTATATGAACAAAGGAGAGATCTAGTAAAAGCTGTGGAAAATTGGGAAGCATTTGCAATGAGGGACATTGAAAATTGTGCAAATATCTTTACAAAAATCGAATCTGCATTATTTGATTTGGGTCGTTATAGCGAGGTTGAAAACTTTTACAGGAGAATCTTGGAAACTGATTCATCTAATTTTGAAGCAATTATTCGATTAGCTAATGTGCTAGAAGAAAAGGGAGAAGATAATGCTGCTTTAGCATTAGTCGAAGATGCTATGAGTAAAAGTGATGATGATGTTCGCGGTGAACTCATTAAATTAAAACTTTCTCTTACCACTTCAACTCCAGTAGAACTTTCTCATCAAATTGATTCAATTTTAGGCAAATTATCCAATAGTAAAA
>CAJWHW010000008.1:0-73807 GCA_913040915.1 uncultured Fidelibacterota bacterium | reverse complement strand
AAATAGCCCTATATCCTGCATATCCAAATCCATTCAACCCGACAACAACACTTCGATTTGATCTTCCCGAGAGCGATAGGCAATATTTGATGTCTCTAAATATTTATGATTTACAAGGCAGATTAGTTGAAACATTAATTAAAGGGTCAATGCTGGCGGGACGATATTCAGCAAAATGGCATGCAAATCAATACGCATCAGGTATGTATTTTGCGCGGCTTACATATGGTGAAAAAACAAAAACACAAAAAATTCTACTGTTGAAATAGTTATTTTTGCTTCATTGCCTCAAATGTGCAACTAAAAGTACATTTGGATATATATGAGACATCTAGCAAGCACAAAGGAGTTACGAGAAAAATACAATCCGGATAAAATTTTGGAAGCGATAGATATTTCTTATCGTACTAACTATGATAAGTTAAGATCTTCACTTAGTCATCCAGATAACCCACTGTTAAAATATAATCGGGAGACCCAAATTTCTCTTTTAGAATCTGCTCAACAAGATAATGAAGGTCTAATTAAAGAGATCGCAGATTCTTTAAAAGATACTGTATATTTCTTGACTTTATCAAAAAAAGAGAGAACAAGTGTCACTCAGACAATGAGATCCTACCATATTGAATTGGTTAAAAATCAGTTAGCGAGAATTGAAATTTTAATCGAAGACCCTGAAATTGGTTCACCGAAATATGGATATGACCCTACACCAAAGCATAAGGGCATTAACCATGTTTTCGAGATCCTAAAAATGATCCAAAAGGATTTAGTGTTAGAAATGGAACATTGGACAAGTTTATCCCGTGCCGGCTATTTAACGGGATTACAGATTTCTATGGGGAAATTTTTCAATTTGTTAAATCAATTAGGAATGGCTCAAAAAGATCAAATCACATTGGTACAAAGGCTCTTTGATGACTTTGGTGTTGATTGGGACGAAGGTGACCGTGAAAGTATAAAGGTATCACTCCAGAAATCTGCTGTGGAATATTATGAAAAAACACAAAAGGATTTACGCCAGATATCTAGTACCTTTTTATCAAAAATTTTCTCCGAAGAAGTAGTTTCAGAGCTCATTCAACATGCTAAAATTATGAAGAAAAGATTAAGACGCTTTTAGTAAATGTTTTTAATTGTATTTAAATATAGTTTTTAGAATAAATAAAAAAATTCCAAATGATATTTTTCAACAAAATCTATTTTCATAAACTATTTTTACTAAACTACCTTTTCCTGTTAATAGTATTAATAATTACACAGAAATCATTTATTTGGGATATAATGCCTTATTATTATTTAGTCACTTTTATGCTGGTGATTACTGCAATTGTATCTCTGATTAGTATGAAATTCACTAATGGGAAATAGCTCTCATAAATAAATGTAAGAGGCCCAAAACTAATTGGATATTTATTATGAATGATCTTAAGGATCTCTTTCTGCTTGATCCGACTATGACATTTTTGAATCACGGTTCTTATGGTGCTTGTCCGGTCCCTATATTTAAGGAATATCAGGACTGTCAAAAACAATTGGAAAAACAGCCGGTCCGGTTCCTTACGGATCATGTATATACTAAATTAGAAAATTCAAGAATTGCTTTGAGTGACTTTGTTGGTTGTAATCAAGATGAAATTATTTTTTTCCCAAATCCAACTACCGCTATCACCAATGTAATATACAATTTGGGGTTAAATAAAGGGGACGAAGTTCTAATGTCCAGTCATGAATATGGTGCATTAGTCCGTTCGTGGAATGATTGGGGCAAAAAAACCCAAGTTAGAATTATACAGCAGGAGATATCACTCCCGATGACAACAGATGAGAAATTTGTTGAAGAATTTTCAAAAGGAATAAACTCAAAGACCAAAGTAATATTTCTATCACATATTACCAGTGCTACTGCATTGATATTTCCCATTCAAAGAATTATTGAAATCGCTAAAGAAAAGGGAATACTAACGATTATTGATGGGGCCCATGTACCAGCACATATACCATTAAATATCAAAGAATTGGGTTGTGATTTTTACACTGGCGCGTGCCATAAATGGCTATGCGGACCAAAAGGTTCATCTTTTTTATATGTTGATAAAAAACATCAGACTTGGATTCGTCCTTTAGTAATTAGTTGGGGGAAGGAAGGAGATGATCCAACGCCTTCTGAGTTTTTACAGAATTTTCAGTGGCAGGGTACCCGTGATTTATCAGCATTCTTGACAATTCCAATAGCTATAGATTTCTATAAAAATGTTATTCATCATAATCAATTATTTTGTAAAGAACTAATACATAATGTTTATTCAGAATTTCATTCTGTATTGGGAACTCCACCAATATCCACTGGTGGTAATTGGTTGGGCCAAATGTTATCCCACCCTTTACCAGATAATTTGCCTGCAGGTTTAAAAGAGAAACTATGGCATGAGTACAAAATTGAAATTCCAATATTTTATTGGCAGGGTAAGCAGTATATCCGTATTTCAATCCAAATATATAACTCGATAAAGGATGTGGAACTTTTGATGAGAGCATTACAATCTCTTAATTAAATTTAAACAATGCGACCCATGAAATTTAGAATGATACATATTATCGCTTTTGCATTATTCCTTTCCTCAGGGTTTTCACAAAGGATCATGCTATTCACCAAAACCAATGATATTTTCACATCATCCAATAATTTTACAATTAAAAAGAAAAAAGTTATTTTTTGGCAGGAGAAAGTTGTATTAATGGCTGTTCCAATTAGAAGTCTGGTAGAAGTACGTTATGCTGAAAAATCATATCACTCATTAGGCACACCATTTACATTTATCGGGGCATTATCTATGGCTGCGTCCCTCGGTGCTTCTGTTTCTGGTCAAATGACAAATGAATTAATGTTATACGGTGTTGGGGGAGGGATTACAATTTATCTGCTTGGTAAAACTCTCAATTTGATTGGTGCCAGATTTGGACGTGATATTGTATATCAAGATTTTGACAGGCTGGATTTTGATACACAAAAACTAGTTTTAGAGTCTATCGGTTTGGATATGAGAAAGAGAGATAAGCAAAGTGAATTTATGTATGGATCAGAAGGTCGTAGGACACGATTACTTTTCTTTACATGGGAAGGAAGAAACATATTGAAGAAAAGATATAAACCAAAACGAAAAATCGTTCGGTTTTCTTTCTTTTAACCAATTTCGATGCAATGTATTCTGACTGCTTTAAAAGCAGAATCACAGCCACTAATTGATCATTTTAATCTAAAACGTGAACCTTCATTTGACTTTCCAGTTTTCAAAAACAAAGACATTTATTTACTAGGAATAGGTATTGGCTCAGCAAAAATCAGAAATAGAATCTTATTTTTTCTAGAACAACTCCATCCAAAATTTATCCAGTTTATTAATATTGGAATCGCTGGAGGGAATCCTTTAACAACAAAGATCGGCACTGGATATGTTATTCAAAAAATAACGGATAAACAAACAGGTAAATCTTTCTATCCGGAAATGATCATAAAACACAAATTTCAGGAAAGTTCAATCGTTACTGTAAATGAACCCGTAACCAAGGATGACAATGAATATTCTACACTGGTTGATATGGAGGCTTCTGAAATATTCAATGTTTTAGCATCAATTTTACCTATTCAGCGAGTATCATTTATTAAAATTGTATCGGACTATATGGACTTAGCTGAGAATAGGATAACTGATCAAACAATTTCAAAACTTATCAAATCAAGAATGAATCTAATAGAACATTTTATTTTAGAGTTTAAAAGACTAGCGGTTTCAGAAAAATCAATATTAAATGAAAAGGATATGGTATGGATTGAATCCATACGTGAAAAATTCGGTTTTACTGAATCACAATTTCGGAAATTGCTGAATTATTGTAAGGGATTTCGGTTAAGAAATCAATATTCGAATTTTCCTTTAATTCAATTGAAAAAATCAATGTCTAAGGTAGAACGAAACCAACTTTTTGAATTTATTCGTGAACAACTTTCAACCTAATTTTTCTCATATTTATGTTGAAAAAGGAACCGCAGATTATGCCCTGGCTCAACTGGCTTTATCCAAATTTCCTGATGCTCAGGTTGTAGAGATAGATCACTATAAAGATTTATTTAACAGGACCAGACAAGATTTCCAAATCCAAAAGACTTCTATGAAATTGATTTTGGCCAAAAAGTCAGAGCCTCTTTTATATCCAGCTTCTGAATTGGTTCAGGAATTTGGTACGCCAAATGTCTATTATAATACCCCCATTTTAAATTGTCTTTATAATTGTGATTATTGTTTTTTACAAGGTATGTATAATTCAGGGAATATGGTAGTATTTGTGAATGAAGTGGACTTCTTCAATTCGATTGAACTAGAACTCAAAAATTTGAAACAGCCTTCACAGCCTATGCTAGTATCTATTTCTTATAATACTGATTTAATGGCTATGGAAAAAATTATTCCTGTATCATCTCGTTGGATTGAGTTCGTTAGAACTAAAGAGAATCTAATAATAGAAATAAGAACAAAAAGTGCACTCTTCTCTTCATTAAATCACTTGCCATATACACATAACGTCATACTAAGCTGGACTCTTTCACCTAGCAAAATATGTGAAAGATATGAAACTTCAGCACCTCCTCTGAATAGTCGTGTTGCTTCTATTAAAAGTGCAATGAAAGCGGGATGGAAGGTCCGCCTTTGTTTTGATCCTATTTTATTTGTAGATGAGTGGCAACAGCTGTATCAGAGTTTTTTTTCATACATATTTTCAGAAATTAATGCATCGGAATTATTAGATGTAACTTTAGGCGTGTTTCGGATGAACAAGGACTTTTTTAATAGAATACGGAAGCGGGAACCAAGATCAGATCTATTTTATGATCAATATACATTTGAAGGTGGTATTGTTACAGTTCCGAAAAAAGAAAGACAAGCCGCATTAAAGTTATTAAAAAATTATATTTCTAAATATCTTCCATCAGATCAAATACTTATTTGGGGATAATAATTATTTACTGCTTAATTTTTATTTAGTCTTATGAAAAAATATATACATTACTTTTACCTGTTTTGCTTTACAACAGTAAAAGCAGATGCTATTACTGCATCTTTTTATAGTCCTGCTTTAGGCTATAATATGTATTATGAGATCGTTCTTCCACCGAGCTATGAGTCCAATCCAGATTCAACTTACCCATCTATATATTTTCTTCATGGATTTGGAGCAGATTATTCATGGTATAGTACCTTGATAGATGTATTTGAAGGCATGATGGTAACAGGTGAAGTTCGGGAATCCGTCCTAATTAAGTTAGATGGATTTGTACTACCATATTTAGGGAGCATGTATACGAATTCAGAATATAATGGACAATTTGAAAATTATATTGTCCAGGATTTGATTACACATATTGATCAGACTTATCAAACTATTAATATCCCATCATACCGTGCCATAATGGGCCATTCTATGGGTGGTTATGGTGCTGTGAAATTAGCTGTGAAATTCCCAGAATTATTTAAGATTGCAGCTTCACATGCTGGCGCAATTGCTTTTGAGAACCTTATCCCTGATTTATTACCTGTACTTTTAGAGGAAACAGGAATTTTAGGATATCAACCCTTCAATGGAACTGTAAGTCTCTTTATGTTTAGTGCAGCTGCAGCTTTTAGTCCTGATCTAAATAATCTTCCATATAATGTTAACTTACCAGTTGATGCTGATGGCAATATAATTGAAGATGTATGGCAACTTTGGCTGCAGCATGATCCTTTAACGCTTGCTGAAGATTCAGATGAAAATCTAAAAGCTCAACGGTTTTACTTAGACTGCGGAGATCAAGATTCCTATTTGTTCTACAATCATTCTAATTCCTTTTCTGATTTATTAGAAGAAAAAAATATTCATTATACTTATGAAATTTATCCTGGTGATCATTACACTGAAGTATTGAATGGTGAACGTTTTCCATATTCTTTAACATTTATTGAAGAATCATTCTTTCTGGCAGATATTCTTGAATCATTGGGTGATTTGGATAATAATGGAATTATAACTATGCCGGATTTAATCTTATTACTACTAATTATTATTCAAAATTCAGAACCAACCATGCATCAATACTCATCTGGAGACCTTGATTTCAATTCTTCAATCGATATATTTGACCTTCTACTATTAGCAGATCAGATTTAGTTATGTTTTTTGATTATCTAGGAGGATTCTGTTAAAATGACACTGAAAATGATTGGATTCATCGTAATGGTGATATTTATTATCGGGTCACTTGCATTAGCCCTTTGGTATCGTATTAATGAGGATAGTGAGAATAAATGATTAAATATAGTCTATTCAAAAAACTAAATGTATTGAGCCTGTTTTGTTTTTTTACCATAACTACAGCACAATATGATTTTGAATTACAAGACTTAAATCCAAATTCGGAGACATATGGACAATTAATAGGTGCTGATGATTACTTGGGTGATATTTTTATTGTATTTTTTGGTCATGAGTACTGAGGAACTTGTCGAAGCCGGTTCGGGTTTTTGAATACAATTTATTTAGATCTACAATCCATGGGTGTTAATGATCTGGGTATTATTGGTATTGGAAAAGATTCTTACAATGAGCATCTTCCAGGGATGATTCAAGAAAATATTTTACCATGGGTAGAAGATGTACAGGAAAATGGATATCCTGTTTGGGCCAATTATGGTGCAGTTCAAAGAAGTACTTATATTTTGGATCGAGAAGGCAACCTCCAAAATGAATTTAATATTACATCATTAGATCCTACTGAAACTGAGGATTATGAGTATTTAATTAATCTCATTTTAGATTATCGCGCTGAAAATGGTTCTAGCGTTATTAGAATCCCCGAGGATAATAATTCAATCCAAAGTGCCATTGAAGCATCGGATGATAGCGATATAATCTTAGTGAGTCCAGGGGTCTATCAGGAGCGTATTGATTTTTTAGATAGGAATATAACCATTGCATCTCTTTTATATACAGGGTTTGACCCATCACTCGTATCTGAAACAATTCTGAATGGTAATATGGAAGGTACCGTTGTAACCATTAATGGTGGGCAGGATGCATCAACAATTTTATTAGGTTTAACTATTGAAAATGGTTATGCTGAAGAAACAGGTGGAGGTATCTTAATTGAAAATTCAAGTCCATCTATTGATAGGAATATCATCCGAAATAATGTTGCGGGTAGTTGTGGAGGCGAAGGGGCAGGATTAGCAATCTGGGGTGACTCATACCCGTTAGTTATTGGGAATAAATTCTATGAAAATATTGTTCAGGGAGAATGTGATTGCATTTGTTATTTTGGAGGAGCGATTTATGTGGACTCTACTGCTTTTCCTTTAGTTGGAGGGTCTGAAAAATCAAGTAATTATTTTAATGAAAATTATTCAGACTATGGATATGATTTATATAGAAGTGCACCCATGGATACGACCGATTGGGTTCCTATATATGCTCACCATAATTATTTTGAAGCATGTCCACCAGAATACCACGCTTATGTCTATCCTCAAAATGGTTGGGATTTAGAAAATTGCCACATGTTATTAGATCAAAAAGGGGAATCACTTGGTCTTGCGGAAAAATTCCAGTTATTTCCCAATTATCCAAACCCATTTAATTCCACTACTACTATCCGGTTTCAGATAGATTTGGATCTTGCAAATTCCCATGAACAAACTTTAACAATATTTGATATAGGTGGACGTATGGTTGAAAAACTTTTGGATCAGAAAATGCAGCAGGGACAGCATGAAATTCAATGGATTGCTTCTGATCTCCCATCAGGGGTTTATTTTATCCAATTGCGATCAAACAATTATATAAAAAGTCAAAAAATACTTCTTCTCAAATAGATATATCTATGTTTTGGTAATTTTTAATATGGTAGAAATATAAAAAGTGCTTAACTATTATTTTTTATATCATGAGTAAAATAATTCAAAAATTGATTCGTTGGATGCCCCTAATTCTCTTTATTCTGTTACTTATGGTTGATAGAGAAAACTGGTATCATGTAATTGGATATATAACTTTATTATTAGGTTACACTGCCATTTTAATTTTACGAATTTTATATGCAAAAGAAAGTTGGCATAGAGAATATGATGAAAGTGTAAGTGGTAAAACCGAATCAATTCAAAACATGAGTGATTTAAATCAAAAATTAGCAGAGCAAGATGGAACAGATCAGAAAAGCTAATGGGTTTTTGTTTGATTTAGATGGTGTTTTCTATCAATCTGGTCGAGCGTTACCGGGTGCAGTAGAAACCCTAGCTTTTTTAAGGGAAAATAGATTACCCTTTCGATTTTTGACAAATACTACTATAAAAAATCGTAAAACTTTACAACATGAATTATTAAATATCGGATTAGATTGTAAGGAAGATGAAATTATCTCTGCAGGTTTTTCTGGAGTTGATTTTTTACGGAAAATGGGTTCTCCTTCCTGTAGCTTTTATATCACAGAAGATCTAAAAAGAGATTACCTAGAATTTGATGAAACTATTGATCAACCTGATGTAGTAGTTATTGGTGATTACGATAAATGGGATTTTGAAATTTTAAATATTGCCTTTGTCCAAATTATGGCTGGTGCTCAAATCATTGCGCTTCATAAAGGTAAATACTACAAGACAGATTTGGGTTTGCGTTTAGATGCTGGAGGGTTTGTTGCTGCCTTAGAATATTCCACTGGACAAATAGCACATATAGTTGGAAAGCCAAATAAATTATTTTTTCAATGTGCCTTGGATGATTTAAAATTAGGATCTGACGATGTCGTTATGATTGGTGATGACCTAATTAATGATGTGCAGGGTGCACAAAATCTAGGCATACCGGGTATTTTGGTAAAAACTGGTAAATACCATGAAGGTATGGTAGAATCAAGTCGAATCAAACCAGATGCTTTTATTGAGTCAATCGGTGATTTACCAAAAATAATAGAAAGATGTAAGGAGTAAAAATGAAGATAGTTGATTTGAAAAGTTTTATCATTGGTGTCTTAAGTAGTGTACTATTTTTTGTTGTAACTGGTTTTGAAAAAAATGGGAACCTAGGAGATATTGTTGTGAATTCTATTACTATTCAAGATGATGGTCATGGTGGTTTTATTACTGCATATAACCAGGATCAGAAGCGCACGTTATATCTTGGAACAGGAAAGGAAGAAAATGGTTATGTGCAAACTTATAATAAGTATGAACAACCTACATCCTATATTGGTTCAAATCGGGACATGGATGGAGTAATTGTTCTAAATGACAGATATGGTGCTTTAGGCTATAGCCAATCTGGGAAAAAATGAAAATAGAGATTATTATAGTTCTGCTACTCCTATTTGCATTTTTACAAGTCAGAAAACGATTCAAAAATTATTCTGATTAATAGGATTATAGTATATTATTTATAGTATAAAATGAATTTCAAAATTTTTTCCATATATAATCCTTTAATTCTGTCTTTAATTTCAATGCGTAAAATATAGAGTTTATTTACGATTTATGACTAATACTGTAAATATTGCAATATTCGGTTTTGGCAGAATAGGGCGAAATATTTTTCGATTAGGCTATAAAAACCCTAATTATAACTTTGTTGCTATCAGTGATATTGGATCTGCTGAAACATTACATTATCTATTATCGCGTGATTCAATTCATGGTGCTATGGATGACCCTGTTCACTTAGATGGCAATCATCTAGTTGTTAGAGACCAACGTGTACGCGTTATCAGTGGAGGAGAACCGGGAGGAATACCCTGGGATGCATATAATATAGATTGTGTTATTGATGCAACAGGTAAGTTTCTAAAACGTTCAGAATTAGATTTACATTTGAGTGCCGGCGCTAAACGGGTATTTACCACAAGAGACCCAGATGATGACATTGACCGTTATGTCATTCCAGGAGTAAATGAGTCTTCCATCAAAGCAACTGATAAAATTATTTCCACAACATCTTCTACAACTCAAGTGTTAGCCCTAATGGTAAAAATGTTGGATGAGACTTTTGGTTTAAATCGAGCAATGATGACTACCGTACACGCTTACACTTCAGATCAGCCATTAGCAGATGCTGTTGGAATAGATTTACGCAGAAGTCGATCTGCTGTAGAAAATATTATACCTAACTCTACGAATGCACCATCAATTGTTGAACAAATTATGCCGGAATTCAAAGGTAAGTTGGATGGAATCGCATTCAATGTACCAGTACCCAATGGATCATGTGTGGATTTGACTACTGAGTTAAATACTATGCCATCAGTAGATGAAGCAAATAATATGGTGAAACAATTTTCTGAAACTACATTGAAAGGTATCGTTGGTTATACAGATGATCCAATCGTATCCAGTGATGTAATAGGCAGGGATGAAACAATGATCTTTGACAGTAAAGCAACCATGATTACTAAGGATGCATTATTAAAAACTATATGCTGGTATGATAATGGTTGGGGATTCTCCAAAAGAATTTTAGAAACGATTGACCTGTATGCTGATATAGGAGATGAAAAATGAGAGTTGCTATTAATGGATTTGGACGAATTGGCCGATCAGTTTTTCGTATTTTAAATTCTAAAGAAGATATTGAAATTGTTGCTATCAATGATATTTTTGATAAAGCTGCCTTAACATATTTATTAAAATATGATACAGTTATGGGTCGATTTCCGGAACAGGTTTCCTTAGAAGGGGATTTCATGAAAACAGAAAGTCAGTCTGTTAAATTATTAGCAGAGCGTGATCCGACTGCATTGCCTTGGGCAGAGATGGGTATAGATTTTGTTATTGAGTCCACTGGAATATTTCGGCAAAAGGCACAACTGGAAAATCATTTATCAGCTGGTGCTAAGCGGGTTGTTTTAACTGTACCTGCAAAGGATGAAATTGATTATACCGTTGTATTAGGTGTAAATGAAAACGGACTCAAAAATGAACATAGAATAGTTTCTAATGCTTCATGTACAACAAATTGCCTGGCACCTATGGCGAAAGTCCTTAATGATGCTTTTGGTATTGAATTAGGAGTTATCAATACAATTCATGCCTATACAAATGACCAACGGTTGGCAGATGTGCCACATTCAGATTGGCGTCGCTCCAGAGCTGCAGCAGAAAACGTTATCCCGACAACAACGGGTGCAGCACGTGCCGTTGGTAAAGTTTTACCCGAACTAAATGGGAAACTGGATGGAATTGCTATGCGAGTCCCTGTCCCGGATGGCTCAGTAGTTGATTTCAATGTAAGGGTAAATCAAGATGTGACTGTGGAGCAGGTCAATGATGCAGTTCGTGAAGCAGCAGATAATGGTCCTCTTAAAAATGTATTAGATTATTCAATGTTACCTGTTGTTTCAACTGATATTATTGGGAACCCCCATTCTTCAATCTTTGATGCACCATTTACAAGAGTTGTGGAAGGTAATTTTGTCAAAACTTTGAATTGGTATGATAATGAATGGGGATATTCAAATCGAGTGGTTGATTTACTAAGTGTATTAGGAAATTTAGATTAAGAATTTAATTCTGGGATGTTTTTATAATATTCTAATACTTCAGGGTTTAATAAGGCATCTAGGTTTGTAACTTTTTCACCCTCTATAATTTTCTTCACAGCTATTTCTACTTTTTTTAGATTGATTGTATAGGGAATCCCTTTTGTTTCCAATATTTTTTCAGGCACATGTCTTGGTGAGCAATTTGTCCGAATTTGATTTTTGATATCTTGAACTATGTTTTTATTCAATTCAAAGCCCTTATACATCTTTAAAAATAAAATAACTCGTTGATCACCATTCCATTCTTGACCAATCACCAAACTGTCTTCAATGCTTTCCATGGATTCTACAACCTGATATAATTCTGCTGTACCAATCCTGACACCACCAGGGTTCAGAGTGGCATCACTTCTGCCAAATATTTTAATTGTACCATATTCAGAAATGCGTATGAAGTCACCATGATTCCAGATACCGGGATATGTATTGAAATATGCACTTTGATATTTAGAATAATCAGGATCATTCCAGAAATATATTGGCATGGAAGGAAATGCAGAAGTGCAAACCAATTCGCCTTTTTCGTTAATCATAGAGTGACCTGCTGAATCAAAGGCATGAACATCCATCCCAAGCCCCCGACATTGTAACTCTCCTCTAGTAACTGGTAGCATTGGGCTGGCTAAGGCGAAGCATGATATTATATCAGTCCCTCCAGATATAGATCCTAGAAGAATATCATTTTTTACATTTTCATAAATATAATCAAAACTTTCATCTGCTAAAGGTGAACCCGTTGAAAGGATAGTCCTTAAATTGGTTAAATCAGCTGACTGTATAGGTTGAATATTTGCTTCTTTACATGCATCAATAAATTTTGCACTTGTTCCAAAAACTGTAATATCTAGTTCATCAGCTAATTGCCACATAGCGTTTCCATCTGGAAAGAATGGTGATCCATCATAAAGGACTACAGTAGCGCCTACGGCCAATGAAGATACAAGCCAATTCCACATCATCCATCCACAGGTAGTAAAATAATAAATAGAGTCTTGCCTCTCTAAATCACAATGTAATTTTAATTCTTTCATGTGCTGAATAAGGGTTCCACCTGCAGAATGAACAATAGATTTAGGTAATCCAGTAGTGCCTGATGAATACATAATATAAAGTGGATGATCAAAGGGCATTTGCTCAAACTTTAGTGGATAAGGTGATTTTGAAATAAAATCAGAATAATGGATCCCATTGGGTATATTATTCATATTTGTTTCATTATCTGTATATTCAATCACAACAACTTTTTGCACACTTGGAAGATGCGATAGAATTCCCTTTAGCTTTTCTAAAGAGTCAAAGGATTTCCCATTGTAATAATATCCATTAGCAGCAAATATGAGTTTTGGCTCAATTTGTGAAAAACGATCTAAAACGCCCTTAATGCCAAAATCTGGTGATGATGAACTCCAAATTGCTCCAATGGATGCAGTGGCCAACATAGCAATTATTGCTTCTGGCATATTGGGAATAAACCCAGCTACTCGGTCACCTTTTTGAATACCAGATTCTCTCATAGAATGGGCAACTTTTTCTACTTCTGTAAACAATTTTTTATAGGTTAAGGACCTTACAGGTTTGCATTCACTTTTGAAGTGAATGGCTATGTGATGATCTTGAAAACGAAGCAAATTTTCTGCAAAATTTAAACGAGCTCCTTCAAACCATGTCGCCCCCGGCATTTTTTTAATGTCATCCACAATTGAAGTGTACGGAGTTGAATGTTTTATTTCACATGCGTCCCATACATGGGACCAGAACTCGGGAATATAATTTATGGACCAATTATACAATTCATCATAAGATTGCATTTTCAGATTATATGATTCATTTATCTGGTTCATAAATTTTACCATTTTTGATTTTTCGAAGTGTTGTGGTTTCCAGAGGATAGAATTCATATCTTAAATAATTTCAAAACTAAAATTAATATTTTTATTCAATTAAAACATTAATCGTAATTTGATTATATTCTTACTATTAATAACAATTGTAAAATTATGATTAAAAAATATTTATTAATTTTATTCCTTATGCTATTTGGTTGTGAGGATGGAGATTTAAGTGATGACCAAAAAATAGCAAATGAAATTTGGCAAGAAATTAAAGGTTATCAGAACTGGGTGCAGGATTCTTCGTTTTCAGGGATAAAATCTGCTAATTCGCCTCATGGAGATTATATCCAGATCTGGTTAAATGAAACCGTTTCTAATTATTTTAGTAATCCTGATACTTTAGAAAATGCAATACTTCCTGCGGGAAGTATACTTGTTAAGGAAGGATATTTAGATTCAAGTGGCCAGTCCTTGAATAAAATTACAATCATGAAAAAAATTGAAGGATATGACCCAGATCATAATAATTGGTTTTGGGCGAATTATAATCCAGATGGAGAATTGGCTGGTAGTAATGGTGCAGAATCGATGTGTTATAATTGTCATGTATCCGGCAAAGATTATATTTTATTTAAAGATTGGTAGAACAGTATCTATGGACCCACTGGAATAGATTTTTATAATAAATCCTCCGATTCATAAAATCATAAATATTCGGAATCAATTTGATTAATTGGTCACGATTCTCTCTTAAATAATTCTGCATCTTATTATTTCCAAATCCAAATTTGCTGGCATGACCTCCCCACATTGGATTCAGTTCTAAAAATATGGGTTTATCATCCTGCAAAAAAAATTCAACAGCACCCAGATTACAATCAAGTGCTTTAGCAGCATCTAGAACTTTATTTTCCAGTTTCGACATTTTTTTACATAAATCATGATTTAGTTGTATAAATCTGTCTATGTCAATATCGCTCATATTAATATTATGAAAAATATCTAAAGGACTTGTAACACTATAAAAAGAAAGAACTTTTCCGAATAACACGTGTACACGATATAAATCTTGATAACTCTTTTCATTTTTTGATCTAATAAATTTCACTCCGACAATATTTGTCGCTTTCCTAGTACTATGAAATGATTCGCATCGATTTATTAATGCTTTAAGAGCATCTTTAATTTCTATTTCGGTTGAACTCTCATCTAACGAATATATTCCATTTGCTGCTGTCTCATTATTTGTTCTAAGAAACATTTTCCCATGTGTAGATATAAATTCTTGAATTTTTTGAATTTTCTTAGAAAGATTATTTTTTTCTTTTCTGATATCAATTTTGATATAATTAGGACAAGCGATATTAGCTTTTGACCAAAGGTCAAATGAAATATCTTTACAATCATAATTATCGAAAATTTCGATATCATTAATAATTGGTATTTTACCCCGCATTTTTTTGATTTGATTATCTATAATTTCTCTTTGCAAATCAGATGTGTGCTCCGGGCGTACACGACACCATACAACATCCGCATTCTGGATCAATCGAACTTGTTGAATATTTTCAACGTCTAAGAACCCTTCATATTCAAATTTTCTGCGGTTTTCTAGACTGCTATATCGCCATCGTCTAAATCCAACGCCTTGTTTACGCCCGATAAAATGAATTTTCGTTTTCTTCAAGGTATAATATTTGGTTCATAAACAGCAGATGTAATGGCATTTGCTGCAATTTCGGATGGTGATTTTACCCCTTTGTAAATCATTTTATTTTTATAAGAAATTTGTTCAGCGAATTTTGTTTTTGATCCAATTGCAATTCCGATTATATCATTAAACTCATCCAAGGAATTGATTACATGTCCAATTCTCCAATTTGAATAATTTTCATCATTTTCCCATTCAATATTATTTGTATTTATGAATATACAGGGACGAGGTTTATAATTGATCCATTCAAACAGCATACTGCTTACATCTCCTAGATAAATGTCAGCATGAATACAATAAAATCCATTCATGTTTTTTTGACTATCAAAATCAATTAAAATGTTATCAGATGTAAAAGAAGAATAATTGAGATCCAAATTATATTTTGTATTGTAATGTTTTACTAAAGGATGTGGCGCAAAAATTAAATTAAATTGAGAATGGTTTTTAAAATAATCCAGAATATATCTTCCCCATTTTGGTAAAGATGATAGTTCTACATCCCAATGGGGATTGTAATAAAATGTAGTTTGATTTTTTGGAAATAATTTTTGTTCTTTAAAGTCAGAGTATTGGAAAGTATCATTTTTTGTATATCCGACTTGTATTAGTTTGGATTTAGATATACTGGCATCTTTGTTAAGCCTTTTTTTATGGTAAGGACCCGGAATCATTAATAAATCAAATTGGTTTAAATTTAATTCAAATCCATATTCACGTGTACCTGTTCCATGGAATAAATAAAAGAGTTTTGGTTTAGTTATCTTATATTTTGCAAAATAATGGGGTGCGTCATGTGAAGTAGATACCACAGCCAAAGATTCTTTTAAGAAAGGGTGAATTTTTTCCCACTGCCTAGATGGATGACGATACAACTTATTCTTATAATTTAGGATTTTATATCGCCAGGGTAAGGGCAAGCTAACGATTTCGCATTTCGGTTCTCCCATTCTTAGGTGATAATAAGTAATTATGTTTAAGTTTATTCTATTTCCGCTTACTATGATTGTTCTTAAATCTGGATTATTTTTTGCAAATGTCAAAGCTGGTATGATAGCATGATAGACATGATGCGGTCCATTAATAAATAGAAAGACAACAGATTTTTCATCTGCAAAAAAAGAATTTTTTATCATGAAAAATTTGGAATTTCTTTATCAATCATTTCTTCAACTTTATTAAAGAAAAAGTCTAAATGTTTTTCAGTTAGATCGAAATTAACCGTTACAAGTCTAATACAGAACTTATTCCCAATCTCTGCGTAGTTAACCATTACATCCCCATCTTTACATAAGGATTCCCTAACGGAAATTGTAAGCTCATTCCACTGTTTTTGCTTAACCCGTTCAGTTTGCACTTGAAAACATATATTTAATGAAATTGTAGGTGAAAGAAGTCTAAGATTTGCACTGGTTTCCACTTTATATGATGCATATTTAGCCATATTAAATAAATGATTAATCCGTTCTTCGTAACCATTATCACCAAAGTATTTCCATGTAAGCCATAATTTCAGTACATCCACTCTTCGACCGCATTGTAAAGAATATAGACCTAAATCCAATTCTTGATGATCTTTACTATGAAATAAATAATCTGTACCTTTAACATCATTGATTTTTAATAAAATGTCTTTATCATTAAATAATGATACTGTACATACTAATGGCATCCCCATCATTTTATGTGCACACCACGTAAATGAATCTGAATACTTCGACCCATCAATCAAATTTTTATGTTTTGAAGAAAGTAATACAGATCCGCCCCATGATCCATCTATATGAAACCACAAACCAAAAGATTTACATACATCAGCTATTTCTCCAATTGGATCAAAGGCCCCCCGGACGGTTGTTCCAGCAGTGGCTCCAACGAAAAAGGGCTTTTCATCTGCCTCGATAGATAATTGAATTAGGTTTATTAATTGTTGGATATCCATTCTTCCGTTGCTATCACAGGGAACTCTACGTATTTGATTGGTTCCAATTCCCAATTGATGTCCTGCTTTCATAAATGAATAATGAGACTCGTCAGATACAAAAGCAGTGAATTTTTTTTCAGATGAAAGTCCATTAAGCTTAGACTCGGGGCTATGGGAAAAAAGGCCTGCGAGCATACCGACTAAATTTCCATTGCTCCCGCCTGTGACAAAGGTCCCAAACCCATTTTTATAACCAACATAACTACACATTTTATTGATTAACTCATTCTCAATTAATGTAGAAACAGGACTCATCTCAAAGGTATACATGGAACTATTTGTAATTGCTGTGATTAGTTCACCCAAATACCCTGTGGGTGTAAACCCAGAAAATAACTGATTATAAAAATTAGGATTCCCTGTGTTTACAGAATGATAGAGATATTGATCTATAAGATTTCTTATCTCATCCAGTTCAGAAGATTGGCCTAAAAAGATATCAATTTCTTTTTCCAAAATCTCGACAGATGAAGCTGGATTCACTTTTCTATTAGAATCAATCAATAAAGATTCGATTTTTTTATGAATATCCTGGATTAGTTCTAATTCTAATTGTTTTAACATATAATAATTAATTTGACTAACAGAATATGCATTGATAAAAATAATTCAAAAAGAAAATTTTTAATTAAATTCAATATTATATCTTAATATTATAATAAAGATTACATGAAAATTGCATTTTTAACGGCTGGAGGAATTGCACCCTGTCTTTCTGCTGCCATTGGAGCACTTATTCAAAAATATAATGATCTCGATTCGGATGCCAAATTAGTGGGCTATTTAAATGGATATCAGGGACTGTTATTGGGTAAGTCCATTTTAATACCCGACTCCGTAAAACAGAAATACGAAGTACTTTATCAGTATGGCGGTTCACCAATTGGAAACAGTAGAGTAAAATTGACTAATGTAGAAGACTGTATCAAACGTGGTTTGGTGCAGGAAGGAGAGAATCCGTTAAAAGTTGCAGCAGATCAACTCGTTAATGATGAAATAAATATACTACATACTATCGGCGGAGATGATACAAATACAATGGCAGCCCAGTTATCCTTTTTCTTGAAAGAAAATGGATATGATTTGACGGTGGTTGGCCTACCAAAAACAGTGGATAATGATGTGTTCCCAATTACCAAAACTTTAGGTGCTGGAACTGCAGCAGAGCAAGGGGCTGTATTTTTTGAAAATATTGCAAATGAAAATACAACCAGTACAAGACAACTTATCATTCATGAAGTGATGGGACGAAATTGTGGATGGTTAACAGCACAAACTGCTTTTGATTATCGCCAGACACTTCATAATAAACCTAGTTTACCTGAAATGTTAATTGATCAAAAACGTTGGGATATTGATGCAATATATATACCCGAAGATGATTTTGATTTTCAATCTGAAGTTATACGGTTGAAAAATCGAATGGATGAGAAAGATGGAGTTAATATTTTTTTAAGTGAAGGTGCAGGGTTAGAAACTATAGTACGTGAGATGGAAGCAAATGGTGAAAATGTGCCTAGAGATGCATTTGGTCATGTCCGTTTGGATGAAATAAATCCTGGGCAATGGTTTGCAAAACAATTTTCAGGTGCCTTGGAAGCAGAAAAGACACTTGTACAAAAAAGTGGTTATTTTGCCCGATCGGCAAAACCTAATCAAATAGATCTAGATTTAATAAAAAAGTCTTCCTTTTTTGGTGCAGAACAGGCTATAGAGGGGAAAAGTGGTGTTGCAGGATTAGATGATGATCACAATGAATCTATGCGTTTAATTGAATTTGAAAGAATTAAAGGTGGTAAACCTTTTAATATGGAAGTGGATTGGTATCAATCCATGTTACGTGAAATTGGACAAAAATAACTTAATTATATTGGAGAAAAAAATGAGTTGGAATAGTTTAACAGAAATTGCAAACACAATGGTGGAAAAGGGCCGTGGTATATTGGCTGCTGACGAAAGTACACCAACTTGTACTAAACGATTTGATTCGATCGGTGTTGAAAGTACTGAAATAAATCGTAATGCTTATCGTGATATGCTTTTTACAACCCCTGGTATGGAAGAATTTATTAGTGGTGTGATTTTATTTGATGAAACGCTCCATCAATCAACGCTAAAAGATGATGAACCTTACCCCGAATATTTAACAAATCTTGGTGTAGTTCCCGGAATTAAAGTTGATAAAGGTGCTCACGCACTAGCTGGCACTTATGGAGAAAAAATAACTGCTGGATTAGATGGACTGGGAGATCGATTGAAAAAATATTATGAACTAGGTGCTCGCTTTGCAAAATGGCGTGCAGTGATTACCATTGGTGAATCAGAACCCAGTATAACCTGTATTACGGCAAATGCTCATGCTTTGGCAAGGTACGCAGCTCTTTGTCAGGAATATGGATTAGTTCCAATCGTAGAGCCTGAAATACTCATGGATGGCTCTCATACTATTAATGATAGTTTTGTGGCAACAGAAAAAGTACTACATACTGTATTTAATGAATTATATGGCCAAAATGTTGAATTGGAAGGCATGGTCTTAAAACCCAATATGGTTCTTTCTGGCTACGAGTGCTCTGATCAAGCTACTGTGGAAAAAGTAGCTGAATTGACAGTGACTGTACTAAAACGATGTGTACCTGCGGCTGTCCCAGGGATTGCCTTTTTATCCGGTGGACAGAGTGATGAAGATGCTACAGCACATTTAAATTCAATGAACCAAATATTGAATAATAATAATCCTTGGAATTTGACGTATTCATATGGTAGAGCACTACAAGCACCTGCACTTAAAACTTGGGGAGGGAATGCTGATAATGTTCCTGCAGCGCAAGAAGCATTTTACAAACGAGCTAAACTGAATAGCCTAGCTACATCAGGGGCATATTCTTCAGACATGGAATAATACATCATTGATTCAATGAAACCCTGTTTGGAGATTTTTTCATTTCCAATCTTTAAAAGGATTCGTAGCAAGGTTCATATTAAAATAACGCTCATCTGAAGTGACTTCTGCAATGGCCCACTCCGGGACATGAAATTTTTCATCTTCATTTTCTAATTCAATTTCAGCAACGATGAGTCCTTTATTATTACCATAAAACTCATCCACCTCCCAAGTGTGACCCTTATAGTCAATATAATACCTTTTTTTGTCGATAAGTGCCGTTTTACAAAAGTGTTTTATCAATTCTTTAGCATCAATTTCTGAAATAGGAAAATCATATTCAAGGCGTGAAATTCCAATATTGTTTCCCTTAATTGTTAGAAAATATTTATCTCCTTTTTCACGAACACGAATAACTTGGTTTTGATCATTAACAATATAGCCTTGTCGAATTCTAATTGATTTCTTTGCTAAATGAAATGGAATTTCACTAACTAAATATTTCCTTTCAATTTCAATCGCCATTTTTATTCTGTTTCAGTTATTAATAAATAAATTCCCATCCCAATTGATAGAATCATACCTGGGTAAAAAGGCTCTAAGCCAAACCATGGTACACCTAAACCTTTTGAGATCAAAAGCCAAAAGATAGATAATGCCACAGGGAACAAAATCCATCTTATGGCCAACTTAGAATCTAAAAAAGAATCTGAAAGAAAAATTGTCCATAAAAAAGGTAGAATAAGCCCAGGAATCAAAATAGAACCTATGGTGTATAATAAACCAACTACCGAAGGAATTGCAAGAGTAAGTAGAAGAGATAAAAATGCAATAATAATTAATCCTTTCCGTATCAATTTAACTGGATTCTTGTTCTCTTGCGGACGTTGAATTTGCCATAAAATATCTCTTCCAATTGTAATAGCGCTAATCAAACTTAGAGAATCAACCGTAGACATAATGGTTGCTAATATTCCTGTTATAAATAAACCAAATATACCAATAGGCAAAATTTGTTGTCCCAAAAGTGGGAATGATAAAATAGGTTGTTCTGTTTGGATTAAAACCACAGCATATAAGCCACTGAGTAATGTCAGGATATCAAATATAGCCCAAAATACAATGGAAATAAGTAACCCTTTTCTCGCAGTCTCAGGCGATCTGGAAGCTGCACACCTTTGAAAAAAACCAGGATCAATAAATGTCCAGGCAGCAATGAAAAACCAGGCTAAAATATATTGAAAAGAATTGCCGCCCATTGGTTCCATATGTATTTCAGGTAATTGTTTTGCTAATATGACTGGAGACCCGATTTGAGACCATGCAATACCCAAGAGTACTAGAAACCCACCAAACATAAGCACAAATTGAATTTTATCTGTTTTCACCACAGCAGAGAATCCACCATGCCAAACATAGATTATACTAAATATTGTTGATAAAAGCAGAGCCATATTTAATGCAATTCCAAATACGAATTGAACCAAAAGGCCCATACTCAGAATATATGGTGCAGGACTAGCAAGTAAAACGATCATTGCGGCTGAAAGAATTCCGGCATTTTCACCATAATTATTTCTGAAATGATCTGGAATAGATAGCATTTTTCTCTGTCGTATTTTTGGTGCAATCCAAAAAGCATATCCTAAAGAAAATATATAATAAGGTAGTGCAAAAATGAACCAGGTTTGGATACCATAAAGATATGTGTTTTCACCTATGCCTAGAATAGCACCATACCAGGTGGTAACCAACGTGACTACAAACCCACCTAAACTCAATTTTCTGCCACTGAGTATGAATACTTCTTGTGAATAAGATTGATCTTTTAATTTATAAATACCAATCCAAAATAATCCTAAGATATATGCAATCAGGATCGCCCAATCTATAAAATGGAATTGATTCATGTATTATGATTTTGGAACAACCAAACGGGGCCTGAAGAATGAATAGTAAATATATCTCCTAATGCTTTGTTTCGAATACCGAAAGAAGGTGGTAATAATTCAGATTCTTTTATGATATACTTTAGGCCAGAAACCGATATTTTAATTTTTTCTTTTGTAGGTATGATAGAAATAATTTGTCCTGCGATAGAATCAAACTTCTGTATACCATTTACACATCGAATTTTAGAATAATTTGAGTAATAGGTTAATTCAATTTTTTCATAATAAGATGCCAATGCCCAGATGGTAGACATCCAATGATCATCTTCCTTGCCAGAAAAGCCAATCAATGATAGTTTAGAAATACCATTTTCAATGCACCAATCCAAACACTTTTGTAGATCTGTTTTTGATTGATCTTTTAATTGAATGATTTCTACAGGGTATTGTGACTGTTTATATGAATCCAAATCACCTAAAATTATATCTGGATAAAAACCTAATTGGGCCAATTGTATTGTACCTCCATCAGCACATAAAATTGTTTTGGCATTTTTTAAATGAAATAATGGAATTTCATGTGTTGGTATTTCTCCATTTCCAAACAAGATAATTGGTGCTTCGAAATGAGTTTGATCTTTAATCATAACAAAAATTACAAAATGAGATTCTTTTAGAGAACGAATTCCATTCCATTCTTTAATCGTGTAAATTGTTAGTCTTTAATGTTATGAATCTCAGAAAATTTTCTAGATATTTATTTGATTTTGATACCCATTACCCGCGATCAATCATTGCAGGAGTAATATTAATTTCAATAATCCTTGGGTGGAAAATCTTTGATTTGGAAATGGACCCCAGTGTTAAATCCATGCTTCCTAGAGATCATGAGATCGTTCATTCGATGGAAAAAGTAGATGAAATGTTCTCAGGAAGTGATATTATTATCATAGCGGTAGAATCTGACAGCTTATTTATCCCTGAGACTTTAGAAAAATTATCTTCTTTTCAGGACTCATTGGAGTCTTTTGATATTTTAGGGAACGTCACTTCTATCTTTACGCAGAAACATATTTTACCGGATGATGGTGGTTTCGAAATTGAACCACTATTAATTGACATTCCTAGAGACTCTGCAAACCAGGAAAACTTATTTAAAAGGATAAAAAAATCTAGAATGGTTGGAAACCTGGTTTCAGAAGATTTAAGAACATTATGTTTCATTGGTCAAATTATCACATCTTTTGAATATGATGAGTTTGAGTTCAGATCTAAGATATTTGAACTTGTTAATCGATTTAGTGGCCCTGAAAACTTTTACGTTTCCAGCTTGCCAATTACTCGTGCAACAGTTATCGAGAATATGCAGCGGGATTTACGTGTATTCACGCCCATAGCACTTGGCCTCTGTTTATTGCTTCTCATGATTTCTTTTCGAAGTTGGACCGGAGTATTTCTACCATTTTTTGTAGTTGGATTTTCAATCCTTTGGACATTTGGGATTATGGGATTGATGGATATGTCTGTAGCATTTATCGGTACAATGATTCCAGTTATGCTTATTGCTATAGCAAACAATTATGGAATTCATATAATTTCCCATTATTATGAATTCACGATAATGGAACCGGATGCAAATCGTGGTAAAATATTACGGAAAACAATTAGGAAACTAGGTGTTCCTATATTCTTAGCAGGGCTTACAACTATGATAAGTTTTTTAAGCCTTTTATCAAGTGCATTACCAAGGGTTAGAGAAATGAGTTTGTTAATTTCATTTGGTATTCTAGTAGCTTTTTTATTGAGTGTTTTTCTTATCCCATCCGTGTTAGTCTTAGTCCCGAGGCCCACATATTTGACAAAGAGATCAGGTATATCAAAAATCAATAAATTTCTAGTCGTATTAGGAAGAGCATTTACAAGATTTAAGGTGCCGATATTGACATTATTAGGGATCATAGGTTTTTGGCTTTCCTTAGGGATCAATGATCTTAAAGTTGATACAAATCCTGACCATTATTTTCCACCGAATTCAAGATTAAGAATTGCTAATACAAAAATCAGTGAAGCGTTTGGTGGGTCCACTCAAATTCATATTCTTGTGGAAGGGGATATTTATAATCCTAAAACACTTCAAAATATTGAGATGCTCACTGACCATATTAAAACTACGCATGATATTGTCACCAAATCTTTCTCCATTGTGGATGTGATCAAAAATATGAATTCAGGATTTCATGGTGGCGATCCAAAATTTGAAACTATTCCTGATGACAGAGACCTGATTGTGCAATATATGTTTTTATATTCCATTGCTAGTGAAGCTGATGATTTTGATATAATGCTGGATGATATTGAAGAGCCGTCATTTACTCAGGTTTTTTTGAGGTTAAAGGAGGTGCAAACAATTACTATTGCTGAAATTGTTGATGATACAGAACAGTTTATCAATGCGAATTTCTATGATGAATCGCCTATAAAATTAACAGGTGGTGCAACACTATTGGGTATCCTAACGAGAATGGTTTTAAAGGGTCAATTATTCAGTTTGTGTTTCTCTATCTTTATCATTTTAATTATTATGACGTTAGTTTTCCGTTCGATAACAGGTGGGTTACTTGCAACATTGCCAATGGTGGTATCTGTTATTATGATGTTTGGTTTGATGGGGTACATGAATATTCCATTAAACATGACCACATCAATGCTAACTGGGATATTAGTTGGTGTTGGAGTGGATTATACTGTTCATTTTTTATGGCATTTACGAGACCATATCCAAGATGGTGATTCTTTGGATGAAGCTATAGCCAACACAATGAAAATTTCAGGAAAAGGTATTTTATTTAATGGTCTATCCGTTGTGGTTGGTTTTTCTGCATTATTATTCTCTGTATTTGTTCCCGTTCAAATTTTTGGTATACTGGTTATGGGGTCAATATCATTTTGTTTATTCGGAGCATTGGCAACATTACCGGCATTAACCAGTTTGATTAATCCTAAGTTTTTATATAAATGAAGACTGTAAAACAAGATAAGATGCTTAGTGGCATGCTTTTGCTTATTAGTTGCCTCTTAATTATTTACGGACTAGGCTCGGCTGAAACTATCGATACATTTAAGAATTGGACAACTGGAGAAATTTTTACATATCTTTTAAATCATTATTTTGATATTATTTTTATTGGATATGTTTTTATTTGTCTTCAAGTCGCAGGTTATTTTGAACTAAGATATCAGAAGGATTATTTAATTTGTTCTATATTAGCAATATTATTCACTCCTATATCACTACTTTTTATAAGACATAATGATGAAAATTAATTTTATGTTTTTTTCTATGCTTGGCATTCAAGTCTTTGCTCAAGAATACACCGCTGAGGAAATTATGAAAATGGTATATGATGCACCTAAACCAAATTCATCAATAACAGAGATTAAACTTGAGATTGTTCGAATAAAACATGGAAAGGAAAAAATCAAGGTTAGGGAATTCACTCGTTTCAATAAAAATTATTCATCAGGGAAATTTCAGTCTAAATCCTTAGTTCGGTTCCATAAACCACTAAAAATTAAGGATACGGGCCTGTTGAGTTGGGTATATAGTAATGGGAAAACTGATCAATGGTTTTTCTTACCAAAATTAAAAACTGCAAAGCGAGTTAAAGCTAAAGAAAAAACAAAATCTTTCATGGGTACTGATTTTATTTATGAAGATCTTGAAAGTCGAAAATTAGGTCTTGATAGTTTGTCCCTTCTAGGTACAGAACATTTTCAAGGTAGTCAATGTAAAGTAATAATGGCTTGGCCGAAAAAAGCAAGTTCTTATTTTGCGAGGAAACTATGGGTAAGCACAAAAAAATGGCAAATAATTAAGATTGAGTTTTATTCTAGTGAATCCAATAAGGAAAAAACTCTAATCCTTGACAAATTTGTTGAAGAAAATAATTTTATAACACCATTTAGGATGATAATGACGAATCAAAATGGGAATAAAACTATCATGGTGATTCAATCTTTCAAGCCAGACATTGGCCTTAGAGATGAGATTTTCTCAGAATCTTTCTTAATAAAAATTTGATTAATTTATTTTTAATTCATTACATCTTTATATTAATAATTTTGAAATTTTATAAAAACTATCTTAGGTTAATAATTTTTTGGGTTCAGTATTTATTTGCAGGATTGATTCTTCCAGAAAACAATTCAGAATTAAACCATCTCCATGTGATATTTGAATGGAAACAAATTCCGGAAGCAATAGGGTATGAGTTACAAGTTTCAGAAAATCCCAGTTTTTCAAGTATAGTAGTGCAGGTTATTGATTATTCTTTAATCTATATTGAAAAGAATGATTTGGAATGGGATAAAACCTATCACTGGCGCATCCGTCCGCTTAATGTGTCAAATATGACAGGAGATTGGAGTCCAGCATATAATTTTTCTACAGGGTCACCTATTTCTGAGACTACCACTACTATTATCAATGAAAACCTAATTCAGGATGGAATCACTGTTTTTGGAGCCTTCTTTAATTATTTTTCAGCTGCAGTAGATAAGACAGGGAAAGAGATATGGAATTCGGGAGCTGAGAATTTAGTTTATTACAGTACGAGTGAAAGTGGTGATGTATTTGGCTGCTCTTTGGCTTCTGGAACAGAGAATAATTTACCCGGCAAGGAATTCACATTTCTAGGTGAAACTATTTGGGAGGAACCCAATAATGAATTCTTGCACCATGATTTAATTCAATTACCTAATGGAAATTATCTTGGAATTATTGAAACGAGTTCACTTGGCTATATACCAATAGGAGACTGGACTTATTTATTCCAAGGGCTTGGTTTTCAAGCTGATGGTGTAACAATCGAATTTCCATGGATCGGTGATAAACTAGTTGAATGGGATGCTGAGACTGGTGATGTAGTGTGGGAATGGAATGTGTTCGATCATTTTAATATGATCGATTTTGATCAATATGGAGGCACCTGGAATCAAGCTTATGTTGATTTGCATTATGACTGGACACATGTAAATGCGGTAATATTTGAAGAATCTGAAAATGCAATTTACATATCTACGCGTCATTTATCCCGGATCACAAAAATTGATTATCCTTCTGGTAACATCATTTGGAATTTGGGACATGATATGCCTTCCGGGGATGTAACTCTTGGAACAGATATAGGGTTTAGTTTCCAACATAGTGTACAAATTTTAGATAATGGTAATCTTCTTACCTTTGACAATGGAAATCTATCTGAAATTTTCAGAAATACTAATGATCCTCAGTCCAGGGCGATTGAAATTTCAGTAAATGCAAATAATGCAGAATTGGTTTGGACTTATGACTTGCCAAATGATCTATTTGGTTTTGCTTCCGGGAATGCCCAAAAACTTCAAAATGGAAATGTATTGGTTACTACCATAGGAGGTGGTGGGCGAAGCCTTGAGGTTAATACTAATGGGCAAATAGTTTGGGAAGCAAATTATAATTTAAGTCTTCCTAATGGTGCGGTTTACCGAGCCCATCGTATTCCGGGAATATTTCCTGCTGCCTTTAGCGTTATAGTTAGTGACTTGACAGATTTTAATGGACAGTCGGGTGTTTATTTAAACCCGGGATCGTCTTTAATAACTTTTGAGTTAATAAATGAAGGACCATATGAGGTTGAATATCAATATACTTTTACTGATCAAGCAGGTTGGTTTGAATCATCAGAAGAGATAATTACACTTTCACCAGATGCAACCCAGACACTTTCATTTACAGGAGAGATTCCGGAATCAGATGATATAAATAATATTGAACTTATTATTACACCTATTCATCATCCTGAGAATCAAAAGCTAATTCAAATTGAAGGACACTCGAATTTATTAGGAAATGAAGGTGGAACGATAACTGCAGTATTCCAATTATATGAACCTTTTCCAAACCCTTTCAATCCAGTAACAACAATTCAATTTGATATTTTAGAACCTCAACAAAGAAATTCACTGGAAGTATTTAACATATCAGGACAGGTTATCAAATCAATATTGAATGATAATCTATCATCAAACCATTACTCATATACATGGAATGCTGTAAATCAACCTTCTGGTATATACTTCATTCATTTAACATGTGGAAATCAGTCGCAAACACGTAAAGTCATTCTAATAAAATGATTAAAAAGATCACCATTTCATTTATAATATCCTTCGTTACTCAAAGTTTAACTGGACAATGTGACAGTGCTTATACTTATTATCCCAATTTACCTTTGAACGTAACAATCCTTGCTGGTGATACATGCTTTTATGATTCAGATGTTGAAGTACTGGATTCTATTATCATAAAAAATAACCTAGAGTATGATTCTCCATTAGCATTAGGGACTCAGACTTGGTTTAATGGTCGACTTAGATTTTTAGTTGCTGGAAATTATGGAAACAGTTCAGGTGTTAATGATACAATTTTTGTTTTGCCTGAAAATATTGGGAATTGGACAAGTCTTGCTTCTCTTTATCTTGAATGGAATAGAATTTCAACATTGCCTGAAACTTTTTCTGATATGATTGGTCTACAATCTTTTCATATGAATAATAATATTTTAGAAAATCTACCTGACAGTCTTGGGAATTTAGATGGTTTATATTTTCTAGATCTGGGATATAATAAAATAGGGAGTTTACCAGAATCGATTTGCAACTTGAATAACCTAATCTATCTCTGGTTATTTAATAATAATCTTGAATCACTACCAAACTGTTTTTGTGATATGAATTTGGATTGGGACAATAATGACAATGGTGGTTATCCTTTTTTTGCCATTGGGGGAAATATACTGTGTGAGAATATAGATTCCTGTATAGTGGAAAGTGAACATTTTGAATTGAGTCTGGATCAATTTTATTATTCATTTCCTGTTTATACACCACAAGAGTGTGAAAATGTTTCACTAATTAAAAATGGCTTGCCTTATCAGTATAAACTTTCGCAGCCTTATCCAAATCCATTTAATCATAAGGTAATACTTGATCTGTTTATTCCATATGATCGGAGATTATTTATCAGCATATTTGATTTGCTGGGAAATGAAGTAGATGTTATTTCAAAAAATAGAATATATAAAACTGGCAAGTATCAAATCCACTGGGATGGATCTGAATATTCATCTGGCTTATATTTTTTAAAGATTAATGATGGGATTGATATGGAGATCAAAAAATTAATTCTGGTAAAGTAATTAATATCGTATTAAAGCACACGCTACACTCAAACCAGCACCTGTTCCAATAAACAATATAAGATCACCACGTTTTATACGTCCATCTTCTACCGCAGTTGCAAAAGCCATAGGTACAGAAGCAGCTACGCAATTTCCAAATTTTGTAATTATATTTACCACCTTTTGTTCGGAAAATCCACCTGCTAAAATATAGGCATCTACTGCCTTGCCGGAAGCTTGATGTGGAATTATCCAATCCACATTTTCTCTTTTTAACTCTGTTTCTTTCATTGTTTTTAGCATCATTCGATATACTTCTTTTCTGGCGATTTTATATACTGCAGGTCCATTCATGGTAAACAAATTGTCTGCTAGTGTTGTTTCTGGGTCCTGTGGATGCTTATTTGTACCTCCCCCTCGAACCTCAGTTAGATTAGCATATTTAGGAAAGGTTTTCATATCAAAGTAAATGAGTTTACCGGTTTCATCTTTTAACGTTCGTTCCACTACTACGGCAGCAGCCCCATCACCTAAAAGCGATGCACTTTCCGGTTCGTTAAAATTTCTTCCTATCGTTCCACGGTCTGAAGAAATAATTAGTATACGTTTATAGGAACGGGAATGTATCAGTGAAGCTGCTGTGTGTAAGGCTGTAATAAAAGATAGGCAGGTACAATGAATACTGAAAGATGGAATTCCTTTATAACCAAGTTCTTTTTGGTAGAATGCAGCTGTATCAGGTATGGTTTGTTTTGGTACACCGGAAGCATTTATGATTAAGTCGGGTTTTCCGCCCTTTCCTAAAGCATTCTTTGCGGCTAATGCTCCCATTTGGTCAACATCTATTTCGGATACCCGTCGCTCAATCACTCCAGTTTTTTCAATGATCCAATCAACAGATTTTCCAATTTTCTCCGAAATATCTGCTGCAGTTTCTATTTTTGGAGGGAGATAGAGCCCTACCCCTGTAATTTTTATTTTCAATAAATTTTCTTTTTAGAAATAATATTTTAATTCAAATCTTAAATGAGAAAAATCTTCCATCGAATTGAATTGGTATTCTTCACCTTCGGGATGGTCATCTGATCCCTGAACTTTTGTAACACCTAAAAGGCCAAGTAGATCTTGCGTAATATTATATTCCAACTTGTATTCGGTCAAATTCCCGGGAATTCCTGAAACTCCTTGATATTCTTTTAAATCAAGCATGGATGTCATAGATAGTTTCAATTGTTCATCAAATAATGTTCTATAAATAACAAAAATTGCTGCTTTTTCAGTCAAAATAGCTAATGGGACTCCCATACCCGGTGTAAAAAAATTTTCAGGTGTCATAGTTTCCGGATCATATTCAAATCCTGGGATATCAATTTCCACATCTGGCAGAGTATCTGATGAGAAGGATGATTTTTCATGGATGAATATTTGACCGATAAAATTAATCTTGAATGGAAGTTCAGTTTCAATTTGGATGGTAGATTGTCTATAGCTTGCTCTCTCTTTAAGTGGATAACTAAAAACTAAAGTATCATAAATAGTTGCTAAGGCTGAGTTAGAGTAGGGACGTTCAATTATATCATTTAAATCTTTAGTTTTGAAATGACCAGTGTCTACTCTTAGGATAAAACTTGGATTCAAAAAAGTGAATCCAAAACCGAAAACATTTGTTTTTCTATATCCAAATACTAAATCAGGAGGTGAAAAAATAGTTTGGCTATTATTACTATAAACATTAACACCTGTAAAATTAAACACTCGATCATAACCTGAAAAGTAAGATGCAGAAATATCACCTAACCCAAATGAATATGTCCCATGAAACCCACTCTCCAATGGGAGTTTTGAAATCGGTAATATTTGGCTTTCTTTAGGATAAATTGGTAAGGTGATTGGAAATTCATCATCACCAAGCGGAATACGATTTGTAGTATGTATTGGGGAAAAAACAATATTCATTTTTAAATTGCCGATATAATAATCGATAATAGTAGAAAAAGTAGCCATTTTCCTTTCCTGCCCAAGGAAGAAGATATAATAATAATCAAATGCGCTGGCATTATCTACTGGACTATTCACATCAACACTTCCCCAGGAGTGGATTTGTTTTCCAAATCTAAATTCAAACTGGTCACTGGAGATTGTACCATATAATTCCCGCATGTCCCATCTAAAATCCTGAGGATCCTTTGATTCTAAAAAATAGGTGTCACTCCGAATTTGATATTCTAATGAGAAGTTTCCATTTAATGAAATATTATTGGAATGTTGTGAAAAATTCAATGAGCCTATTCTGTAAGGTATATCAATTAGTGAATTATCAGATAAACGAGATATATTTGCAAAATCCACGAATCCATTGAATTGAAATGTTAGCTCATCTGAAAACAATATTGAAATTGAGGACAGAAGAATAAAATTTTTCATGAATTTTTCCTTTTATTCAGGGCCTCATCCAGCCAATTTAAGACTTCAGTTCCCTGCATCACCCATGCCTTAGTGAGTCCAAAATCAGGAAAATTCCCTAATAGCTCTCCATTCCAACCATAGATTATTTTAGTTTGGTTTTCATTCAATTTTTTTAATATCCAGATACCTGCGGCATTTGGAAGCCTTACATGATTGGGTTCCAATTTCCCCAAGGGATGTTCAATAGCTGAAAACACTAAAGTATACTCATTTGCAGAATTTTTAATTTTGTAATTTACGATGTAATCTCGTCCATCGAAGGGAAATGGCATATCCAATACAATTTGAACTACGTCTTTTCCCAAGCGGTTTGTTTTTGTAACACGATTGAAAATTTTCGGATATTGGTCAACATCCTCAACGGCTTTTGCAACCATAGCCATTGGATGATTCAGTATGGTTTCCGCTCGGCTGACTGGATACCCTTCATAGTTACACCAATCAACAGTGATTGTGCCCTTTTGTAGATTTTTCCAATTAGTAAAGGATTCTATTTTTCGCAAATCCAAGGCGAGAATTGAATAGTGAATTAAAATAAATTGGAAAAAATATTTAATCATAAATTAGGATAAGAATGTTTCATAGATATGTATGCAATCTTTTTTAATCTGATCTTCACTTAGTCCGAATTTTTGCAAATCATATTTGTGCCTACTTTTGTATGCGCGCTGGCTTTCTGATGTTGTTTTAATTTTTTCTAAAAGTAGATCCGTTATTTCTTGATTTGTAAATGAAATAATATCATCCATAACAGATTCAAAATTGGACATCATGTTATCAAAACGAACGATCAGCACTTTTTCCTTATCTATCTTATTCTCTATCCAATCTTCATGAAATCGATTTAATAATTCAACTAGGGCTTTATATAATCTTTGAATAAATCGGACTTTGATTTCTGGGTCTAAGGACCAAAAGTTAAATTTTTTATCTAAAACGCCTGTAACAAGACTAAGCCCGGATGGGATAACACTTAAAGGATCACGCACCATGTAAATGACTTTTGCATCAGGGAATCTCTTTTGGAATTTTGGGAGATTCCCACTCAAACTAAATAATTTACCAATATATCTTTTCCCTTTATTTGAAATCAGGCTTCTTTGCCAAAGTGCTTCGAACCATGCAAAGTCACGTATTGTAGTATCTTGAACTTTTGGATCTATCCAATTAAATAGATCTTCTTCATCAAATGTTAAAAAAAATCCGTATAGAAAAAATCCATCAAAATACCTAAAAAAGAGAGATACATCATCTGTTTCTATTGAAGATAAACTTGTTTTATGAGCTTCAGTAGAATGATGGCGGGCAGGACTAAAAAATTCCATAATTGGCAAAAAGGGTTTTAAAATCTTTTGGAGAAATATAGATGGATAAACCATCTGCCAAAGTTGACTTCCTACACCAAATCCTTGTTTAATCAAAAATCGATGAAGAAATGTAGTACCAGAACGTGGGTTACCCACAATAATGATTGGTGCCGTTATTGATTTTCGAATTGCTGAGAATAGTAAGTGGTCAACAAATCTTGATATTCCCACAACTATCCGTAAAATAATTATTATTAGACCTGTAAAAATAGGCGCAATCCATACCCCAAAAGTTTTACCAATAATATAGTAAACTTTGATGATTCGTTTTAACATCACATGAATTAGAATTTTCTTAGATAAGAAATAGGTTATGGCATTATTGATAAAGAATATTTAACGTTTTAACCCTACTGGAATCTAAGAGTTAAATTATTCATCAAAAATTATTAAAAATGGATCAATATGAATAAACAAAAGACAATTATTTTTTTTATTATTATTCTTTTATCTTCAGTTTATAGCCAGGCATTTGAAGGTATGACGCTGTTTTCGCCAACGCAGGGTGCAAATGGAGGTGGTTTCACTACTTTTTTAATTGACAATGATTTAAATGTTATTAATTCTTGGGATCATCCCCGTGGTGCTGCAAGTATGGCATATCTAAGAAAAGATAGCACATTGATTTATCCTTATCGTGTCCAAAATCCTTCCATGGGTGCTGGCGGAGTAGGAGGTGGCGTCTCTATTTACAATTGGGATGGTGAATTATTATGGTCCTACGAGTTTGCAAATAATACCTATCAACATCACCATGATGTAGAACCTCTACCAAACGGAAATATTCTGGTTATCCTTTGGGAAAGGAAAACAGCGACAGAAGCTTATGCAGTTGGAAGACAATCTATTGATAATTCCCTGAATGAAATGTGGGCAGAAGCAATTTTAGAGGTTGAGCCAGTTGGCTCTGATTCAGTCAATATTGTCTGGGAATGGCATATTTGGGATCATTTAATCCAAGATGTAGACCCTGAATTACCCAATTATGGTGTGATTTCAGACCACCCAGAGTTGCAAGATATTAATTTTGGAAATGCAGGTATTAATCAAGGTCCTGGAGGCCCTAATGGCGATTGGAAACATTATAATGCATTGGCTTATAATGAAGAATTAGATCAAATTGCAATTTCATCCAGGCACCATGATGAAATTTATATTATAGATCATAGTACGACCACAGAAGAAGCAGCAAGTCATTCAGGCGGTAATTCGGGAATGGGTGGTGATTATCTTTACCGCTGGGGTAATCCGCAGACCTATGGTCGAGGAAATGATTCAGACCACCAGTTAGCAGCACAGCATGGTATTAATTGGATACCGAGTGGATCACCAGGTGCAGGAAATTTAATTTTATTTAATAATAATCATGGTATTAATATATCGGCTGTTTTAGAAATAGTTCCGCCATTAACTGAAAACGGAATATACCATATAGATCCGGATCAGCCATTTGGGCCTGAAGAACCTATCTGGACCCATATAGGTGACTTTCACACACAAATGCAAGGAGGGGCTTTTCGTTTGCCAAACGGTAATACGCTTTTGACCGATTGTGATGATGCAACTATGATCGAGGTTACACCTTCTCATGAAGTTGTTTGGAGTTATGATTATGGCAATAATCAGACTTTTATTGCACGAGCTCAAAAATATCCCATGAATTATTTAGAAGAAGCTGGATTCCCAAATTTCACACTTGGCGATGTTAATTTTGATTCAAATTTGGATTTATTTGATTTAATCTATATCATAGATATGTCTTTTGGAGTTGGCTATGAGCCGACACCTCCCGCAGATTTTAATGAAGATGGTTCTGTAACATTTTATGATGCTATCATGCTCCTTTCGTTTATTACTACTAATTAATTATACATTATTTTAATTCAAATCTTGGTCAAAATTTTTTTTCATTAAAACATTTTCAAACAATAGAAAATCTCCTAGTAGTATTATTGGCGTTGGTATTTTAGGTTCAATTAACCATAATGGCGTGAAAGAAATTGAAAAAAACTAGTAACACTAAGATTCATAAATATTCCAGTCATCCCATAAGACAACGGATCATTTACCAAAGTATACATTATCCTGTCAGATCAATTATTGTATCTTTGCTGGCTACTTTTTTTATGGCTTCGGGGATAAGATATTTAGTTATAGATGATGATATGATGAAAATGCTTCCTAAAAAACTTCAGTCACGTCAGGCTTGGGATTCTTTACAGGATGAGTTTGGGAGTACAGAAGTTATTTTTGTAGCATTTGGGAATGAGGGTCGTTCAATATATCATCCAGATGCCTTAGGCACACTTTGGGATTTAGTCTTAGAGTTGGAAGCATTATCAGTAGTAGAAAAAGTATCCTGTATTTCAACTTCGATGCGGATGGACAATGAGGAAGGTGAGTTAATCATACAGGATTTACAGCCTAATCGTGAATTAGCAGAAACTGAAATTATGGGCATTCGGGATTATTTAAATAAATATCCGAATTTGAAGAAGCAATTCATCAGTCGGAATGAAGATTACATCATTGTCATGGTACAACCCTACGATGATTTAGGCCTAGATCAATTCCGGAATGAATTAGTAAAGGCTACAGGAACGATTTTGGAGAGCTATGAGGTCCATTATGGCGGCACAGCCTATGTTACAGGTACAGTACCTTCATTAATTCGAAAAGATGTTCAGTCTCTGATAAAAATTGGTCTTTTAATCATGGTAATGATCCTATTATCAAACCTAAGAAGTATTCCTGGTTTACTAATGGTTTTAATGGTAATTGGATTATCATTGGTCTCTATGATAGGTTTTATGGGTTGGGTATACAAATTCACTGAGTCAGATCGATTTTTATTTACAATGATGCATACATCGATGCCAATTATCTTATTGACAATAGCAAACTCTGATGGTGTTCATGTAATTTCAAAATTTTTCAAGGAAATGCGTTTAAAAGGTGATCTGAATACAGCATTAGTATCAACCATGGATTCTTTACTCCTGCCAATATTCTTAACAAGTATTACCACAGTAGTCGCTTTTTTGACAATGATTTTTTCTCCAATGGAACCTTTGATTGGATATGGTATAACTGTTTCTGTAGGAATTCTATGGGCATGTTTTCTCAGTTCTTTACTTCTTCCTGCGGTTATTTCTATTAAGAATTGGGATATGGAATCAAAAGCAATTAAAAAAATAAGTTTTTTTGAAAAATTGATTGATCGTTTAGGGAAAGTGGTATTAACCCATCCAAAATATGTTTTTTCAATTGGAATTATTTTAGTGATGTTTGGGTTATTTGGATTTCAAAAAATATACGTTGATGTAAACATAGCCCATTTTTTTAAACCTGGAACGGAAATTCGTGACAGTATGGATTTCATGGATCGTGAAATGACAGGTACGTTAGACCTAAGAGTTAGAATAGAAGGTGATATGCGAGATCCGCAAGTACTTAATGATTTGAATCGACTTCAGTCCTTTCTCGAAAAAGAAGAAAAAGTCTCCTTAAGTTATTCATTTGCCGATATAGTTAAACAAATGCATCGCACATTTATGGATGACAAACTTACCTATTACACGATTCCTGATTCAGCATCAAAAATAAAAAACTTGATAAGAGGATTTTCAAATGATTATTCATCTATTGTGGATGATATGAATTATGAAACAGGATTACTAACCATATTGGCTAAAATAATGAGTACTGATGAAATATTCCAGTATGCTAATGAAATCAATACATATATTGATAATAATTTGACATCTGATATGACTTTAACTGTAACAGGAATGATTATTGTTATTCGTGATATGGTAATAATGATAATAAAATCAACAGCTCTAAGCATCATTTTTTCATTAATTGTTATTGGAGTTATCGCTTCAATATTTTTTCAGCGGGTCATTTGGGGTTTCTTAGCTGTGGTTCCTCTATCATCTGCAGTAATCCTGAACTTTGGATTAATGGGACATTTCGATGTAGCGCTGAATCATATAACTGCAATTTTGTCATCCATTATTATTGGTGTGGGTGTTGATTTTGCAATTCATTATATTTCGCAATTTCGTAGATTATCAAAGGAGATCAATCCCCAGCAACTGAGTCGTGAAGTGATTGATGATGTCGGATATCCAATCATATTAGATGCGTGTTCAAATATGGGGTTTGGTGCATTAATATTTTCTGTATTTATACCTATCCAATATATTGGTGGATTAATGGTATTTGCCATGGTCTCTACTTCACTTGGAACATTAACAGTACTTTCAGCCCTGGCAGAATTATTAAAGAAAAAATTAATTAAGAAGATGTAAATATGATTAGGAGTACCATAAAAGGGATCTACGGAAGGGCGGGATATTGCCGTTCTTTTCGGTGATGGTGCCGGTGCAGCAGTAATTCAGGCGACTAATAATGATGAAGGAATTTTATCAACTCATCTACACTGTGATGGTGCAAATATTAAAAATCTTTGGATGGAAGGACCTGGCTCATCTGGTGCAAATCAAATCAATTTGGAAAATATGAAGAACAATTCCAAAGCCTATGAACCATATATGAATGGGAAAAAAGTATTTCAAAATGCTGTGTGCCGTTTTCCCGAAGTGATTAATGAAGCTATGAATAAAAATGATTTATCTATCGATGATATTAGATTAATTATCCCACATCAGGCGAATCTGCGAATTATACAATCAGTAGCCAAGTCGATGAATATTTCTATGGATAAAAAAAATATACAATAACATTCATAGATACGGTAATACAACTGCAGCTTCAATCCCAATTGCTCTTTGTGATGCTTTTGAAGATGGTTTGATTAAAAAGGGTGACCATCTTATTTTGGCTGCATTTGGGGCTGGGTTTACCTGGGCATATGCAGCAATACGTTGATAAAACAATAAACCTATAATTTCATGGAGGAAAAAATGAAGAAGTTTATCACTCTGCCAGTTCTCATTGGGTATTTACTTGGACAATCCGGTTTGGAGATTGCAAAGATGATCGATGATAGACCAACTCCAAAAGATATGTCCAATAAAACAAAAATGATTTTGACTAATTCAAAAGGGAAAACAAGAACAAACACTATGGTGTCTAAATCAATTGATGGAAGTAAAAAACAATTAATCTGGTTTTTGGAGCCGAAAGATGATAAGGGAGTAGCATTCTTAAAAATTGAACATGATGATAAAGATGATGAAATGAGAATGTGGCTTCCTGCTTTTAAGAAAGTAAGACGAATATCATCCAAAAAAAAGGGGGATGCATTTATGGGTTCAGACTTAAGCTATGAAGATTTATCTAGTCGGAATTTGGATGAAAATAATTTTAAGCGATTGGATGATGAAATTTTTCTTGGCAAAGATTGCTATGTTTTAGAAATCACTCCTATCAAAAAAGTAAAATCTTCTTATTCAAAACATATTTCATGGATTGATAAAACAGCGCTTATAGGTTTGAAGGAAGAAGCATATGATAAGCGTGGCCGCTTGAAAAAAGTTAAAGAATATACATTTCAGAGTATTAAAGAATACCATGTAATTAAAAGAGTGTTTGTGAAAGATATTCAAAAAAATCATTCTACAGAAGTTACATTCTCAGATATTCTTGTAGATTCCGGTATTGACAAAAAATTATTCCAAGAAAAAAATCTCAAGCGTACTCCGAGAGACTGACTGAATGCAAAAATTGTTTTGGTCACTTTTTCCAATAGCAATATTATTTGGGCAATTAAATTATACCGGATCATTTAAGCCTGGAAATATGCATCGATTATCGGATCAGACTGAGATTTCACTACCATTTCGTTTGATTGAAGTAGAAATTGGGTATTCTATGGGAGATTTTGAAATACAAACTAATTCAGCATTGGAGTATCGATGGTCCAACAATGAAAATGACGTTCAATTTAGGGAAATATATATTATGTGGTATCCTGAGTGGGGAGAATTAAAACTCGGTAAGCAAATTCATGCTTGGGGTACAGTAGATGGAAACAATCCCACAGATAATTTAAATCCTTATGATTATTATTATATGTTTCTTCTCGGTGCTGAAAGGAAGGTTGGAAATGTGTCAGGATCAATCAAGTATTATTGGAATGATTGGCAATTTGAAGGTGTATTTATTCCAAAGCACGTACCGAACCGAATGCCATTTAATGAGACGGCATTTCCAATTAAGCTTCCTGCTAGTCATCCACCTTTAATAGAATTGGAAACTGTTTCTGAATTTGGTATTCGAATTCAGACAACAAATGATATTGGCGATTTTAGTTTTTCAATTTTCAGAGGAAGAGATCGTTCTTTTGATTATGTAGGACATGATGTTAATGTTCCAGTATTTTCTTATAGAAAAACTAATGTTGTTGGTTTAGATGGTGTTTTTTTTATTGGTAATATGACGAACCGTTTTGAGGTTGGATTCTTTACAACAGAGAATGATTTTGAGATAGACTCTTTATATTTTAATAATGTATCTTACATACAATATGCTGAACAAATTGACTATACTACACCTAATGATATCATTCTCTCAGCTCAGGTAATTGGATCCATGGATGGTGTAATAAATTGGGATAAAACAATGCTTGAAAAAGAGCCTGATTTCAAACCGGGAATGGGCACACCCTTTGCATCATTTACAGATTTAGCATTATTACTTGCGGCCCAATCAGCTCACATGGATAATGCTCTTGATCTAAAGATAAATTTATTTACGGATTTAAAAGACACTCAGCTTATATATGGCTTTTCTGCTGATTATTTTCCAAAAAATGATTGGCAATTAAATTTTTCGTTTTCAAAAATTATTGGTGGTGAAGAAACTCAGTTTCAGACTATGGAAGACTTTTCTCATACTAAAATTGGTTTGAAATATCATTTTTAATTACATTAATATTAGAATTTGATCAGGTTTTACATATAATTAGAATTCTTTCTATATCTATTTATGTTATAGAAATGAGAGTTTTTATATGAATTACACAAAATACAATTATTATTTATCAAATGGTGGATAAAATGGAGATTAAATAATTTCAATTAGTTAAAATGAAAAATAATAAAACAATAATCTTATTATTTTATTTATTTCCCTTTTTTTTGATTTTGCATCTAGCATACGGGTTAATTGTCAGAGAGCCTTATCCATCATTTATAATGCCTGGCTTTTCTAGGATTGACATTAATCAAGGAGAATATACGTTAAAAGATTATAATTTATTTTATTATACGGATGGTATAAAAGATTCTATTGAACTAAAAGAATTGGCTTACCCATTTTCAAAAATAGCAATTGCTCGAGCAATTGATCTAGCATATTTCAGTAAGCAATCTGAAGAAAATTATAACAGTATACAGAAAAAATATTACACAATGATAAAGTCAATAATTGGGGAAGATCAATATACTAAATACATTATAAAGGTAAGATACCCCACATTAGATAATAAAGAGAAAACAGAATTTACAGAATGGATCAAAAAAACAATTTTAATGAAGAGAGAAGTAGAAGTATCAAAAATAATTATTCAGAAAATCTTGATAACAAGACTATTCAAATCTGGTAAAATAAAACACAAAAAAGTAATTGGTGTGATAGAAGTTTAGTACGGTGAAGCAGCTACATAAAAAATTTGAACATTGGGTATTCAACGCTTACAGCTGTGACTCATACCAACTTGGTGTTTATAGAATTATTTTCATGTTTTTATTGATCTTTATTGTTGGTGTACCTGAATTTTCCAGTAAAATAAGTTTGTTCCCTGATGGTTATTTTAACCCACCTCCTTTTTTCAGCCTATTTTTTGATGAAGTTTTACCTTTAATATATTTTAGAATAACAGATACATTGATTACTATTGGATTCTTTTTTGTCTTCATAGGTTTTTTCACAAAAGTTAGCGGAATTATTTTAGCATTTCTTTGTATCATAAATTATGGGTTTATCTATAGCACTGGAAAAATTGATCACTCTTTTATTATCTGGTTTACACTTTTTATGATGTCATTTACAGGTTGGGGAAAAACCTTTAGTCTCGATAATATTGTAAATAATACTGAAAAAATTAAAATCCAAGAATGGCCGATTTCATTAATAGCAATGGGGCTAGGTTTCTCATTTTTCACATCTGGATTAATAAAGCTGATTTCCGGGTGGCTTGAATTTTCTGAATCTATGGTTCGTGCTTTTTACTTAAGAAACTACTACATACAGCAAAAACAGGATTATTTGGCTAGATTTTTTGAACATTTCAATTTTGATTTATTCTGGGAGAGTGGTGATTGGTTTACAGTAATTTTTGAAATTGGTTTTCTTCTTGTCGTTTTTAGGCCCGTATTATTTAGATTTTTTACATTACTAGCAAATTTTTTTCATGGTATGGTAATGTTGATGTTTAATATTTCTTTTCATTTCTTGCCTGTATATTTACTTTTTTGGACTCCTATTATTCCAAGTGAAAAAATTAAACAACTCAACTCTATTTTTGATGAACTAAAATTAAATAAATTTAAATTAATTAGTGTTCTTGCTTTTATTCTCCTTATCTATATTTTACACCTATCTACAATTAACAACATTAATCTGGCTCTAAAGGATTTATTTCTTTTAATTGCTTTTTTATTAAGCATTTATATTTTATTCAAGAAACCTAAACTAAGTTTTATTAATACATTAGATAAAAAGGGAAAAAATATTATAGAGTTTGATGGAGTATGTAATCTTTGTAATGGATTTATTCAATTTGTAATTAAGCGAGATAAAGGGGCCTATTTTAAATTTGCTCCATTACAAGTTATTCAGCCTGGTAAAAAAGATTACGAGACAATTATACTAAGGCAAAAGTCAGATACTTTTGATAAATCAACAGCATTTTTAGAGATCGTAAGAAAATTGGATGGACTGTGGCCCTACCTATATTTGCTAGTTTTAGTTCCTAAGTTTTGTAGGGATTCTATTTATTCAATCATAGCTAGGAATCGCTATTTATGGTTTGGGAAAAAAGATATTTGTATGGTGCCAACTCCTGAATTAAAAAATAGATTCATAGAGTAAACTGTTTTTGATTCCTTTCATATAAAAAATTAGTTTCTCAGTGGTTTTCCTCTTTTTAACATATACTTGATACGGTCTTGAGAAAGTTTCTCACCGCATAGAGAAACGAATGCTTCCCGTTCAATATCAAGCAAGTATTGTTCATCGACTGTTTTTGTAAGCCCTGCTTTGTCACCGCCAGTCATGACAAAAGCAAGCTTTTCACCGATTTTCATATCATGGTCAGATATTTTTCCCTGCATTTTAAATCCTTTTAGTGCCATTTTCAAAGCCGTTCTCCCGCCAGTTCCCGGGAGTTTAAGGTCATCTCTATAAACAGGCGATTCATAATTTTCGGCTAATTCCAATGCTTTATCTTTTGCAGTTTGGATCAAATGATCTTTGTTTAAAACAACCGTATCATCTTTTTTCAAATAACCAAAATGTTTTGCTTCATCCGCACTTGTAGCTATTTTGGCAAAGCCCACAGTTTCAAATGTCTTTTGAATTTTCTGAAATGCCCCCATACGGCCTGTCTCTTCTTCCATTGCGTTTAAGATCATACGCAGGTTACCACCACCACCTGGAATAAGTCCAACGCCTACCTCTACCAAGCCCATATAAGTTTCAGCTGCGGCAACGCGATGTGCTGCAGGTTGAACAATTTCCACTCCGCCACCTAAAACAAGCTGAAACGGAACTGCTACAATTGGTCCACTAGCAAAACGAATCCTTTGCGTCATATCCTGCAAAGTTTTTACAGCTAAATCTAGTTCTTTCCACATTTGATTTTCGCATAATTCGAGGATGAGATTCAAATTAGCACCTGCAGAAAAATTAGCGCCCTGATGTCCAAGAACCATTGCTTTATAGTCCTCATTCTCAATCAGGTCAAGGGCATATCCAATCATTTCAATATAGGAACCATCTATTGGATTTAATTTTGGCTGTAAGATGGAATGAAATTCAACATTTAAGATACCGTCACCTAAATCTTGAATACTAGCACTGAGATCCCTCTTTAAAGTTGTTCCTTTGGATTTATTGATATTCAGGTTTAATATTTTGGGATTTTGTTCAATTACAATGGGATGTTTACTGATTGGACACCAGTATGTTCGTTCACCATTCTCTAGATTATAAAACGTTTCTCGTCCTGTTTCTAGCATATCTAAAACCCATTTTGGCACTTTTTCCCCTTCTGATTTCATACGGTCAACAGATTTTTGAACACCAATAGCATCCCAACTTTCAAAAGGTCCCAATTCCCAAGCAAATCCCCATCTCATGGCATTATCAATATTGACAATATCATCTGAGATCTCAGGGATGCGGTTTGCACTATAGATTAAAGATTTAGCTGTAATTTCCCAAAAGTATTTGCTTCCACGGTCATCACCGTAGCAAAGAGCTTTTAATTTGTTAGCTAGTTTTTGGTGATCTTTGGCTATGCGGAAACAATCAAACCGAACTTTTTCCTGCGGTGAGTATTCTCCAGTTTGAAAATCGACTGAATAGATAGATCTATCTTTATTCTTTTTATAAAATCCGGACTTAGTTTTTTTGCCTAGACGTCCCGATTCAATTAGTTGATTCAATATATCAGGAATTTGGAATATATTCCTTTCTTCATCTTCAGTGGCTTTATCATAAGTGGTCAAAGCTACATTTTTTAATATATCCAAACCTACTACATCAGATGTGCGAAAAGTAGCACTCTTAGGTCGACCGGAGATAGTGCCTGTGAGCTTATCTACTTCTTCAATGGTTAAATCTTGTTCAATTGCTAGATTCATTGTAATCATAAGTGCATAAACACCAATCCTATTTCCGATAAAATTGGGCGTATCTTTTGCATGAACGATTCCTTTCCCTAAAATGGATTCGCCAAAGTTTACCATGGTTTTGTAGGTGCTATCTGATGTTCTTTCCCCGCGAACAAGTTCCAGTAATTGCATATATCGTGGCGGATTAAAAAAATGCGTAATCATAAATCGCTGTTTCAAATCATCCGGAAGTAGAGCAGTTAAATCTTTCAATGGAATACCAGAAGTGTTAGATGTAAGAATAGCAGAATCTTTTAAATGGGGCAGGATGGACTGGTACACTTTTTCTTTAATATCTAATTGTTCTACAACAGCTTCCAACACCCAGTCCACGTCCGCAATTTTTTCAATATCATTATCATAAGTACAGGGTGTAACTAAGTCAGCATTTTTCGGTTTATACAATGGCGCTGGCTTAAGTTTAGTTAACGTTTCCACCCCCTGAGTAGCCAACTCAACATTTATATCGAATAAATAAGATGGAATTCCCGCATTGGCAAGGTGCCCGGCAATTTGTGCGCCCATCACACCTGCACCCAATACAGCAACTTTTTCAAATTTTTGTGACATGACTATTCCTATCGTTCTAATATTGTTGCTATGCCCTGACCAGTTCCAATACACATTGTGGCCAATCCTGTTTTAGCATTTTGCTGCTCCATTACGTTTATAAGTGTTGTGATTATTCTCGCTCCGGAGCAGCCCAATGGGTGCCCTAAGGCAATAGCACCACCATTCAAATTCACTTTGGATGCATCCCAACCGCCTTGCTGAATTACATAAAGAGATTGTGCTGCAAATGCTTCATTAAGTTCAATAACATCCATGTCATCTAATGAAAGGACAGCATGCTTTAATGCTTTTTCTGTTGCAGGTATGGGCCCCATACCCATTCTCTTCCAGTCTACACCTACAGTAGCTCTACTTTTTACGGTTGCACGAAAAGTCAGCCCATTCGCTTCAGCAAATTTTTCACTTGTAATTAAAATGGCAGCTGCGCCGATGGAAATTGGACTTGAAGTGGCAGGTGTGATTGTACCATGTTCTAAAAATACAGGATTCAGACTTTTAATTTTTTCCATATTTGGATCTCTTGGCCCTTCATCTTTTTCAACAGTGGCTTCACCATAAACATCAATCGACACAACTTCATTATCGAATCTACCGTTTGCCCAAGCATCCAACGCTTTTGTATGGGATTTAATGGAAAACTCTTCCTGGGCATCACGGCTAATATTACCTTCATCAGCTAATATTTCAGCAGTTTCGCCCATGCCGATGTAATATTCTTGTTCTGCCAATTCTGGATGAAAATCAGGATTAAAACCTCCCATTGGAATCGAAAACATATCTTCTACACCTACTGCTATACCAGCCTGGATATCATCTGCCTCAATCCTTGCACTAAGCTGATGAATAGCATCCATAGATGAACCACAGAACCGATTCACCACTGCACCGCCAACTGTTTCAGGCAGACCTGAAAGAATGGCCACACTTTTTGCCATAAGCATCCCTTGAGGACCCTCGGGAAAAGCACAACCAAGGATTAGATCTTCGATAGATTCAGGTTTAATAGATTTGATTCGCTCTAAAAGGCTTTTTACAACTTGGGCAGAAAGATCATCAGGGCGAATTCCAACAAGATTTCCATTTTTCACACCAATAGGTGAGCGTACTGCATCAATAATGACTGATCTTGACATGATATCTCCTTAAGCCCGTTTATTACGGTGCAATAGATAAGCTAATTTATGTTGTTGAAATATTTTCATTGTATTTTTTCCTAAAATGGATAATCATTTTGCGTAATCATAAAGGAAGCTAGTTCCTGTTTTAAGGAAATAGTATCTGTATTCAAGGTCATCATTTTTTCGAGTGATTGAACAGATGCGTTAAAGTCTTTCGGAATGGATTCTCTAAAAATTTTATTTAAACAAATATTTGATAACAATTTCACTTTCAGCAGTGATTCTGTAATAAAGATTCGAGCATTTATAATGTGGTAATTGGTTATTCCATTTACTGATTGAGCCTGATTTGCTCTGGAAAGAACAGAACCGGCTGTGTAAATGAAGGTGAACATATCTGCTAAAGCTTCTGATAATTGTTGCTGATGTTTCAGATCCTGACCATATTCACACAACGCTTCCTGAAAAACCAGAGCTGATAATATTTTTGCTGCATTTAGTCCTTGTAATTCAAAATGAAACTGACCTATAGCCATATCTAGCACATCAGAGTTTAGGAATGAATCTTTCTTTTTAAGAAAATCCCGAAGTGAAATTTCTTCCATGAGTACTTTCTTCATCATATAACCGGTAATAATAGCTCTGTTAATTTCGTTAGTACCTTCCCAAATTCTATTAATTCTGTCATCTCGATATGCACTGGCAAAAGGATATTCTTCTATGAAACCATACCCACCTAACAATTGTAAACTTTCGTCCACTACCATATTTGAAGTTTCACTGCCAAACACTTTTGTCATAGATGCTTCAACTGCAAATCTTTCTGTTATTTCACCCATTTTCTTATAATAGTCTGGTTCTGATTTTTCTAAGTCATCAATAGCATCCTGAATAAGACCTACAGTGTGATACAGCATTGCATCAGCAGCATAAATCCGAACGGTCATATCTGCGATTTTTCCACTTATAGCGTCAAAATGTGCGATAGGTTGACCAAATTGACGTCGTTCTAGGGCATATTCAATTGATTTCTCTAACCCGAGTTTGGTCCCACCTATACAGGCTGCTGCCAATTTATACCGACCAATATTCAGTGCATTAAATGCAATGGTAGCCCCTTTACCTACATCATACAATAAATTTTCTACCGGAACTTTCGCATTGTTGAATTTTAAAGATGTGGTGGATGAACCTTTCATGCCCATTTTTTTTTCTTCTGGACCAACTCCAAAGCCTTCCGTATCTCGATCAATGATAAAACCAGAAAATTTGTCACCATCCACTTGAGCCAGAACAGTAAAGACATCTGCCCAACTCCCATTTGAAATAAATTGTTTTTCACCATTAAGAATATAATATTTTCCATCTTCTGAAAGTGTAGCTGTGGTTTTTCCAGAAAGAGCATCTGAGCCAGCAGAAGGTTCCGTAAGGGCATAAGCTGCCACCCATTCACCCGTTGTCAGTCTAGGGAGATATTTTTCTTTTTGTTCTGGTGTTCCAAAAAATACTATCCCCATACTACCTATTCCAGTCTGTACAGAAAATGTACATGAGAATGATGGAGAACCGCCACGGGCCATACCTTCTGTTACGATACAGGATGTTATTTTATCTAAATCAGCACCGCCGTATTCTTCCGGTATATCGATTCCAATAAGTCCCAAATCTCCCATCTCACGAAGTAATTTTAAACTGAGGTCTTTATCTAGTTTTTCAATAGCATTGGCATTTGGCAAGATTCTGTCTCTTGCAAAATCACGGATCATTTCATCTATATTACGATGATCTTCCGTAAATGATTCTCTGCAAAAAACTTTAGCATTTTCTAAAGAAGTAATAAGCCATTGTCCACCTGATTTAATGGATAGTTGTTTTACTTTTTGCATATTTATTTTCCTAATTCTTTTTTAAACCTGCAAGAATAAAATCTGAAATGGTATGGATATATTCTTGAGCTTCAACGCCAGATTTTTCAAATAAGGTAAACCAATTAATTCCTTCAATGTTAATTAAAATGGAAAGGGCAGTGATTCGAGGATCTATATTTCTAAATTCTCCATTTTCCACGCCGTATTGAATGATACGTACAAGATATTCCAGGAAATCCGAATATACATTCTGCAACTTTTCATTAAAGTCTTTGTCCCGGCCACTCAGAGACCAAAATTCAACTAAGATCTTGAATGCTGCAGGATCATTATCATACTGGTCAAGGAAATAATCAAATAATCCTTTCAATTGTGCAGAAGCGGTATTGTATTTTTCTAGGTTGTCAATAAAGCCTGCATTGTATTTCTTAACCCAGTGATCCACCAAGGATAAATACACTTCTTTTTTTGATTTATAATACCAGTAGATGGCTCCTTTGGAAAGATTGGACGTTGCTACAATATCATCTACGCGGCTACGATCATATCCATTTTCAACTATAACGGATAAAGCTGCTTCCATAATTTGATCTTTCCGCTGATCCTGCTTCTTTTGCTTCATTAACAAACCGACTGGTCGGTATATTTTACAATGTAAATTGAGTTGATTCCAAATATATTTCAATAATTACTTTTAATAATAATAAAAATTGTTGACAACTGTATTTCTAATTTTATAATTTTTAATGAGACTTAGTCTCATTATCATTATATTTATACTCCTGGGGCTCCTAAATCCTTTAGTTCCAAAATCCGGATCTCAGATATCCCAATATAAAGTAAATGGAGCCCCTAAAAATTAATTAGGAATAAATAATGGCAGAATTAAACATAGGAATTAGTAGAAAAGTGCTTGGATCCAGTTCCAGTGGTTTATTAAAAGGATTATCTGTGATCCAGGATGGAAATAAATCCTATTTGGTTTTCAGTCAATTTTTCAATGAATTTTATCTATAAGATTATTTCAGCTCTAAAATGAATAAAATATTTAAAATTTTATCCTTGGGTTTATTCTATGCCCTGTTGCTTAATGGGTGCGAGGATGACCCTGTTCTATCGCCACAAGCTGAATCTGATGATAGTGGAGGAAGCTATGGAAAACTTTCTTTACCGGCTCAAGATAATAATGTTGAAAATCCTGAGATATTTTAATTGATTACTACTCTATGTCTTATTCAAAAATCATTGTAATCCTAATCCTTTCTCGATCTTTATGCGGAGCTAATATTAATTCAGTCATCACTGGAACTATTGTTAAAGACGAAACAAATTTACCTTTGCAAGGAGCAAACGTATTATTTGAGAGTGAATCTGGAAAAAATTATGGAACATCAACCGATGAAAATGGGTTTTTTTCCATCAGTGAGATATTAGCCGGTAACTACACAATAAAAATAAGTTTTATTGGTTTTGAAGATTACAAAGAGAGTATCATAATCGAAGAAGGTAAAAAATATATAGTTGATGCTGTATTATCTATCCAACCAATATTAATGGCTAAGCTGGAGATCATTAGCGAATTAAATAAAGAATATAATGAGCTACCCGGTGCAGCAACCGTTTTGGATATAAAAACATTAAGACTTGTCAATCCTATTGGTACTCAAGAAATGTTGGAATATATACCAGGTATTAATGGATTTGCCGATGATGGTATAGGCAACTCAAGAATTAGTATTGGTATAAGAGGCCTTAATCCAAGAAGAAGTTCGAGGACTCTTATATTAGAAGATGGTGTTCCAATTCAGCCAGCACTTTATGTCTATCCCAATATGTACTATAATCCCCCATCAGATCGTATTGACCGGATTGAAGTCATTAAAGGTAGTGGCTCTATTTCATATGGGCCCCAGACGATGGGAGGTGTAATTAATTATTTTACCAGAAGACCTCGTAGTGAATTAGGTGGATTATTCAAGCTCACAGCTGGTGAGAATGGCTATGCAAGTCTTTTTAGTGAAATTGGAGGCTGGGGTAGTAAAAAACTTAATCCAGAGTTACAGTTTCTATTGAAAAGAGGAGATGGTTTCAGACAGAATAATGGATTTGAGCAAATAAATACGACATTTAAATTGAATTACAATCAATCTTCGACAAAAAATATTTACTTTAAAGCAAATATTAATTATGAGAATTCTAATGCAACATATACGGGTTTAACCGAATATTCATTTGATAATGATCCAAACTTTAATCCCAAAGAAGATGATAATTTTAAAGTTTTTCGAACAGCGATCGATCTCATTCAAACTGAACAGGTTAATTCAAAAGTGACTAAGAACACAACTGGTTTTATAAGCTATTTTGATAGACGTTGGTGGAGAGAGTATGATATGTTCATATTACCAGATTCTCTCAATGATCAAAATGACTATAATATTTATGATCAAGTGGCACCAGGTAAATATATTGGCAATTTTATTGATTTAGTTCGTGTTGGGGGAGGAATTAATTACCCAAAAATTGGTTATCAGAATGGAAGAGCCGTATATAGTGGACAAGGACACAGAAATTTTGGAATTCTAAGAACATTTTATGTTGCTGGTCTCGAAACATCATACGATATAAAACATGCGATTTTTAACAATCCTGCAAAAATGGATCTCGGATGGAGAGTTTATTGGGAACGATTTATCGATGATAGAAAGGAGGGGCTAAACCCAGACTCTAGGGACGGGGTTTATTATATTGTTGACAAAGATACAACATTGTTAAACATGATTTATTCAGATGATGATTCATTAATAACAATAGTTGGTAAGAGTCAGCATTATGAGACAACTGCCTTTTCAGGATATGTTTCAGAATCTTTTAATTTTAAAGGTATTACTATCAGATCAGGAATTAGGTTTGAAATCTTTGAGCAAGAAAGAATTGATCGCTTAATTGGATCTACCTACCTAGATAAAACAGAATATGTAATTTTACCCGGATTGGCCTTTAGTAGCCAATTATTTAGTATGAATATTTTTGGTGGAATCCATAGAGGATATACACCACCTTCAAGTGGAGCATTAAACATTGTTAATTTTGGCGAAGAATATGAAGATGGTGGTTTGGATGTTGAGTCTGAACTTAGTTGGAATAAGGAAATTGGTCTGAGGTATAAAACACAATTAATAAAATATGAAGTTGCAGCATTTCATGTAGATATTGAAAATTTAATCGCAGCTGGAAGAGGGACTGCATTTTTAAATCTAGGCAAGGCTACGACAATGGGTGTGGAAGTTGGATCACATTTTTTCCTATCTAATATTTCAGCAATCTTACCTGATTTAAATGTTATTTATTGTCTATTAAATACTCAAATTGATGAAGGGGAAATTAATTCTGCCGTCAAATCTGGTCAGACTGCAGATCTAAAAGGGAATGAATTACCATATGCTCCTCGTCACACACTAACCCTTGGGGTTGATAAAAAAATATCAAAATTTGCCCAAATTCGCTGTGATTTTAAATATGTAGATAAGGTTTTCACAGATTTTGAAAATATTGTTGATCCTGAGAATAAAGGTATCAGAGGTCAGATTGATGAATATAGTATAGTAAATCTTTCAGCAAAATTTTCTTTCACATCTAAAATAAATATTTTGTTAACCGGAAAGAATATTGCAGATAAAATCTACATTGGATCTCGGCTTCATTCTAATCCTAGACAGCTTGCACCTGACATGAGCTCAGGAATTATGCCAGCGCCACGAAGACAAATAAATATGAGTATTGAATATTCTTTCTAATATTGAAAACTTTTTAAAAACTTAAATAAATAAAAAAAGGAAAACCAAAATGGTACAAAACACAAAAGTCTTATACCTCCTTTCGTTTCTGCTAATGTTAACGATAGGCTGTGAAGATACAAAAGATGATGATCATGATCATGATCATGATGAGACCATAGAACAGCCAACTTCTTATACATTTCCAAGTAGGTTTGTTGAAGGGGAAAGCAGTGTAAGCTATACAGGACAAGTTGTTCGAAATATGCTTCACACAGATCTTAAAGCATCCACTGATAGAGCAGCTGTCGTTACTTATATGGCGGCAGATGCTTTAATGGATTTCTTTGATGGTGATGCAACATCAAATTCATCATACATTTCAACAACTCCAGCAGCCTGTGAGCTTGTATATGATAATATCTCAACTGGTAAAAATCTAAGTGGAAAGACAAATACTGATGCGATCAAAGGTTTCGGTCAAGCTACTGCAGTAACAGCTGTAGAGTCCTGGATTAATTCGATAGGAAATTATTATACCACAAATGGAGTTACGGAAGCAACCAAACTTGCTTATACAAACGAAGATGGTCATAATATGTCACAAATGATAAATAAAGTTCTTTACGGAGCTGTCGGATCATACAACGCGATTGGAGTTTATCTTCTCAAGTTTGAAGATGCATCTACTTTTCCAGCTAATGATGTAGCAAGTTCAGATGGTGGAAAATATTCAGCTGCAGAGCACTATTGGGATGAAGCCTTCGGGTACTTTGGAGCTCACCGTGATTTTCTTGGAGATCAAGCTCAGGGAACAGCCTGCGTAGATCTTACTTCAGAATATAATTTTGGTTGGGCAGAATATGCAAGAAAAAGGGATGAAAATCCTGGCTATAGTTTTGATTTCAGAACAGATATTTTTACTGCATTTGTAGCAGGTAGAACAATCATCCATAATGGTGGTGGTCAAGCTGAATTAGCTGAACATATTGATATGATCAAAACGAGATGGGAGCAACTTACTGCTGCCAATGTCGTTCATTATATTAATGAATTAGTTGGCACCGATGGTAAAATGTCAGCACTTACTGTTGATCATACGCCGACAGATGATACTGATGCTTCGAATGACTACAATAAGTATTGGTCAGAAATGAGAGGTTTTGTTGTATCGTTGCAATATATTCCTCATAAACTTCCTGATGCTGACCTTGACACGGTTGTTGAACATCTTGGCGCAAAACCATTATATCCTGCACATGATGGCTATGATACTTATGAAGCTAATTTAATAACTGCAAGAGATTTACTGATTAGTAAGTTGAGTCTCAATTAGATTTTAGGTATTTGAAAATAAGATAGAGAATATATTCTCTATCAATTACTAATAAGGGGTCTTATTGTAAGACCCCTTATTTTTATTTTAGATAATTCAATGTTTAATAAACTCACTAAAAACCAGTCTTATTTTTTGTTATTTGTTGCATATGTTATTTCGCGCGCTGCTTCAAGTATTTATTATATAGAAGATATAGACAGTTTGAGGTTTGCACTTAGCCTTGATAATTATAGTATTACTAAGCTGCAGCCTCATTTCCCTGGATATCCTGTATTTTGTTTTATAGCGAACATATTATTTAGTATACTTGGAAGTAAGGGAGTAACTTTTTCATTAATTGGTGCTGTTTCTATTTTTCTTATCAATTATTATATTTTAAAAATTAGTAAAATAGAAATAAACAATCGCATTGGTATATTCTGCTCTTTTCTTATTTTTTTTAATCCAATGATTTGGTTAATGAGTAATCGATATATGCCAGATTTAATGGGTTTAGCACTCTCAGTTTCATGTCTATACTATTTAACAGAAAAAAGAAGTAGAATAAATAATTTGACTGCAGGGTGTTTTTTAATTGGTATCTTATCTGGTGTTCGACTTTCATATGTTCCTTTAGTTATTATTCCATTTTTTTACCATTTAATATTTCATAATAAAAGATCGTATCTACTTATGTCTTTTATTTTAGGATGTATTTTATGGCTCTTGCCTCTAATATTAATGACGGGGTTTGAGAATTTATATATTGCTGCTAATAAACAATCTGTAGGTCATTTCACAAATTTTGGTGGTACTATTATTACTGAGAATAATTACTTTCTTAGAATTATTAATTTATTTAGGTCAATATGGGCTGATGGTCTAGGTGGATTTTGGCCAGGAAGAGGTTGGCCTACTCTAGTCCTATCAATATTCTATATTTATTTTCTTTATTACGGTATTAAAGGCCTTAAAAAATATCTTAAATATGACAAAAATCTGTTAATGATTATATATTGTATGTTTTTATATATAATCTGGATATTTCTTTTCCAAAATATGATTTATAAATCAAGACACGTGATGCCTATTCTTTTGATATTATTTATTTTAGCAACTATAGGTCAAAAATATATCACTAATCCTCAAAAAACTTTATTGAATGTTTTATCTACATTATTTTTTATTTCCTTAATTACAATTACTTCTACCGTAGTAATACAACATAAGAATCCTACTGCAATATCTAAATTAAAAGATGACCTAATTTCAGATAGATCTTACAAAACAGTAATTAGTACACCTTTGATCAATTATTATTTAGAACGGCATGGCCTAAAAGGTGATTTTATCGATATTGAGAATATTGAACAAATAAGGATATTTAATTCATCTGGTAAAGATACAGCTTTACTTATTGGAAATTTCGAAAATCTTTTTGGTAGTAAGTATGAAGCTATTCATGATACTACATATTTTCATAATCCGTATGTTAATAGAATGTGGTCTGCAATTGAAACTTTCAAACTAGAAAAAAAATAAAATGGTAGACCATTCAAAATTACATATTCTTGGAGCTGGCCCAGCAGGCCTTGCTGTGGGGTATTATGCGAAAAAGAATAATATTATTTTTAATCTTTATGAAAGCTCAAATCAGGTTGGTGGGAATTGTAAAACTATAAAAGATGGACAATTTAGTTACGATACTGGCGCACACAGATTTCATGATAAATATGATGAAATAACTACTGAAATAAAACATTTTATGGGTAATGAATTAAAACAGGTCAATGCTCCTAGCCAAATCTATCACAAAGGGGGAATGATAGATTTTCCATTAAATTTTTATAGTATTTTAAAAAAGCTAGATAAAACTACCATATACAAAATTTTCATTGAAAACTTTAATAATCTTTTCATACGAAATAATAAGTATGATGATTTTAAGAATTATGCATATCAATTATACGGCAAAACTTTATCTGAATTATTTCTTATTAATTATACAGAAAAATTATGGGGTAGTCCTGCTCATGAATTAGATATTAAAGTCTCAGGTAATAGATTGAAAAATCTAAATATTACCTCATTAATTAAACAATTAATTTTTAATTCTCAGAAGGTTAATCATCTTGATGGTTCATTTTATTATCCTGTATATGGTTTTGGAACAATATTTGAAAGAATCAAAGACAGTTTTGACCATACTTCGATCTACTACAATACAACAATAACCAAATTATACCACAATGATAGTAGAATAACAAAAATTACCACCGGACATAATATAATTGAAAATATTGAAAAGGTTGTTAGTACTTTACCAATAAATATTTTAATCAATGCCTTAGATCCACCTCCGCCAATAGAGATTAGAGATATAGTAAATAGTATCCACTATAGAAATTTATATCTGTGTATTATTTATCTAGACACACCTAATTTTACTAAAAATGCATCAATTTATTTTCCAGAATCCATTTACCCGTTTACACGTATTTATGAGCCTAAAAACAGAAGCAGTAAAATGGCTCCAAATGATAAAACTTGCATAGTAATTGAAATCCCTTACGGCCCAGATTCCTTATTGCATCCATTAAAAGAAGAGCAAGTTTTCTCAATGACGCGTGATATCCTTATTGATAATAAATTAATTGATGATGAACAAATTATAGGGCATAAAGTAATCGATTTGAAATATGCCTATCCAATTCTAAAAATTGATAGTGAAAAAAAAATAGATAATGTTTTTTCATTTTTAAGCGGATTCAAAAATTTATATACCATTGGACGCAGTGCACAATTTTCGTATCTACATATACACGATATTTTTAAACAGGCTGATCTACTTATAAAGAAATTAAAATAATCACCAATCTGCAATACAGTTATTGATTATTTTATGAAACAAATTTATTTGATCATCATCATCATTTAAACAGGGTATATATTCAAATTTTTCACCACCATTAGAAATGAATAATTCACGATATTGTATGCTTATTTCTTCTAATGTTTCGAGGCAATCAACTGCAAACCCTGGTGAAATCACTTGAATATATTTTGTACCACTAGTTGCTTCATCGATGAGTAACTTATCAATATATGGTTCTAGCCATTTATCTGATCCGAACCTGGATTGGAACGCAACAAGATAAGAATTTTCATTAAGTTTTAAGCTTTCAGCAGTCAAACGAGCCGTCTTGTGGCAAAAACAATAGTAGGGATCACCTTTTTCTAAATAGCGATATGGCATTCCATGAAAACTGAAAATTAATTTATCAGGCTTACCATTATTTTTAAAACTGTTATTTATTGTTTTGACCAAAGCATTGATGTAATCGTCATGGTCATGATATCCAGATATAAATTTTAAATTTGGCATCCACGAGATATTTTTTAAATAACCAGCTACTGCATCAAATGTGCTTGCTGTGGTTGGTGAACCTGCCTGTGGATATAATGGGAGTACTATTATCTTTGAAATTTTCTTTTTTCTTAGAACATCCATTGCATCTGATATGGAAGGTGTACCATACCGCATACCAAGAACTAATGTAATTCGTTTATCAAATAATGCTGATAGTTTTTGAACAATTTTTTCTGAATAGGATAGTAAAGGAGAACCTTCTTCCGTCCAAATAGCTTTATATAATTTTGCAGATTTTCTTGGCCTTATGTTTAATATAATTAGTTTTAGGATAGGTATCCATAGTACTCTTGGCAAATCAATTACCCTTTTATCCATCAGAAATTGATTAAGATAACTCCTTAAATCTTTTGTTGATGTGGAACTAGGGGTACCTAAATTGGAAATCAAGATCCCTATCCTATTACTACTATCAAGATAATCATTTTGCATTTTATTTGTTAAAAGTTTTTCTGAAGATTATTATTTTAGTATAACAATATACTTTATTGTCGTAATCAAAGTTACTGGAAAAAAAATAATTATAATTATATGAATCATTTTGTATTATAAAAACACAGGTTTTAAATTTCGACCGGTCATTCGAATATATATTTAGATTTTGGAACAATCAATATGTCTGTTTCTAGACGTCAATTAGAAGAAAGAAAAATGCGCCAAGAGCGTATATTATTAGGTGCCCTCGAAGTTTTCAAAACGAAGGGTCTCGAGGGTGCTACTATGGATGAAATTTCAAATGCAGCTGGATTTGGCAAAGCTACACTTTATTATTACTTCAAATCAAAAGAAGATGTATTGTCAGCAATTTTAGTTGATGGTTGGAAGAATATATGGGAATCATTAGAGCCCGTTATATCAGATGAGAATTCTCCCAGAAAAACTTTTATTAATGTACTAATAAAAATAGCTGAAAATGCTCAAAATAGGCCTGGGTTGTTTGAGTTCCTTTTCGATGTCCCAAAAATAATCAAATTAGATCAACAACCATGGAAAGAATACCAACATAGACTTTATGCTGTTATTCAAGGTCTGTTAGAAGATGGCATAAAGCTAGGTGAGTTCCCTAAAGTCGATCCACAACTTATGTTTAAAGCTCTTGGTGGCCTTTTCATGGGGCTTGTATTTATGGGAGATAAAAAGGAGCCAGTGACTGATAAAGATGTAGAGAATCTTCTCAATGAACTGATAAGAGACCCTAAAATCAATAATTAAGTATTATTTAAGGCGATAATGTACTTTTTAAGCTTGTTTCTAATTTGCACTTCTTTTTTAAATGGTTTATCTATCTCGGGTAGCATTTATGATTCAGAGTCTAAAAACCCACTAGAAAGTGTAAATATTATTATAGAAGAATTAAATACTGGTACAGCATCTGATAGCAATGGTTATTTCCAATTAGAAAATCTTCCACAAGGTAATTACAAAATACTTTTTTCTATTATTGGTTATAAACAGTTTTCTCAAATAATTGATATTAACAATACAGGTCAATTGTACCTAGATATAGCACTTGAAAAGAGTTCTATTCAATGGAAAGCAATAAATGTAATGGGGTTTATTCCATCCAAACACTCGCCTGAAACAACGGAAATAGTAGAAAGAAATAAGGTAACTAACACTGATCAAGAGACTCTTTCTGCTCTCCTAACTAATCTTCATGGTATTGAAGTTCAGAGTGCTCATGATTATGGGCGAAATGTGAATATTTCAATTAGAGGATCATCTGACTTCAAGCCAGGCGGTTATAACAATAGAGTCTTACTTCTGCTTGATGGTTTTCCAGTTTCAATACCGAATTCTGGTTCATCAGATTGGAATGCAATACCGTTTGAAACAATAAAACATATTGAAGTTGTTAGGGGTCCTGCTTCATCAGTCTATGGCCATAATTCTATGGGAGGTATTGTTAATTTAGTTACGAAAACAGGTAATTATTCAAATGAATGGTACCCTAGGTTACGTTATGGTAGTTATGGTTCAAATGCCCTTTCTTTATCATATACTGGAAGTATAAAAAATACAAAGATTGTTAGCTCAGTTGGTTACGGTAGTTCAAATGGCCACAGATTTAATTCAGGTTATGAACAAAAACGATTTTCCGTTAAGCTAAATAGATCAATATCAATTAATCAACAGGTTCAATTCTCATTCATCAATGCAAATAGTTTCAATGGCCAACCTGGTTTTGTTTATCCAGATAATCCAGGTTTAATATCTTACAGAGAGTCTAACCGATTGAGTAGTTATCTACAGTTTTATTATAAAGCACTATTAGGCCAGAGCATAATTTCTGTTTCAATAGCTTCAAATCAGTTTGATACTGATTATAATGATCGTAATGATGCTCCAGAAAATAAAATCCTAGGCAAGACACATTATCGTGATAAAAGCTATATTTTTAGAAGTCAGTTACAGAAGTTTTATAATGAAGAAACCAACCTGGTAATAGGTACAGAAATCTCTTTAGACCAGTCCAGGTCCAATGTTTTAAGAAACATATACGTACAACCAGAACAATTTACGACTGCAGGTTTTGCACAGTTTAGAAAAGAGATTTTTAATAAAATTATGTTTGATTTTGGCTTACGATATGATTTTAGAGAAGTCAAGGGTGGTGATAGATATAAGCCGAAGTTATTTAAAGCAATTTCTCCAAAACTTAGTCTATCCCAAAGTATAAATTCAAAAACAAAAGTTTATATATCAATTAATCAGGGTTTCAGAGCTCCTTCCATTTCAGAATTATTTTTAGAGTATGAAAGTAGTTATGGCCTTTTGTTGCAAGGTAATCCAAGCTTAAATGCTGAATCATTAACGAATATTGAATCAGGGTTTGAGTATCAAGCAGAAGGGAATTTTTCATTTTTTGGTAATCTTTTCTTTAATCGTTACAGAGATATGATTGATTTTGTTTATACTATTCCTGTCAGATCTGTTAATCGTGGGACAGTTCATGGTAAAGGTTTTGAGCTTGGTTCAAATATGAATTTAAATCGAACAGGTTCAATCATTAATTTTAATTATAGCTATTTGGATATGGAAAATGTAAAAGCAGATTTTCCATTACTTTACCGTCCGAATCATAAAATAAGGTTTACGGTATTACAAAAGACACCTGGTATTGATTTTACATTATCAACGAAATATACCAGCACGCAATTATATGAAGACTTCTTAAGTGATGATCATCCAATTGAAAATAACAAAGTTATTTTCCCACTAGAGACTCTTCCTGCCACATTTATTACTGACTTTAGTATGTCTAAGACTTTGCTTGATTATGACTTAACAATTAGGATCAAGAATCTTTTTAATAGGCAGTATGTTCTTATACAACATTATCCAATGCCTGGTAGAAACTTTGAAATATCAATTAATAAAGTAATAAAATAAAGGTAACATTTATGAAAAAAGTTATAAGCCTATTTTTCTCTTCCATTTTACTAGTATTAGTGTCTTGTGAAGACAAAAACAATGATGAAGAAATTTTACCAGAATATGGTTCAATATCTGGTAATGTTAATTTTACGGGTACATGGCCTGATACTGGTGAAGTCTTGATTACTTTAGATACAGTTTATCCACCGCAGGGCCCACCAGCAAAATTCTCCTACATAACAAGTGATAATGTCCAAAGTGGTAACTATAGTTTCAGCTTTGATAGTCTCTCTTTTAGAACTTATGATGCAGTCACTATTACTTATTGGTCATTAGGTTACGCAACTGCTGGTACTAATTATATCTTAATAGGTAGTTATATAAATAGTATAGACCTAACACAAGACAATCCAGACTTCACTATAGATATAGACGCAAATTTCAATTAGACTAAGGTAAATATTCTAATTTTATTCCAATTAACATATGTTTATAAGTAATAATCCAGTCGTCAGGTACTTCTGGCTAATACTAGGTATTCTACTATCTATTATTGGATTAATTGGAATAATTTTACCTGGTTTACCTACGACACCTGTAATGATTCTTGCAGCGGCCTGTTTTTTCCGTAGTTCAAAAAAATTATATGAATGGGCCATTAATAATAAATATTTTGGACAGCACGTAAAAAATTTCCGAGATTATAAGGGAATACCAAGAAAAGCTAAGCAAAGGATATTAACATGGATGTGGGTTTTCGTTTCAATTTCAGTATTATTTGGGATACCTGATAAATTGTTAATTGTTAAGATTATAACACTTATTGCTGCTACAATAGGTACAGTTTATATTATCAAGCTACGGACAATTTAATTTTTATTTACAATTCATTTTAAATAAGTTAGTTCAACAATATGAGTCTTCACATTGCACAGATAAAATCAAATAAAGTCACTCGCATATTTTGGCTCATTAGCGGATGTATTTCTGCAATGATCGGGCTAGTCGGTATCATTATTCCTGGCTTGCCTACAACGGTTTTTATGTTAATGGCAGCTGCTTGTTTTTACCGTTCTTCCCAAAGATTTTATGACTGGGTGATTAATCATCAGTTATTTGGTCACCATGTCAAAAATTTTCGCGAAGGAAATGGAATGTCAATAAAAGCAAAAATAATGGTATTTTTGTTCATGTGGATATTTATTGTATTTGCAATTGTATTTGGAATTCCAGATTATCTGATCTGGGCCAAGATTTTAACTGTACTGGCAGCTTTAGCGGGGACTACCTATATTTTCAGTCTTCCAACTATGAGGGTCTGATCAATCATTTAGCCTGCCCAAACGGCGGTATTTTTCTTTATACTTTTCCCACAGATTTTTTTGACGATCTGTAAGATCTACTTCTCGACCTTGAATGAATGCTTTAGTTGGATTTGTAGTTTGAATCAATGGATGTGTATCTGCAATGAAGAATGTTGCATCCTTCCCGGGGTCCAAAGAACCGACTTTATCATCTACACCTAAAATCTCAGCTGCAGATAATGTAATTGATCGCAAGGCTTCGCTTTTAGGTAGCCCCCAGGCAGCTGCACGCATAGCTTCATTTGGGAGTAGTCGTACTTGTCCATCAGACGTATAGCCTGTATCTGTAGAGATACAAAAACTAACACCTGCTTCATGAAGCATAGAGGGAGCCTTGTATGGCGTATGAATCGGCTCAAATCTTCTCCTTGGGGTCATTTGAACTCCAACCAAAATTACTGGTATATTATTTCTAACCAGTAATTCAGGATTCATCCATGCATCCCGACCACCTACAATCACGATATTAAATTTGTGTTTATTTGCCCATTTAACTGCTGCTTCTATTTGTCGAATGTCATTTGCCTGAACGTGGATGGGTTCCTTATAAATGATGAATGGTATCATTGATTCTAACCGTAAATCCGTCTGTTGTTTTTGTTCAGCTTTTCTTTCTTTTACAGATCTGCGCTGATGATATGCTTGTACATCTCGGACTAACAGATCAATCTCTCGTATAGCTTTTTGGTAGGCATCTCGTTGATCTTTCTCCTTTTTTTTGGCATCCTTCCTAAAATTAAGACGCATGCTGGGCCAATTTAGTTGTAATGCAGACGGGTGCTTCAAGGTAGCGTCTTCCCAAGTCCAACCGTCCATTAGCATAATGGAAGATTGACCCGGGAATCGTCCGGATGTTGGTGCAGAGTTTGCAATTAAAACACCATTTGAGCGGGTTACTGGTATCAAATCAGAATCGGGGTGGTAGCTTGCGTTAGCTCTTACATTCGGATTTATATCCCCAATTTCAGCGTAATCATTGGTTTGTCTTACTGCCGCAATTTCTGTTAAACCCAATCTGGTATAAGCTGCTATATAACCGGGTATAACATGTTTGCCGTAAATATCATAGATGTCAGTCTCAGGTGATGGTTGGATTTGCTGGTCAATTGTAACAATTTTTCCATTTGCAAATAATAGATCATACCCTTCTAGTACATCACCTGAAACCGTATGCAGTGTACCACCTCTTAGTAGAATGGGACGTTTTTGGTCAAGACCTGGAATTTGATCATTTGCCAGAATAGTAGATATGGTTAAGGTAAATATTAATATTTTCATTATTGTATCTCCCAGCCCATGAGTTCATCATCTGTTAAATTACAATTATGTTGATGGATTTTTGGTGCGGCACCATTTGGTTTCATTTCTTTTCCAGTCGAAGTGGTTGTTGAAGACAATATTTTTTGAATTAAGTTTTGTCTCAAACTATTATCTCTTTCTTCAAGTTTTATATTTTCATCCTTTGAAAAGTAGCGTACACCTTCGATCCAAGTTTCTTCTACATGAGAATAAATAGAAAGAGGTGGACCGTCCCAAATAACAAAATCAGCATCTTTACCTTCTTCAAGGGATCCTACCCATTTATCAATTCCCAACTGCCTTGCAGGGTTGATAGTGACAAATTTGAAGGCTTCAATCTCATCCAAACCGCCATATTTCACTGCTTTCACTGCTTCAGTGTTCATTCGTCTTGCTAATTCATCATCATCTGAATTAAAGGATACAAGAACATCATTTTTTGCCATCAAAGTTCCATTATAGGGTATTGCATCAATTACTTCATATTTGTACTGCCACCAATCAGAAAACGTGGATGCGCCCGCACCATGCTCTGCCAATCTTTCTGCAACTTTATAGCCTTCCAGCACATGCTGAAATGTGGCAATTGTAAATCCAAAATCTTCTGCAATTCTGGTCAACATCAAAATTTCATCTTGTCGATAGGAATGACAATGAAGTAATCTAGTACCTTCTAAGATTTCAGCTAATGCTTCTAATTCAAGATCTTTACGAGGTGGAATTTTCTTTCGCTGTGCTTTTGAATTTCGATTATAGGTATTATGTTTATGTCGATAATCTTGTGCAGCACGGAAGGCATCTCGTATGACTTGTTCCACACCCATTCTGGTCTGAGGGTAACGTGTCCCAGGCCAATTGGCTTGTTTTACATTTTCACCCAGCGCAAATTTGATTCCTTGGGGAGCATTTTTAAAAATCAGATCTTCCGGTGCTGAACCCCACCTAAGTTTTATAACTGCATTCTGCCCACCGATAGGATTTGCTGAGCCGTGAAGTACATTGGCTGTTGTGAGCCCGCCACTTAATTGACGATACACATTAATATCATCAGCATAGAGCACATCTTGGATTCTGACTTCCGCGGTTACATTTTGAGCTCCTTCATTTATTGATGAGGCAGCAGAATGACTGTGACAATCAATCAGGCCTGGAGTTACATATTTACCCCTTCCGTCTATCACAAGAGCACTTCCTTTTGGTACGGAAACATCTGGTGAAACTTTATCAATCTTTCCATCAATAAACAGGATATCCCAATCTTCCAGAATACCTTTTGGACCACAAGTCCATATTGTAGCATTATCAATTAGAACAGCATTCGGTGACAGTAATTCTTGTGATAATCCATAAGCACCCTCTGGAAAAAACACAGACGCACTGCTGGGAATGTCTGGGGTTCTGGGTTTTAATTCTTTCTTTTCTACTCTGGTAGCAGAAAATGGATAACTTTTTCCGGAACCGTCGTGAGCTGATCCATTTATATTTTCTTGAGTTAATTCACCATTAAATGCTAATGTACCTTTAAAACCCATAGACTTTCCATCTATGGTAAAGCTGATAAAAGTTTCATAAATATCAAGACCCTGGATTTTAATTTTTTCTTCACCAATAGCTATGCTTCCAATCAGTCTTCCGCCAAATGATGGTTTTCTTTTACTAACTATATCACCCTTTTTCGGTTTCGGGATGGAAAATTCCAAATTATACATTTTTTTGTCAATTGTGATACTCCATTTACCCATAACATTTACTTTGTATCTCGGTGCTATATAATGTTCTTTACCAGAAAGCCAGAGAGAAATGATTCGTGATTTTGGATCAAAATAGTCTCCATCAGTTATTACAAGATTTGCAATATAACCAGGCTGTATTTTCCCCAATGTTTTTTCTACGCCCATTGCTTTAGCAGGAAATGTTGTGAGAGCAGCCAGAGCAACATCTTGATGTAGTCCTCGATCAATTATTTTTTGGAGATTTGTTCTAAAATCAGTTTTCTTTTTTAGTGGACTGGACGTAAATGAAAAATGCATACCTGCATCATAAACCTTTTTAATGTTATCTGGTGCCATGTCCCAATGTTTTAATTGTTCTGTAGAGTACTGTAAGGCAATATAAGGATCAGTTACCTTAGGCTTTGCAGGAAACTCCAATGGAAAAATAAAAAAAGGTTTATGCTCAGCTATTTCTGCCAAACGCCTGTATTCATACCCACTGCCTAATATCCATGGGTTCAAATTGAATTCTTTCGTGATTTTGAGTGCACGTAACGCACCATGTTCTTCTTTTGTCATAAAGAGCATTGGGAGACGATTTACACGAAACTCTTCTAAGGATGCTAAACTTGGATTGAGTGAAATTGATTCATTCTCTTCCGGATATTTTTTTAGAATGGCTGATGATTTTCCATACCACTCTGCATCTAATAAAGATTGTCTCATAAAGGCAATTATTCCCAACAATGAGTTGGGATAAGGTTGCCCCCATCCACCAGATTTGAAAGATAGAATTTGTGCTATGTTTTTACTGACGGAAATGGATTTTTCATCTAGAATAACTAGATCAGATTTTCCTTTAAATATTCCTTTTTCAGGAACGACATGAGCAGCTGTAATGCCTATAGAATGGAGTGCTTTTAAATCTTTTTCTTTGAGTTTTAAATCATCTTTGGCTCGATATTCTGGGCGCATTCGATCATTCCAATGATCATCGGGACTTGTTGTAGTTTCATCTTTTTTTATTTCTAACCAACCATCAATAAACCCAGCATAAACTTGAGCACCATCTAGGTCAATTTCATAGGCATCGCTTGGAATTTGGATGTACCGGCCAACTTTCTCAATTTTTCCATTTCGGATGATAATCGTACCATCTTTAATATAATCTCCGGGTTCAGTGTGAATCATGCCATGAGTTAGCGCCCACACCCGAGGTTTATTTGAATGAATATCTTTTACAGGCTCTGTTTGCGGTATGCATAATGACACGGCTGATAAAAAGATTAAAATATTTTTCATTTAAAAATTGGGTCCTTTTAATTGGTGCTTTTCAATAAATGTTGTAACGTAATTATAAGCATCATTTACATCTTTGGAAATGTGAAATAATTCAAGATCTTCATTTGAAATTGTGCCTATATCAACCAGATAATCCCAGTTTATTAATTTCTCCCAAAATTCCTTTCCATACAAAACAATGGGTAAACGCTTTTTAATTTTTTTGGTTTGGATTAAGGTTAATAATTCCATGAGCTCATCCAAAGTTCCAAAACCACCTGGCCAAACAATTAAAGCTTTAGCTAGGTAAAGAAACCAAAATTTACGCATAAAAAAGTAATGAAATTTCATATCTAAATCATTGGAGATCCATTTATTCGTTGAAGATTCAAATGGTAATGAAATGGTTAACCCCACATTAGTGCCACCAGCTTCCGCAGCGCCGCGATTAGCAGCTTCCATTATTCCGCCGCCGCCGCCAGAGCAAATAATATATCGTCGTTTTGTTCCCTTCAATCCTTTACTCCATTTTGTGAACCTTCCTGCGAGAGCCCGGGCATCTTCATAATATTGACTCATTTTCAAGTCTGATTTGAGTCTATTTAAGGTTTGTGTATCAATATTTTGATGCACTTTATCTAATGCTGCCCTTGCTTCTTTCTTAGATGGTATCCTAGCAGATCCAAAAAAGACAATGGTGTCCACAATTTTATTTCGTTTCAATTTCTGGAGTGGCCCATAATATTCAGATAATATTCTGATCGAACGCCCTTGGGAACTTCCTAAAAAGTCACGGTTATAATAAAAACGGTCTTTTTCTATAATCTTTGACATCTAACTTTTTCCTTTATTATTTAATATCGAAGGTAATCCAAAAATTCTTTCAGACAAAACTAGAATAGATAGGAAAGTTGATGTTGGTTAAACAATTTTATTCTCGGTATTTTCCATAGATGGACACTCGCCTTTTCTTCATAATAACATTACTTATTTCCTGCGGTCTTCCACCTACTCCAAAACCGGTTGTAATACCACCAACGAAAAAGTCCAATCCAGAACTGGTGCAAGAGACACTTTACTCTAGAGGATATATGTCGGACTATGAAATTTGGGATTTCCTAAGGGATAAACCTTCTGAAAAGGAAGTTTTAGAAACGTTAGGTCTTCCTGATTCAGTTTGGCTAGATGATGTTAAATCTACAAAATTTCTTTACTACTTTATTTCTGAAATGCAGGATTATAATGCTATCGAAATCAGTGCTAAATCCGACAGCGTTTCAGGGTTTGAATGGGATTAAAATCATGTCTGATAAAAATCTACTGAATTACAGCGATTACCTTAATCTAGATAAACTTCTGAATAGTCAGGTTTTGAAAAGTGTTGAACGAAGCTCAGCGACACATGATGAAATGCTTTTTATCATTATTCATCAGGTTTATGAACTTTGGTTTAAACAGGTACTATTTGAGTTGGATTCCGTTTTGGAAATCTTCAAACAAAAAAAAGTTAGAGAATCTGATGTAAGTCTAGCGGTAAAACGTCTAGATCGCATTACTGAAATACAAAAAATTCTGATTGATCAGATCCGTGTCCTCGAAACCATGACCGCTATGGATTTTCTGGAGTTTAGGGATGATTTATTTCCATCATCGGGTTTCCAAAGTGCACAGTTTCGCCTTATGGAAAATAAGTTGGGCTTGCTAGTCAAGGACAGGATAAACTATGGAAAACAGGACTATAAAAACCCCTTATTAGAAAGTGAAAAAGAACCCGTTATTAAATCCGAAAATGAAAAATCTCTATTTGAGCTATTGGAAATTTGGCTAGAGCGAACACCATTTCTGCTATTTGAAGGTTTTAATTTTTGGGAGCAATACAGTGAGTCTGTTCGAACCATGTTGTATAAGGAAGAGCAGTCCATTCGCAGTAACCCAAATCATTCGCAAAAAGAAATTGAGTATCATCTCAAAGAACATGAAAAGGCTATTTTTTCTTTCGAAGCCATGATTGATCCAATTAAACATAATGAATTGATTGGAAAGAATAATAAACGCTTATCTCATAAAGCTACACAGGCAGCATTGCTAATTTTCCTTTATAGAGAAGAACCAATTTTACACTCACCATTTAATTTATTATCCAAACTTATGGATATTGATGAATTATTCACTACCTGGCGGCAGAGACATGCTTTGATGGTGCGTCGTATTATCGGTGTGAAAATTGGTACCGGCGGATCATCCGGACACACTTATTTAGAAAAAACAGCAGACCGGCATAAGGTATTTGCAGAATTAGCTGACCTTTCAACGTTTTTTATTCCAAGATCATCGTTACCAGTTTTACCGGAAAAAATTAAAAAAAATCTAGGATATTTCTTCAATTCATGAATCTTTTATTACAAAACAAACATGCTGTCATCTGCGGTTCTACGGATGGAATTGGGAAAGCCAGTGCATTATTAATGGCAGAAAGAGGTGCTTCAGTTTCATTAGTGGCGAGGAACAAAGATAAACTGAATCAAACCTTTACTGAACTTTCTACAAGATACGGGCAGACCCATTACACACTTTGCGCTGATTTCAATGAGCCGGAGAAACTTAATGAAAAAATTCAATACCATATGAAGGAAATTGCAAACGGAGCAGATATTTTAATCAATAATTCTGGTGGCCCCCATGGCGGACCATTAATTGATGCAGAAGAAAATGAATTCAGAGTTGCTTTTGAACGATTATTAATCTGTAATCAGATTATGACCAAGGCTGTAGTCCCTGGAATGAAAGAAAAAGGTTCTGGAAGGATTATTAATATTATTTCAATATCTGTTAATCAGGTAATTCCTGATCTAGGTGTATCTAATACAGTCCGGGGCGCTGTAGCTCAATGGGCTAAAACACTTGCATTGGAATTAGGCCAGTATGGCATTACAGTTAATAATATTTTACCGGGGTATACTGCTACAAATCGACTTCATGATTTAGCAGAATTAAAGGCGAAAAACAGGGGAGTGAAATCCGAAGTAATTCGACAGGAGTGGGCAAAAAATACTTCTTTAAAACGATTAGGTAAACCTAATGAGATTGCTTCTGCCGTGGCTTTTCTAGCATCAGATGGAGCCAGTTATATCAATGGGCATGATATGTCTATTGATGGTGGCCGTTTCGGGACTTGATGAGGGAAAAAAATGACTCCTAAATACGAAAAACACATCCTTATTTGTATCAATGAAAGAGATGCAGAAAACCCCAAAGGAGATTGCGCAAGATGTGGGGGTAAGGATATAAGAGGTAAATTTGTCCAGCTAATTAATCAACACGGATTGAAAGGTAAAGTTAGAGCAAACAAAACCGGATGTTTAGATGTCTGTGAGTTAGGTGCTGCAGTTGTAATTTATCCTGATAACATTTGGTATACGCAAGTTAAGCTTGACGATGTAGATGAAATTTTCAATACAAGTATATTAAATAATGGAGTTGTTGACAGGCTATCTGCAGATCATGATACTTGGAAAAACTTGGCGGCAGTGAGGGAAGTAAAAAAATGAAGGAAAAAATAAAAACGGAAAAAGTACTTGAACCCGATCAATTGTATCCACATACACGAAGAGTTGGTAATTTATTGTTTTTATCAGGTGTAGGACCAAGAAAATATGGTACAAAGGTTATCCCCGGTGTATTGGTAGATGGACAAGGCAACGCTGTGGGTCATGATATTGAAACCCAGTGCCATTCCGTTTTTGAAAATGTCCGTATGATTTTAGAAGAAGCAGGAAGTTCGTGGAGAAATTTAGTAGATGTGACAGTATTTCTAACAAATTTGCAAAGAGATTACGACACTTATAATCAGGTTTATTGTGAATATTTTCAAGAGAACCAACCTTGTAGGACGACTGTGGAAATCACATCTTTGCCCACTCCCATTGCAATTCAACTAAAGTGCATTGCAATTGTTAAGTAATAGCATATTTCGCCTTTAGTCTCACCATTAAGTTTGAGAAGATGAACTTTACTAAAATCATAACCCAACATCACTAATTCAATGAAAAAAGACCTTTATGACATCACATTTTTAGCTTTATCTGTATTACTATTCTTCTCCTGCCAAAAGGATGCTCAAACTCTGCATGAAAAAGCATTTATTGTAGATACCCACAATGATGTTTTACTTCGTTCCATGATTGGTAGAGATATTCTTTCAAATCTACCTGAAAGTCACTCTGATTTTCCAAAAATTCAAGCTGGTGGTATTGATTGCCAGGTATTTTCTATTTGGGTTTCACCGTTCGAATTCAAAGAAGGGGAATATTTTGGACGCGCTAATGATATGATTTCACAATTAGAATATTTATGTTCACGCTTGCCGGATAAATTGGCAATACCAATGAATTATCAAGATTTAGTTTATAATCAACAAAAAGGAATTTTATCCTGTATGATTGGAGTTGAAGGCGGTCATTCAATTGAAAATAATATGGCTAAACTGGATAAATTATATGATAGAGGGATGCGCTATCTTGGGATTACATGGAATAACTCAAACGAATGGGCCACATCTGCAAAAGATGAGGTTGAGAAAGGTGACTCCTTGACATTTATCGGTTTAACTGATTTTGGGAAAAAAGTAATAAAGCGATGTAATGAATTAGGCATTATGATAGATGTATCTCATGCCGGTGAACAAACTTTTTGGGATATTATTAAAACAACACAAAAACCCATTATTGCTTCTCATTCTTCTGTTTATACCTTATGCCCTCATTACAGGAATTTGAAAGATGAACAATTATTTGCCATTAAAAAAAATAAAGGAGTTGTATTCGTTAATTTTTACCCTGGTTATATTGATTCGACTTATTCAAAAAAATATGAAACTATAAAACAAAAATTCAAATCATATCTTGATTCTATGGCAAATATATATGATCCTGACTCCGATCATTACTGGTATAAAGAAAATGAATTTCTAGAACCACACTTAAAATCAATAGTCCCAGATATTGAAGATGTGATTGACCATATGGAATATATAGCTAATTTAATTGGTATTGATCATGTTGGTATCGGGGCAGATTGGGATGGTGTGGAGATTTTACCAAAAGGAATAGAGACGATAGATAAACTCCCATTTTTAACAGAAAGATTACTGGCTCGTGGGTTTTCAGAGCGAGAGGTTAAGAAAATTCTAGGAGATAATTTCAAACGAGTTTTTAGGGAAGTTTCAGGATGATTTCAAAAGTAGTTTATCTTGGTAATTTGAGGACAGAAGCCACTCATCTACAGTCTGGAAATGTAATTGTAACTGATGCACCTGTGGATAATCAGGGCAAGGGGGAAGCATTTTCGCCAACAGATTTAGTAGCAACAGCATTGGCTTCCTGTATGATCACTATTATGGGAATTGTTGCGATGAGAGATGCCATTGATATAGATGGAATCACAGCAGATGTAGAAAAAATTATGTCAAGTGATCCTAGGCGTATAGGAGAAATTCGAATTAAGATCATCTTTCCAAATCCCATTAAAGAAAAAGATCAAATAAAACTAAAACGGGCAGCCCATGCATGTCCAGTTAGCGGGAGTCTATCAGAAAACTTGAATGAGGTTGTAGAATTTATTTATCCAAATTCTTGATTCTTTTCCTAATTACTGATTTCAAATCTATTTCTTTTTTATAATTTCTTACTTTAAATATGGCTCGAAATTTTAAATTAGCTCCATCAATTCTATCAGCAGATTTTTCTAACCTGCAGTCAGCTTTACAGATTTGTAGTGATGGAGGTGCGCATTGGATACATGTGGATGTGATGGATAATCAGTTTGTACCCAACCTCACGATTGGTCCGCCTGTGGTAAAATCACTTCGTTCAAAAACCGAAAAATTTATCGATGTACATATGATGGTGATTAAACCGGAAAAACTGGTAAAACCTTTTGCCAGAGCAGGTGCGGACAATATTACTTTTCATATAGAAGCAACCGATGATCCCTTAAGTGTCATAGATCTAATACGGTCTACTGGTTGTAAGGTTGGTATTTCTTTAAAGCCGAAAACACCACTGGATTTAGTATTCCCATTGTTGGATAAAGTGGATATTATACTGGTAATGACAGTTGAACCGGGATTTGGTAGACAAGCATATTTGTCAGGCTCAAATGAGCGTATCTCTGCAATAAAAAATTATTTAAATGAGAATTATTTGGATCATGTTCTTATTGAAGTTGATGGCGGCGTCAAACTACACAATGCAGCCGAAATAATAAAAGATGGTGCAGACATATTAGTGGCAGGCTCAGAAGTGTTTAGTAATGAAGATCCAGTACAAATCATAAAAAAATTTTATCAGATTGAGGTTTAGCATATGAGTAATTATCATGATTTAGAAAATTTTAAAAATTGGTCGAAACAAGATAAAGATAATTTTAGTATTTCTATTATCAAGGGTTTGGTTATGGATGCTACTAGAAGGGCCAATAGTGGTCACCCGGGTGGACCAATGTCCTGCGCTGATTTTGCCTTTATTTTATTTAAGGATTTCCTCAAATATGATCCAACAGACCCAGAATGGTTTAATCGAGATCGATTTATTTTATCTGGCGGGCATATGTCCATGTTACTTTATTCTTTGCTTCATTTTCAAGGATATATGTGCATGGATGATTTGATGGATTTTCGCCAGTTGCACAGTAAAACTCCTGGACATCCGGAAGTAGAAATTCCCGGTATTGATTGCACAACCGGTCCACTTGGGCAAGGATTTGCAATGGGTTTGGGAATGGCATTTGCAGAATCCTTTTTACGCCATAAAATGAAAAATATATCAGTAAATGCTGACGGATTGGTAGACCACTTTACATATATTTTAGCCAGCGATGGAGATTTGCAGGAGCCCGTTGCGTTAGGTGCAGCATCTCTGGCTGGCCATTTGAGTTTGTCACGATTAATTGTTTTTTATGATGCTAATGAAGCTCAAATCTCAGGCAATACCAGTCGTTCTGATTCCACAAATTACGCCACTGTTTTTGATGGATTTGGTTGGCATGTTCAGGAAATTGACGGTCACTCCCACAATGATCTAAGGAATGCCATTGAAAAAGCGCAAACAGTAGATAAACCTAGTATTATTATCGGAAAAACTATTATTGCCCATGGTACGGCTACTAGAGAAGGAGACCCCAATACCCATGGTGCACCGCTTCCACAAGAAGAAATTGATGCAACCAAAGATCGATTAGGTTTGCCGAGGGATTCATTTTATTGTCCTAAAGAGGTAATTGATTATTTTCAAGCAGACTATAAATCACTTCAAAAATCTGTAGATGATTGGAGTCAAAATAAGGAGGAGTGTCTAAAAATTGGTGAATTAAAATTTTTCTGGAAAACTGCAATAGAAAATACAATACCCGATCTAGACTTTCCGGAATTTGAATCAGGGAATTCTCTAGCAACACGAAAAGCCTTTGGAACTATATTGGACCAATTTGCAAAACAGATCCCTTCAATCGTAGGAGGCTCCGCTGATTTGGAGCCATCTAACTATACCGGAAATTTTGCCAATGAATATGGGGATTTTAGCAAAGAGAACCGCCTAGGTAGAAACGTTGCATTCGGTGTTCGAGAATTTCCAATGGCAGCAGCTATGAATGGTATGGCACTTCACGGGGGCGTGATTCCATTTGGTGGTACTTTTCTGGTTTTTGCTGACTATGAACGTCCTGCACTGCGATTGGGAGCTATCCAACATTGCAGAGTGATCCATGAATTTACACACGATTCATTCTGGGTAGGGGAAGACGGCCCAACTCATCAGCCTATCGAACATGCCATGGCTTTACGTGCTATACCTAATTTTAATGTGTTTCGTCCTGCAGATGCTAAGGAGACGACGGCCTGTTTCCAAATGGCTCTGGAACAAAAAGAAAGACCCAGTGCATTACTTTTGACAAGACAGGGTGTAAAGGTTCTGGATAAATCAATGGATGATATGCTTGAATGTGTTTCTAAAGGGGCCTATGCCGTAATGGATTGTGATAATCCCGAGATGATTTTACTAGCCACAGGATCGGAAGTTGGTCTTGCAATAGATGTAGCAGAAGCAATGAATGATAAAAAAATCCGTGTAGTCAGTATGCCGTGTTGGGAAATTTATGAAGAACAATCTGATAATTATAAAAAGGAGTTAATTCCAGTTAGGGGTGTTATGAAAATTTCTATAGAAGCCGGCATCACTTTAGGATGGGAAAAATATGTAGGCTCAAATGGTTTATCCATTGGTATAAACCATTTTGGTGCATCAGCTCCAGGAAAGGATCTTGCAAAAGAATTTGGTTTTACTGCAGATCAGGTTGAACAAAAAATTAGGAACCATTTAGCGAATCTATTATGAAAATTCATATAGCAAGCGACCATGCCGGATTTGAACTAAAAAATACAATACGTGATTATTTAAAAGAAAAAGGTTATAAAGTGACTGATCATGGTGCTAATCAATATGATGCATTAGATGATTATCCTGATTTTATTTTTCCATGCGCTAATGCAGTCGCTGCTGATTTAGAAAGTAGAGGAATCATTATAGGAGGCTCAGGGCAGGGCGAAGCAATGGCTGCTAATCGTATAAAGGGGATAAGAGCAGCAGTGTTTTATGATGGTCCAAAAGAAATTGTGAAACTATCAAGAGAACATAATAATGCTAATATTTTATCACTTGGTGCGAGGTTTATTTCAACAGATAAAATATATGATATAATAGAAATGTGGATTGTTGAACCCTTCGTTGGTGGAAGACATGAAAAAAGGGTTAATAAACTTGATAGATTGGCACTTTAAATAAAACCTTTATTAAAACCTT